>CAIRAW010000017.1 GCA_903876735.1 uncultured beta proteobacterium | reverse complement strand
GCTTGCTCCATGTACTCGAACTGGCCGCTCCACGTGACGTAATAGCCACTCGGAAATTTCACCTGCGCAGCGACGGCTTTCTTGGCGTCGGCGACATAGCCGCCGATGTCGCGATCCCGGATGTCGACGTAGATGTAGGCCGAGAGCAGCGCGTTCTCGGTGCGTATGCCCGGTGCGCCTTTGGTGATTAGCACCTTGGCCACCTGACCGAGTGGAATCATCGCGCCGTCCATCGTGGGTATCAGCACTTCGCGCGCAATCTGCTGCGGGTCGCTGCGCAGCTCGCGCGGGTAGCGCACCGTCACGCCGAAGCGCTCACGGCCCTCGACCGTGGTCGTCACCATCTCGCCGCCGAGCGCCGTGCCGACGACGTCGAGCAGGTCGCCCACACCGAGGCCGTAGCGCGCCAGTTGCGTGCGGTCGGGTTCGATGTCAAGGTAATAGCCGCCGGTCAGGCGTTCGGCAAAAGCGCTGGTCGTGCCGGGAACGGCTTTGACGACGGTCTCTATTTGCCGCGCGAGTTTCTCCATCTCACCCAGATCCTTGCCAAAGACCTTGATGCCAATCGGTGTGCGGATGCCGGTGGAGAGCATGTCGGTGCGCGCCTTGATCGGCATGGTCCAGGAATTCGCCACACCGGGGAATTGCAGCGCCTTGTCCATCTCGGCAATCAGCTTGTCGATGGTCAGTCCTGCGCGCCACTCGGACTCGGGTTTGAGGTTGATGACGGTCTCGAACATCTCGGTCGGCGCCGGGTCGGTCGCGCTGTTGGCGCGTCCGGCCTTGCCATAGACCGAAGCCACTTCGGGAAAGCTCTTGATGATCTTGTCCTGCGTCTGCAGCAACTCAGCCGCTTTCGTGATGGACATCCCCGGTAGCGACGCCGGCATGTAGAGCAGCGAGCCTTCGTTGAGCGTGGGCATGAACTCCGAGCCCAGGCGCGAGGCCGGGTACCAGGAGACGGCCAGCGCCAGAACGGCCAGCACGATGGTGAGCTTCTTCCAGCGCAGCACGCCCTCGATGATGGGGCGGTAGACCCAGATCAGGAAACGGTTGACCGGGTTCTTCGCTTCCGGCAGCACCTTGCCGCGAATGAACAGCAGCATCAGTACCGGCACCAGCGTCACAGACAGCAGCGCAGCGCCAGCCATGGCAAAGGTCTTGGTGTAGGCCAGCGGCGAGAACAAGCGCCCCTCCTGGCCTTCGAGGCTGAATACTGGCAGGAAGGAAACCGTGATGATCAGCAGCGAGAAGAACAGCGCGGGGCCGACTTCTTTGCAGGCTTCCAGGATGGCTTTTGCGCGCTCCGAAAAATCGGGGTCAGAGCCCAATTCGGTGGTAACGGGTTGGCCAGCTCGACTGTTCTGCCCCGAATTAGGATCCGACCCCAATTTTTCCAAATGCTTGTGCGCGTTTTCGATCATGACGATGGCGGCGTCGATCATGGCGCCGATGGCGATCGCGATGCCGCCCAGGCTCATCAGGTTCGAGCTCATGCCCAAGAGGCGCATGGCGATGAACGAGATCAGAATGCCCACCGGCAGCATCAGAATCGCCACCAGCGCGCTGCGCATGTGCAGCAGAAAGACGACGCATACCGCTGCCACGATCAAGGATTCTTCGAGCAGCGTGCGCTTCAAGGTGTCGATGGCGCGGTGAATCAGCTCGGAGCGGTCGTACACCGTCTGCACCGACACGCCAGCCGGCAGACCGGGGCCGATCTCGGCGATCTTTTCCTTGAGGTTCGCGATCACTTCCAACGCGTTCTGGCCGTAGCGCGCCATCGCAATGCCTGAGACCACTTCGCCTTCGCCATTGAGTTCGGTCAGTCCCCGGCGCTCGTCGGGTGTGAGTTCGACACGGGCGATGTCGCGCACCAGCACCGGCGTGCCCTTGTCGGCCTTCACCACCAGCATCTCGATGTCAGACTTGCCGCGCAGATAGCCCTTGCCGCGCACCATGTACTCGGTCTCGGCCATCTCGACGGCGCGCCCGCCAACATCGCGGTTCGAGTCGCGTATCACCTGCGCCACGCGCATCAGCGGAATGCCGTAGGCGCGCAACTTGACCGGGTCCACCGTCACCTGGTAGGTCTGGACGAAGCCGCCGACGGATGCCACCTCGGCCACGCCGTGCGCCTTGCTCAACTGGTAGCGCACATACCAGTCCTGGATCGAGCGCAACTCGGCCAGCGTCTTGTCCTTGGCCAGCAGCGCGTACTGATAGACCCAGCCGACGCCGGTGGCGTCCGGCCCGATCTGCGGCGTGATGCCGCGCGGCATGCGCCCGGATGCGAAGTTGAGGTACTCCAGCACGCGCGAGCGCGCCCAGTAGATGTCGGTGCCGTCTTCGAAGATGACGTAAACGAAGGACGCCCCGAAGAAAGAAAAGCCGCGTACCACTTTTGATTTCGGCACCGAGAGCATGGCGGTGGTCAGCGGATAGGTAACCTGGTCTTCCACAACCTGTGGCGCCTGGCCCGGGTACTCGGTGTAGACGATCACCTGCACGTCTGACAGATCGGGCAGCGCGTCGATGGGGGTGCGCAGCACGGCAAAAATGCCCCACAGCGTGATGAACAGCGTGGCCAGCAGTATCAGAAAGCGATTGCGCCCTGACCAGTCGATGATGTGGGCCAGCATGTTATTTCTTCACGCTGGTGATGACCCATTCACCGGCCTGGCGCTCGACAAACTCAACGCTGACTTGGTCGCCCGCCTTCAGGCCTTTCAGGAGTGTGGCATTGGCAAGTTTGAACTCCATAGTCATAGCCGGCCACTTCAGGCTTGCCACCGGGCCGTGGCGCAGGTTGATGCTGTTGTCCTTGGCGTCGATGCTGTCGATCGTGCCCTGCGCTTGATGCCCGGCGGTCCTGGCCGCGGGTGCACTCGCCGCTGCGACGGGCGCGGCCGGCGCAGCACCGAAGCCGGCCACGGCCGCCTTCAGATTGCTCTCGGCGTCGATCAGGAAGTTGGCGGCAACCACCACCAGTTCACCGTCCTTCACGCCGTCGAGCACTTCGACGAAGTCGTCACTTCGCGCGCCGAGCTTGACCTCGCGTGGCGTGAAGCGGCCCTCGCCCTGCGCCAGCAAAACGATCTGGCGCGTACCGCTGTCGATCACGGCCGACAGTGGCACGGTCACGACCTTGGCCTTGGCGGAAACGCCAAGCTCGACCTGGGCAAACATGCCGGGTTTGAGCAGAAGACCCGGATTGGCAAGTTCCACGCGCACCGGCACCGTGCGCGTCTCGGGCTTGAGCGTCGGGTAAACATAGCTCACCGTGCCCGTGAACACTTTGTCCGGGTAGGCGTTGATCGTGACCCTGGCCTTGGCGCCGGTCTTGACCAGAGCAAGATCCTGCTCAAACACGTCGGCCACGACCCACACCGCAGACAGATCGGCGATCTGGTAGAGCATCTCGCCCGGCATGAAGCGCATGCCCTGCACCGCCTTTTTTTCCATCACGATGCCGCTGGCGGGCGAGCGAAACGTCATGCTGCGTTTGGTTTCGCCGGATGCAACCAGTGCCTTGATTTGCTCTTCGGAAATCTCCCAGTTCTTGAGCCGTTGCAAACTTGATTCAACGAGCCGCGCCATGCCCAGTTGCGCCGGGCTGTCGGCCCCCTGCAGCGATAGCACGCCCTGCGCCGCAATCGCGTATTCGCGCTGCACCGAGACCAGTTCCGGGCTGTAGACCTCAAACAGCGGCTGCCCCTTGGCAACGGCCTGGCCGCTAGCGTTCACATGCAGGCGTTCAACATAGCCTTCATAGCGGGATGCCACGGTGACCAGGCGACGCTCATCGGGCTCAATGCGGCCCGCAGCGCGCACGGTTTTGTCAAGCAGGCGCAGTTGTGCTGGCTCGGTGCGCACGCCCATCTTCTGGATTTTCTCAGTGCTGAACTTTAGCTGGTTCGGCGCTACCGGTTCTTCGTCGGAACCACCGGCAAAGACGGCGATGTAGTCCATGCCCATCGGGTCTTTTTTCGGCACCGGCGAGGTGTCGGGCAGGCCCATGGGGTTGCGGTAGTAGAGCGGCTTCTTCGCCGCAGGGCTTGCCGGCGTCGCGTCGGGCGTCGCAGGGCTCGGACTGCGGTGGCCCGCCCAATAGCCGCCACCCGCAGCCAGCGCCACGGCGATGAGGCCGATGGCCAGTGCAGCGCCTTGCTTCATAAATCTTCCCCTAGTAATCGTTCGATTTCCACCAGACGCAGTTGCGCTTCAACCTGCGCCCTGATCTGGCTTTGCCGTGCGCCGCGAATCTGCCGCTGCGCATCCAGCAGGGTGGCGAAATCCGCCTTGCCGTTTTCGTAGCCGGCCAGCGCCGCGCGCCAGGTCAGGTCGGCCTGCGGCATCAGGCTGTAAGTCATCAGGTGCTCGGTCTGGCGTGCCGACTCCAGCGCGATGAGGTTTTCCGACAGGTCGGACCGCGCCTGATTGGCCGCCGCCTCCTGGCGCGAGCGGGCGGCCGCGAGCATCGCTTCGGATTCGCGTTCCTGCGACTGCAGCACGCCGTCGCGCAGCGGCAGATTGAGTTCGACCATGAAGCCCCATTCCTTGATCGAGCTTTGCCGCTGCATGGCCGTCAGTCCGAGCGTGAAATCGGGGTAGCGATTTTTGTAGGCGAGAGCTCGCGATTGCTCCGCTGCGCGCAGGCGTGCGCTCTCGACGAACAACTGTGGATTGGCCTGGCGCAGCCGCTCTGAGAGCGCAGCAAAATCGAGTTTGGCAGGCTCGGGCAAGGCACGCAGCGCAGCCGGTGCGGCCAGCGGCGCATCGGCTGCGCGTGCCAGCAGCGTATTCAATCGCGTGGTGCTTTGCCGCCACTCACCCGCCAGCGCCAGCAGTTCGCTGCGCATGCCGGTGTGCTCGACGTGGATGCGCGTGATGTCCTGCTGCGCTGCCAGCCCGCCGGCGTAGCGCACCTGCAGAACTTTTTCCAGCTGCAGCATCAGCTCCAGGTTCTCGCCCGCCAGACGCTGGTTGACCTGCACCAGATAACGCTGGATGAACAGCGCCTTGATGCGCGCCGCCAGTTCAGCCCAGGTCTGCCGGGCACGCCCCTGTGCGGCGTCGGCATCCAGCGTGGCGATCGCTCGCCTCAGGTCGCGCTTGCCGCTCCAAGGCAGCTCCTGCGTCAAGGTGTAGGCGGTGCTGGCCACATCAGACGGCAGCAAGGCCGGCGCTTGTTCGCCGGCCTTGGTGATGTCCTGAAACTCCATCTTGAGTCGCGGGTCCATCAAGGCGCCTGCCGGCAACACGCGCTCGCCGGCGGCTGATGCTTCATGGCGCATCGCGCCGAACTCGGGGTTGCGCTCCCGGGCCAGCAACAAGAGGCTGTCCACCGTGGCGCCGGGCGGCGTATCGGCCAGCGCAGTGCCGCAGTTGCCCAGGGTCAATACAGCAGCAGCCAGAGCAGCGCGCAGGAGAAATTGCATGGCCAAACCCTATTTGACGCGAGTCAGCGCGTCGTCAACCAGCGTCTTGAGCTGCTCATAGCCAAAGCTCGGCATCGGTTTGCCGTTGACGAAGAACTCCGGCGTCATGGCGACACCCAGGCTGTTGGCGTCCGCCAGGTCGCGTTGCAGGCGCTGGGCGATCTCGGGCGAGTTCATGTCGGCCTTGAGGCGTTCCAGGTCCAGACCCAGATTGCCCAGTGGCCCCCAGATCAGGTCCAAGTTGGCCCGGTGGTTTTGCACCCAGACCGATTGCGACGCAAACAGCGCTTCGAGCGCCTGACTGAACTGGCCCTGCTTGCGCGCGGCTTCAAGCACCTTGACCACCTGATCGGAGCCCGGATGAAAAGGCGCGTAGCGCACCGAGACCCGGATCTTGCCGGGGTTGGCGGCCATCATCTTTTTCACAAACGGATAGAACTCGCCGCAGGTGCCGCAGGCCGGGTCCAGAAACTCGACGATGTGCACCGGCGCTGTGGGCTCACCAAAGCTTGGCGTATCGGTGCGCATCAATGCGGCCTGGCTTTGCGCAGCACTCGGAGCATTGCCCGTGCTGCTTTGCTGGCGGTACAAAAAGGCGCTCAACCCGAGCGCGGCGATCAGCAGAACGGCGGCCAGGATAAAAAGATTTTTCTGTTTCACTTGGCCACCTCGACGCGCAGCACGGTCATGCTGTCGGCCGGATCGGTGACGAAGCGGATCTTCTGCCCGACCTGCAACTTGTCGAGCAGGGCCGTGTCCTTGACGCTGTAAACCATGGTCATGGCCGGCATGCTGGGCTGCGCTGCGTGCGCGATGGCGAGCTTGCGAGCGGCCTTGTCGATCTTCTTCACCACGCCTTCTTCCATCGCCACATTGGCGGCAACCGGCTTGGCGGCGGGCATGGTGTGGGCGCTGTGGTCCATCTGGGCCACAGCGTGTGCGGCGTATCCGGTGGCGGCCAGGGCGAGGATGAGGGCAGAGACGGTGCGGCGTGACATGAGCGGAGCCTTTCGTGAATGGGATGGCTGGATTGTGCGGATGGCGCCCCAACAGCAGCCTGTCGGCCACATTACAAATTTGTTATCTTGAGGAGTAGCCGCTGGCTCCGGGGCACAATCAGCCTTGTGAAAATCCTGATCGTCGAAGATGAACCCAAGACTGGCGACTACCTGTTGCAGGGTCTGGTCGAGGCCGGCTTTGTTGTCGATCTGGTGCGCGACGGCAGCACCGGGCTGCACCAGGCCTTGACCGAGGTCTACGACCTGGCGATTCTGGACGTGATGCTGCCGGGGCTGGATGGCTGGTCGGTACTACGCGGCATCCGCACGGCCGGCAAGGACATGCCGGTGCTGTTCCTGACCGCCCGCGACCACGTTGATGACCGAGTCAAGGGACTCGAACTCGGCGCCGACGATTATCTCGTCAAGCCCTTTGCGTTCTCCGAGTTGCTGGCACGCGTGCGCACACTCCTGCGCCGCGGCGCCAAGGCCAGTGCGGCCGAATTCCTGCGCGCCGCCGATCTGGAACTCGATTTGTTGCGCCGGCGCGTCACGCGCGCCGGCAAGCGCATCGACCTGACCGCCAAGGAGTTCGCGCTGCTGGAGTTGCTGCTGCGCCGCCAGGGCGAGGTGCTGCCGCGCTCGCTGATCGCCTCCCAGGTCTGGGACATGAACTTCGACAGTGACACCAACGTCATCGAAGTCGCCATGCGGCGCCTGCGCGTCAAGCTTGATGACAGTTTCGAGCCCAAGCTGATCCGCACCGTGCGCGGCATGGGCTACGTTCTGGAGAACCCGGATTGCGCCTGACAGGACGGCCCTCCATCACGCGGCGCTTGACGCTGCTGTTCGTCATCGCCTCATCGGCGGTGCTGCTGGCACTTGGCCTTGTCATCGCGTCTTCAGTTGAGCAGCACTTCGAGGACCTCGACATGGAGGTTCTATCGGGCAAGATGGAGCTCACCAGCCACGCCCTGGCCGCGCTGAAAACGCCAGGTGATCTGGAGCAACTCACGCTACAACTTGACCACTCGCTGGTCGGGCACCACGGCCTCGAAGTGCTGGTGATTGGCGCGAACCGGGCCGTGCTGTTCGCTACGCCGAACGCCGGCTTTGCGCCGGATCTGATTCAGGCCAGCGCGCAACACAAGGCACTGCACCCGCAGCTCTGGACGCTGGGCGCGCAAACCTACCGCGGCATCGCGGCCGAAGTGGCCACCGGTATTGGCGGGCAAAGCCGTGTCACGGTCGCGGTGGCCACCGATATCGCGCACCACCAGATTTACATGCGCTCCTTTTTGCAAACGCTGTGGCTGTTCGTCGCCGGCGCGGCTGCCCTTACCGGCGTGCTGGGCTGGATCGTGGCGCGACGCGGCCTGGCGCCACTGCGCGCCATGCGCGAGCAGGCGCAGGTGGTGACCGCGCAGCAACTGAGCCAGCGCCTGCCAGTTGAGTCCGTGCCGCTGGAACTGGCCGAACTGGCGCAGTCGCTCAACGACATGCTGGCGCGGCTCGAAGAGGCGTTTCGCCGGCTTTCGGATTTTTCATCGGACATTGCGCATGAGTTGCGCACGCCGGTGAGCAACCTGATGACGCAGACCCAGGTCGCCCTGTCACGCGCGCGCGACGCCGACGGCTACCGCAGCATTCTGGAATCGAACGCCGAAGAGTTTGAACACATGGCGAGCATGATTTCCGACATGCTGCTGCTGGCCAAGGCCGAGAACGGCCTGGTGGTTCCGAGCCGCGAGACGCTGCAACTCGCCAACGAGGTGCGCGCGCTGTTCGACTACTACGACGCGGTGGCGGAAGACAAGCGTATCGAGCTCACGCTCGAAGGCGACTGTGAAATCAGCGCCGACCGGCTCATGCTGCGCCGCGCGCTGGGCAATCTGCTCTCCAACGCGGTGCGCCATGCAAGCGCCGGCAGTACCGTACGGGTGCAGATCAGCGTCAGCGCGGATCAGGTCGGCATCGCGATGGAGAACCAGGGCGACACCATTGCACAAGAGTTTCTGGAACGCGTCTTTGATCGTTTCTTTCGCGTCGATCCCTCACGCCAGCGCGCCAGCGAAGGCACCGGTCTGGGCCTGGCCATCACGCGCTCCATCGTGCTGGCACACGGCGGCAGCATTGCCGTGACGTCCGACGCGGGCCTGACCCGCTTCACGATCAGCTTGCCACGATAACGCGCAGCACCTCGTGGCCGTAGGCTTCAAGCTTTTTCACACCGATGCCACTGATGCCCTGCAGGTCGTCGAGCGACTGCGGCGCGCGCTCGGCGATGGCTGCCAGCGTGGCATCGTGAAAGATGACATAGGCTGGCAGGTTGTGCTCATTGGCCACTTCAGCGCGCCAGGCTTTGAGCGCCAGGTAGCGGCGTTCGCCCTGCGTATCGAGCGAGGCCGGCACTTTGGCCGGCGCCTTGGCCGGCGCCCGCTTGGCCTTGCGCTGGGCCGGCGTCGAGACCGACTGGCGCAGTTGCACCGACACATCGCCCTTGAGCACAGCGCGTGAGCCATCGGTCAGTTGCAGGGTGTTAAAGGCGCTGCCGTCGACCGCCACGGCGCCGATGGCGATCAGTTGGCGCAGCACGCCGCGCAACTGCACCTCGGTGAAGGCTGAGCCGATGCCGAAGGTGCTCAAGCATTCGTGGCCCCTCTGTGTGACCTTCTCGGTCGGCTTACCGCGCAGGATGTCCATGATGTGGCCGGCGCCGTAGCTCGTGCCGCCCATCTGCTGCACGCGGTAAATGGTGCTGAGCAGCTTGCGCGCGGCGTCGGTGCCGTCCCAAACGTCAGGCGGCTCCAGACAGTTATCGCAATTTCCGCAGGCTTGGCTGCTTTCGCCAAAGTACGCGAGCAGGCGCACGCGGCGGCAGTCGGTGGCCTCGGCCAGGCCCAGCAGGGCGTCGAGCTTGCCGCGCAGGCCTTGCTTGAATTCCTCCTCGGCCGGGCTCTCATCGATCATGCGGCGCTGGTTGACCACGTCCTGCAGGCCGTAGCACATCCAGGCGTCGGCCGGCTCGCCGTCGCGCCCGCCGCGTCCGGTCTCCTGGTAGTAGCCCTCGATGTTTTTCGGCATGTCCAGGTGCGCAACAAAGCGCACGTCGGGCTTGTCGATGCCCATGCCGAAGGCAATGGTAGCCACCATCACAATGCCTTCGCTGCGCAGAAACTGGTCCTGGTTCGCTTGCCGCACTTTGCTGTCAAGCCCGGCGTGGTAGGGCAGCGCGGCGATGCCCTCGTCGCACAGCAGGTTGGCGATCTCTTCCACGCGCTTGCGCGACTGGCAGTAAACAATGCCGGCGTTGCCCATGTGCTCGCGCGAGATGAAGCGCAGCAATTGCTGCGTGGCCTCGCGCTTCTCGACGATGGTGTAGCGGATGTTGGGCCGGTCAAAGCTGCTGACGAACTGGCGCGCGTCCTGCAGTTGCAGCCGCTCCAGAATATCGGCGCGCGTCAGCGTGTCGGCCGTGGCGGTGAGCGCAATGCGCGGCACGCTGGCGTAGCGTTCGTGCAGCACGGTCAGGGCCCGGTATTCGGGCCGGAAGTCGTGGCCCCACTGGCTGACGCAATGCGCCTCGTCGATCGCGAACAGGCTCAGCAGCCCACGCTCCTGCAGCGAATCCATTTGTGCCAAAAAGCGCGTCGTCGTCACGCGCTCCGGCGCCGCGTAGAGCAGCGTCATGTCGCCGCGCAGCAGGCGGCGCTCAATTTGCTGCGCCTCCTCGCCGCTCAGGGTTGAATTCAAAAAGGCGGCGCTGACGCCGGCCTCGTGCAGGGCGCCGACCTGGTCGTGCATCAGCGCAATCAGCGGCGAGATCACCACCGTGACGCCGTGGCCGGCCTGCTGACGCGCCAGCGCCGGGATCTGGTAGCAAAGCGACTTGCCACCGCCCGTGGGCATCAGCACGAGGGCATCACCGCCGCCGACCACATGTTCGATGATGGCCTGCTGCGGTCCGCGGAACGCGCCATAGCCAAAGACTTGCTGAAGAATGTGCAGGATGCTCAAAATAATCTGTTCGCGGCGGTTAAGGGGCGGTGCAATTGGCACGCCAAAGATGGGATTGTCCCACCCCGCGCGCGCCCAGCACCCGGTTTTCTACAATGGCAACCTATGAAAGTACTTGAATACACCCGTGGCCAGGCCCTGCCGGCGATTCTTCAGAACCGCATCATGGTGCTCGACGGCGCCATGGGCACCATGATCCAGCGCTTCAAGCTCGACGAAGCGCAGTACCGGGGTGAACGTTTCAAGGACTTCCACAAAGACATCAAGGGCAACAATGAATTGCTGTCGCTCACAAGGCCGGACGTCATCACCAGCATTCACGAGCGCTACCTTGCGGCCGGCGCCGACCTGATCGAAACCAACACCTTCGGTGCGACTTCGATCGCCCAGGCCGACTACGACATGGCCGACCTCGCCGTCGAGATGAACCTGGCCTCAGCCAAATTGGCGCGCGCCGCCTGCGACAAGTACGCAACGCCCGAGAAGCCGCGCTTCGTGCTCGGCGCCCTCGGGCCCACACCGAAAACCGCCAGCATCAGCCCCGACGTCAACGACCCCGGCGCGCGCAATGTGGATTTCGAACAATTGCGCGCCGCCTACTACGCGCAGGTCGAAGCGCTGGTGCGGGGCGGCGCCGACGCGCTGCTGGTGGAAACCATCTTTGATACGCTCAACGCCAAGGCTGCCCTGTTTGCCATTGACGAGTATTTCGAAGCATCCGGTGAGCGTCTGCCCCTGATCATCAGTGGCACCGTGACCGACGCCTCCGGGCGCATCCTCTCGGGCCAGACCGTCACGGCCTTCTGGTACAGCGTGCGCCATGCACGGCCGCTGGCGGTCGGCCTGAACTGCGCGCTCGGTGCCGCGCTGATGCGGCCCTATCTGCAGGAATTGGCACGCGTGGCGGGCGACACCTTCATCAGTTGCTACCCCAACGCCGGCCTGCCCAATCCGATGAGCGACACCGGTTTTGACGAGACGCCGGCCGACACCAGCCGGCTGCTGCGAGAGTTTGCCACCGATGGCCTGGTCAACATCGTGGGCGGCTGCTGCGGCACCACGCCCGAGCACATCGCCGCCATCGGAAACGTGGTGCAGGGCGTGCCGACGCGCCAGACGCAGCGCGCTTTTTTCTATAAAGAAGCGGCCTGAGCCGACCCAGGCCAGGGCACCATCGCCGGTCTTGAATCATTCGTCACGCTGTTGACCTGCCGCACGGTCAGGTGTGGCCGTCTGTCTTAAGATGCCCGCACTCAACTGCAGGACTCCATGATGTCAAACAAGATCTGGCTCAAGAACTATCCCGCTGGAATGCCTTTCGAGATCGACCCGGACCTGTTCTCCTCAATCCCGGACCTGTTCGAGAAGACCGCAGCGCGCTTTGCGGACCGACCCGCTTTTCATAATCTGGGCCGAACCATCAGTTATGGCGAACTTGAGCGCCTGTCACGTGCGTTCGCCGCGTTTCTGCAGGGGCTGCCTGGCCTGACCAAGGGCGCACGCGTCGCCATCATGGCCCCGAATCTGCTGCAATACCCGGTGGCGCTGCTGGGCATCCTGCGCGCCGGCATGGTCGTCGTCAACGTCAATCCGCTCTATACGCCACGCGAAGTGGAGCACCAGCTCAAGGATGCCGGCGTCAAAGCCATCGTAATCGTCGAAAACTTCGCAGCGGTACTGCAACAGGTGCTGCGCAATACGCCGGTTGAGCATGTCATCACCTCCGGGATTGGCGACATGCTGTCTGCACCCAAGCGCTGGCTGGTCAATTTCATCATCAAGCGGGTCAAGAAAATGGTGCCCCCCTGGCGCATTGATGGTGCCATCCCGTTCGGGGAGGCGCTGGCGCGCGGCGCCGCGTCTGCGTTCAAGCCAGTGGACGTGCAAACGGAGGACATCGCCTTTCTGCAGTACACAGGCGGCACCACCGGTGTGGCCAAGGGGGCGATGCTGACGCACCGCAACATCCTGGCCAACGTGGAGCAGACCGGCGTCTGGGTCTCGTCGGGCTTCACGGACGGGGAGGAGATCGCCATCGCACCACTGCCGATGTACCACATCTTCTGCCTGACCGCGACGCTCTCGTTCATGAAGCGCGGCACGCTGATGGTGCTCATCACCAATCCGCGCGACTTGCCGGCACTGGTCAAGGAACTGGGTCAGTGGAAGTTCAGCGTCATGACTGGCGTCAACACACTTTTCAACGGTCTGCTGCACACTGCCGGCTTTGACAAGCTCGATTTTTCCTCGCTCAAGGTGGTGATCGGTGGTGGCGCGGCGGTGCAGCAATCGGTGGCCGAACGCTGGCAGCAGGTTACCGGACACTACATCACGGAGGCCTACGGCCTGACCGAGACCTCACCCGGCGTTTGTGCCAATCCGCTGGGTATGGCATGGGACGGCAGCATCGGTTTTCCGATGCCGTCGACCGACATCTCGATCCGCGACGAGCAATTCAACGAGTTGCCGGCCTGGTCCGGGGTTGGCGATCTGGAACCCTGCACCGGCGAGATCTGCATCCGTGGCCCGCAGGTCATGAAAGGCTACTGGAACAACCCTGTCGAGACCGCTGCCGTGATGCGCGACGGCTGGCTGAAGACAGGCGACCTTGGTCATCTCCACGTCAGCGGCAGCTTCACCATCACCGACCGCAAGAAAGACATGATTCTGGTCTCCGGCTTCAACGTCTACCCGAATGAGATCGAGAGCGTGATTGGTGCGCACCCGGGCGTGCTCGAATGCGGTGTTGTGGGTGTGCCCGATGAAAAATCGGGCGAGGCCGTGAAGGTGGTGATTGTGCGCAAAGACCCCGATCTGAGCGAGCAGGATGTGCTGGCCTACTGCCGCACCCAGCTCACCGGCTACAAGCTGCCGCGCCACATTGAATTCCGCAAGGATTTGCCAAAAACCCCGATTGGAAAAATCCTGCGACGCGACCTGCGCGATCCCGCCAAAGCGTAGTGCGCAGACACCGCCCCTGAACACAAGCCAGGGCTTGCATTCGGGGGCTAGCGGTATCAGGACTTCTTCGGATATTGGCCAGGGAACAGCTCATTGAGCTTTTTCCCTGTCTCGCTGAACGATGCAATGTCACCGGTACGCTGAGCTTCACGCAATTCGGCACGGACCTGTTCACGGCTCGTCACCACAGTGGCTGTCTTGGCCGGGTAGTTGCCGGGGAACAGCTCATTGAGTTTTTTTCCACTTTCGCCAACTGCCACAAGGTCGCCGCTGCGTTGGGCTTCAAGCAGTTCCGCACGCACTTGTTCGCTGGTCAGTCCTTTTGCCGCAACTTTTGCCGGGTAGCTATCGGGGAACAACTCATTGAGCTTTTTTCCCGTTTCGCCGATCGCAAGGATATCGCCGGTGCGCTGGGCTTCAAACAATTCGGCGCGCACCTGTTCGCGCGTTTTGGACACTGATGCGTCTGCAGCCAGAACATTGCCGGCAACCAGAGCGGCCACAGCCAGGGTGATGGTGGAGAGATATTTACGGTTCATGACAAGTTTCCTGTTAAGTCAAAAAATGCCCGGAAGGCAGGGGCCTGTCCGGGGCTCGAAGCGGCGTTTAATTGCTTGCGTCTCATCGATGGGTGGACTATAAAATTTCTATTTCAATAGATAAATAGCAAGAAATACATCTGTACATTGCAAAATAAGCAACAATCAAGGCCTTGAAACACGAACCAGGAGCACGATGGATCGCTTGCTGTCAATGCGGGTCTTTCAAAAAGTCATCGACGAGGGCGGATTTGCAGCCGCCGCACGGGCTCTGGACATGTCCGCTGCAGTAGTCACCCGGCTGGTAGCCGATCTGGAAGACCATCTGGGCACCCGCCTGCTGCATCGCTCGACCCGGCGCCTGTCACTGAGTCTGGCGGGTGAGACCTACCTGGCCAGGGTGCGCGCTATTCTGCAGGACATCGACGAAGCGGACCGGCTGACCAGCTCACAGACGCACGAACTCGCCGGCGTCTTGCGGGTGCTGGCGCCACCGGTGCTGGCAACCCATGTGCTGGCCCCTTTGATCGCCGGCTTCAGGCAGTTGTATCCCAAGATATTGCTCAACATCGAGGTTGCCGTGTTTCAGAATCCGCCCATCGAAGATTACGACATCACACTGATGCCCACAGATGAGGGTTTCGACGGTGACGTGATTGCGCGCAAGATCTCGTCCACTGAAGCCATTCTGGTTGCCTCGCCCGCCTACATCCTACGCAAAGGCGCGCCCACGACGCCGCAAGAACTGGCCCAGCACGAGATCCTGCGCCTGAAAGCGCCCGGACTGCACCCGCGCAGTTGGCGTTTGTTCAACGCCGAACGCCAGGATGAGCCGCTCGACGTAACGGTGGAGCCGGGTCTCTGGATCAATCACACTGACACCCTGATTCGTGCTGCGCTGGACGGCGCCGGGATAACGACAACCGCGGTGGAACTGGTCGCACCCTACCTGTCACGCGGCGAACTGGTGCGTGTGCTGCGCCCCTGGATTGCCGGCCGACTCATTCTGTACGCAGCACTTCCCAGTCGAAAGTTCCTGCCCGAGCGCACACGCGTTTTTCTGGACTACCTGACCGAGCGGACGCGAACGGGGATCAGCGAGGCCGTCCACGCATGCGAGAACTGCTAGTCTCACCAGACGCGGCGCCCGATTCACCCGTAAAATCACGCCCATCCAAGGAGCGTTGCAGCGGGTCTTGACCCGTCAGGCTTGGATAGTGCCAACGACGCTCACCTGCTATTTTCAAATCCACAGGTGAGTTGCATGTCCGAGATTCTTGTTCCCCCGATGAAGCTGGCCGGCCTGGAGCCCGTCACCATTGGCGCCGTCCACGTCAGCGAGGATGGCGACGCCGCGCAGGCGCCGAGCGCCACCTTTGTCAACATCGGCGAGCGCACCAACGTCACCGGCTCCAAGGTCTTCGCGCGCATGATCCTGAACGGCGAGTTTGAAAAGGCGCTGAGCGTGGCGCGCCAGCAGGTCGAAAACGGCGCCCAGATCATCGACATCAACATGGACGAGGCCATGCTCGACAGCCAGGCCGCCATGGTGCGCTTCCTGAACCTGATCGCCAGCGAGCCCGACATCTCGCGCGTGCCGGTGATGATCGATTCGAGCAAGTGGAGCGTGATCGAAGCCGGCCTGCGCTGCGTGCAGGGCAAGGCGGTGGTCAATTCCATCAGCATGAAGGAAGGCGTTGCCGAGTTCAAGCGCCAGGCCAAACTGCTTCGCCGCTACGGCGCCGCCGCTGTTGTGATGGCCTTCGATGAGCAAGGCCAGGCCGACACCTTTGATCGCAAGACCCAGATCTGCGAGCGCGCCTACCGCATCCTGGTCGACGAGGTCGACTTCCCGCCCGAAGACATCATCTTCGACCCCAACATCTTCGCCATCGCCACCGGCATCGAGGAGCACAACAACTACGCCGTCGACTTCATCAACGCCACGCGCTGGATCAAGCAGCATCTGCCCGGCGCCAAGGTCTCGGGGGGCGTCTCCAATGTCTCGTTCAGCTTTCGCGGCAACGACCCGGTGCGCGAAGCGATCCACACCGTTTTCCTGTACCACGCGATTGCCGCCGGCATGGACATGGGCATCGTCAACGCCGGCATGGTTGGCGTCTATGACGACCTGGAGCCAGTGCTGCGCGAGCGCGTTGAAGACGTGGTGCTGAACCGCCGTCCTGATGCCGGCGAGCGCCTGGTCGAGATTGCCGAAGGCGCCAAGGGAGCTGCCAAAGACGAGAGCACCCGACTGGCCTGGCGCGGCACGCCCGAGCAGCCGGCGACCGTTGAGCAGCGTCTGAGCCACGCCATGGTGCACGGCGTAACCGACTTCATCACCGAGGACACCGAAGAGGCGTACCAAGCGGTACTGGCACGCGGCGGGCGCCCGCTGCACGTGATCGAAGGCCCGCTGATGGCCGGCATGAACATCGTCGGCGACCTCTTTGGCCAGGGCAAGATGTTCCTGCCGCAGGTGGTGAAAAGCGCGCGCGTCATGAAGCAGGCGGTGGCGCATCTGATTCCCTACATAGAGGAAGAAAAGCGCCTGGACGAAGCAGCCGGGCGCGACGTCAAGACCAAGGGCAAGATCATCATCGCCACCGTCAAGGGCGACGTGCACGACATCGGCAAGAACATCGTGACCGTGGTGCTTCAATGCAACAACTTCGACGTTGTCAACATGGGCGTCATGGTGCCGTGTCACGAAATCCTGGCGCGCGCCAAGCTCGAGGGCGCCGACATCGTTGGTCTCTCGGGCCTGATCACGCCAAGCCTGGAAGAGATGAGCTACGTGGCCGCTGAAATGCAGAAGGATGACTACTTCCGCTTGCGCAAGGTCCCGCTCATGATCGGCGGCGCCACCACCTCGCGCGTGCACACGGCGGTGAAGATCGCGCCGCACTACGAGGGGCCTGTGGTCTATGTGCCCGACGCCTCGCGCAGCGTCAACGCCGCGCAGGGCCTGCTCTCGGACCAGTCTGCCAGCTACATCGCCGAACTCAACGCCGACTACGAACGCGTGCGCCAGCAGCACGCCAACAAAAAGCAGACACCGCTGTGGCCGCTCGCCAAAGCACGCGCCAACAAAGCCGTGATCGACTGGACACGCCACGCACCGGCAAAGCCGAAGTTTCTCGGCCGGCGCATGTTCAAGAACTTCGATCTCAATGAGTTGGTCAAATTCATCGACTGGGGTCCGTTCTTCCAGACCTGGGACCTGGCCGGCCCCTACCCGGCGATCCTCGAAGACGCGGTGGTCGGCAAGGAAGCGCAGCGTGTCTTTGCTGACGCGCAGGCCATGCTCAAACGCCTGATCGAAGGCCGCTGGCTAAGCGCCAACGGCGCGATCGGTCTCTATCCGGCGAACAGCGTCAACGATGACGACATCGTGTTCTACACCGACGAAAGCCGCAGCGAGGTGGCATTGACCTGGTACGGGCTGCGCCAGCAGACCGAAAAGCAGGTGATCGACGGCGTGCTGCGACCCAGTCGCTGCCTGGCCGATTTTGTCGCGCCCAAGGGTGCGGCGGCGGACTATGCAGGCCTCTTTGCCGTGACGGCCGGTCTGGGCAGCGAAAAGCAGGAGCAGGTCTTTCTTGCCGCGCACGACGACTACTCGGCGATCCTGTTCAAGTCGCTGGCCGACCGTCTGGCCGAAGCCTTTGCCGAGTGCCTGCACCAGCGCGTGCGCACCGACCTGTGGGGCTATGGCGCGCAGGAAGCGCTCTCCCCGCAGCAGTTGATTGCCGAGAAATACCAGGGCATACGTCCGGCACCAGGCTACCCGGCCTGCCCCGATCACAGCGTGAAGAAAGAGATGTTCGAACTGCTGCAGTGCCAGGACGTCGGCATGGGACTGACCGAAAGCCTGGCCATGACGCCGGCAGCGAGCGTCAGCGGCTTCTACATCGGCCACCCTGAAAGCACTTACTTCAGCGTCGGAAAAATTGGCGCCGACCAGTTGCAGGACCTGGCCGCGCGCCGCCACATGCAAGCGCAGGACTTGCAGCGCCTGCTGGCGCCGAACCTGTAATCAGGCGTCAACCGCCAGCGCGTAACGCTGCGCCAGCATCAGTGCCACGACGCCGGCCACGCTCATGCCCAGCAACAGCCACAGCGCGTGCGTGTAGCCCATGGCGGGCGACCAGAGCAGGCCAACCAGCAAGGGTGCGCCGGCGCGTGTCAGTGCCAGCGGCAGACCGAGCGCGCCGTTGAGCGTGGCGACATGGTCACGGTTCACATACTGCGCAACGGCCGTTCCCTTGACGATGGTGAGCATGCCGTTGCCCATGCCATAGAGCAGCACGAACAGCAGCACCATGCCGATCTGCGCTGCGCCCAGCAGCGGCGCCGCCAGCAGCGCGATCAAACCCAAGGGCAGCAGGCAGGGAATCAGGCGATTGGCAAGATGCAGGTCGAAGTGATGCTCAAAGAAAAACAGCAGCAAGCGCCCGAGCACCTGGATCACGCCGATGCTGGCCGGAATCGCAATGACCCAGAGCTCGCTCATGCCACTTTCGCGCAGCAGGTTCACCATGTGCGCCGGCAGCGCCACCGTGACCGCCATCAGCAGGATGACAAAGAGCCCGATCAGCAAAAAGGGCACACTGCGCATCAGGTGCAGCACGTCCTTTGGAATCAGCGCTGCGCCGGGCTCAAGCGTTGGCAGCGGGCGCGGCGCGCCACGCAAGGCATAGGCGTGCAGTGGCGCACACAGCAGCAGATGAAACAGCGCCAGTGCGACCAGCGCCTGGCGCCAGCCCCAGTTTGCAATCAGCCAGGCGGTGAGCGGAATGAACACGGTGCTGGCCAGGCCGCCGAGAAAGGTCATGGTGATGATGGCGCGCCGGAAATCGTTCGGAAAGCGCCGCGTCACCACCGCAAAGGCCGGTGAATACAGCACCCCGGCCATGGCAGCGCCGAGCCCGGCCCAGACCGCGTAGAAACCGGCGATGCCAGTCACCCGGCTGTGCAGCAGGAGACAAACACAGGCCAACAGTGAGCCCGAAGTCATCACGATGCGCTCGTGGCCGCGGTCGATCCAACGCCCCACCGGGTAGGCCATCAGGCCTTCCACCAGCAGCGCCAGACTGAAGGCGACGGACGACTCGGCGCGGCTCAAACTCAAATCGTGCTCCAGCGGCGCCATCAAGAGCGCGAAGGTGTAGAAGATGCTGCCCCAACTGATCAACTGCGCCAGCGACAGCCAGCCGACCAACCGGTGGTCGTGCTGCGATTGGTTTTCCATTCGCAGATTATGGCAAGGGCGCCGTCCCGCTGAAGCGCCGGTACTGCATGGCCTCGGCCACGTGCGCAAGCTGCGTGCTGTGCGCGCCGGCCAGGTCGGCAATGGTGCGCGCGACTTTCAGCGCGCGGTGGGTGCTGCGGCCCGACCAACCCAGGCGCGCCGCCGCAACATGGAGGAACTTGGCCGCCGCTTCGTCGAGCAACACATGGGTGTCGATCTCCTGTCCCTGCAAGCCCTGGTTCGATTTGCCCTGGCGTGCGATGGCAAGCTCACGTGCCGCCATGCAGCGTGCGCGAATCGTGGCGCTGGCTTCGCCGGGCCGGGCCTGCAGCAGATCGGCCGCCGGCACGGCAGGCACCTCTACATGCAGGTCGATGCGGTCAAGCAGCGGTCCGCTGAGCTTGCCCTGGTAGCGCGCCACCTGATCCGGTGTGCAGCGGCAGGCCCGCTGCGTTGAGCCCAGGTAGCCGCAGGGGCAAGGGTTCATGGCGCCGATCAACTGAAACCGCGCCGGAAACTCGCAGCGCCGCGCCGCGCGTGAAATGGTGATCGTGCCACTCTCCAGCGGCTCGCGCAGGGCTTCAAGCGCGGCGCGCGGGAATTCCAGAATTTCATCCAGAAAAAGAACCCCGTGGTGCGCCAGCGAGACCTCGCCCGGGCGCGGCGGCGAACCGCCACCCACCAGCGCCACGGCGCTGGCCGTGTGGTGCGGACTGCAGGTTGGGCGCTGCGCCCAACGCTCCAGCGAGAAACGCCCGCCCAGGCTGGCCACCGCCGCGCTCTCGAGCGCCTCAGTGCTGGTCATGGGTGGCAGCAGACCGGCAAAACGCTGCGCCAGCATCGACTTGCCCGAGCCTGGCGGCCCGCTCATGAGCAGGCTGTGGCCGCCGGCCGCCGCGATCTCGAGCACGCGCTTCGGGCCCGCTTGGCCTTTGACGTCGGCCATGTCGGGAAAAGGCAGGCTTGTGCAACGTGGACTGGAATGGAGTCGGGACCAACCGGGGTCAGACGCCGGCGCATCCGCAAGCTCAGGCAAGAACTGGCGCACCACATCAGTCAAGTGGCAGGCCCGATAAACATGGGCCTCGTCCACCAGCGCGGCTTCTTCCGCGCTTCCCGGCGGCAGCACCAATCGGGACTGGACGCCCCCGGCGTGCAAGGCCAGACTCATGGCCAGCGCGCCGCGCACCGCACGCAGCTCACCTGACAGCGACAACTCGCCGGCAAACTCGTAGCCGGTCAGGCGCGCCGCGTCAATCTGGCCGCTGGCGGCCAGGATGCCCAGCGCAATGGGCAAATCAAAACGTCCCGAGTCCTTGGGCAGATCAGCCGGCGCCAGATTCACGGTGATGCGCTTGTTGTGCGGGAATTCGAGGCCAGAATTCTGAATCGCCGAGCGCACCCGCTCGCGTGCCTCCTTGACCTCGACATCGGCCAGACCGACCAGCGTAAAACTGGGCAGGCCGTTGGCCAGATGCACCTCCACCGTGACAGCTGCCGCTTCCAGGCCCAGCAGGGCACGGCTTTGCACCAGGGACAAACTCATGCGGATTCCTCTCCAAAATAGTGCGCATCGAATTCCTGTGCGCCCATCGATGCGCACCATTGCAGTGCCATCTGTTTTTTTCTGTAGAGAGTTCAACGCGCGGCAAATGATTTGGTGCACACAGTGACAAACGGTCTTTTTTTAGCCTCTGGCACGGTCCGTGCGTATAGCCCGTATCCCTCAACCTTTCTGGAGTACTGTATGAAGCTGACCCTCAAATCCACCCTGGTCCTGGGCACCCTCCTGGCTGGCACCGCCGCCATGGCGCAAACCAAGGCTCCCGAACCTGATTACACGCTGTCCTATAACGTGGGCGTCACCACCGACTACCGCTTCCGCGGCATTGCGCAAACCTCAACCAATCCCGCCCTGCAGGCCGGCGTCGACTTTGCGCACAAGAGCGGTTTTTATGCCGGCGTTTGGGGCTCCAACATCAACTGGATCAAGGACTACGTCGGCGCTGCCGACGGCTCGCTCGAAGTTGATCTGTACGGTGGCTACAAGGGCGAAATCAGCAAGGACCTGACCTATGACCTCGGTCTGATCACTTACCAATACCCAGGCAACAAGGCTGGTGATGTCGCCGGTTTCGTCAACGCCAACACGACCGAAGTCTATGCGGCACTGAGCTACAGCGTGGTCACTGCCAAGTACAGCTACGCCACCAGCGATTTCATCGCCAACAGCAGCAGTTCAGGGAGCGCCTATTTCGAACTGGCCGCCAATTTCGATCTGGGCGACGGTTTTACGCTGACCCCACACATTGGGCGTCAATCAATCCCCAACGTCGCCAACAACGCGGGTGACTACACCGACTTCTCGCTGACCTTGGCCAAGGACTTCGGCAACGGTCTGTCGGCAACGGTTGCCGCACTGGGCACCAATGCCAATGAGGGCTTCTACACCGACACCAAAGGGAAATTCCTCGGCAAGAGCGCCCTGGCCGTCGGCCTCAAGTACAGCTTCTGATCCACCCCTGTCGTCAAACCACCAGGAGAACGCATGAAACTCATCACCGCGATCATCAAACCCTTCAAGCTCGACGAGGTGCGCGAAGCGCTCTCCTCGATCGGCGTGCAGGGCATCACCGTCACTGAAGTCAAGGGCTTCGGGCGCCAGAAGGGCCACACAGAGTTGTACCGTGGCGCCGAATACGTGGTCGACTTTCTGCCCAAGGTCAAGGTCGAAGCCGCGATTGCAGACGAACTGGTCGATCGCGTGATTGAAGCACTCGAAGGCGCAGCCCGCACCGGCAAGATCGGTGACGGCAAGATTTTTGTCTATGACCTCGAACAGGTCGTTCGCATCCGCACCGGCGAGACCGGCAAGGAAGCGCTGTAAGGCCCTCGCACAACCGACACGAGAACACTGACATGAAAAAACTACTTGCATCCATCACACTAGGTTTGAGCCTGCTGCTGTCCGGCACAGCAACCATGGCGCAAACGCCCGCTGCCGCCCCCGTCGCCACGGCGTCGGAAGCAGCCAAACCAGCTGAAGCAGCACCAGCGGCAGCACCTGCGGCTGCCACTGCCTCCGCCCCGGCCGCTGCCGCCTCCGCTGCGCCGGCACCGGTGCCGAACAAGGGCGACGTCGCCTGGATGATCGTCGCCACCGCCTTCGTCATCATGATGTCCATCCCCGGCCTGGCCCTGTTCTACGGCGGCCTGGTTCGCAGCAAGAACATGCTGTCGGTGCTGATGCAGGTGTTTGTCACCTTCTCGCTGATCGTCGTGCTGTGGTGCCTGTACGGCTACAGCCTGGCCTTCACCGAGGGCAATCAGTTCATCGGCGGTCTGGACCGACTGTTCATGAAGGGTCTGTTTGACCCGGCCAAGGGCGAATTCGCCATGGCTGCAACCTTCAGTAAGGGCGTCGTGATTCCGGAACTGCTGTTCATGGCTTTCCAGGCCACCTTTGCCGCCATCACCTGCTGCCTGATCATTGGCGCCTTCGCCGAGCGTATCAAGTTCTCCGCCATGCTGCTGTTCATGGCCCTGTGGTTCACCTTCAGCTACACACCGATGGCCCACATGGTCTGGTATTGGATGGGTCCTGACGCCTACACCGGCAAGGAAGTGGTTGACGCGATGAACGCCAAGGCCGGCCTGATCTGGCAATGGGGCGCGCTGGACTTCGCCGGCGGCACCGTGGTTCACATCAACGCCGCTGTGGCCGGTCTGGTCGGCGCCTTCGTGCTCGGCAAACGTACCGGTTACGCCAAGGAATCGATGGCCCCGCACAGCCTGACACTGACGATGGTCGGCGCCTCCCTGTTGTGGGTTGGCTGGTTTGGTTTCAACGCCGGCTCTGCCCTCGAAGCCAACGGTTCCGCCGTGCTGGCCTTCATGAACACCTTCTCTGCCACGGCGGCTGCGGTGCTGGCCTGGTGCATGGGTGAAGCGCTGATGCGCGGCAAGGCTTCGATGCTCGGTGCTGCATCCGGTGCGGTCGCCGGTCTGGTTGCCATTACACCGGCCTGCGGAAACGTCGGCCTGATGGGTGCCATCGTGATCGGCTTTGTTGCCGGCTTCGCTTGCCTCTGGGGCGTCAACGGTCTGAAGAAGATGCTCGGCGCCGATGACTCGCTCGACGTCTTCGGTGTGCACGGCGTCGGCGGTATCGTCGGTGCCCTGCTGACCGGTGTCTTCAACAGCCAGGCTCTGGGTGGCCCCGGCCTGGTCGGTGACTGGGTTACCGCTGCCGTGTCCTCGGTGCCAATCGCAGATCAGGTCTGGATCCAGCTCAAGGCTGTGCTGCTGACCATCGTCTGGTCGGGCGTCGTCTCCTTCGTTGCCTACAAGCTGGTTGACATGACCATCGGTCTGCGCGTCAGCGAAGAAGAAGAACGCGAAGGCCTCGATATTTCCTCGCACGGCGAAACGGCTTACAGCCGCTAAGAAGAACAGTTTCTCAATTTTCCAAGTCTCCAAGGGTTTATCCACCAGCGTGCAAGCGCTGGTGGATTTTTTTTGTGCTGCAACAGTGCGCCGGGTTGTGTCAGATCAATCCGGACTGAATCGGCGCAGCACAAACCAGATTGCCGTATAGACTGGGAGTGTTTGCAGGGAGGAACCGGCGCATCAGTGAAACATGCTTGAAGGCGTCAAACCAAGTCCTAAATTCATGAATTTCAACAGCAACCGTTATGGCACCGATGGAGACGATGTCTTCGACAATCGCATCGATCCGGTATTCAACACCTTTGGCGGCAAAGGCAATGACAGCTTCTTCAGCGACGAATTCTCCAACTTCGAAGGCAGCGCGGGCAACGACACCATTGTGGGTGGGGCCGCTGGCGTAACGGCTCTGTACTGGGACTCGCCGTCGGCCATTCAAGTCGACCTTCTGGCCGGCTTCGCCGACGACGGCTGGGGCACGCGCGACGTCCTGCGTCACGTCACCTGCATTCAGGCCACCTCTTTTGGCGACACGCTGCTTGGCGACGCCTACAACAATCAGTTCTGGCCCGCCGGTGGCGATGACCTGATCGACGGACGCGGCGGCGTCGATTTGATCACGATCATGGCCCACCCCGAAAGCGTCCGCTGGAGCCGGATCGGCGAAGACTGGGTCTACGAATGCACGGATTCAGCCGGGAGAGTGATCAGCAGCAGCACCGTGCGCAACGTGGAACTGGTGAATTACTACTACGATGGAAATTTTTCCAGCAACTACCGGCTCCGAAGCGGCCAGAGCGCACCCGAGGCCACGAAGTTTGACGCCAGCATCCCCCAACTCGACCGTGATCTGCTGGCACCGTCCAACTGGAAAGTGGCCGCCTTCGATCTTGCGGTCACGCCCGTCAACGAGCCCTATCCTGCCTACTACTACCCAACCAGCGCCGACTACCACGACCCCGGCATCTTCAACCCAAACCCGCATAACGCAGTCGTCGGTGACTTCAACGGCGACGGCAAGGAAGACATCTGGGTAAGCTGGGTTGCATTCCCCCACACGGTTGTACGGCAGACGGTCCTGGCCCCGACGGTTCTGATGGGTTCGGACAATGGCTTGCTGGCCTTGCCCGCATCAAGCGTGCCCAGCAGCCTTGACCGGCACATGGCCTACCGCACGATGGCGGCCGACTTCAACGGTGACGGCATCGATGATGTTGCCTTTGGCGGCATGGGCGTTATCACCCGACTGCCCGATGGCGGCTACACCAACGTGTGGGAGCGCAACGGTCTGGCCCTGTTCAACGAAACAAAAATTATCGATGCCACTTCGCTGCTGCAAGGCCAGGAGCCCACGGCAGACCTGACGAACTGGGGCTTTGCACACGATGGCTCGGCCGGCGACATCAACGGCGACGGTCGCGCCGACCTGTATACCGGCGGACGGCTCTGGGTCAGCAACGCCGGCGGCAGTTGGGATCTGGCCACACAATACCTGCCGCCTGCCGTACCGACCAATCCACCCATGAGCAGCGCCATAGGTGATCTTGATGGTGACAATCGGCTCGACATTGCAGTCTTTTGGCCGGACTTCGGCAACCAGGCCTATGCCGTCATGAGCAACGGCAAGGCCTACCCCGATTTCACCGCCGTGGCCCTGCCACCTTTGTTATTTGGCAACAACTCCAAGGCCAACAACTGCGCGATTGCCGACCTTGACGGCAACGGCCTGGGAGACATCATCGTCGCCACCACACGGGCACTGCCCTACTACCTGGGCGCAGCGCTTCAACTGCTGATGCAGACCAGCCCCGGCCAGTTTGAAGACCAGACCGCCTCACGCCTGGATAACAGCGCATCCGATCTGGCGCAGGGCGAGGGCCAATTGCGCATCGTCGATGTAAATGGCGATGGACTTCTGGATATCGTGCACAGCCTTGACAGCCGGGGAGCCAACATCTTTTTGAACGATGGCAGCGGCCACTTTACGCTGTTCGATCTGTCGAGTTTCCCGTTTGTCCAATCGTCACAGGTGGAAGGACTTCAGTCGGCCCGGCCCAACTTTCAAGTCGCCCCGGAAAAGCTGTTCCCGATCGACATCAACGGCGACGGCCTGTCTGACTTTCTGAGTTATCTGGTCCTGGGAGACTATGAAACACATGCCGGCAATATTGCGGTCTTGTACACGGTGCTGAGCAACGAGATGGCGTGGGGACGTGACAAGTCCGAAACGTTAAACGGAACCACCGTGGCCGACCACATCCGGGGTTATAGCGGCAATGACTCCCTGACCGGTCACGGCGGCAATGACACCCTGGACGGTGGTGCGGGCACGGACAGCGCAACATGGAGCGGCCCTGCGGCGAATTACGAGCTCGGCTTTGCAGGCGGTTGTTGGAGCGTTCGGGACCGAAGCGCGGTCGATGGCATCGACACCCTGATCAATGTCGAGGAACTCCGTTTCACCGACAAAACCGTCACCATCGAATCCGCGACGCCAGACTCCTATGCCGATCTGCCATCCTCTCTTTATCATTTCTGCGTGGTGGCCTTTGGAGCCGCGCCCGGCGTCGAATACATGAATCAACTCGCCAGCGCTTACCACGCCAAGCTCAGCGTCAAGGAGATCGTCAACATCTTCACAACCAAACCGCAATTCACTTCCAGCTACGCTGAATCCATGTCAAACGCAGACCTGGCCAGACTGCTGGTAGCCAACGTCGTGCGCAACAGCGCTTCAGAGACAGCCAAGGCCGAGGCGATCAAGGATATCAATGGCGCACTCGACAGCGGCTGGAGCCGCGGCGACATGATTTACACCGTGTTTGGCAATCTGGCAGCCATGGCGCTTGACGACCCAGGCTGGGGCCATACCGCGCAGCAGTTTCTAAATCAGACCACTGTTGCAAGATACTACACTGAGATCATGAACCAGAGCACGACCGACATGCCCACACTCAGATCCGTGCTTGCCAGCGTGGATCAGAACACCGACCTGTCAATGCCGGAGCATATTGCCGCGCTGATCGGAGTCGAACTGATGGCGCTGCATTGAGCGAGCACGGATTCCTGAAACTGATTTCACCATTTGACAACACGCGGGCCAAGTAGCTGCGCCACCTCAACCCATGACCTGGCACGCCCAACTGCAACTTGATTACCGACTGGAAGCCCAGCGCACGGTGGCGCGGCATCAACACGACGGGCCCTTGCGCATTCTGCAAAGCCTGTACCCCGAAGGCGACAGCGTTTGCCACAACGTGTTGGTGCATCCGCCCGGCGGACTGGTTGGTGGCGACACACTCGACCTGCGCGTGACGGCAGGCACGCGCGCGCACGGCCTGATCACGACACCCGGGGCCACGCGTTTTTACCGCT
This sequence comes from uncultured beta proteobacterium, assembly GCA_903876735.1. GTDB lineage: Bacteria > Pseudomonadota > Gammaproteobacteria > Burkholderiales > Burkholderiaceae_C > Rhodoferax. The sequence goes on along the minus strand of CAIRAW010000017.1, from coordinate 9,301 downwards.
CCAGTGGCGAACTGGCGGTGCAGCGCACCGAGATCACCCTGACTGATAAGGCGCGGCTTGAATGGTTGCCGCTGGAGGCGATCGCCTATAGCGACTGCCAAGCCGAAAACCGCCTGACGCTCAAGCTGGGACCCGAGGCCGAGTGCATCGGATGGGATGTAACGGCCTTCGGGCTGCCGAATGCGAAGCAGCCGTTCGAGCGCGGCAGCTTTCTGCAGCACATCGAACTCCCCGGTGTCTGGCTTGAGCATGGCCTGATCCGCGCCGAGGATGATCGGCTGATGAACGGCCCGCTCGGTCTGGCCGGCCAGCGCTGCATGGCCTCGCTCTTTTTTGTTGGCGGCAGCGCGCTCGCCAGAGACCGGCGTCAGGGCGCACTCGATGCAGCGCGGGATGTGATCGAGGCGCACCCGCTGCGCCATCTGGCCGGTGTTACCAGCCCCTGCCCGCAAGTGATCGTGGTCCGGGTGCTGGCGCCGATTGTGGAGCCCGCGATGGAGTTGCTGCGCCAGATCCGCGCCGTCTGGCGACCGCACTTCTGGCACTTGAGCGCCAACAACCCGCGCATCTGGTCGACGTAGGGAAATACATGGATCCCGGGTCGGGCCCGGGATGACAAGGATGAGTTGTCACTGCACTCCCCTGTTGTCATTGCGGACATGATCCGCAATCCAGGCTCCACGTAACCCCGTCACATCAGATCGCGACCAGTTCGCGCACGCCGTCGATTTCCATGTTCGGGCCCAGACCACGGGCCAGCACGGCGCCACGTTCCATCACCACGTAGTCGTCCGCCAGGTCACGCGCGAAGTCGTAGTACTGCTCAACCAGCACAATCGCCATGTCGCCACGGTCAGCCAGCATGCGGATGACACGGCCGATGTCCTTGATGATGCTGGGCTGTATGCCTTCAGTCGGTTCGTCAAGCACCAGCAGCCGCGGGCCCGCCGCCAGCGCGCGGGCAATCGCGAGTTGCTGCTGCTGTCCACCGGACAGGTCGCCCCCGCGCCGCCCCAGCATCTGCTTGAGAACCGGAAACAAATCGAACAACTCGACCGGAATCGGCGTGTTCGCGCTTTTGTAGGCCAAGCCCATGCGCAGGTTTTCTTCCACCGTAAGGCGGGCAAAAATTTCGCGGCCCTGCGGCACAAAGCCGATGCCGGCGCGCGCACGCTCATAGGGCGTTGCGTTCTGGATCGCCTTGCCGTCGAGCTCAATGCTGCCGCTGCGGATCGGCACCAGGCCCATCAGGCTCTTGAGCAGCGTGGTTTTGCCGACACCGTTGCGCCCGAGGATCACCGTCACTTTGCCTGGCCTGGCATTCAGACTGACGTCACGCAGGATGTGCGAGCCGCCGTAATACTGGTTGATGTTCTTGACGTTCAACATGCTCATCTTCCCAGGTAGACCTCGATCACGCGCTCATCGGCCTGCACCTGCGCCAGCGTGCCCTGCGCCAGAACCGATCCGTCGCACAGCACGGTGACGATGTCGGAGATGGTGTTGATGAAGCTCATGTCGTGCTCGACCACCAGCAGAGAATGCTTGCCCTTGAGCGTAAGAAAGAGCTCGGCCGTGCGCTCGGTTTCCTCGTCCGTCATGCCGGCCACCGGCTCGTCGAGCAGCAGAAGTTTGGGGTCCTGCATCAAGAGCATGCCGATCTCGAGCCACTGCTTCTGGCCATGGCTCAGGTTGCCGGCCAGGCGAACGACGTGCTCGCGCAAGTGGATGGTCTGCAGGACTTCGAGCAGGCGGTCGCTCTGCGCCGAGTCCAGCGCGAAAAACATGGATGCCGTGACCGCCTTGTTGGTTTTAAGCGCCAGTTCCAGGTTCTCGAACACGGTCAGCTGTTCGAACACCGTGGGTTTCTGAAACTTGCGCCCGATGCCCATCTGCGCGATCTGCGCTTCGGTATAGCGCAGCAGGTCAATCGTGCTGCCGAAGAAAACCCGACCCTGATCGGGCCGCGTCTTGCCGGTGATGATGTCCATCATGGTCGTCTTGCCGGCGCCGTTGGGGCCGATGATGCAGCGCAACTCACCCGGCGCAATATCGAGCGACAGGCTGTTAATGGCTTTGAAGCCGTCGAAGCTCACGCTCACATCTTCCAGGTACAGGATGCGGCCATGCGTAATGTCCACCTCGCCCGGCGTGGCGATGCGCGAGAAGCCCGCTGCGCGGCCACCGGATTCGGTCTGCCCTTGCTGTTGTTTCTGGGCCAACGCTTCGATACGCTGCGCGCCCTCCTCCATCAGATCAGGCGTCATGGCCATTCCTCCGCAGTTTCTTGACGAGACCGACGATGCCATCCGGCAAGAACAGCGTCACGCCAATGAAGAGCGCGCCCAGAAAGTAAAGCCAGAACTCGGGGTAAGCCACGGTGAGCCAGCTCTTGGCGCCATTGACAACGAAAGCGCCGATGATCGGGCCGATCAGTGTGGCACGGCCACCAACAGCGGCCCAGATCGCGATCTCGATTGAATTGGCCGGGCTCATCTCGCTCGGATTGATGATGCCAACCTGCGGCACATAGAGCGCACCGGCTACACCGCACATCATGGCTGACAGCGTCCAGATCGTGAGCTTGTAGCCCAGCGGGTTGTAGCCGCTGAACATGACACGCGTCTCGGCGTCGCGCACGGCCTGCAGCACGCGGCCGAACTTGCTTCGGATCAGCCAGCGCGCCAGCAAGAAGAACCCCAGCAGCGTCAGACTGGTCAGAACGAACAGGCTCATGCGCATGCTCGGCGTGGCGATCGGAATGTTGAGAATGCGCTTGAAATCGGTAAAACCGTTGTTGCCGCCAAAGCCGGTCTCGTTGCGAAAGAACAGCAGCATCGCGGCGAAGGTCATGGCCTGCGTGATGATGGAGAAGTAAACGCCCTTGATGCGCGAGCGAAACGCAAAGTAGCCAAAGACAAAGGCCACCACGCCTGGCGCCGCCACGATCAGAAACAGCGTGGCGCCAAAACTGTCGCTGAAACTCCAGTGCCAGGGCAGCGTCTTCCAGTCCAAGAAGACCATGAAGTCGGGCAGATTGCTCTTGTAGTTGCCTTCGAGCCCGATCTGGCGCATCAGGTACATGCCCATGGCGTAGCCGCCCAGCGCAAAGAACACACCGTGGCCCAGACTCAGGATGCCGGTGTAACCCCAGATCAGGTCCATCGCCAGCGCGCAGATGGCGTAGCACATGATCTTGCCAATCAACGCCACGGCGTAGTCGCTCAGGTAAAACAGGCTCGTCTTGGGCAGCAACAGGTTCAGGCTCGGCGCCACAACGCACAACACCAGCACCACAACGATGAAGGCGCTCCAACCGCTGCGCGTTAGCAGAGCTGACTTACCCGGTAATTGAACGTTTGAAATGACAGCGCTTGAATTCATACTTCCCTTCCCTTCATCGCGAAGATGCCTTGAGGGCGCTTCTGAATGAAGATGATGATGAAGACCAGCACGGCGATCTTGGCCAGAACAGCGCCGGCCCAACCTTCAAGGAACTTATTTAAAACACCCAGACCGAGCGCGGCATAGACGGTGCCGGCGAGCTGCCCGACGCCACCCAGCACCACCACCATGAAGGAATCGACGATGTAGCCCTGGCCCAGATCCGGGCCAACATTGCCGACCTGGCTCAGCGCACAACCGGCCAAGCCTGCAATGCCTGAACCCAGGGCAAAAGCGTAGGTGTCGATGCGCGCCGTATTCACACCCATGCAGGAAGCAATCGGCCGGTTCTGCGTCACGCCGCGCACAAACAGACCCAGACGGGTGCGCGCAATCAACCAGGCCACTGCGGCCAGCACAAAGACGGCAAAGCCGATGATCACGATGCGGTTAAAGGGCAGCGAAAGATTGCCCAGCACCTGCACGCCACCGCTCATCCACGACGGGTTTTCCACGCCCACGTTCTGCGCGCCAAACAGCGTGCGCACCAGTTGCATCAACATCAGGCTTATGCCCCAGGTGGCGAGCAACGTTTCCAGCGGGCGGCCATAGAGGAAGCGGATCACACTGCGCTCCAGCGCGGCACCCATCAGGGCTGACGCCAGAAACGCCACGGGCACCGAGGCCAGCAGGTACCAGTCAAACGCGCCCGGCAGGTATTTCTGGAACAACACCTGCACCACATACGTGGCGTAGGCGCCGATCATCATCAACTCGCCATGCGCCATGTTGATGACGCCCATCAACCCGTAGGTGATGGCCAGACCGAGCGCCACCAGCAACAGGATGCTGCCCAGGCTGATGCCGCTGAAGATGGCGCCGAGCCGATCACCCCAGGCCAGTGCGGTTTCAACCTCGCGCAGGCTCAGCTCCAGCGCCGATTTCACGTCGGACTCGCTCTCGACCTTGATCCGCGCCAGCAGCATGGTCTTGGTATTGGCCTGCTTGCTGCTGCGCAAAAGCTTGGCTGCCTCGAGCCGCTTGCCCTTGTCGGCACTGCTCAGCAAGGCACCAGCCCGCACCAGGGCAATCTGCTCCTTGAGCTGCGCGTTGGTCTCGGCCGCATAGGCCTTCTCGATCAGCGGCAGTTTGCTTTCGTCGGCGTCACTTTGCAACTGCTTGATGGCGGCAACTCGCGTGGCCTCGTCGCTGGAAAAGAGCTTGAGCGCAGCCATGGCCGAATCGAGTTCGCCGCGCATGCGATTGTTGTTCATCACATCTTCGGCGCCATCCGGCACAGTGGCGTCGGCGCCACTGATCGGGTCCGAACCCTTGCCGTCGCGCACGATAAAGACCTTGTCGCCCGCCACCTTGACCGCGTCGTCTGACAGCGCCTGAAAGAAGGCGGCCGTCTTGGTATCAGCTGTGCTCAGTGCCTTGGCCAGTGCTGCCACGCGGGCGTCGGATTCACCAACGGCGATGGCCTTGGCCTCGTCAGCCGTCAACGCCTGCGCGTGGCTGGCCAGCAGCAGCGCTAGAGACAAGAAAAACAATCGAATCAACATAAATAGAACCTGTAGGGTGGGCACGATGGAGGATGTCCACTCTGCAATTCCTGTTTGTCGCAAGCCGCCGAATTGCGGCGAATCGGGGTCCGCTGAATAGGGGTCAGAGCCCAATTCGGTGATGCGTTTGACGCACCCTCAAAGGCTCTGCCCCGAATTGGGATTCGACCCCAATTCAGCTCCGATTCATCTCTCAAACCAACTTACTTCTTCGCCGGCTCGTCAGGCTTGGAGGCATTGCCTTCGATGTACGGGCTCCAGGGCTTGGCTTTCACCGGGCCCGGAGTCTTCCAGACCACGTTGAACTGGCCATCGGCCTTGATTTCGCCGATGAACACGCTCTTGTGCAGATGGTGGTTCTTCTCGTCCATTTTGGAGACGATGCCACTTGGCGCCTTGAAGGTCTGACCCGCCATGGCGGCGATCACCTTGTCAACATCAGTGGACTTGGCCTTCTCGACCGCCTGCTTCCACATGTTGATGCCGATATAGGTGGCTTCCATCGGGTCATTGGTCAGAGCCTTGTCCTTGTGACCGGCGATGCCCTTGGCCTTGGCGTATGCCGACCACTTCTTGATGAACTCGTCGTTGGTCGGGTTCTTGATTGACTGGAAGTAGTTCCAGGCGGCCAGGTGGCCCACCAGCGGTTTCGTGTCGACGCCGCGCAGCTCTTCTTCACCAACCGAGAAGGCAACCACGGGCACGTCCTTGGCCTTCAGACCGGCATTGCCAAGTTCTTTGTAGAACGGCACGTTGGAGTCACCATTGATGGTGGAGACGACAGCCGTCTTGCCACCAGCCGAGAACTTCTTGATGTCGGCAACAATGGTTTGATAGTCCGAGTGACCGAACGGGGTGTACTTCTCGTCGATGTCGGTGTCTTTCACGCCCTTGGATTTCAGGTAGGCGCGCAGAATCTTGTTGGTGGTACGCGGGTAAACGTAGTCGGTGCCGAGCAGCACCCAGCGCTTGGCGCCGCCGCCTTCCTTGCTCATCAGGTAATCCACAGCGGGAATCGCTTGCTGATTGGGCGCAGCGCCGGTGTAAAACACGTTCTTGGAGAGCTCTTCACCCTCGTACTGCACCGGGTAGAACAGCAGGCCGTTCATTTCTTCAACCACCGGCAGAACCGACTTGCGCGAAACCGAAGTCCAGCAGCCAAAGATCACATCAACTTTGTCCTGACCAAGCAGCTGCTTGGTCTTCTCAGCAAACAGCGGCCAGTTCGAAGCTGGGTCAACGACCACGGGCTCCAACTTCTTGCCGAGCAGGCCACCCTTGGCGTTGATCTCGTCGATGGCCATCAGCACGGTGTCTTTCAACACGGTTTCCGAAATGGCCATGGTGCCCGAGAGGCTGTGCAGGATACCGACCTTGATGGTGTCGGCGGCGAAAGCTGGCAAGCTGGTAAGGCCAGCCAGGGCGACGGCGGCGGTAAGCGCCTTCAGAGTAAATCGACGTTGCATTTGAGACCTTCCAAAGTTAAAGAAATCCATCTCGCTGCGCCGGCCCTGCTGCTATTCAGACAGGTCTTGCGTAACGATGCAGTGACTTTAGGGAAGGTCGGGGGATTGGGAAATACGCCGAGTGGCGTATGGGGGGATTTGAGGTTTACTCTTTTCGTCAACGTTGGAATCGAGTGGTCAGCAGAAGACACTAACCGGGCGCACACGACAGTCGGCTTTCAGATGGTCCAATTCAACACCGTTCAGAAGCAGTTCGTGGCGACCCGCAAAGTGCCCCAAGGAGTCGGTGAGCAAAGTCAGGACCGGCCGTTCGCGGCGGCGGCCGGAGAAGCCTAAGCGGTCAGACAGATTGCGTATCGGTTCATCACTCAGCGTCAAGCGCGATCATGCCGCTGCACCAGCAGCTCAAAATCGGCAACCGGCACTGGCCGGCTGAACAGATAGCCCTGGTAGGTATGGCAACCCAGACTGGCCAGAAAGTCGCGCTGCGCCTCGGTCTCCACGCCTTCGGCCATCACGCCCAAACCCATGCTGCTGGCCATTGCGATGACGGCCCTGGAAATAGCCGCATCATCAAGGTCCATCAGGATATTGCGCACGAAGCCCTGGTCAATCTTGAGCCGCTCCAGCGGTAGCCGCTTGAGATAGGCCAGCGACGAGTAACCGGTGCCGAAGTCGTCGATGCCAAAACCGACACCGATTGCCTTGAGCGCGTTCATTTTCACGATCACGTCCTCAGCGTCTTCTATCAAAACCGACTCGGTCAGCTCCATCTTGAGCAGTTGCGCATTCGCGCCGGTGCGCTTCAGTGCTGCGAGCACCTGGTCAACGAAGTTGCTCTCACGAAATTGCCGGGCACTGACATTAACCGCAATGCTCAGGTGCGCCATGGCTGGCTGGCTGGCCCACAGCACCAACTGCTGGCAAGCGGACTCCAGCACCCAACGGCCAATTGGCAGAATCATGCCGTTCTCTTCAGCCAGCGGTATGAACTCGGACGGCATGACCATGCCGCGTTTCGGGTCAAACCAGCGCACCAAGGCTTCAGCGCCGACGATGCCTTCGCTGTCCGAGACCTGCGCCTGGTAGTACAGGACAAACTGCTGGGCCTGGATTGCCTGTTGCAGAGCCGTCTCCAATTTCACCCGGGCTTCGACCGCGGCTTGCATCTGCGGATCAAAGAAGCGCAGCGTGTTGCGCCCGGTGGACTTGGCCTGGTACATGGCCAGCTCGGCCCGCTTTAAAGGCTCAAGCACATCTTCATACTGATCGCCGAAGAAGGTGATGCCAATACTGGCTGTGCACGAAATCACAGAGCCGTCCAATTGATAGGGCTCGTTGAGTGCCTCCAGCAGCTTTTGCGCCAGCGTCTCCACCTGCCAGAGTGCCTTTTGTGGGTCCGGGCTCAGAGCGTCCATAAGCACGGCAAATTCATCACTGTCCAGGCGCGCCACGGTGTCGCCGTCTCGTGCCGCTGCGCTCAGTCGTTTGGCAGCGCGTTGCAGCACCTCATCGCCCTGCAAATGCCCGATGGCATCGTTGAGGTTCTTGAAATTGTCCAGATCGAGCATCAGCAGTGCGCACGGGTGCGGCCGGTCTTCTACTGCTGTGATTACTTGTTGCAGTCGGATGATCAGCTTTCGGCGATTGGATAAACCAGTCAGCAGGTCGGTATAAGCCAGATCGTCGATTTGTTTCTCTGCCGCCTTGTAGATGGAGAGGTCGCTGAAGGCGCCAACATAGTGGGTCAGAAGCCCGGCATCGTCCTTGACGCTGCTGATGTTCAGGTGCTCGGGGTAGACCGTGCCGTTCTTGTGCCGGTTCCAGATCTCGCCCTGCCAGGCACCTAGGCGACTGATGCTGTCCCACATGGCGACGTAAAAGGCTGAGTTCTGCCGACCGGAACTGAGCAGGCTCGGTGTTTTGCCAACAGCTTCTTCAGCCGTGTAGCCGGTGATTTCAGTAAATACCTTGTTGACCCGCAGAATTACTTTTTTCTCATCGGTGATGAACATGCCTTGCTGGGATTCGAAGGCTCGGGCAGCAATGCGCTGGGCTTCCTGTGCGGCCTTACGTTCGGTCATGTCGCGTGTGATTGACAGGATGCAGGGCACGCCACCAAGGGTCATAATACTGGCCGCCATCTGGGCGCTGACGATTTTTCCGACCTTGGTAACGAAGTCCGCTTCTAGGTTTTCACAGGTGCCTTGGAGCTGCAAAGCTAGCACTAGCCTTTGTCGATCACCCAGGTTGCGCCAGATATTGATTTGCCGCGAAGTCCTGCCTAAGACTTCATCGCGTGTCCATCCGGTCAGGCGCGTGAAGCCTTGATTGATGTCCAGATACAAACCGTCGGCAAGGCGGTTGATATTAATGGCGTCGGGGCTGGTCTGGAACGCCGTACGGTAGCGTTCCTCGCTCTCGCGCAGGGCGGTCTCGGCCTTCTTTTTCTCGCTGATGTCACTCAGGGCAATGCGAATCTGCGCGGTGCCATTGCCGACGGGACTCTTCTCACCTTCCAGCAGCGCCTGAAACACGCTGCCATCGCCGCGTTGCAGGCCCAATTCGACACTGCCTATGCCGTCGCCCTTCGTCAAGAGCAGAAGAATCTTGGCCCAGCCACCCTGGTCTTCGGGGATGACGAGGTTGGTAAAGCGGCGCTTCAGCAGCTTCTTGCGCTGCACGCCCAGCAGCGTCACGGCTTTGAGGTTGAGATCCAGGATCAGGCCGTTCAGGTTCAGCGTCAGATAGCCCAGCGGGGCGAACTCGTACAGATCGACATAGCGGTCACGCGATTCCTCCAGTCCCTGCTGCGCCTCGCGCAAGGCCTCGTTCTGTATTTCCAATTCGATCTGATGCACCTGCAGCTCGTGCATCAGATCCGTG
>CAIRAW010000016.1 GCA_903876735.1 uncultured beta proteobacterium | reverse complement strand
CCGGTCACTGACCGGGGGCTTGAAGGATTTGGAGAGGACTCAGGCGCGATAAGCCTTGTAGGCGGCCCGGGCGATCAGTGCGGTGCCGACGACGGGAAGCGTTACGGCGTAAACCAGACCGATGAACGGGGCGGCGATCAGGAGGGCGACATCCTTGACGGCAAGCAGTGCGCGATAAGCGGCTGCGTTCTTGACCAGTGCCTTGCCACCGATCCAGGCCAGCATGGCCAGACCAACGAAGGGCAGTGCCATGGCGTAGACCAGACCGATGAAAGGAGCAGCCAGGAAGAGCGCGACGTTCTTGACGGTGTTTGCAGCTGCGACAGTTGTTGCCTGTGTCGGGAGGATTTCAGCGAAATCGACTGGCATTTGGCCGGCGGTGTGAAGAGTGTTTGTCATGATGGTTCTCCTTGGAAGTTCACTTGATTCAGATGTTTAATCCTTTGCATAGCCCGTGCCAACTTCAAAACAATCTGAAAAACCCAATGAAATCAATGGGTTGCTGATTTTCTTGGGGCAAAAAAGGAGCAGCAGGCGGGCTGGGCCGCCGGTCGATGTACATTTTTTTCAGGCAGCTCAAACCGACGAAAAACAAAAAATTCAACTAAATCAAAGACTTAGCAGAACCGTGCGGCAAATAAGTTTGTTGTTCACACGATAAATCGCGCCTGTTGCGCCATATGTGACCTAAGTTCCGGCAGGTCGGCTGATTGAACCAATGTTTGATCACCAAGGTAGTCCGCGACGCCCCTAGCGACAGGATCAGGTAAAGCTGGTGTGCAGATGACGCCGGAACGGCACGTCGCCCACCGGCGCTTCGTCAAGTTCGCGCGCGTAGCGGTGACCTGCATAAACGGCGTGCGCGATCAGACCCGGCGCCAGCGCATCGCCGGCACACTTCACGCTGCGGATCCCAGCGGCTGACCATTGCGACTCGAGCGCCAGCAGTTCGCGGTACAGACCGTCATGGGGCAGGCGTGCCGTCACCGCTACCACGGCGGCGCAGGCCAACTCCGAAACCTTGCCGGACCAGACGTGCTGCAGCAGCGCGCGCTCGCCATTGAACGCCGTGATGTTGCTGGCAACGATCTGTTCGACGCCCAGGGCGTGCATGCGCGCCTGGATGTGGCGGTAGTCCAGCGTATTGGCGCTCCAGGAGGCAATCGTGTCATCGGGCGTCACGTAATAGACAGCACGTTTGTCGCTGCGTAGTTGGTCGGCAATGGTGCTGGCGTAGTAGAAATAGTCGTCGTCAAAGACCACGACCGGGCCGTCCGGAATGTTGCCGTCCATGATGTCGTCGGGCGTGAAGATGCGACTCTGCTCAAAGTCAGCGATGCCCATGCCGTTGCTGCGGCCATAGCCGTCGCGGCGCCAGTGGCAGCCCGTCGCCAGCAGCACGTGTTCGGCGCCGAAGTCCAGCACCTCCTGCGCTGTCATGGCGCTGCCCAGGTAGGTCTGCACATTGGGCATGACCCGGATCTGCCCGACGCGCCAGTCGCGCACACGCGCCCATTCGGCCAGTCCCGGCAGACGTGACTCGCGGCTGACGCGGCCGCCAAATTCGTTGCCGGCCTCCGTCAGGTGCACTTCGTAACCACGCTGTCCCAGTGCGCGCGCTGCTTCCAGGCCGGTCGGTCCCGCGCCGACGATCAGCACTTTGGCAGCCGACTTGCGCGGCGCAATGCGCTCCGGATGCCAGCCTTTGCGCCACTCCTCGCCCATGGTCGGGTTCTGCGTGCAGCGGATGGGCGTCACCGTGTTGTCGCCCGAGATGCAGATGTTGCAGCCTATACATTCACGGATGTCATCGATGCGGCCCTCCTCGATTTTCTTCGGCAGGAACGGGTCGGCAATCGAAGGTCGCGCCGAGCCGATCATGTCCAGAATGCCACGCCGAAGCTGTGACACCATGGTGTCGGGCGAGGTGAAACGGCCAACGCCGACAACGGGCTTGGTCGTGACCTGTTTGACCCAGTTGATAAAGGGTTCCTGCGCGCCTTCGGGCGCAAAGCGTGAAGGCACCGAGTCGTTGTACCAGGCGGCGAGATTGACGTCCCACAGGTCCGGCAGATCGGCCAGCATGTGCACGATCTCTTTCGCCTCGCTGGTGGTGACGCCGCCTTCGCCGAGCAACTCTTCGGTGGCAAAGCGCAGCACGACGCCGCAGCTGTCACCGACCGCATCGCGCGTGTCCTGCAGCACTTCGCGCAGCAGGCGCACGCGGTTTTCGAGCGATCCGCCGTACTCGTCTGTGCGCTGGTTGCGGCGTTTTTGCAGGAAGTGCATGGCCAGCGAGAGGTCATGGCCGGCGTAAACGTAGATCAGGTCAAAGCCGGCTGTTCTGGCGCGCAGCGCGGCGTTGCGGTGCCAGCGCCGGTAGTCGGCAATGTCGCGCTTGTCCATCGCGCGCGCCTGCGACGGGTAGCCGTATTTGCTGGGCTGGTGCGAAGGCGCCAGCAGCACCTCACGCGAGTACAGGTTGGAGGCGGTCGGGCCGTTGTGCGTGAGTTCGATGCCGGCCAGCGCGCCGTGCGCATGCACCTTGTCGCACATCAGGCGCAGGGCCGGTATGTCGTGATCGTCCCACAAGCGCGCTTCAACATAGGGCGAAACGTCGCCCGAGGGGTGGATCTCGCACTCCTCGGTGCAAATGACGGCCCAGCCGCCCTCGGCCTTGACCTCGCGCATGGCAGCGTGCGCCTGCGGCATGGCGTGGCCCATGCCATTGCAGTGCGGCACCTGGAAGAAACGGTTCTTGGCAACAACAGGGCCGATCCGCACTGGCTCGAACAGAATGTCAAAGCGCGGATCGCGGGCCATGACTGGCAGCCCTTGCGCTAGCTAGCCCGCCAGGCCCGCAAACACGTTCTGCACATCGTCATTGGCGTCAATGGCAGCCAGAAAGGCTTCGACTTCTTCGAGTTGCTCGGCACTCAGGCTGGCCGGGTCGACCGGGTTCTTGGGCTTGTAGCCGAGCTTGGCGGAAAGCACACTGAAGCCATGGGCCGGTAGCGCGCGACTGACCAGATCGAGATCAGCAGGGTCGGTCAGGAACAGGGTGGCGCCGTCTTCGTCGCCCGGCTCAAAATCCTGCGCACCGGCCTCGATCGCCGCCAGTTCTGCATCGGATCCGGCCACGCTGGGTTCGGCCTCAATCATGCCAACATGATCAAAATCCCAGGCCACTGAACCTGAGGTTCCCAGTTGCCCCTTGCGGAACAGAACGCGCATCTCGGGTGCTGTGCGGTTCACGTTGTCGGTCAGGCATTCAACCATGAGCGGCACGCGATGCGGCCCGAAGCCCTCGTAAATGACGTGTTCAAAATTGACCGCCTCGCCGGTGAGGCCAGCGCCTTTCTTGATGGCGCGGTCCAGCGTTTCCTTCGGCATGGAAACCTTGCGCGCCTGCTCCACGACCAGCCGCAGGCGGGCGTTGGACGCCGGGTCGGCCCCGTTGCGCGCGGCGATCATGATGTCTTTGGCCAAACGACCAAACAGCCGTCCCCTGGCATTTGCCGCCAGTTCCTTGCCTTTTGCTTTCCACTGCGCACCCATGTCTATTGTCCTTATTGAAGTTGCGCCTAGTTTATCCGCCTGTGGGCGGCGTGCCGGGGCCTGATAATCAGGCACTCTCATACCAGTGCGGCGCCGGTGCAATCCCCCTCGGGAGTCTGATTCAGACAAGACAAAATGAATTCCACCCCGAATAAATCAAAAAATCCGTCTTCTCCGCCTAGGGTTAACCCTAGGTCCGATTATGATTCGGCACACAAGCATCCCGTCAGCGATCTGGCGGCCTGGCAATAACCAGCGGAGTTTTTCCCACATGCGTACGTATTTTCTGGCAGCGACCCAACCCGACGTCGGCCTGACATCGGTTTCTCTCGGTCTATTGCGTTCACTGCAGCGGCGCGGACTGAAGGTCGCGTTTGTCAAACCCATCACCAAGCTAACGGCCGACACCGAGCCTTCGGTCCTGTTCGCGCGCAGTATCTGCCACTTGGGCAACACGCCCGATCCCCTGCCCATGAGCCTGGTGACGCAACGCGTGACCAGCGGCAAGACCGATGACCTGCTGGAAGACATCGTGAGCCTTTCCATGTCCTGCTCCGAGGGGGCGGATGTGCTGGTGGTCGAAGGCACGCATGCTGATCCGAGCCGGGCTTTCATACCGCGTCTGTCAGCCGAAATCGCCCGCAGCCTGCAGGCCGATGTGGTCCTGGTGGCCAGCGGCGCGGACGCGGCCGGCATCGCCGAAACCAACTACATGATTACCCAGGTCCGCATTGCCGGTCGCAATGTGGCGGGCGTCATCTTCAACCGCGCAGGTGCCGACTTCGATGAAAGCAGCGCCGCCAGAAAACTCGACGGCGTGCCGATCTGGGGCGTCATCAAAAACAACCCCGCGCTGTCAGCGCCGCGCACGATTGACGTGGCACGCCATCTGGGCGCCGAGGTCATGATCGAGGGCGAGATCGCGACCCGGCGCGTGCTCGAGACCGTGCTTGCCGCGCGCTCGGTGTCCGAAGTCATTGCACGGCTCAAACCGGGCGCACTGGTGGTCAGTGCCGGTGACCGCGACGATGTCATTCTGGCCACGGCGCTGGCAGCCAGCAACGGCATCGAACTCGCGGGTCTGGTACTCACGCACAACAGTGTCATGAGCCCGCGCATCGAGCGCTTCGGCTCGCGCGCCTTCCACAGCGGCTTGCCGGTGCTGCGCACCGACGGCGACAGTTATGGCACGGCCGCCCGCATCAGTCGCCTGCCGCTGGCCGTGCCGCAGGACGACCTGAGCCGCATGGACAGCGTCATCGACAACGCCGCCGAGCAGATCGACAGCGACATGATTTGGGGCGGCCCGGAGCGTGCGGCATCGAAGCGAATGTCGCCGCCGGCCTTCCGCTACCAGTTGATCCAGAAGGCGCGGGCCGCCGACAAGCGCATCGTCCTGCCCGAAGGCGATGAGCCCCGCACCATTCGCGCCGCAGTGATCTGCACCGAAAAAGGCATCGCACGCTGCGTGCTGCTGGGCAAGCGAAAGCTGATCGAGTCGGTCGCAGACGCGCTCGGAATCGAGTTGCCCGCCGGGCTTGAAATCCTGGAGCCGCAACAGATTGCCGAGCGCTACGTCGCACCGCTGGTGGAACTGCGCAAGGGCAAAGGGCTGACAGAGGGACAGGCCCGCATTGCGCTGGAAGACAGCGTCGTGCTCGCCACCATGATGCTGGCCCTGGACGAGGTCGACGGCCTGGTCAGCGGCGCCGTGCACACGACGGCCAGCACGGTACGCCCGGCGCTGCAGTTGATCAAGACAGCACCGGGCTCTTCGATTGTTTCGTCCTGTTTCTTCATGTTGATGCCCGAGCAGGTGCTGGTCTACGCCGACTGCGCGATCAACCCCAATCCGACGGCCCAGGAACTGGCCGACATCGCCAAGCAGAGCGCCGACAGCGCGCTGGCTTTCGGCATCGAGCCCAAGGTGGCAATGATCAGCTACAGCACCGGCGAGTCCGGCGCGGGCGACGATGTCGAAAAAGTGCGCACCGCCACCGAGTTGGCGAAGGCGCGCTGGCCCGATCTGGTGCTCGACGGCCCGATGCAATACGACGCAGCCACCGTGCGCGATGTTGCGGCGCAAAAGGCGCCGGGCAGCGCCGTCGCGGGCAAAGCAACGGTTTTCATCTTCCCGGATCTGAACACCGGCAATACCACTTACAAGGCGGTGCAACGCTCCGCCAATGTGGTGTCGGTCGGACCGATGCTGCAGGGCTTGCGCAAGCCGGTCAATGACTTGTCGCGCGGCGCGCTGGTCGACGACATCGTTTTCACGATCGCGCTGACCGCCATCCAGGCCGAGTCGATGGCCAACCCCTGACGGTCGGCGCGCCGCAAGCTATGGCACATTAGCCGAATGTCTTCGCGCAACGCCCACCCATCACCAAGCCGGTGCTGGATGGTGCTGCTGCTGATCAGCGCAAGCCTCAGCGCAGGACTGACCGCTCTGCATTTTCCGGCCGGGATTCTGCTGGGGTGCATGGTGGCTGCCATTCTTTTGGCATCGCAGGAGATTCGGCTCGAGGTCCCGACCAGCCTGTTTGTACTGGCGCAAGGGGTGCTCGGTTGTCTGATGGCCAGGAGCCTGCAACCATCGCTACTGGCCAAGGTCGCCAGCAACTGGCCTCTGTTTCTCGGCGCCACCATGGCGGTGATCGCGGCCAGCGCCGGCCTGGGATGGACCTTGATGCGCCGACAGGTCTTTCCCGGCACAACCGCCGTCTGGGGTCTGGCACCGGGTGCGGCTTCTGCCATGGTGCTGATGGCCGGCGAATATGGGGCCGATGTGCGACTGGTCGCGTTCATGCAGTACCTGCGCGTGGTCGTGGTAACCGCACTTGCCTCGTTGGTGGCGCGGCTGTGGAGCACACACCCGGCGTCGACCAGCGGCGAAGTCCTTTGGTTTGCCGTGCGCAGCGCCCCCGATCTGGGTGCCACCCTGCTGCTCGCCTTTGGCGCAGCCAGCGTGGCGCGCTGGCTGCATATCCCGGCCGGTGCGATGATGGCACCCCTGTTTCTGGGGACGGCCCTGCAGGGCATGGGGAGCCTGAGCATCGAACTACCGCCGGCACTTCTGGCCACAGCCTATGCCGTGATCGGCTGGACCATCGGTCTGCGCTTCACCCGCGGCATTCTGCACCACGCCCTTCGCGCCCTACCGCAGGTGCTGGGGGCCATCTTTGCATTGATTGGTGTCGGCTTGTTGGCCGCATTCGTGCTGACCCAGGTCGGTGGTATTGAGCCGCTTACCGCCTACCTGGCAACGAGTCCGGGCGGCGCCGATTCGGTGGCCGTCATTGCCGCGACCAGCGCCGTCGACGCCGGCTTCGTGATGGCGATGCAAGTGGCGCGCTTTGTGACCGTTCTGGTCTTCGGACCGCGCGTGTCCCGCTTCGTTGCACTGGGCCGCAAGCACCCAGGCCATGTCCCGTAGGTCAAGGCGAAGCCGCTGCGGCACAGGCCGGGAAATCAGGCGGCTTTGACCGCCAGCACCGGGCAGGAGACCGACAGCAGAATGTCCTGCGCGACGCTGCCCATGATCAGTTTGCCAACCGGGCTGCGTTTGCGCAGTCCGATGACCAGCAAGGAAACCTGCAGCGATTCAACCAGGGCTTCGATTTCCGTCACGGCGCTCGCACCGCGCACAAACTGCTTGAACTGGGTCTCGAGGCCGGAGGCCGCCAGCAAGGCCTCGACACGCTCCACATCTGAAACTTCCGCCAGCGCGAGATCTTCTTTGCTGCCGCCGGGACCCGCGTTGACAACCACCAGGCGTTCCTTGCGGCTGCGTGCAATCTCCATGCCTTTTTCCAGGGCGGCTTGTCCTTCGGGGCGTGGCGCATAAGCGACGAGTATGGTCATGGTTTCTTTCCTTTCGTTTAATATTTTCTATCAATTCGGCGTTGCCGCAAGGACGGCATCACGCATCTGGCGCTTGATCAACTTGCCATTGGCGTTGCGCGGCAGGGGCTCGGTGCTGATTGTGAACGTCTCCGGCACTTTGTAGTCGGACATCTGCTCTATGCAAAACCGCTTCAGGTCGTCGGCACTGGCCCCGTCACGGACCACCACGAAAGCATGGACCCGCTCGCCCAGCACCGGGCAGGGTCGACCGACCACGGCCGACTCGATGACCTGGGGGTGCGAAGCCAACACCGCTTCAACCTCGCTCGAAAACACCTTGTAGCCACCGCGGTTGATCACGTCCTTGATGCGGTCGAGAATGCGGACAAAGCCGCCCTCATCGATCGTCCCGATGTCGCCCGAATGCCAATAACCATCGGTAAAACTCTCGGCCGTGGCTTTCGGGTTTTGCCAATAGCCCTTGACCACCATCGGGCCCCGGATCCAGATCTCGCCGCTGGTGCCGCAGGGTAGCGGCGTGCCGTCAAAATCGGCAATGAAAATTTCAGCGCAGGGCACCGCTATGCCAACCGTGTCGGCATGGGTGGCCGTCGCGCCGGGCGGCATCATGGTCGCTGGCGAAGTGGTCTCGGTCGCGCCGTAGGCATTCATCAGCTCGAGTCCGCTGATGGTGCTGGCCAGGGCTTCGATCGTCGCCGGCGGCATTGGCGCACCGCCATAGGCACCGATGCGCCAACTCTGCAGACCCTGGCCCGAGAAGTCCGGTTGCATCAGGCACAGCTTGTACATGGCCGGCACCATGAGGGTGTGCGTCATGTGTTCGCGCTCAGCGAGCTCAAGAAAAGTCTTGGCCTTGAACGTCGCCATGATAATCAGCGTCCCGGCGCAGCGCACCACCGCCATGACCAGCGCCACCAGACCCGTCACATGGCTCATCGGCACCGAGATGACGCAGCGGTCGCTCGAGCGCATGCCCATGCCGGTCTCGAAATGCATGGCGGAATGAACAACCCCCAGGCTGGTCAGAATCGCGCCCTTGGGGCGTCCCGTCGTGCCCGAGGTGTAGAGAATGTAGGCCGCATCTTCCTCCGTGCCGGCATGCGCCGCAACCGGTGCGCCAGTACGCCCGGCCACGGCGATCTCGTCCAGCGCCTGAAAACCCGGTTGCGCCGACAGGCAGACCCGCAGGCGCACATCGGGTACCAACGCCGGATCGGGCAGCCGCTCCACCGTCTCAAGATCGCAGAACAGGGCGCAGCTGCCCGAATCCTGCAGCATGTAGGCGATCTCTGGCGCGCTCGATCGGGTGCCGATGGGCACGGCAATCACGCCCAGACGGGCCAGCGCAAACGTGATGATGACAAAAGATGCGCTGTTGCCAAGCACCAGCGCAACCCGTTCGCCGGGTCTGAGCCCGGCCGCCGCCAGGCCGTTGGCCAGTTCTTCCACCTGCGCCTGCACCTCGTGCCAGCGCAGACGCAGGTCGCCATCGATCAGGGCTTCGCCATCGGGGCAGCGCGCGGCCGCATCCGACAGCAGCGCGTAGACGCTTGCCGGCCGCTCGGCAAAGCAGCGGATCCGCCGACCATCAAAATGCAGCTCTTCCTGAATCGCCGGAACAGCAGAAAACCAGATCGACGCGGTCATGCGGCCTCCTGCCCCGCCACGACCGAATTGGCACCGCGTTCAATGACAAAACTCTGATCGAAAAGGCTGCCCGAATGGTTCACATCCGACTGTGAAATCAGGACGGCCAATCTGGAACCCTTGAGTTGGTGGATGACATCTGCCAGCCGCATGGACAGCGCGGGCGCCACCCCCTCGAAGGGCTCGTCAAGCAGCAGCAGGCGCGTCCCCACAGCCATTGCGCGGCACAGGGCCACCAACTTTTGCTGCCCGCCCGAGAGTTGCAGCGCGCGCCGACTGCGCATGTCAGCCACCTCGGGCATCAGGCTGTAGACAAAGGCCAGCCGCTCCTGGCGGTCCAGCGTCTTGCTGACCCAGATCGGCAGCAGGATGTTTTCTTCCACCGTCAGTTGCGGCACCAGACCGCGGTCTTCCGGCATGTAGCCAATACCCAGGGCAGCGCGCTCATGGCGCGCGTGCTGGTCCAGGTTGACGCCCAGAAATTCAATGCGTCCCGAAGCCGGCGCCAGGTGGCCCATCACGGTGCGCATGAACGTTGTCTTGCCGGCGCCATTGCGCCCCATCAAGCCGACCATTTCGCCTTCGTGAATCTGCACATTGAGATCACGCAGCGCCGGCATCAACTGGATGTTCACGGCCAGGTGGGACGCCGATAACAGTAACTCGCTCATTTGGCGCCTCCGGTGACGTAATTGCGCACGTCCTGATTGGCCATCACTTCGGCCGGCGAGCCGTCCGCTATGACACGGCCGCTGTAAAAAGCGATAACCCGCTCGGAGAAATTGGCAACGATCTCCATGTCGTGCTCGACAAAAAGAATCGTCACCGCCTCGTCCTGCATGGCGCCCATGACCCGCTCCATGGTTGGAAACTTTTCGTCGGCACTGACACCGGAGGTCGGCTCGTCCAGCAGCAGCAGCTTGGGCCGGCGCGCCAGCGCCATCGCGATGTCGAGCAACTTGCGCACGCCGCCCGCGAGTTGCAGCACCGGCCGGTTGGCGTAGGACTGAAGCTGGAACTTCTCCAGCAGGGCCTCGGCGCGACCCCGCGCCACTGCGTTATCAGCCGGTTGCCAAAGCGATTGCCGATTCTCCGCTGCCGCAACGGCCACCAGCAGATTCTCCAGCGCCGTCAGCTCCAGGCACAGCATGGGAATCTGGAACGAGCGGCAAATGCCCATGCCGGCAATCGCCTGGTGCGACAACCGCGTGATGTCCTGGTCATTGAGCACAATCGTGCCGGCATCGGGTTTCAGGTAACCGGTGACCATGTTCACAAAGGTCGTCTTGCCGGCGCCATTGCTGCCGATCACACTCAGACGCTGGCCGGCCGGAATATCGATGCAGATGTCTTCGGCCGCGATCACCGCCCCGAATCTCTTCATCAGTCCACGCGCGCAAAGCAGGGGCTTGTTCATGACGCCTCCCCGGCTGCGGCTGCGGCTTGCGCTTTGCGCTGACCCAGGGCGGGCCACAGGGAACCCAGGCCTTCAGGGCGGAACATGATGACCAGCAGCATGAAAGTGCCAAGCGCCAGTTGCCAGGTATTGGGAAAGTAGAGGTTGGAAAACGAGCGCACGATCTCTAGCAGGAGCGAAGCGGCAAACACCGCCGGAACCCGCCGGTAGCCCGCGAGCACCGCCACGAACACCAGCTCGCCCGAGGTCGTCCAGTTGGCGAAATTGGGCTCAACGTGTCCCAGCGCCTGCACTGTGATCGCACCACTGGCGCCACCGAGCAGCGCGCAGATGACGAAGCTGGTTCCCAGGGAACGCCGCGCTGAGGCACCCAGGTATTCAACGCGCAAGGCATTGCCGCGCACCGCCAGGGCCATCAGGCCCGCCGCGGAGTTCCAGTAGACCGAAACCAGCCAACCGGCCAGCACCGAGATGATGATGGTCAGGCAATACAGCACATATTCCGCGTTGCCGCTGTGCAGCGCCATGCCCAGCACGGTCGGCTTGGCAATGTTGATGCCGTCGGAGCCGCCCAGCGCATTCGATTTGGAGAGCAGGCCGAACAGGACCATGGACAACGCCAGGGTCAGCATGGCAAAAAAGATGCCGCGGTAGCGCACCAGCAGCGGCGCACAGACGGCGCCGATCAGGCCCGCCACCAGCGTGCCAAGCACAATCCGAACGACGGCATCCTGCACGCCCAGGAGCGTCGGGGCCAGCGCTGCGGCATAGGCGCCGAGTGCAAAAAACATGCCCTGTCCGAAGGTGGCACCGCCGCCTCGCATCAGGACAACAATGCCCAACACGGCCAGACCATTGGCGGCCGACATGGTGACCAGAAACTGCAGCCAGGTCGGGGCCATAAGGCCCGCCAGCAGCAGGACGACGGCGGCAACAAGCGCCATCCGAAATGATTGGGTGGCACTCATCAGATCAACCTCGCCTTGACACTCTGGAACAAGCCCTCAGGGCGAAAGATCAGCACGGCTGCCATCACCAGATAAATACTGAAAAGCTCGATCTCCGGCATCAGGTGCACCGCCAGCGAACGCGCCACGCCGACCACCAGCGCACCCACGGCTGCACCCTGGATGCTGCCCAGACCGCCGATGATGACGACCGCAAAGCTGATGATGATGACGCTGACCGAGAGACCCGGCTGGACCGAGATCATGGGCGCCGTAAAGGCACCGCCGAGCGCGGCCAGAAAAACCCCGACCGTGAAAGCGACCACATAAACACGCTGGATGTTGACGCCCATGCTGGCGCTCATTTCCGGGTTGTGAATGACCGCCAGAACAATTTTTCCATTGGTCGTGCGGTTCAGCACGTACCAGGTGATCAGGCCGCATACGGCGGCGAGCATGATGAGAAACAGGTCGTAGCCACCGATGCGCATGCCGGCAAACAGGACGTTGCCAAACAACTGCGCCGGCTCCGAAACGTAGTAGGGATTGACACCCCAGACCAGTTTGGTGATGTCCTCCAGCATGAGGAACAAGGCGTAGGTCACGAGCAGCAAAACCACTTCGTCGCGACCGTAATAGCGCGCCAGCAGACCGCGCTCCAGCAGTGGCCCCACGACCACCGCCACGGCCACCGCCGAGAGCAGCATGGCCACCAGCGAAAAGGCCGGCGGCATGCCCAGCGCTGCGGCCAGGGCCACGGCCGTGGCCGCCGCGTAGGCACCGATGGCATAAACGCTGCCGTGCGCCATGTTCAGGATCTTGAGGACCCCGAACACCAGTGTCATGCCCAATGACACGATGAAAAGCCACGATGCGTAGGCAACCGCATCAATGACAATGGGAAAGACAGTTTGCACGGCAGCAACCCTTCAATACAGGTGGAGAAAAGACCGGATGCTCAATTGCACTTGGCGCCAGGGAAGCCCGCCTTGATCCAGTCCAGGCTCTTCATGTTGGCCGGCGGATTGACACATTCCGCGCCAAAGGTCTGCACGTCAACTGCCAGCACGCGCTTGGTGGCCGCGTCGTATTTCGTCTTGCCGATGGCCGTGCCCTGAATCGCCTGATGGCCATCACCCAGCGCCATGCGAATCTGACCGCCGGGGGACTCGAAGGTCGAGTTGCGCAGGGCGTCCGAGAGTTGTTCTGGCGTCGGTTTCTTGCCGCCGTTTTTCGCCATCGCGGTCTCGACCGCCATCTTCACGCCCATGAAGGCCTGCGTCATGCGGTAGCCGGCCTGCACCGGCAGCACCTTGTGCATGGCCTGGTAGCTGGACTGGAACCAGTCGTTGAGCGGCGTCTTGACCGACAGGATGCCGTATGCGCCGCGCGCACCGATGATGGAGCCGTCGGGCATCTTGTCGAGCAAGCCCGGCAGAACGTGATCGGCCGCGCTCAGAACCAAAGTCGTGTCCTTGAACAGGCCACGCGCTGCGCCCTGCAGCAAGAAGCCCTGCAGGTCACCGCCCCACAGGCTGGAGTAGGTAATGTCAGCCTGCTTGCCGCCCAATACCGAGACCTCGGTGCCGTATTGACCCGCGCCAAACTTGGGCAGCAGATCGGCACCCATTTTTGCCTGGGGATAGACGTTGGCCATACCGGCCAGGAAGTCGCCGCGTGAATCCTGTCCCCACGCGTAATCCTGGTTGATCAGGTTCATGGTGTTGACTTTGACGTTGTGCGATTTGAGGTAGCGAATCAGCGACACGTTGTCCATGGCCGCATGCGAGGCGGTCCGGAACACATATTTCGGGCTTGCGTCCTCGAAAATCCGCGGTGAGCCGCAGTCAAACAGGACGAGGAATTTCTTCAGCTCATCGGCCACCGGTGCGACGGCCAGGCAATCGCCCGAGCCAACGTAGCCGACAACCGCGTCCACGTTTTCGCGCTGGTACAGATTGCGCAGTTCCTGCACCTGCTTCGCACCTCCGCCGTTCTCGTCGACGAGAACCATTTCAATCTTCATGCCACCAAAGCCGGCCTTGTTATAGGGCGCCGGTGCCGCGGCCTTGTTGAACTGCTCGACCATGAGCTTGGCGGCGTTGGCCGCCGGCATGCCGAAACTCTCGGCCGCCGGACCTGACAGAAAGGTCACCACGCCGATCTTGAATGTCTCCTCGGCCTGCGCTGCGCCGCCCAGTGTCAGCAGGCTTGCAGCCGCCAGCATGCTGGCCAGGCCAGCTCGGGTCTTGCCCGTCAATTTACGTGAAATCATGTCTTGTCTCCTTCAGTTGATATTCAAAAGCGCTCGTGCGCCACCACTCATGACCCGCAACTCAATTTGCGGGTGCACACCTGCTCCTCATTTCGTCGCCCCAATCTGCGCCACACAAGCTGAGCCTTTTCATATTGCTTTTATTCAGGTCAGTGCCGCGTGCATGGAGCGACGCAATTCACGTTTCATCACCTTGCCATTCGGATTGCGCGGCAGCGGGTCGGTGCCAATGGTCCAGGTTTCCGGCACCTTGTAGTCGCTCAGTTCGGCACCGCACAAGGCCTTGAACGCCTGCGCCTGCGTCGACTCGTCCAGCGCCCGCACACAGACAAAGGCGTGCACGCGCTCGCCCAGAACCGAACAAGGCACACCCACCACAGCCGACTCGACGACCGCCGCGTGCTGCGCCAGCAGGTTCTCGACTTCGGCGCAAAACACCTTGTAGCCGCCGCGGTTGATGACATCCTTCTTGCGGTCCAGGATGCGCACAAAGCCCTGTGCATCCATGGTTCCGATATCACCCGAGCGCCAATAGCCATCGCAAAACTCCGTTGCACTGGCTTGCGGGTTGTTCCAGTAGCCGCGCACCACCATCGGGCCCTTGATCCAGAGCTCGCCGATTTCTCCGCGCGGCACTTCACAGCCACTCTCGTCGACGACGCAGATCTCACCGCAAGCCACCGTGACACCGACACTGTCGGAGCGGCTGCTGGTCAGGGCAGCGGGCATGATGGCGGCCGGCGACGCGGTCTCGGTCGCGCCGTACACATTCATCAGGGACAGGGTCGGCAACTTGCGCGCCAGCGCCTCGATGCTGGCCGGCGGCATCGGCGAGCCACCAAAAGCCCCAATGCGCCAACAAGCCAGATCGTGCTCGGCCAGATCGGGCAGCAGCAAACACAGGTTGTACATGGCCGGCACCATCACCGTATGCGTGATTTTTTCACGCGCGGCCAGGCGCGCAAACTCAAGCGCCTTGAACTGCGGCATGACCACGACGCAGCCCTGGCAGTACAGCATGGTGTAGAGCTGGCCCACCAGTCCGGTGACATGGTTCATGGGTACCGCGAGCAGACTGCGGTCCTGGGGTGTGAGTTGCATCGTCGAGGCGAAGTGCATGGCCGAGTGCACGATATTGAGATGGCTCAGCATCGCGCCCTTGGGTTGGCCGGTCGTACCCGAGGTGTAGAGCAAGGCGGCCAGATCTTCCTCCAGTCGCGTCGCGGCGGTGGCGAGTGGCGACTCCTGCATCAGCACGGAGAAGGATTCAAAAGGCGCACCCGGCGCCGGGCCTGCAACAAAACGATGGCGCAAGCCTGGCACAGCACCAGCAACCGGAACCCCTTGCGCCAGGTCTGAGGAGCACAACAAAACACTGGCGCCCGAGTCTTGCAGAATGTACTGAACTTCAGCGGTGCGAGCCCGGGCATTGATGGGAACGAGCACTGCGCCGATCCAGGCGCAGGCATAGGTGGCGATCACAAACTCGCCGCAATTGCCCATGAACAGCGCGACCCGCTCCCCCGAAGCGATGCCGCGCTTGCGCAAGCCGGCGGCACAGCGCGTGGCGGCCGTGTAAAGCTCACGCCAGGTCAGGTGCAGACCATCAACGACCAGCGCCTCCCCATCCGGGTTCTGCTCCAACGCGGCCAGCAGCATCTGCGCAATGCTCGTAGGCCGCTGCGCAAAGCAGGCCAGCATGCAGTTGCCGGCGTGCAGTTCGCGTCGGATGGCCGGCGTGGTGGCTGCATCGTCCAGCATGGCACTGGCACCATGGGTTGGCATGTTCAAGGCGCCGTGCATCAGCATGTCGATGCAGTGCTGCACCGCCTCCTGCAGACTGCGTGCGCCATGCACGCCGGGTCGGTACCAGCGGCCGATGCCGCTCAGGGCGCCGACCACGGTGAACGAAGCAATCTTTGAGTCGCCCTGGGCAATCCAGCCTTCGTCCATGCCTTGTTCAATGAGATGATGAAACTCGGCGTCAATTTCGCGCTTGAGCGCGCGCATCTCCTGTCGTTTCGCTTCCGACAGCGGATCTTCTCCGACCCGGATGACACAAAGACCGAAGTCGCTGGTGACGACCCCGGCATAGTTCTCCATGGCCATGCGCAGGCACTCACGTGCTTGCAAACCCTGCTGGCTTGCGGCATGAATGCCCTCGCGCAGAACTTCCAGCCCCCGCTTGACGCACTCAAAGAGCACCTGCTCCTTGTTTTCAATGTAGTAGTAAAGGGTCGGCTTGGTGACGTTCAGGCTTTGTGCGATATCGTCGAGCGAGGTGCCCGCGAAGCCGCGTTCATTGAACAGGCGCGCGGCCGCGAGCAGCACCGCATCCTTCTTGATGCTGCGGCCCTGACGCCGGTCCTGCTTTGATTTCCAGGGGGAAACAGCGACCTCAGTAATCACCTTACCGACAAAATCCTGCACGCATTGGTTTCCATGAAAGGCTTGAGAACTGCCTCTGTCAGCAAAGGTGTTACCGTTAAGTAACCTTTCGACTGTTTGAGGTTTGTGCAGTCATCGTAGACGCCAATCAGCGCTGGCGATTCAGTGCTTACCCCTAGTGTCTGACACGTTCGCGACATCGGCGCGCGGTGGTGAGCGCTCCGGTCAATCGCGTTCGCTTGATCAGTCCCACCAGGCGCTGAACTTCTTCACGGCCGATGCCGGTTCGCTGAACTGCGGTGCGCGCTTGGCAATGAACGAAGCCACGCCCTCCTTGCCGTCGCGCTGGCTGACGTGAAACATGGCCAGCGATTCGACCTTGTGCGCGTGCATGGGATGGGGCATGCCGGAGTTGCGGTACATCATCTGGCGGATCAGCGCGGTCGACGCCGGCGAGCGCTCCGTCACCAAGACGCGCGCGATCTCATAGGCGCGCGCCAGCAAACGGTCGGCCGGCAGGACCTCTTCGACCAGGCCACCGGCGAGCGCCGCTTTCGCATCGAGAATCTCGCCCGAGTAAGTCCACTTCAAGGCCTTGGCCAGGCCGACAATTTTGGGCAGAAACCAGCTGGAGCAGGCATCCGGCACGATCCCGATCTTGCCGAAGACAAAGCCGAAGCGCGCGTGCTCGGACGCAAGCCGGATGTCCATCGCCAGGGTCATCGTGGCGCCGACGCCAACGGCGGCGCCATTGACGGCAGCGATCACCGGTTTGGCGCAGTCAAAGATCGCCAGGGTCACGCGCCCGCCCGTGTCGCGCACACCGTCGACGATCTCGGGATCGTCCAGACGCTCATTCATGTCCTGCATCGTCGGCGTCAGCGCCTCGTTCAGGCCAAACACGTTGTCAGCATTGGCAGCCAGGTCCATGCCGGCACAAAAGGCGCGACCGGAGCCGGTCACCACGATGGCCCGCACGGCGTCGTTATCGCTGGCGCTCTCGAAAGCGTGGACCAGCTCGTTCGCCATTTGCACGGTGAAGGCGTTCAGGTGAGTGGGCCGATTAAGCGTCAGTGTCAGGATGTGGTCGGCGATGGCGCAGCTGATGGTTTCGTAGTTCATGGTGACTCCAGATTTCAGTTGGCGCTGTAATAGGCAGCGGTCGAACCCAGATTCTCGCGCGCTTTGGCCAGTTCGACCCGCGCCAGCGTGCGCAGGTGAACCTCATCAGGGCCGTCGAAGTAGCGCATGGCGCGGCCCCAGGACCAGAGGAAGGACAGCGGCGTATCCGGTGTCACGCCCATGGCGCCGAAGACCTGCATCGCACGGTCGACAACACGCGTCTGCAATTGCGCTGCCACCAGTTTGATGGCCGAGACGTCGATGTGCGCGGCCTTGTTGCCAAAAGTGTCCATGATCCAGGCGGCACGCAGCACCAGCAGCCGGGCCTGGTCGATCTCGACACGCGAGTAGCCAATCCAGTCCTGGATATTGGCGTTCTCACTGAGGTGTTTGCCAAAAGCGCGGCGCGTCAGCGCGCGCTCGCACATCAATTCCACCGCCAGTTCGCACTGCCCAATGGAGCGCATGCAGTGGTGCACGCGCCCTGGCCCCAGGCGCGCCTGCGCCAGCGCAAAGCCGGCGCCCTCCTGGCCGAGCAGGTCGCTGACGGGCACCCGCACATTGCTGAAGGTCACCTCGCAATGCCCGTCGGGTGCATGGTGGTGCATGATGGGCACGTTGCGCACGATCTTGAAGCCGGGCGTGTCCATTGGCACGATGACCATCGAATGCCGGCTGTGGCGCGGCGCGTCCGCGCTCTCGTCCGACACACCCATGACGATGGCAAACTTGCAGTTGGGATGGAGGGCGCCGGACGTGAACCATTTGCGGCCGTTGATGACGTATTCGTCGCCCTCGCGCTTGATGGTGGTCTGGATGTTGGTGGCGTCCGACGAGGCGACGTCGGGCTCGGTCATGCTGAAGCAGGAACGGATGTCCCCGGCCAGCAAGGGTCTTAGCCAGCGCGCGTGCTGCTCGGGCGTTGCAAACAGGTGCAGCAATTCCATGTTGCCGGTATCGGGCGCATTGCAGTTGAAGACCTCGGCAGCCCAGGGCAGGCGACCCATGATCTCGGCCAGCGGCGCGTACTCCATGTTGCTCAGTCGCGTGCCAGGTTCGTCCTCGCGCAGACCCGGCAGAAACAGGTTCCACAGGCCGGCCTCCTTGGCCAGCAGCTTGAGCGGCTCGATCACCGTCGTCGGGTAGACGCCGCTGTCGGCCAGACGCAGCCAGGCCTGGTTTTGCGGCAGCACGTGGCGGTCCATGAACTGGCGCAGCGTACGCTGCATCTGCAGGTTGTCTTCGGAATATTGAAAGTCCATGGGAAAGCTCCTAAAGAATGGGAATCGGGGTCGCTATCGCCTCAAGACCGCGCCGCGCCATGGCGACGCTCAGCGCGCCGACTTCCGCCGCGTTGGCGGCCGCGGCGTTGCCGCGCCGGGCCCGCGACGCGATGCCCTCAAAGATCACGGCCCAGCGCATCAGCGCAAAGGCCCAGTGAAACGGCGTGGCCTGCGTGCTGCGCGCGGCACAGCGGTAGTAATGCGCCAGGTACTCGTGCTCGCTCGGAATGCCCAACGCCTGCAGGTCCAGGCCGCGAATGCCGCCAAACTCGGCCGGCAGGGTGCGCCAGGGAACGGTGTTGAAGGCAACATCGGCCAGCGGGTGGCCAAGCGTCGAGAGTTCCCAGTCCAGCACCGCCACCACGCGCGGCTCGCTAGGATGAAACATCAGGTTGTTGAGCTTGAAGTCGCCATGCGCCAGCGTCGTCTCATCGTCATCGGGCATGTGCGCGCCCAGCCAGGCAATCAATTCATCGATGGCCGGGTTCTCCTGCGTCTTGGACAAGGCCCATTGCTGCTGCCAGCGCCGCAACTGCCGCGCAAAGAACTGCCCGGGCTTGCCGAAGTCAGCCAGGCCCACACTGCGCCAGTCGACCCGATGCAACAGCGCCATGGTTTCGGCCATGGCCAGGTAGATGGCGCGGCGCTCGGCCGGCGCCAGGTCCGGCAAGGCGTTGTCGGCAAAGACCCGCCCTTCGACCCGGTCCATCAGATAAAACGGTGTGCCGATCACATCCGATTCGGCGTGGTACAGCACGGTTGGCGGCACCGGCAGCTCGCTTTTGGCCAGCGCCTGCATGACACGGTATTCGCGATCAACCGCATGCGCCGAGGGCAAGACCTCGCCATCTGGCTTCTTGCGCAAGACCATGCGGCGGTTGTCGAAATCGACAAAGAAGGTCGGATTCGACTGGCCGCCGCCAATGCGCTGCAGGCGCATGGCACCCGCAAGATCCGGCAAATTTTGGCGCAGGAAACCCTCAAGCCGCTGGGTGTCGAAAACGGCCGGCGTCGGTGCTGCGCTCATCTGGGTTCCGATCAACTGGTACCAGGCAGTTTGTAATCGCGGAACTGCTGGCGCAAGGCCGTCTTGAGCAACTTGCCGGTGGCCGTGTGCGGCAGACTGTCGACAAACACCACATCATCAGGCAGCCACCACTTGGCGATGCGCTGACTCAGGTGTTCCAGAATGTCCTTTCCGTCGACCTGAACACCCGGACGTTTGATAACCACCAGCAGCGGCCGCTCCTGCCACTTGGGGTGCGCCACACCGATGACGGCGGCCTCGGCCACAGCCGGATGGGACGTCGCGGCGTTCTCGACATCGATCGATGAAATCCACTCGCCGCCGGACTTGATCACGTCCTTGGCCCGGTCCACCAGTTGCAGGTAGCCGTCCGGGTCGATGGTGGCGACGTCGCCGGTCGGGAAGAAACCCTCGGCATCGCGGACGGCGCCGCCCTCGTCACGGAAGTAACCGCTGGCAATCCAGGGGCCGCGCACCAGCAGGTTGCCGAAAGCCACGCCATCCCATGGCAGGGCGTTGCCCTGAGCATCCACAATCTTCAGGTCGACACCCCAGACGCCACGCCCCTGCTTGAGCTTGACTTTGACCAGGTCTTCATGCGGGATGTTGGCGTGCTTGGCCAGCAGCTTGCTGATGACACCAATCGGGCTGGTCTCGGTCATGCCCCAGCCCTGCACGACCTCAGCGCCGAAGTCATTCTCGAAGCGCTCCAGCATGGCACGCGACACCGCCGCGCCGCCAATGCCGACGCGCTTGACGCCGAGCTCGCGCGGGTCCAGCTGGCGATTGCTGTCCAGGTACTGGAACAGGATCATCCAGACCGTTGGCACACCTTGCGAGAAAGTGACGCGTTCGTCGCGCATCAACTCATAAACGCTCTTGCCATCGAGATGAGGCCCGGGGAAGACCAGCTTGGCGCCGACCATGGCCGCAGCATAGGGCATACCCCAGGCGTTGGCGTGGAACATGGGAACGATCAGCAGCAAGGTTTCGTTCGAGCTGATGCCAAAGGTGTCGGGCGCCAGTTCCATCAGCGTGTGCAGCACGGTGGAACGGTGCGAGTACAGCACACCCTTTGGGTTGCCGGTGGTGCCCGAGGTGTAGCACAGCGACGAAGCCGAACGCTCGTCGAATTCGGGCCAACTGTAGTCGGTGCTCTGCGCATCAAGCAGCTCTTCGTAGCACAGCAGATTGGGCACCTTGATCGCGGGCATGTGGGCTCTATCGGTCATGGCAATGAAAGCCTTGACCGTCTTGAGCACTGGCGCCAGCTGTTCGACCAGCGCGGCAAACGTGATGTCGAAGAACAGGACCTGGTCTTCGGCGTGGTTGATGATGTAGTCGATCTGCTCCGGGAACAAACGCGGATTGACCGTGTGCAATACCGCCCCGCTGCCTGCCACGCCGTAGTACAGGGCCAGATGGCGGTGCGAATTCCAGGCCAGCGTGCCGACGCGTTCGCTCGGCTGTATGCCCAAAGCGGTCAAGGCGTTGGCCACCTGCTTGCTACGGTCCCGCAGAGCGCCCCAGTTGGTACGGTGCAAAGGGCCTTCAGGCAGGCGCGAAACAATTTCGGTGCTGGGATGAAAGGTTGCCGCGTGCTCGATCAGCGACGAGATCAACAACGGACGGTCCTGCATTAAGCCATGCATGTTTTCTCTCCTTGAAAAGGCGTTGTGACGGTGGTTGATGGCGCAGGCAAGCCCCTGCGCCATCAGGGCAATCGCCCGAGTTTCAGCTGCCGGTGGAATTGATGACTTCGTAGGCCTTGCCGTTGAAGCGCTGCAACACCTTTTTCTCGATCGGGAAGAAGTCGTCGGCCGAAGTGCTGATGTCGATGCCGGGGTAGAGCATGGGCGGCGTGAAGTGCAGGTTGGCAGCCTGCTTCATGATGTTCTCGCGCGTCAGGTTGTCGCCGGCCTGGCGCAATACCTGGGCCATGGTGGCAGCCACGGAATAGCCGATGGAATTGAGCGAATCCTCCGGATCACCACCTGGGTAGTACTGCTTCATCGTCGCCAGGTACTCGGCGACTTCCTTGTTGCCAGCCGCCGCCGGATCCGATGGTGTGAGCAGGTAGGTGGAGGAAATCACGCCAACGGCGTTCTCAAAACCCGCGGGCTTGAGCACGGCACTGGCCGACTGCGAAACGCTGACCAGGTACTGGGTCGGCTTCCAGCCGATCTCGGCTGATTTGCGCAGCGCCTGGGCCGCGAACTTCGGCGTCGTCATGATCACGAACACATCAGCGCCCGAGGACTTGAAGGACACCATCTGGCTGTCGATGGTGGGGTCGGTCACCTCGTGGGTCAGGTGCTGCACGATCAGACGCTTGCCTTTTTCGCCGAGTCCGTCGGTCAGGCCCTTCATGTAGTCCTTGCCGAAGTCGTCGTTCTGCATCAGCACCGCGATCTTGGCGTTGGGCTTGGTGGCCATGATGTGGCGTGCATAGAGCTGGCCTTCAGCCTGGTAGGTCGGCTGCCAGCCCATGGTCCAGGGGAAGGCCTTGGGGTCGCCAAAGCGCGTGGCGCCGGTGTTGACGAACAGTTGCGGAATCTTCTTGCTGTTGAGGTAACGCTGCACCGCCATGTTGTGCGAGGTGCCGAGCGAAGCGAACATCAGCAGCACCTCGTCCTGCTCGACCAGCTTGCGCGTCTGCTCGACCGAAATCGCCGGGTTATAGGCATCGTCGGCCGTCATGAAATTGATCTTGCGGCCGTTGATGCCGCCACTGGCGTTGAGCTTGGCAAAGTAGGCGGCCATGGCCTTGCCACAGGAACCATAGGCCGAAGCCGGGCCGGAATAGGGCGTCAGGTTACCCAATTTGATTTCGGTGTCGCTGGCGCCGGTGTCATATTTTTTTTGCGCCTGCACGGAGAACGACAGGGTGGCGGCCAACAGCAGACCGGCGCCGAGCTTGAAAGAATGCCGCAATCCGGCATCGAAAGTTTTGACCATGAACTATCTCCATTGAATTATGAATCGGATGAATCACCAAGGCTACCTGCACCATTGGGCAAGACCATGGCAATGGTAGGCAGGCCAGGCCCTTACAGCATCGTCGGAACTGACGAATTTGGCGCGCTGGTGTCGCGCCTCAGCCGCTACGCTCGTTGCGGCGCTGTCGGATCTTGCGCAGCAGCCCCATGACACCGCCGGGCATGGCAAACATGATGGCGATCAGCACCACGCCGTAAACCGCCCAAGGAGCGGCTTTGGAAACCTTTTCCGCCATGTTCGGGACGAACATGATGAAAAGCGCGCCGAAGAAGGCACCCCACAGCGTGCCAACGCCGCCAACCACAATCCCGACCAGCAGTGAGATCGACAGGAACAGCGTGAACGAATCGGGCGAAACAAACTGCACGGCAATCGCCGACAGGGCGCCACCAACGCCGGTATAGGCGGCCGAAACGCCAAAACTCATCGATTTGTAGTGGCGGTTGTCGATGCCCATGGCTTCAGCCGCCATGGCGTGGTCGCGGATCGCGCGCATGGCGCGACCGCTGCCGCTTTGCAGCAGGTTGTGCGCGATGACAAACATCACAACCGCAACCAGGAGCGCAAACAGGTAAAGCCACTGATCCTGCGTCAAGGGAAGACCAAAGGGTGCGTCAGGCTTCATCAGCACAATGCCTTGTACACCACCGGTCCAGGCTTCGAGGTGCTTGTATTTCAGCAGTTGCGGCATGGCCACACCCAGCGCAAAGGTGGCCAACGCCAGGTACAAGCCTTCGAGCTTCAAGGCCGGCCGGCCAAACAGGTAACCGACGATCAGGCAGAACACGCCGGCCGCCGGAACAGTGGCCCAATAGGGCGCGCCCGCGTGCTCCATGAGAATGGCAGCGACGTAGGCACCCAGAGCAAAGAAGGCGCCGTGGCCGAGCGAAATCTGTCCGTTGTAACCGGTCAGGATGTTCAGTCCCAGCAGGGCAATCGCATAGGCCAGCACCATGGTCGCCTGAAACAGGTGGTAGCCCTTGGCGACAAAGGCCAGTCCCACGGCCAAGGCCAACAGCACTAGAACCCAGCGCAAGGACAGGCCGGCGGCGCTGCGTGGGGAAAGATGGGTTTTGATTGGCTGATTCATGGTTCAAACCCGGGTCACAATTTTTCGGCCCAGCAGACCGGACGGACGCACGATCAGCACGCCAACAATCAGCACCAGGGCCACCGACAGCTTGAGTTCGGTGCCAACGACATAGGTGCCGATCAGGTTTTCCAGAACACCCACAATGAAGCCGCCGAGCACGGCGCCCACCGGGTTGTCGATGCCGCCAATCAGCGCGCCGGCAAAGGCGTAGATCAGGACACCGGTCATCATGTTTGGGTCCAGAAATACCACTGGTGCCACCATCATGCCGGCGACCGCGCCGATCGCACCGGCCAGGCCCCAGCCCAGCATCAGCATGTGCCCGACGTTGATGCCCACCAGGCGCGAGGACGGCGCGTTCTGCGCCGCAGCCCTGAGCGCGAGGCCGATCGGCGTAAAAGCAAAAAACGAAAACAGCAAAGCGACCATGACCAGGGCGACGACGATGGCGCCGACCTGGTGCGCCGACATCAGCTCCGAGCCATACCAGGCATTGGCCGGAAACGGACTCGGGAACGACTTGATGGTGTAACCAAACAGCCAGCCAGCCAGGCTGTGGAAGATCACCAGCAGGCCAATGAAGACCACCACCACCGACAACTCTGGCGCGTTGTGCATCGGCCGTATCACGGCAAATTCAATCACCATAGCGATCACAAACGAGATCAACACGGTGAGCGCAAATGCGCCCCAGTAGGGCAGACCGGCTTCGATCAGTGCCCAGGCGACAAAGGTGGAAAACATGGCCATTTCGCCCTGCGCGAAATTGATGTGGTGCGTGGCCTGGTAAATCATCACCAGGGCCAGCGCCACGCTGGCGTAAATGCCACCGGTGGCCAGGCCAGCCACCAGTTGATGCAGGAATTCGTTCATTGCAGTGGACTCCTATTCGCCAAGATAGGCACGACGCACGGCATCGTTGTTGCGCATGTCAGCAGCCGAGCCCGACAGCACGATACGGCCAGTCTCCAGCAGGTAAGCCGTGTCGGCCAGGCCCAGTGCCAGACTCGCGTTCTGCTCGACCAGCAGGATGGAGACGCCCTCCTCCTGGTTGATGCGGCGCATGATGGCAAAGATGTCCTTGACCACCAGCGGCGCCAGTCCAAACGAGGGCTCGTCAAGCAAAAGCAGGCGCGGCCGGCCCATCAGTGCGCGACCGATGGCCAGCATTTGCTGCTCGCCACCCGACAGGGTTCCGGCCTGCTGGCGGTTGCGCTCGGCCAGGCGAGGAAAGTAGTCATAGACGCGCGCCAGGTCCTGCTCGGCGCCACTGCGTCTGCTGCGCGAATAGACGCCCAGGCGCAGGTTCTCTTCTGTCGTGAGGCCCAGGAAAGTGCCACGCCCGTCGGGCACATGGCCAACGCCCAGGCGGGCGATCTGCTCGGTTGACAGATTGTCAATCCGGGTTCCACCCAAGCTCACGCTGCCACTGGCCTGAACCATCAGGCGGCACAGCGCCCGCAAGGTCGTGGTCTTGCCGGCGCCGTTGGCCCCGAGCAGCGTTGTCACCTTGCCCTCGTCGACATTGAGGTCGATGCCGTGCAGCACGCGCGTGTTGCCGTAGCGGGCGTGCAATCCTCTGGCTTCAAGCAGACGGCTCATTGTGCTTTCTCCTCTGCTTCACCAAGGTAGGCGCGGATCACCTCCGGGTGCTGACGCACCTCGGCCGGCGTTCCTTCGGCAATCTTCTTGCCGAAATTGAGCGCGACCACGCGGTCCGAAATACCCATGACCAGACCCATGTGGTGCTCCACCAGCAGCACCGTGACATTCAGGCGGTCACGGATGTCGCGAATCAACAGGCCCAGGCTTTCCAGTTCCTCGTGGTTCAGGCCGCAAGCCGGCTCATCGAGCAGCAGCAACTGCGGCTCCGAGGCCAGCGCACGCGCCAGCTCAACCCGTTTTTGCGTGCCGAAGGGCAGATCGGCGACAACACGCTCGGCGTGCTCCCCCAACTGCAAAAAGTCCATCAGGTCATCGGCCCGCCCCTGCGCCGCCGCCTCGATGCGCGCGACACCGGGCAGGCGAAACGCATTGCGTACAAAGCCCGCATGGTGCCGGCTGTGGCTGCCCAGCAGCACGTTTTCGCGCACGGTCATCGTGCGAAACAGCGCCAGATTCTGGAAGGTGCGGCCGATCCCGATTTCGGCGATGCGATGGCGCCGCAGCGAGCGCAGCTTGTAGCCATTGAAGGCGATGCTGCCGCTGTCGCACTCGTAGAGGCGCGACAGGCAGTTGAACAGCGTACTTTTGCCGGCGCCATTGGGCCCGATCAGCGCGCAGATCTCGCCGGCCTGCACGTCAAAGCTGACCTTGTTGAGCGCCAGAATGCCACCAAACCGAACGGTAACTTCGTCCACCTGGAGCAACGCGCCCGCGCTGCTGTCACTCTGTGCATTGGCCATGAGCGAGTTTTCCGAAAAGGATTAAAGGCGTTCGATGATGGTGACGTTGGCCATGCCGCCGCCTTCGCACATGGTCTGCAGACCATAGCGCTTGCCGCGCTGCGCCAGGGCATTGATCAGCGTGGTCATGAGCTTGGTGCCCGAAGCACCCAGCGGATGGCCCAAGGCAATGGCGCCGCCGTTCACATTGAGTCGCGCCGGATCCGCGCCCAGCGCCTTGAGCCAGGCCAACGGAACCGAGGCGAAAGCCTCGTTCACTTCGTAAAGGTCGATGTCGTCGATCTTCAGGCCGGCTTTCTTGAGCGCGCGCTCGGTGGCCGGGATCGGTGCTTCCAGCATGATCACCGGATCGTGGCCGATCACCGACATGTGATGGATGCGCGCCAGCGGTTTGACGCCGAGGAGCTTCAGGCCGCGCTCGCTCACCACCATGACACCGGTTGCGCCGTCGCAAACCTGGCTGGCATTGGCGGCGCTGATCACGCCGCCTTCCTGCAGCAGTTTGACGTTCTGGATGCCCGGCAAGGTGGCTTCGAAGCGGATGCCCTCGTCCACCGTGTGCATGTCAGCCGTGTCCACGCCTTCAGGGGAGCGCACGGCGACCGGCAGGATTTCGGCCTTGAAGGCACCGCCCTGGGTTGCCGCGATGGCGCGCTGATGGCTCAGCAGCGCGAAGCGGTCGAGATCGTCCTTGCTCAGTCCATATTTCTTCGCCATCATCTCGGCGCCGGCGAACTGACTGAACACGACGTCGTTGTAGCGCTGGTTGATACCAGCGCTCTGGTAGTAACCCAGACCGGCCTTCTGCGCCAGGTAGCTCGGGCTGAACATCGGCACGCGCGTCATGGACTCGACGCCGGCCGCGATCACGATGTCCATGCAGCCCGACATGACAGCCTGCGCGGCAAAGTGCACGGCCTGCTGGGACGAGCCGCACTGGCGGTCGATCGAGGTGCCGGGCACGGAGTCGGGCAGGCGCGAGGCCATGATGGCATTGCGCGCCACGTTGTTCGACTGCTCGCCAGCCTGGCTGACGCAACCCATGAAGACATCTTCGACCAAAGCGGGGTCGACACCGGAGCGGTCCAGCAGCGCGTTGAGCACCTGGGCCGACAGGTCAACTGGGTGCCAACCGGCCAGGCGGCCACCGCGACGACCGCCAGCGGTACGGGTGGCGGCAACGATAAAGGCTTCAGACATGATGGGGCTCCGTGAATGGGTAAATTGGTTTGTGGCTGGATTCTGTCCGTCCGGAGCCTGGGCAGCGTCGTCGGAACGGACGAATTTGAAACGCCCTGGCGCGCGTGCGACACCGAATCCGTCGCTTTCGACGACGACGCCCGACCCGGCCCTGGGCCACACTACCCGTTTGTTCTGCCACCGGGAATTGCCATGGATGAGAACTTATTGCTGATCGAACGTCCGCAAGCCGGTTGCGTCTGCCTCACGCTCAACCGCCCCCAGGCCTTAAACGCCCTGACCGGCGCGCTGCGCCAGGCCCTGGTACAGGCGCTCGACACGCTGGCAAGCGACCCCAGCGTGCGCGTGCTGGTGTTGACGGGCGCCGGTCGTGCCTTCTGCGCCGGGCTCGACTTGAAGGAGTTAGGCCAGCAGGGGCTGGCCGCGCGCAGCCCGGAGCGCGATCCGGTGGCCGCGCTGACGCGTTTTCCACACCCCATCATTGGCGCCATCAACGGCGCGGCCGTGACCGGCGGCTTTGAGCTGGCGCTGGCCTGCGACGTGCTGCTGGCCTCAAGCACGGCGCGTTTTGCCGACACCCACGCCCGCATCGGCGTGATGCCGGGCTGGGGGCTATCGCAAAAGCTCGGGCGACTGATCGGTGTCTCGCGCGCCAAGGAGATGGCCTTCAGTGGCAACTTCATCGACGCCCCGACGGCCGAGCGCTGGGGTCTGGTGAATCGGGTGCTGGCGCCCGAGGCCCTGCTACCGGCAGCGCTGGCGCTGGCAGCGGACATGGCCAGCGCGCTGCCCGACATGGTCAGCGCCTACAAGCGCTTGATTGACGACGGCCAGCGCCTGCCGCTGGGTGAGGCGCTGGCGCTCGAAGCGCAGCGCTCGCGCAAATGGGCGGCAACGCTCACCCCCGAGGCCCTGGAAGCACGGCGCGACGGCCTGCAGCAGCGCGGACGCGCGCAGCAGGACTGAGCCCCGACAACCGATAATTTGTTCAACACCCCCAAACCTTGCGAGTGAATCCATGCTGACCAACCATTTCCTGACCGCCGATGAACGCGCCGAACTGGCCGCCTTTACTGAGACCCTCGAGCGTTTCTGCACCGCCGAGATCGAACCCCACTACCGCGACTGGGAGAAAGCCGGCCAGGTGCCGCGCGAACTGTTCAACAAGATGGGCGCGCAGGGCTTTCTCTGTGCCGACGTGCCCGAGGCCTATGGCGGTGCCGGCGCCAGCGTGAATTTTTCGTTCGCGGTGATCGAGGTTCTCTCCCGGCGCGGCTACGCCGGCTTTGTTGGCGGCATGCAGGTGCACACCGACATCATCCCGCCCTACCTGCTGCACTTCGGCACAGAGGCGCAGCGCCAGTACTGGCTGCCGCGCATGGTCCAGGGCACGGCGGTGGCAGCCATTGCCATGACCGAGCCCGGCGCCGGCAGCGACCTCAAGGCGATCCGCACCCATGCGCGCGTGGACGGCGACAGCTACGTCATCAACGGCTCGAAGATCTTCATCTCCAACGGCCAGAACGCCGACCTGTTTGTGCTGGCAGCCAAGACCGATCCGGCCGCCGGCGCCCGGGGCGTGAGCCTGTTTCTGGTCGACGGCAACACGCCGGGCCTGCGCCGCGGCGCCCGCCTCGAAAAGATCGGCCAGCATGCAGGCGACACCTCGGAACTGTTCTTCGACGACATGCGGGTGCCCGCCGATGCGCTGCTGGGCGGCTCTGAGAGCCAGGGCTTTGTGCAGATGATGCGCGAGTTGCCGCGCGAACGTCTGATCATCGCGGTGCAGGGACTGCACGGCGCCAAGGGTGCGCTCGACGTGACCCTGCGCTACGTGCAGGAACGTCAGGCCTTTGGTCATCCGATCGCGCAGTTCCAGAACACACGCTTCAAGCTTGCCGAGGTTGCCACCCAGATCGCCGCCGCCGAGGCCTTCTGCAATGCCTGCATCGACGCCTACCGCCGCGGCGAACTGACGCCCGAGGCCGCATCCGCCCTGAAACTGCACGCCAGCGAACTGGCCTGCCGCGTTGCCGACGAGTGCCTGCAACTGTTCGGCGGGTACGGCTACATGGCCGAGTACCCGGTCTCGCGCTTCTGGACCGACGCCCGCGTGCTGCGCATCTACGGCGGCACCTCCGAGATCATGAAGGAACTGGTGGCGCGCTCGCTGCTTGGCAGATAGGGGTTAGCGGCCAGCACTGACGCCGCCAGTGCTGTCTTGCAGCGTCCTTGATGTTGGCCCGGTTGGGTGTGCCGACGACAGGCCGTGCTGGTATGCACCGAATGAAGTCCGTTAAATGCCCAGCGCATACCTGTACCGCCTGTTGACGCAGGGCGGCGTGGCGCTCAGCGCAGTGAGGTAAAGGAGGAGGCCGAAGGCCGGGGGACACGAACGGAGTTGAGTGCCATGTCGCCCTGCGTCCCGCAGCACCACAACAGGGAAGGACAGCAAAGTGTCTGCGGCCAATCACTTTTCAAGAGTCGTAGACGTAATGCCGCACCCGCTGCCTGTCGGATAGGTTTTAGGGCTTAGCGCGGCGCCATGCGGATGGCGCCGTCCAGGCGCACGCTCTCGCCATTGAAGTAGCCGTTGACGATCATGGTCTCGGCCAAGTGGGCGTATTCGTCGGGCGCGCCCAGGCGCTTCGGGAACGGCACCGACGCCGCCAGTGCCGCCTTGACGTTGTCGGGCGCCGCCTGCAGCAGCGGCGTGTTGAAGATGCCCGGCAAAATGGTGTTGACGCGAATGCCCTCGCCCATCAGGTCGCGCGCAATCGGCAGCGTCATGCCGACAATGCCAGCCTTGCTCGCCGCGTAGCTGGCCTGCCCCATTTGCCCGTCCTGCGCCGCCACCGATGCGGTGTTGACGATGGTGCCACGCTCGCCATCGGCCAGCGGCTCGAGCGTCAGCATGCCGGCCGCCGACTTGGCGATGCAGCGGAAAGTGCCCACCAGATTGATCTGGATGATGCGGTCGAAATTGGCCAGCGGGTAATGCTTGATGTCGCCCGTTGCCTTGTCGCGGCTGGCGGTCTTGACGGCGTTGCCGGTACCGGCGCAGTTGACCAGGATGCGCTCCTGGCCGATGGCCGCGCGCGCCTTCGCGAAAGCCGCGTCGACCTGTTCCTCGGAGGTGACGTCGACCTTGCAAAAAACGCCGCCAATCTCCTGCGCCAGGTCCTCGCCCTGGGCTTCGTTCAGGTCGAACAACGCCACTTTGACACCATGAGAAGCCAGGCGGCGCGCCGTCGCCGCGCCCAGACCCGAGGCGCCACCGGTAACGACGGCCGCAATGCTGGAATTGAGTTGCATAAGACACCCTTTGAAAATTGTGCCTCCAGTCTAGGAAGAACGCACAAACAGGGCATCGTCCGAAGCGACGAAAAACGAACCTACCGCCGTCGGCGTATCAGGCCTTCCTGCGCGACCGACGCGACCAGGCGGCCATCGCGGCTGAACAGGTTGCCACGGCAAAAACCGCGCGCGCCGGTGGCCGAGGGCGAATCGGTCTCGTACAGCAGCCAGTCGTCAAAGCGGAAGTCGCGGTGGAACCACATGGCGTGGTCCAGGCTCACGCACTGCACCTCGGGCTGCATGAAGGTCATGCCGTGCGGGCGCATGGCGACCAGCAGCAGGCTGAAGTCGGAAGCGTAGGCCAGCAGCGCCTGGTGAATCAACGGGTCGTCCGGCAAGGCGCCGTGCGCTCGCATCCAGGTCCGGTTGTAAGGCGGGCGCGGCTCGGGTGCCAGCATGTCGAGCGGATCAACGGGGCGGATGTCGATGGCGCGCGCCTGATCAACTACGGCGCGCGCGGCCTCCGGCAGGCGGTCGCGCAGCGCCAGGCGGGTTTCGTGCTCGTCCTGCAGGCCTTCAGGCGGCGGCGTGCTGGGCATCTCGCGCTGATGGTCGACGCCAGGCTCGCTGCGGTGAAACGAGGCCGACATATAAAAGATCGGGCGCCCGTGCTGCATCGCCACAACCCGGCGCATGCTGAAGCTGGTGCCATCGCGCACGGCGTCCACCTCATAGTCAATCGGGGTCGCCTTGTCGCCGGCGCGCAAAAAATAGCCGTGCAGCGAATGCACGCCCTGACCGGAGACGGTGCGCGCGGCCGCCATCAGGCCCTGCCCCAGAACCTGACCGCCAAACACGGCCGGGCTGCCAATGTCGATGTTGCCGCCGCGAAAGCGGTGTTCGTCGAGTTGCTCCAGGCGGAGTTGCTGAATCAGATCGTGCAGCGCGGCCAGTCGGCGCGGGTCTTGGGTGGCAGTCATGGTGGGTGGGCTCGGACAATGAACAGGGTGACAGGCAGGGCGCCAATCACCCCCAGTGTATGCTGCATAATCCGCGAACAAATCGTCCGAATGGACGGCTTTTCCCGCGCAAACGCTCTGGCCCTGAAGCCGCCCAGCGCGGCCTTCGACCCTTTGCTGCGATCCATGCCCGCTTCCTCCCGCCCCCCTCCCGCTCCAGCGCGCACCAGCACACCAGCCGGACCTGCAACCGGTTCTGCGGGACTTGACAGCAAGTTCAACCCGCCCGCGCCCGTGGCGGCACAGGTGCAGCGCCAAGGCCTGTGCGAGGCGATCTGCCGTTGCGCCGGGCAGTTGGTGCTGGTCAGCGCGCCAGCAGGTTTTGGCAAGACCACGGCCATGGTGCAGGCGCGTGCGCGGCTGGAGCAAACTGGCGTCAGCACGGTCTGGCTCACGCTGGACCGCGCCGACAACGATGTCTCGCGCTTCATGATCTGCCTGGGCGAAGCCGTGACAAGGCTCGGTCTCGGTGGTCCCGACGCCGCCGCCGGTGTCGACGCGGTGCAGGCGCTGACGCGCAGCCAGATTCCGTTTGCGCTCTTTCTCGACGAATTCGAAACCGTGCACGAAGCCGCCGTGCTCGGCTTGGTGCGCGAGATTGCCGACCACCTGCCACGCGATGGTCACCTGATCATCGGCTCGCGCAGTCTGCCGCAGTTGGGCCTGGCGCGCCTGCGGGTGCGCGGCCTGCTGACCGAGATCGACGCCGACCGCTTGCGCTTCAGCCTGCAGGATTCCCTGACCCTCTTTGAGCAGCGCCGCCAGCCCAACGCCCTGAGCAGCGAGCAGCTGTTCCGCCTGCACCAGAAAACCGAGGGCTGGGCCACCGCCTTGTGGCTGGCGTCCATCGCACTCGACCGCACGGTCGACCAGAGCGACTTTGTTGACCGCTTCTCGGGCTCAAGCCGGGCCGTGGCCGATTACCTGGCCGAAGATGTGCTGGCGCGCCAGCCGACCCATGTGCGGCGCTTTCTGCTGCGCACCAGTCTGCTGCGCCAGCTCGACCCCTCGGTCTGCGCCGCGCTCAATCCACGCGCCGACTGCCTGGCACTGCTCGAACAGCTGGACGCGGACCACCTGTTCCTGAGTCCGGTCACAGGTGAGAAACGCACCTGGCGTTACCACAGCCTGTTCGCAGACTACCTGCGCACGCAACTTGAGCGCGAATACCCGGACGATGTGGCACGCCTGCATCTGGCGGCCTCAGGCTGGTATGAATCGCAGGGTCGGCCGGTCCCTGCCATTGACCATGCGATCGAGGGCGGCGATTTTCCGCACGCCATGAGTCTGCTCGCCAGCCATGCCGACGCTTTTCTGGAACAGGGCCGCATGCGCTTGCTGTCGCGCTGGTTCGCCAGCATGCCGCCGACTCAGCGCCAGGCGCACCCGCGACTCGAGATGATCGCAATCTGGGCCGCCTGTTTCACCCGCGGTCCCTGGGAAGCGATGGAGATGCTCGAGCGCTGCGGCGCCAGTGAGAGCGCCGACCCTTATCTGCGCGCAAACGCCAATGGCATCCGGCCCATGCTGCTGGCAATGCAGGACCGCAATGCCGAAGCGCTGGTGACAGGCCGCGCGGCGCTGCGCCGGTTGCCAACCGGTCACCAGTTTGCAGACACCACGCTGCTCAACGCCATGGCGCACAACCTGGCGGTGATGGGCGACCCGCGCGAAGCCCAGCAACTGCTGGACGCGGCGCGGCGCGAGCAAGGCGGCAGCAGCACCTTCAACCGCATGTACACCGAGTCCACCGAAGGCCTGCTCGATCTGCAGCAGGGCCGACTGCGCCAGGCCACGGCGCGCTTTCGGCTGGCGGTGGACGCCACCCATGCGGTGAGCCAGACGCACACCCACGGCAATGCCCTGGCCGGCGTTTACTACGCCTGCGTGGTCTTTGAAGCCAACCAGCTCGACCAGGCCGAGCACCTGCTCAACGTCTACCTGCCGATCGCGCGCGATGTCGGTCTGCCAGACCACGTGATCGTCAGCCACGCCATGCGTTCGCGCATCGCCTTCATCAATGGCGACGTGGACGCGGCATCGCTGGCCATCACGGAACTCGAATACCTGGGCAGCCAGCGCAAGCTGCCGCGCGTTGTTGCCGCGGCCAAACTCGAGCGCGCGCGCATGCTGCAGTTGCAAGGCAACGCAGCGGCAGCCCACGACGAGTTGATGCGGGCCGACGATCCAACCCTCTGGAGCCGCGAACAAAGCGAGCGGCTGCTGGCCCATGAGGTCCAGTACATGGCGCTGGCACGGCTGCGCTGGGAGATCCGGTTCGGCGATGCCGCTGCCTGCATGGGCCGGCTCGACGCTGAAATCAAACGCGCCAGCGGCGCGGGCCGCCAACGCCGGCTGCTGGTGCTGCGCCTGCTGCATGCCCTGGCCTTGCAGCGCAGTGGCGACATGCCAGCCGCCGTGACCGAGATCGGCAGCGCGCTGCAGTTTGCCTGCCAGGAAGGCTTCATGCGCCTGATCCTCGACGAAGGCCCTGAGGTCGGTGCCTTGGTGCAGCGCTACCAGGCCCTGCACGACAGCGGCCGCACACGCGACCCCCTGCTGGGCGACTACCTGCAGCGCCTGCTGCAGGCCTTTGGTCCGCTGCCAACCGAGATCGAAGCCACGCCGGACTTGCTAGGCGCCGTGCTGGAGCCGCTCACGCGCAAGGAAATCCGCGTGCTGCAACTGCTGGTCGAAGGCTACTCGAACAGCGCCATGGCGGAGAAGCTGTTCGTCTCCGACAGCACGGTGCGCACGCACCTGCGCAACATCAACATGAAGTTCGGTGCCCACAGCCGCACGCAGGCGGTGGCGATCGCGCGCCGGCTCGGCCTGATCGCCTGAGCGCTGACAGCGCTGTCAGCGTTCGCTGTAACGCGGCGGACGCTTTTCCAGAAAGGCCTGCAGGCCTTCGCGGAAGTCATCGCTCTGGGTGCACAGCACCTGCTGGCGGTCTTCCATCGCAATGACGGCGTCCAGGCTGGCGGCATCAACCGAATGGCCGAGCGCTTCCTTGGTCAGTCGCAGCCCCAGCGGTGTCGTGCGCAGCATGTCGTCGGCCAGCGCCTGCGCCTCGACTTGCAGTTCGGCCAGCGGCGCGACGCGGCTGTACAGACCCAG
Organism: uncultured beta proteobacterium; assembly: GCA_903876735.1. Lineage (GTDB taxonomy): Bacteria > Pseudomonadota > Gammaproteobacteria > Burkholderiales > Burkholderiaceae_C > Rhodoferax. Next base: position 99,941 of record CAIRAW010000016.1, on the reverse strand, counting down.
CGCATAGGCGCGCTGCGCGTCCATGAAGCGGCCAGTCAACAGGTATTCGGCGGCGACCGAACTGCCAACCATGCGCGGCAAAAAGTAACTCACACCCATGTCGCAGCCGGTCAGGCCGATGCGGATAAAGGACGCGTTCATGCGCGCATCGGGTGTGGCCAGGCGAATGTCGCTGGCCAGTGCCAATGCAAAACCACCGCCACTGGCGGCACCCTGGATCACGCTGATGATGGGCTGCGGGCAGCGTCGCATGGCCAGCATGATGTCGCGGATGCTGTGCTGCACCGCCATCATGCCAACCGCGCCGAGTTCGCTGCCGGGCTGTTGTTCCTTCAGGTCAAGCCCGGCGCAAAAGCTCGCGCCCGCGCCCTGCAGGATGACGACACGCAGCTCGTGGCGGCGGTAAAGATCCTGAAAATAATTTCGCAACGCAGTGGCCAGCGCGGGGTTGAGCGCATTGAGGCGCTGCGGCCTGTTCAGGGTCAGGCGGGCAATGCCGCCACTTTCCTGGATGTCGAGGATGTCTTGCATAAGCGGTCCTTTGGCTGATGGCGGCAAAACGCTCAGAGCGCGCGCGAGATCACTTCCTTCATGATCTCGCTGGTGCCGCCATAAATGCGCTGCACGCGCGCATCGGTGTACATGCGGGAGATCAGGTACTCGTTCATGTAGCCATAGCCGCCAAACAGTTGCACGCAGCTGTCAACCACGCGGCCCTGCGCCTCGGAGCCCCAGAGCTTGGCCATGGACGCGGTGGCGGTGTCAAGCCGGCGCGCCACCAGGTCTTCCACGCAGCGGTCCATAAAGGCGCGCCCGACCTTGATCTCGGTGACGATCTCGGCCAGCCGGAACTTGGTGTTCTGAAAATCCGCAATGCTCTGGCCAAAGGCCTTGCGCTCGCGCACATAGTCGAGCGTGGCCTGGTAGGCGCCCTCCATGGCGGCCAGCGCGGTGACGCCGATGATCAGACGCTCGTAGGGCAGGTCACCCATCAGCTGGTAAAAGCCCGCGCCTTCCTTGCCACCGAGCAACTGATCGGCGCTGACCCGGACATCGTCAAAGAAAAGTTCCGAGGTGTCCTGCGCCTTCATGCCCATCTTGTCGAGCACGCGCCCGACGCGGTAACCCGGGCATTCCTGCGTTTCAACAATCAGAATCGAGGTGCCGCGCGCGCCCTGGCTGACATCGGTCTTGGCCACCACCAGCACCAGACCGGCGAGAAAACCGTTCGAGATAAAAGTCTTGGAGCCGTTGATCAGGTAGCCGTCGCCGCTGCGATCGGCGCGGGTGCGAATGCCCTGCAGATCGGAGCCGGTGCCGGGCTCGGTCATGGCGATGGCGCCAACCAGTTCGCCCGCTGCCATGCGCGGCAGGTAGCGCCGTTTCTGCTCGGGCGTGCCGTGGTTGAACAGGTAGTGCGCCACGATCGAGTGTACCGAGGCGTTCATGCCGGTCAGGCTGCGCCTTGCCATCTCCTCGTAGAACACCGCCTCATGGCGGAAGTCGCCGTCGGCGCCACCGTACTCGGACGCGATGTCGGTGCACAGCAGACCGGTTTCACCGGCCTTGCGCCAGATCGCGTGGCCGACATGGCCGCGTTTGCGCGAAGCCTCGTCGTCGGGCAGCATGTGCTCCTCGATGAAGCGCACAACGGTGTCGCGGTATTGGTCCAGGTCGGGGTCGCTCCAGGAGCGGTCAAAGGTGATGGGCATGGAAATCGTCCAAAGGAAAATGGGAAGGAAGCAGGACTCAGTCGCCAGCAGGTCGCCAGCGCGCCAGCACCGCCTCGGGCGTGCCGGCACAGCTGCGCACCGGCATGGCGTTTGGCGTGCGGTCAAAGCGCGGTGCTGGCGCCGGTTGCACCACGCCGTCGAGTTCGACGAAGGTGGCGCGCGCCGCGTTGTGACGATGGCGCGGCGCCTCGTCCCAATCCAGAACGGGTGCAAAACAGGCGTCGCTGCCTTCGAGCAGCGCGCACCACTCGTCACGCGTGCGGCTGCGAAAGATCTGGGTCAGGCGCAGCTTGAGCAGCGGCCAGGCGGCACTGTCCATCTGCGCATCAAAAGCCGGGTCGTCGGCGATGCCGCAGTGCTGGCGCAGCAGCGCATAGAACTGCGGTTCGATCGCGCCAATCGCCACAAAGCGACCGTCGGCGCAGGCGTAGGTGTCGTAGAAGTAGGCACCGCCGTCGAGCAGGTTCTCGCCGCGCTGGTTGCTCCAGCGGCCAGCGGCCTTCATGCCGTACATCATGGCCGACATCAGGGCAGCGCCATCGGTCATGGCGGCATCCACCGCCTGGCCTTGTCCCGAGCGACCAGCCTCCAGCAGAGCGCTGAGCAGGCCCACGGCCAGCAGCATGGCACCCCCACCGAAGTCGCCGACGTAGTTGAGCGGCGGCACCGGTGACTCACCCGAGCGGCCGATGGCGTGCAGGGCGCCGCTGATGGCGATGTAGTTGATGTCGTGCCCGGCCGCCTGTGCCAGCGGGCCACTCTGGCCCCAGCCGGTCATTCGGCCGTAGACCAGACGCGGATTGCGTGCTTTGCAGACCGCCGGGCCCAGTCCCAGGCGCTCCATGACGCCGGGGCGGTAGCCCTCGATCAGCGCATCGGCGTGCGCGATCAGGCACAGGGCCTGCTCCAGCGCCTGCGGTTCCCGCAGGTCGAGTTGGAGCACGGTGCGGCTGCGCGCCAGCACGTCGTTCGGGTCCAACCTGGCGCCCGGGCGCGCAATGCGCACCACCTCGGCGCCCAGATCGGCCAGCACCATGGCACAAAACGGTCCCGGCCCGATGCCGGCAAACTCGACAATCCGAAATCCTGACAACGGTCCCGCCATGTGCATGCTCCTGGTTCAACGCGGTATGCGCGATTTTCAGGGTCCATGATGCCAGCTTGCCAACTGGCGCACATCGTCCGAATCGACGAATTGCACAAGAGCCTGAGCCAGCGCTGCCGCTATGATGGATTCGATGACGCACGACTTCTCTTATCCCCAGGGCCCGCAGCGCATCGTCTGCATGACCGAGGAGACCACCGAGTGGCTCTACCTGCTCGGGCAGGAACATCGCATCGTCGGGATTTCAGGCTACACCGTGCGGCCGCGCCGGGCGCGCGACGAAAAGCCGCGGGTCAGCGCCTTTATCAGCGCCAAGATTGACAAGATCCTGGCCTTGCGACCGGACTGCGTGTTCGGCTTTTCCGATATGCAGGCCGACATTGCTGCTGCGCTGATTCGCCAGGGCGTTCAGGTGACGGTGTTCAACCAGCGCAGCGTAGCCGAGATTTTTTCGATGCTGTACCAGGTGGCGGCCATGGTCGGGCAGCTCAGCCTGGGGTTGGAAAAAATCCAAGCCATGCAAGCGCAGCTTGAGTCAATCGTCAAAGCCGCCAGCAGCCTGCCCCGCCGACCCCGGATTTACTTTGAAGAATGGGACGAGCCGCACATCAGCGCCATCCGCTGGGTCTCCGAACTGATCGGCGTTGCCGGCGGCGATGACTGTTTTCCCGAACTGGCAGCGCAGTCGCTCGGCAAGAACCGGATCATTGCCGATGGGGCGCAGATCGTGCAGCGCAACCCTGACATCATCATCGGCTCCTGGTGCGGCAAGAAATTCCGGCCCGAGAAGGTGGCGGCGCGAGCCGGCTGGGAAAACGTCAACGCCGTCAAGAACAAGCAGTTGTTTGAAATCAAGTCCTGCGACATTCTGCAACCCGGCCCTGCCGCCTTGACCGACGGCGTGACCCGCTTGCACCGCATCATCACCGACTGGAACCGCTCGGGCCTTGCCCTCAAGGCTTGACCAGCAGCTTGATCTGGCCACTCGGGTGACGCAAGGCCTCGAAGGCGGCCGGCAACTCGTCCAGGCTGACGGTATCGGTGACCATCGCGCCGGGATCAATGCGCCCCGCATCCAGCAGGTCCAGCACGCGGCGCCAATCGGTCTTGGCGTAGCCCATGATGAACTGCACGCTGAGTTCCTTGGCCATGGCGCGCTGCGGTGTGATCTGGTCCGGGGTGGCACAAACGCCAACCACAACAATTCGCCCGCGCGGTTTGGACAAATCGACACACTGCTGTATCAGACCGGCCACGCCGACGCATTCGAAGATCACATCCGGCGGCGCCCCGGCGGCCCTGGCAAAAGCCGGGCCGACCTCTTGCTGCGCCGGGTCGATCAGCGCCGTCGCGCCAAAGTCTGCGGCAATGGCGAGACGGCCACTGGCCATCTCGCTGACCACCACATGGGCGGCGCCGGCCTGGCGCGCGAAGGCGGTCACCGCCAGTCCGATCGGGCCCGCGCCAATCACCAGCACGCGCGCGCCGATCCCGATCTGAGCGGCGTCCACCGCATGCAAACCAACGGCCAGCGGCTCGATCATGGCGCCATCGCGCGCGCCGACGGCAGCGGGCAGGGCAATGGCCTGCCCGGCGGGAACCTTCACGTATTGCGCCAGCGCGCCGGGCCGTTTGGGGCTGAAACCGGTCAGGCGGTTTTGCGGGCAGATCATGCCAAGCCCGTTCCTGCATTCGCCAAAACCCTGCTCCCGGCACTCGCCGCAGGCGTTGTTGGGCAGGGCCGTGATGAGTTGGCCGACCTTCCAGTCGCTCGCGCCGCTTTCAACAATCTCCCCGGAGAATTCATGCCCGAGCACGGTGCCCTCGGGCACAACGAACAGGCCCGGATGGGTGGCGTGAAGATCAGAGCCGCAGACGCCGCAGTAATGGACCCGCAGCACCAGTTCGCCCGCACCGGCCTGCGGCAAGGCAACATCTTCAATGGACAGCGGTCGACCGACTCCGCGAAATACAGCAGCTTTCATTTTCTGATCCTGATGGTTCTGGCACATGGGGCAGCAGTGGCCAGCTTAGCAAGCCTGTCGCGCACGGTCTTGCGCCGACTGGCTGCGCCTGATACTGTAAAGTTGTTGGCGGCACGGCGGCACAGTCACCCCCCATCACCCACTCCTCAATCTCACCCAAAGGACGCATTCGTTATGAAAACCAAGATCACCGAAATGTTCGGCATCGAGCACCCCATCATCCAGGGCGGCATGCATTTTGTCGGCTTCGCCGAGTTGGCCGCCGCGGTGTCAAACGCCGGCGGACTGGGCCTGATCACGGGCTTGACGCAACGCACGCCGGAGTTGCTGGCCAACGAGATTGCGCGCTGCCGCGCCATGACCGACAAACCATTTGGTGTGAACCTGACCTTTTTGCCGACGGTGAGTTCACCCGATTACCCCGGCTACATCCGCGCCATCATCGACGGCGGCGTCAAGGCCGTGGAGACAGCCGGCAACAACCCGCAGAAATGGATGCCCATGCTGCACGAGGCCGGCATCAAGGTGATTCACAAGTGCACCTCGGTGCGCCACGCGCTCAAGGCCGAGTCCATCGGCTGCGACGCCGTCAGCGTCGACGGTTTCGAGTGCGGCGGCCACCCGGGTGAAGACGATGTGCCCAACTTCATCCTGCTGCCGCGTGCGGCCGAATCCTTGAAGATTCCCTTTGTCGCCTCCGGCGGCATGGCCGACGGCCGCTCGCTGGTGGCAGCACTGGCGCTGGGCGCCGAAGGCATGAACATGGGCACGCGCTTCATTGCCACCAAGGAAGCGCCGGTGCACGAGAACGTCAAGCTCGCCATCGTCGCTGCCACTGAACTTGATACGCGCCTGGTTATGCGCCCGCTGCGCAACACCGAGCGCGTGCTGCGCAACGCCGCCACCGATCGCCTGCTGGCCAAAGAGGCGGCTCTAGGCGCCAACCTCAAGTTCGAGGACATCATCGACGAGGTGGCCGGGGTCTACCCGCGCATCATGCAAAAGGGCGAGATGGAAGCCGGCGTCTGGTCCTGCGGCATGGTGGCCGGTCTGATCCATGACGTGCCAAGCGTCAAGGAACTGATTGACCGCATCATGCGCGAAGCCGACACCATCATCCTTCAGCGACTCGCCGGCATGGCCAAGTCCTGAAGCGGCCCGTCAATCCAGGGTGATGCCGGCCTTCTCGGCCAGCGCGGCATAACGCTTCATTTCCTTGCGGAAATACAGGGCGGCCGCCTCGGGTGTGGTCGGGCTGATGATGTTGCCCTGCTTGGCCATCGCCTCCTTGACCTCCGCGCTGTTGAAGGCCGTGACGAACGCTGTGTGAAAGCGTTTGATCTGCTCGGCCGGCAAGCGGGCCGGCGCCAGCACCGCAAACCAGCCATCGACCTCATAATCAGGCAAGCCCTGCTCGGCAATGGTCGCAATCTCCGGCGCGGCCGGCGAGCGGGCCTTGCTGCCCAGGCCCAGCGCCCGCAGGCTGCCGCTCTTGAGGTGGGCTTGAACGGCGGGCAAAGCCACAAAGCCCAGATCAATCTGGCCCCCGATCAGGTCGGTCACCTGCGCACCGGTTCCCTTGTAGGGGATGTGGCGTGCTGTGACCTGGGCCTCGTTGAGGAACATTTCCGCGGCCAGGTGCGTGATGGTGCCGTTGCCGGGCGAGCCATAGTTGTAGCTATCGGGCCGGGCCTTGAGCAGGGCAATCAACTCCCGTACGTTTTTGGCGCTCACCTTGGCCGGATTGACCACCAGCACAAAGGGCGTGAAGCCCATGACCGAAATCGGCGTGAAGTCCCCCAGCGTGTCATAGGGAATTTTTTTGTAGACAGCCGGATTGATGACGTGGTTGTTGGACACCATGCCGATCGTCAAGCCATCGGGCTGGGCCCGGGCCAGGGCGGTCGCGCCGGTGATGCCGCCCGCACCGGGCATGTTCTCGATCACCACCGATTGACCGCCCAGCGCCTTGATCAGTTGCGGCACGGCAGCGCGGGTAATGGCGTCAACGCCGGAGCCGGCGCTGACGGGCAGGATGATGTGAACCGGCTTGTCGCTTTGCGCCCAGACCGGGCTCAGAACCGCTGCGCTGACCAGCAAAGCCAGCGATTGGCGTCGGGAAATCGGGTGTTTCATTGAATGTCTCCGCAATAGTGTCGTAACTGTACCGAAAAAACTGGCGTCCCCAGGCCTCAACGTGGCCGCGCGTAGCCCGACTCGATCCAGGCTTGCGCGCTGGCCACATCGAGCTTGAAAGCGGGTGACACACTGACGCGCGCCAGTTCCTCAGCGAATTCGTCCAGTGCACGCAAGCTGGCGGTAGCGCCCTCATCATCGGGCACGATAGCCAGTTCGACCCGAATCCGCTTGCCCCCCAGCGTCAGGCTGAGGTTCTTGTTGAGCTCCGCAAAAAGCTGCTGCTCGGAGCGGCGGATGAACTCTTTGGCCGTCTTGACCAGCGTGTTGAAGGCCGCGCCGTCGAGTGGCTTGGGGTTCTTCTTGTCGCGCCCCATGGTCCACGGGCCCACCAACGCCGGCTCGGACTGGCCTGCCAGGTACATGGCAACGGCCCAGCCGTCATCGTCCTCGTTCTTGATGACGCGTGCGCTCCACTGCGCATCGCTCCAGATGCGGGCTTGCTGGACAGGTTCAGGGCTCTCTGCGGTCATGCTGAATTTCCGCAATCACTGCTTGCGCTCACTTCAATGCGTTTTTGATTGGCGTGGTACACCGTCAGCACGTTCGATGCAATCAGGTCCAGCGCCGGCCGCGTATTGCCCTGCTTGTCGGTCCAGACCTTGGGCGTGAGCGATCCGCTCACGCAAACGGCATTGCCGTCATCGAGCGCCATGAGCGCGGCGCTGGCCTCGCTCGAAAAGGCAATGACGTTGACGATGAAGCTGTCGCCGTCAGCGGCGTGCGCCTTGATTTTCGCCAGGGCGTAAGCTGTTTCATTCTTGCCTTGGCGCGTCTCGGCAAGGCCGACCAGCGTTCCGGCGATAAGCGCTTCAATCATGGAATCTTTCTGCGGGGTGGTTTCAGCTTGCCATTGTCGACGCTAAGACGCGGACATTGATCGCATGCCGTACCATGGGCATGCATCCACCTTGAAACCGCAACCGCCATGAACAACGCATCACCTTACACACCGCCCAAAATCTGGTCCGCCAACAAGGAAAGTGGCGGCCGCTTCGCCAACATCAACCGTCCGACTGCCGGTGCGACCCATGAAAAGGAACTGCCGGTGGGTCGCCACCCGCTGCAGCTCTATTCGATGGGAACACCCAACGGCGTCAAGGTCACGGTGATGCTGGAAGAACTGCTGGCCGCCGGCCACACCGGCGCCGAGTACGACGCCTGGCTGATCCGCATCCATGAAGGCGAGCAGTTCGGCAGCGGCTTCGTTGCAGCCAACCCCAACTCGAAGATTCCCGCCCTGGTGGACCACAGCGGCCCGACGCCGATCCGGGTCTTTGAGTCCGGCGCGATCCTGATCTACCTGGCCGAGAAGTTCGGCGCCTTCCTGCCCACCGAAGGCGCCAAGCGCGCCGAATGCATGTCCTGGCTGTTCTGGCAGATGGGCAGCGCGCCCTTTCTCGGCGGCGGCTTCGGCCATTTTTACGCTTACGCACCGTTCAAAATCGAATACGCGATCGACCGCTATGCGATGGAGGTCAAGCGCCAGCTTGATGTGCTGGACCAACGCCTGTCGCAGAGCCGCTACCTGGCCGGGGACGACTACACCATTGCCGACATCGCGGTCTGGCCCTGGTACGGCACGCTGGTCAAGGGCCAGTTGTACGACGCCGGCGAATTCCTGCAAGTGCAGGCCTACAGCCACGTGCTGCGCTGGACCAACGAGATTGCCCAGCGTCCGGGCGCCCGGCGCGGTCGCATGGTCAACCGCGTCGTCGGCGAACCGAGCAGCCAGTTGCGCGAGCGCCATGAAGCCAGCGACTTCGACACCAAGACACAGGACAAGTTGCCCGCAACACCCCAGGCCTGAATGAAAGCACCCCACCGACTGCAGACCCTGGTTGAAGAAGGCCTGATCGACAGCGTTGTCCGGCAGTTGATGAGCGGCAAGGAGGCCATGGTCTTTGTGGTGCGCTGTGGCGACGAGACGCGCTGCGCCAAGATCTACAAGGAGGCGACGCAGCGCAGCTTTCGCCAGGCGGTGGACTACACGGAAAATCGCAAGGTCAAGAATTCGCGCCAGGCTCGCGCCATGGCCAAGGGCACAAAGTTTGGCCGCCAGGCGCAGGAAGCGGCCTGGCAAAGCGCCGAGGTCGACGCCCTCTACCGTCTCGCCGCCGCCGGCGTGCGCGTGCCGCAGCCGTTCAACTTCCATGAGGGCGTGCTGCTGATGGAACTGGTGGTGGATGAACACGGCGACGCAGCGCCGCGCCTGAACGATGTCGGCTTCACGCCCCAACAGGCGCGCGCCTGCCACGCCACGCTGATTTCGGAGGTGGTGCGCATGCTGTGCGCCGGGGTGATCCACGGCGACCTGTCGGAGTTCAACATCCTGCTGGCGGCCGACGGACCGGTGATCATCGACCTGCCGCAGGCGGTGGACGCGGCCGGCAACAACCACGCCCAGCGCATGCTCCTGCGTGATGTGGCCAACCTGCGCGACTTCTTTGGAAAGTTCGCGCCGGAACTGCTGGCCACCGACTATGGCGCCGAAATCTGGAGCCTGTACCAGGCCGGCGTGCTGGCCACCGATCTGGTCCTGAGCGGACACTTTGAACGCAAGTCCACGCAGGTGGATGTGGGCAGCCTCATGCGCGAGATTGACGACGCCCGTGCCGAAGAAGCAGCGCGCCGCCTGCGCATGGCCACTCTCTCGCCCTAGCGAATTCCTTCACCATCAGAACTTGTAGCGGTAGGTGGCGGCGTAGTTGTCGCGGTCGCGAAAGACATCATAGGATGCGCTGCCGCTGTACGCGGTGTAGGCCAGGACCACCTCATGGCGCTGGTTCAGGTTCAGCGCGACCGAAGCGTTGAGGGTCTGGCGTCCCTGGTTCAATTGCCCATCGACCGAATAGCCGTGCAGGTCATTGGCGTAGTAGAGGCTTGGCGTTACTTTCCAGCCGGACCCGAAGACGTTCAGGTAGTCGAGTGATGCCCGAAGCCGGATGCCCCAGGCTGTGGGTGTGAAGAAGCCATCGGCCTGACAACCTTGCGGCTGTGAATTGGTGCCGGCAGCGCCGGTCGCAACGCAATTGGCGGGGGCAACCGGCAACCCGAAGATGAAGGCGCGACCGTAAAGCATCGTGCTGGGCACGCCGGTGGCCGAAACGCTGGCCTCGGGCACGCCGGAACGCTGGTAAGCGGCTTCGGCCGCGAACATGCCGCCACCCGCGCCGACGGCGTCGGTGATCGACTTCGATAGCGGCGTCGCGGCGTTGAGCAGCAACTGCATCTTTGAAAAGCTGTCATACCCCTGAACGTAATTCCAGACACCCGGCGTGGACCCCGCGCTGATCAGGCGCTGCCCGATCGGCCCCAGATTGTTGAGGGCTGCGGCGCCGGCAACCGGCCCCAGCGTGGCAAAGGTCAGGCCACCCTGGATCAGGGACACGCCGTTGATCTGCACCGGCTGGTTCGGCGTCTGGCTCCACTCAGCACCCAGGCGCCAACTGTCGAGCTTGGTCAAGGCGGTCAGGCCAAACACGTGGATGTCGCTGACGTAATCCCACTGGGCCTGCATCCGTGCGCCCTGGGTGGCACCGGCTGCCGCGCCGGGTGTGGCGGGTGCCTGCACCTGGCCGCCGATGTAAGGCGTGCGCGAGCTCAGGTTCATCGCATACACGCCGAACACCCCCACGTCCTTGACCGGCAGCTTGAAGAACAGGCCGCCCTGCTCGTCCTTGGCGGCCTTGCCCTGAATGAACATCACATCCGGTCGGCCATCGGTAGCACCACCGGCCCAACCGCCTGTGGGTGAGCCGGCCACCTGCGTGATCGGGCAAAAATCGCCGTTGGAAGCATAGCCAAAGTCAGCCACACCAAAGTAGGTGCCGCAGGACTCGAGGTTGCTTGACCTCGCCTTGAACTGGTAAAAGCCTTCGAGCGACATGCCCTCGTCGCTGCCAAGCTTGGCGGACACAGCCCAGATCGGAAGGTAGCCCTCTTCGATCTCGGTGCCGGGCTTGCGCAGGGCCGTTACATCCAGCGGTGCGACCTGGTTCAGGCCCTGCATGAACAGCGAATTGCCCCACTTCATGATCTGGTTGCCGGCCTTGACATACAAAGGACTGCCGACGTCAAAGGTATTGAAGGCATAAGCCTCGCGCAGTTCCACGCCGCTGAACTTGTTCAGCGCAGCAAAGCCCTGGTCCGACAGCGGCGCTGGTGCGCCCAGCGTCGTCAGTGTCGCTGCGGCATTGGCGGGCATGGGTGAAGGAGATGAAGTGGCGCCGTTAAAGCCGTTTGCCTGGTTGCCAAAGGGAACGCTGGCACGCTTCAAGGTCTGGTCGCTCCAGATCTTGGCGCCCAACTTGAAACCCATGCTGCCCTGGGACATCGAGAGATCGGTGATGAGCTTGAACAGGGTCGAATAACGGTCGCCCTGGGCGTAGTTCAGATTGCCGGCGTCGGAGTTGGATGCACCGACAAAACCGGCGTTGCGGGCTGCTACTGTGCCGGCCGCATTGGTTCCGGCTGTGGCCGCATAGCCGAGCACGACAGCGGCGTCATTGGGTCCGATGAGACTGCTGTCTGGCGCTTTGGCGCGCCACGCAGTGGCGGCAGAAATGCTTGTGTTCCAGTTCCCCTTCCAGCCGCCGTCGGCCTCGAAATCCATGGCGCTGGCTTGCTGCACGCAGGTCAGCGCAACGGCAGCAGCCAAAGCGTTTCTCTTGAAACTGTTGTGTGTTTTGTTCATTGTCGGGTCTCCTGCTTTTGCTTGTGTTGGGATGAATCGGCTTGAGCCGCCAGGGGGCAGCTCCGCGAAATTCAAGAATATTGAAAACCCAAACACAACAATGTCGTGAATCCGACAAAGCGCGGGGATAGGCCTAGTGGCTTACCCTAGGACAGCTTGGCGCCTAACTCGACCGCGAGTGCCGAGACGTTCTGTGCCACGAGGCCATAGACGCTGAGTTGCGGGTTGACGCCCAGGCTGGTTGGAAACGTTGAGCCGTCCATGACCGAGAGGTTGGCGAGCTGATGGTGACGGCCACGGCTGTTCACGACACCGGCGCGCGGGTTCTCGCTCATGCCGCAGCCGCCCATCAGGTGCGCGGTGAACAAGGTGGTGCGGAATTTTTGGAGTGGCAGGGTTTGAATCCCATCCTTCGCTTCCTTCCAGCTCTTGTAGTTGGCGCTGTCGAGGTGTGCTGGACGCACATGCGTGGCGCCGGCGGCGAACTGAAGCTCGGCCATGCTGAGAAAGGAGCGGCGAATGCCATCCCACATATAGGGGCTGAAGTTGTAGTCCAGCACCGCGCTGCCATCACTGCCGACACGCACCTGACCGCCTTCACTCTCGGGCACAAAGCCATCGCGCAACAAGGCGAGCACGGCGTTGTAGTTCGGGAATTGTTCCATGCTCTTCTTCAGCTCCAGGCCGAAAAGATTCGAGATGCCGGCGGTAATGCCAACCGCCAGCGGCGGTACTTCGAGCTTGTAGCCCATCGCTCCGGTCGCGCCATCCTTCCACTGGAACTGGTCCGAGGCAATCGACTGCGGTGTGCCGTAAAAGGCATTGACGGCTTTGGGCATGGTCGCCACCGACAGATTGACCGGGTGGATAAAGGTGCGTTTGCCGAGCAGTCCGTGCGGGTCCGGCGCCTGCGAGCGCAGCAGCAGCGCCGGCGAATTGATGGCACCGCCGGCCACGATGTAGTGACGCGCCTTGATGCTGACCGTGGTACCCGTTGGCGTGAGGCCGTCGGCACCGAGTGCGTCACAGGCCAGTGCCTGAACCTGGTTCGCGCCATGTTGAATCTGACGCACGCGCAAGCGGTGCAGCAGCGTCGCACCGTTTGCCAGCGCCGTCGGAATCGTCGTCACCAGCATCGACTGCTTGGCATTGGCGGGGCAGCCATAGCCACAGTAGCCGGAATCAAGACAGCCCTTGACGTTGCGCGGGATGATGTGCGACTCCCATCCCAGCGCCTTGCAGCCACGCTGCAGGATGCTGTTGTTCTCGTTCGGCGTCAGGTCGCAAGGGGCGATGGCGAGGCGCTCCTCCATTTTGGCAAACCAGGGCGCCATCTCCTTTTCGCTGTGTCCCACCACTTCATGCTGCGCGGCCCAGTGGGCCAGGGTCTGGCCCGGCGTGCGAAAACTCGAGGTCCAGTTCACGGTGGTGCTGCCGCCCACACAGCGACCTTGCAGGATCGAAATGGCGCCGTCCGATGTCGCGCGACCGGCACCTTCCTGGTACAGATCGCGGTACGAACGCGCTTCATCCATGTCCTTGAAACTGTCAGAGGTCTTGAGCGGACCTTCCTCGATCATGATCACCTTCAAACCGGCCAGGCTCAGGATCTCGGCCGCCACACCGCCCCCGGCACCGGTACCGATGATGGCGACGTCCGCCTCAAGCGTCAAAGCCTGTTTCAGGGTCGACGCGTCAATGAGCTTCCAGCCTGCCGCGATGCCTGCGCTGTAAATGTTGTTGAATGCCATGACTCTCTCTCGAATAATTTAGGGGATAGCAATCAGGGGGCCCGCATCAGGAATTGGCAGCCTCAAAGACGTACTTGATCGGGCCCGGGTAGCCGACCGCCGGCCACGCCTGGGGCAACACGTAATAGGCCACAGCGCTGAGTTTCATCAGCACGTTGACGCCCGCGGTGAGCGTGGCAAAGCGGCTGGAGCGCCAGCGCGCGAGAAAGCCCTCGATGTCCTGCTGGCTGGCTTCATGCCAGTCCCCGACACCAGTCAGCAAGCGACGCAGCAGACCCACCGCAAGCAGGTCCAGCAGCTTTCGCAACTCGCTTTGCTGGTGCGCGACCAGAGCCGAACAGGCTGCGTCAATGTTGTTGAGCACCGTGGTAAGGGTCTGCTTTTTTTGCGCGGCGTCGAGGGCCGCCACATCACTGACCACCACTGGAATCAATGCGATGAACAGCGCAACATCGCCGGCGTTCAGAAATTTCAATCCGGTCACGGCGAGCTTGTCGCTGCTGCTGCAGCCGGCCATGCCAGGCAGGACGGCAGCGCAGGTGGTGGCAGTGGCGAAACCGAAGCCCACCTTCAGAAGTTCCCGGCGTGACAGGCCTGTCACGCCTGCGGCTTGCACCGCAGTGGCGCTGCTGCGGTGAATGATGTGTTCTTGGGTCATTGGGGTAGCTCCATCATCAAATTATCAACTCAGCGATCCGGATAGCCCGTGATTTTCTGGATCTCCAGATACAGGGGTTGCAGGCGCTGGTACATGCGGCAGTAAACACGGCGGTAGAGCTGCTCGTAGGTTTCGGCGTGCACGGGCTCGGGCAGGAACACCTGGCCGATGCGGGTCATTTGGGCGATGGCGGTTTCGAAGTCCGGGTGGATCTTCAGGCTGACAGCCGCCAGCACGGCCGCACCCAGGCCACTGGTCTCGTACAGGTGCGGACGCTCACACGGCAGGTTGAAGATATTGGCCGTGATTTGCATGGCCGCATCGCTTTGCGAGCCACCACCGGAGACGCGTACTTTGGTGATGCGTGTGCCGCCGCGTTTTTCGATGCGCTCCTTGGCCTCGCGCAGTGCGAAGGCCAGGCCTTCGAGGATGGCGCGGTACAGATGGGCGCGTGTGTGCACATCGCCAAAACCGATGATGGCGCCCTTGGCCTCGGGCCCGGGGATCTTGATGCCGGGGTTCCAGAACGGCTGCAGCATCAAACCCTGCGCGCCTGGCGGCACGGCATTGATCAGCTCGTCAAACAGGGTTTCCGGCGCGACGCCGCGCTGCGCGGCAATCTGTTTTTCATGCAGGCCAAACTGCTCCTTGAACCAGCTCACCATCCAGAAGCCCCGGGTGATCTGGATCTCCGTGTTGTAGTGCTTCGGCACGCCGGCCTGGTAGGGTGGAATAAAAGGCGTGGCTTCGAGGTAGCGTGCGGTGGTGGTGTTGACGGTGGCCGTCGTGCCGTAGGACAAACAGGCGATGTCGGGCGTGAGGCAACCCGCGCCGATCACCTCGCAGGCTTTGTCGGCAGCGCCGGCAATCACCGGCATGCCCTCAGGGATTCCGGTATCCAGCGCCGCTTGCGCGCTGACGGTGCCGATGATGGTGCCAGCGCTCACCAGTTCGGGCAGCATGGAGGGCCGGATCGGCAGCACCTGCCATTTCCAGTCGGACTTGGCAGCCCAGCAACCCTTTTTGTAATCGAACGGGATGTAGCCAACCTGGGATGCCACCGAGTCCACAAAGCGGCCGGTAAAGCGGTAGTTGAGGTAGCCCGAGAGCAAGAGGTATTTGTCGGTCTTGGCCCAGATTTCGGGCTGGTGCTGTGCGATCCAGTTAGCCTCGGCTTCGCGCTGGAAAAAGCGCACGGTGTCGCGCATGCCAATGGCGCGAAACGCCGCTTCCCACCACCACTTGAGCTTGGGCGTGGCATCGGCCCGGCGCTGGTCGAGCCAGATCATGGCCGGGCGCAGCGGTTTGCCCTCCTTGTCGAGCGCAATCGTGGTGGCGCGTTGCGTCGTGATGACGACACCGGCCACCGCGCTCTTGGGCACACTGGTGTTGGCCCACAGATGCTGGCAGGCCTGGCACATGGCCTGCCAAAAGGCTTCGGGGTCGTTTTCCACCCAGCCCGGCTGGGGCGACTGGTAGGTGTCGATGGCCACCTGCGATTTGTCGACCAGGTTGCCATGCGCATCGAACAGCAGGGCGCGCACGCTCTGGGTGCCGTTGTCAATGGCCAGCAGATAGCTCTTGCTCATGGTGCGGGTTCCTCGGGTTTGGCGCTCGGCAATTGGTAGTGCGCGGCAATCAGGGCCTGGTAGCGTGCAGTCTCGCTGCGCCAGCCGGCCTCGCCCCACTGCAGATGGGGCTCGCACAGCTCGCGAATCCGCGCCAGATGATCAAGGCCGCCGCGCGGCAGCAAGACGCCCAAGCGTGTGCGGCGCAGCAACAGATCATCCAGATGCTGCACGGCCTCGTACTTGGCCGCAATCGGCAGTTCCAGCCACAAGGTATCGGTGCCCGGGATCGTCTGCAAATCGGCATCGTCGGCGGCGCCGGCCAGTGTCTGTGCAAGGTAGCCATAGCGCGCCGCCAGGCGGTGCCGAACCGAAGCGCGCCAGTGCGGGTTCAGTTCGCTGGCAGGTGTGAACAGCGCGGCGTCATCGCGCGCAAACAGCTTGCCGGCGTGCGATGCTGCCAGCGCCAGGGCGTCCTGCGCCATCAGCCTGAAGGTTGTGAGCTTGCCACCGGCCACCGTCACCAGACCCGACTCGTCGAGCACCGCGTGGTCGCGCGCCGCTTTGGATGCCTCGCCTTGTGCATCCGCCACCACCGGCCGCACACCGGCATAGCAGGCGCTCACGTCCGCTGGCGTGATGGCGGCGCCGGGAAACTGGTCGTTGACGGCTTCGAGCAGGTAGTCCACTTCGGCTTGCGTGATGCTGGCCTCGACATCGAGGTCGCCGGGGTGGTCCAGATCGGTGGTGCCGATCAGCGTCGCCCCTTCCCACGGGTAGAAGAACACCGGCCTGCCGTCGCGCGGGTGCATCAGGCTGATGCTTTGCGCGACTGGCAAACGCCAGAACGGCAGCACCAAGTGGCTGCCGCGCAAGGGGCGCAGCATCGGCTTGCCGCCCACGGCCGAGCGCAGGCGGTCGGCCCAGACGCCGGTGGCGTTGACGACAGCCCTGGCGCGCACCGGGTGGTTCTGGCCCGAGATGGCATCGCGCACAATCAGCTCAGTGATCCCCGTGCTGCTGCGCACAAGGTCTTGCGCCTGGGCGTAGTTGAGCACGACAGCGCCATCGCGCCGCGCTTCCATCAGCACGCGCCAGACCAGCCTGGCATCGTCGGTTTTGGCGTCGACATAAACCATGGCGCCGCGCATCAGCGGCGGCGCCAGACCCGGTGCCAGCGCTTGTGCTGCGTTCAGTTTGGCATAGAAGTGGCTGCGCTTGCCGGCCATCCGCTCATACACCATCAGGCCCAACTGGAACAGCCAGCGGCCCGGCTTGCGACCAGCGCAGTCCGCAAACAAGAAGCTTTGCGTCTCCACCAGCTCCGGCGCCTCGCGCATCAGACGCTCGCGCTCGCGCACCGAGTGCAGCGTGGTCTTGATGTCGCCTTCCTTCAGGTAACGCAAGCCACCATGCACCAGTTTGGAGGAGCGGCTCGACGTGCCCCAGGCAAAGTCGCGCTGCTCGATCAATAGCACGCGCCAGCCGCGCCGTGCCGCCTGCTGCGCCACGCCAGCGCCGGTGATGCCGCCGCCGATGACGACCAGATCCCATGTCTGCGTCGGCAGGCGCGCCAGGTCGCTGGCACGCGCCGTGCGGGTGTTCAAGTCGCCCATGGGCCTTCGTCCTGCAGCAGCTTGCCCGGATTCATGATTTTCCTGGGGTCAAAGTGGCGGCACAGCTGCGCCAGTGTGGCCATGCCCAGCGGCCCTTTTTCATCCTTCAAATGCGCGGCGTGGTCGCGCCCGACGCCATGCTGGTGGCTGACCGTGCCGCCGTGCGCGGCGATGGTGGCAGCCACCGCAGCCTTGAGCTTTTGCCAGCGTTCAAAGTTGGGTGCAAAGCCACCGGGCGCAGTGGCCCAGACGAACTGCGAATAGACGCTGCTGCCCTGCGGGTAGAGATGCGACAGGTGCGTGAAGGCGTGCACGCGCTCGCCGTATTGCGCAAAAACGTCACGCGCGGTCTGCTCCATGGCCAGCATCAGCTTCTTCACATTGGGCCAGTCCACTGCGGTCTCGATCGTGTCGGCGCTATAGCCCTGGTCCCACAGCGTGTTGCGCAGATAAGGGCCCTTGAAACGGTTGCTTGCCCACTTGGCACCCATCGCGGTCCCGATATAGACAGCGCCATGCGCCGACAAGGTGCGCCGGGCTTCGCGCAGGGCGTGGCGCGTGTTGCGCCGCTCGCCCGTGACGCCCAGCATCAGCAGGCATTTGCCTTCGCCGCAACCACGCAGCGCCAGGTAGCGTTCGAGCCAGCCGATCAGCGTGGCGTGGCCGGCCAGCGTGAGGCTGGTCTGGGTCTCGATGCCATTGCTGAGCCGGGTCATGCTCAGCGGCAGCCGGCGCTGGATCAGCGTGCGCACAGCAGCCTCAGCGGCGTCCCAGTTCGGCAGAAAAATGGCGTGGAAACTCTCGTGCTCTGGCAGCGGGCTGACGCGCACCGTGACCTCGGTCAGAATGCCAAAGCGCCCTTCCGAGCCCATCACCAGTTCGCGCAAGTCCGGCCCGGCGCTGGCGGCCGGCAGCGTCGGGATGCTGAGTGCACCGACCGGGGTTTCCATGTGGCCGCCGGCAAACAATTGCTCAATGCGCCCGTAGCGCAGCGACTGCTGGCCGCTGGAGCGCGTCACCACCCAGCCCCCGACCGTGGAGTATTCAAACGACTGCGGGAAGTGCCCCAGCGTGTAGCCCTGGGCGCGCAATTGCGCCTCCAACTGCGGCCCGGCTGTGCCGGCGCCAAAGGTGGCGAGCTGGCTTTGTTTGTCCAGGTGCAGCAAGCGGTTCATGCGGCTCAGGTTGATCGACAGGATGGGCCGCTCGCTGATCGGGCAATCGAGATGGCCTGCGACACTGGTGCCGCCGGCAAAGGGGA
Source organism: uncultured beta proteobacterium (assembly GCA_903876735.1). Classification (GTDB taxonomy): domain Bacteria; phylum Pseudomonadota; class Gammaproteobacteria; order Burkholderiales; family Burkholderiaceae_C; genus Rhodoferax. Next base: position 81,372 of record CAIRAW010000016.1, on the reverse strand, counting down.
TCACCATCCAGTTGTTGGCCTGTGCCAGCGCGAGCAATTCACGCACCTGCTCGGTCGACTCGGGAAACGCCACGCCATCGGGTGCGGGCGGTAGGGCGCCAAATCGTTTGCGAATCCAGTCGGCAAAGCTCTCGCCGAATGCCATGGCAAAACGCGTGTCGGCGTCGGTTTGAATCAGCGCGTGTTGGCCGCTCAGGCGGGAAGGCGGCATCTTTGCCAGCATCTCGGCGCGCTGCGCATCCTGGCCGGGACGGCCCGCTCCCAATAGCGCGGCCATCATGGCGCGCGCGCCTTCGCTCAATTCCATTGAAGTGGCGTCATCGCCCCAACCATTCCATCTGCGCATGTCTTGCTCCGGTTTACTTTGTCGGAAGCCCACTCTCAAGCGTGCTCTTCAAATTATCAATCTATTGATCGTTCCGCAATTCAGGACACTTACTTTCGTCATCGCGAGGCCGCAGGCCGCGGCGATCCGTGCCCTTGGACTCCCTGGATTGCTGCGTCGCTGCGCGTGGCGCAATCACACAGCCAGTGCCGCAAAGCCGCGCGGATTTTTCTGGTTCTGGCTTTCCCAGGTGCTCATCAAGCGGTCCATCTTGGCCGCGATGTCCGGGTAAGCGGCCAGCACGTTGTATTTTTCGCCCGGGTCCAACGTCAAATCGTAGAGCAGGGGCAGGCGCTCGCTGCCGAGTTGCTCGGCGCCAAATTTTGCGGTGAAGACTTCGGCGTCCAGCGGTATCGGCCAGATGTACAAATTGGTTTTGCGGATGTACTTCCAGGTTCCCACCCGCACCGCCTGCAACTCGTCGTAGTGGTAGAAAAAGAAAGCGTCCGTTGGCGACTTCGGCGCACTGCCCGTCAGAACGCCCGAAATGTCTTTGCCGTCAATGATGCGGTCACTGGGTGATTCCACGCCGGCCAGATGCAAGAGGGTTGGAAACAGGTCGAGGTTGGTGACCAGTTCGGATGACTCCGAGCCCGCCTTGATGCGCTTGGGCCATTTGGCAATGCACGGCACCTTGAAGCCGCCGTCCATGGACTGGCCCTTGCCGCCACGCAGATTGCCTGCGCTGCCTTCAAACCAGGGGCCGTTGTCGCTGGTAAAAATGATGAGCGTGGTGTCGCTGACACCGGCGCGGTCGAGCGCGTCAACGATCTGGCCCACGCTCCAGTCAATCTCCTCCACCGTGTCGCCGTACTTGCCGCCCTTGGACTTGCCGGCAAAGTTTGCGGACGCCGCCAGCGGCTGGTGCGGAAAGGTATGCGCCAGGTAGAGAAAGAAGGGTTGGTCTTTGGCGCTCTCGATGAACTTGAGCGCCTCGGTGGTGTAGAGACCGGTCAGGTCACCCAGAACGTCCAGGATGTCGTCCTTGATCTTGGTCTCGTTGCGGTAGAGCGGGCAGGGTCGCATGCCGCTGGCGTGCGGCACGCCGTAATAGCTGTCAAAGCCAAAACGCCGCGGATGAAATTCGGGCTGCTTGCCAAAGTCGCCCAAATGCCATTTGCCGACCATGGCCGTGCGGTAGCCCGCCACCTTCAGGCCCGAAGCAATGGAGAGCTCTTTGTCCGACAGGCCGCTGGTCGCATAGCCCTCGTGCAAGTCCATGGTGCCCAGGGCCGCCATTTGACCGCCCAGGTTGCGCGCCAGCACCCGGCCCAGGGCCTCGTCGGCCGGATAGGGGTTGCCGGTCATGCCGGAGCGAAACGGGTAGCGCCCGGTCAGCAGTCCGGCGCGCGAAGGCGAACAGACCCCGCTGCAGGCGTAGTAGTCGCTAAAGCGCATCCCTGCCTTGGCCAGGCGGTCAATATGCGGCGTGCGAATTGCTTTGCTGCCGTAGCAGCCGAGGTCGCCGTAGCCCAGGTCATCGGTGTAGATGACGATGACATTGGGTTTGTCTGCTTTGGCGTCGATGACGCGCAGCGGCTTCAAGACCGAGCGCTGCGGATACGGGCCATAGAGATCGTCCATGGCGCGGCGCTTGAGCAACAGAAATGCCTCCGTACCCAAAGCCCCGGTGCCAGCTGCTGCCGCTGCTGCCAAGGCAACTTTTTTCAATAAACCACGGCGGTTGACAGTGTCATTGGTCATGCAAATCCCGTAACGGGGTGGGTGGCGCAGAGTCAGGTCGCCAGAGCGGAAAAGCCGCGCGGATTCTTCTGGTACGTCGCCTCCCAGTCTGCCATGGCTTTTTCCAATCTGGCAGCAATTTCGGGATGGGTGGCGATCAGGTTGTAGCGCTCGCCCGGGTCGCGGCGCAAGTCGTAGAGCAGGGGCGCGCGTTCGCTGCCGAGTTGCTTGCTGCCGAACTTGCGCGAGATGGCCTCGGCATCGAGCGGTATCGGCCAGACATAGCGATTGGTTCTGCGGATGTACTTCCAGGTGCCCATGCGCACCGCTTGCAGCTCGTCGTAGTGGTAGTAGAAGAAGGCCTCACGCGGCGATTTGGGCGCGGTGCCGGTCAACAGCCCAAGCACGTTGACGCCGTCAATCACGCGATCAGTGGGCTGCTCCAGACCAGCCAAATCGAGCAGGGTCGGGAAGAGGTCCAGATTGCTCATCAGCTCGGACGACTCTGAGCCGGCCTGGATGCGCTTGGGCCACTTGGCGATGAACGGCACTTTGAAGCCGCCGTCCATGGACTGGCCTTTGCCGCCGCGCAAAACGCCGGCGCTGCCTTCAAACCACGGACCGTTGTCGCTGGTGAAGATGAGCAAGGTGTTGTCGCTGACGCCGGCACGATCGAGCGCGGCAACGATCTGACCCACGCTCCAGTCGATTTCTTCGACCGCGTCGCCATATTTCCCGGCCTGCGATTTGCCGGCAAAGTTGCTTGACGCCGCCAGCGGCTGGTGCGGAAAGGTATGCGCCAGGTACAGGAAGAATGGCTGGCCTTTGGCCTCCTCAATCACCTGAATGGCTTCGGTGGTGTAGCGCCCCGTGACCTCGGGCAGAATGTTCAGAATGTCGGCTTCGATTTGTTGCGTATTCCGGTACAGCGGGCAGGGCCGCATGTCGTTGCTGTGGGGCACGCCGAGGTAGCGGTCAAAGCCAAACTTGTGTGGATGAAACTCGCTTTGCTGACTGAAGTCCCCCAGATGCCACTTGCCAATCATGGCCGTTCGGTAGCCCGCCACCTTGAGCGCGGCGGCAACCGTCAGTTCCTTGTCGGACAGGCCTTCGGTGGCGTAGGCCTCGTGCAGGTCGGTGCTGCCAAGGACGGCGAGTTGCCCGGCCCAGTTGCGCAACATGCGCTGTGAGGTGGCCTCATTGGCCGGGTAGGGGTTGCCCGTCATACCGGAGCGAAACGGATAGCGGCCGGTGAGCAGGCCGGCGCGCGATGGTGAGCAGACGCCGCTGCAGGCGTAGTAGTCGCTCAGGCGCAGACCGGCCTTGGCCAGGCGGTCGATGTTTGGCGTGCGGATGGAGGTGCTGCCATAGCAGCCCAGGTCGCCATAGCCCAGGTCGTCACAGTAGATGACGATCACATTGGGCTTCTCGGCCTTGGCATTGAGCAGCTTGGGCAAGCGCAGTGCCGAGCGCTGCGGATACGGGCCGTAGAGATCCTCCATCGGCCGGCGATTGAGCAAAAGATAGGCTTCGGTACCGATGGCAGCGACGCCGCCCGCAACGCATCCGCCCACAGCGAGCTTTTTCAACAAGCCGCGGCGTTTCATAGGATTCTCGCGCTTGGCAGGAATGCGTGCGAGAGCTGTGCGGTTGACGCGGACGGTAGAAGTTTCATGATGGCATTCCAGAGGTTTGTGGCATATTGCGATGCACGCCACGTTGGTCTACGCATGGTAGGGAAACGGCGTGAAGCGAATTGCCAAAATTCTGACAATGTTGATTGATTGAGCCTCATGGTTAACCCTAGAACACCCCTGGATGTCCGCGCGTTTCTCAAGCCCACCGTTTTCGGGCAGCTTGGCCCCGAGGTGCTGAACGAAGTGACCCGTTGTGCGGTCATCGAACGCTTTGAAGTGCCGACTCTGCTCAACGCCGCTGGCACGCCGCTAGAGCGCCTGCGCCTGGTGGTAGAGGGCAGCATCGCGATCTATGCCCGCAAGCCCTCGGGCAAAGAAGTGGTGATCTCGGAAGTGGGGCCACGTGGTTGGGCCGCCTGGCTGCCCTGTTTTGTCGCCGCACCACCGAATCACGATTTTTACAGTGGCCCCAAGAGCTGCTTTATTGCCGTTCCGGTCAATGCCGTGCAAAGCCTTTGCCTGCAATACCCGGTCTTGTATCCCTTGATCATTGGCGAGATCGGCTTGCGCTTTCGACTGCTGATGGAATGGGCCAGCCAGTCGATCCTGCTTGAGCCGGAGCAGCGCATGGCCAAACTGATCGTGCTCCTGGCGCAGGAACAAAAGGCCGTGGGCAGTCCGAGTTCCATTGTCATCACGCAAAGTCGTCTCGCCAACCTGGCGCGCTGCTCACGCCAGTCGGCGAATGTCTTGCTGAGCAACCTGGAACAGAAGGGGCTGATTCGGCTGCTGTATGGCAAATGCGATATTCCCGACCTGGCCGGGTTGGCCGCATTTGCCGATGCCGAAGAAGCAGACGCCGAAGCCCCGTGACGCCAGCGCAGCCGTCACAACCTGCAAGTCCGGCGGCTTAGTTGGATTCCCGGATGACGCGCCCGTTTTGCGGCTGAATCGGACGCGCGTTGGCATTGAAAAGTCTGCGGAAGGCCTTGATCTGAGCGGCGCCCAGTGTAATGGGCTGCTTCATGACCATCCAGTTCACCCCTTCTGAGCAAGGCGGCGTCGTCAACGAGCCTTCGAACGCGTAGTAGCCCTTGTCGGTTGGCAGCATCGCTGCCGGGTTCAGTTTCAAGCCCTCCACCTGGATGGATTCACCTTGGCGCGGCAGGTGCGCAAACACCGGCGCGTACGCGGCATTGTTTTTGCCGGACTGAATCAGGATGGCGACCACACCCAACTCTCCCCCCGTGCTCTTGTGGACGAAGTGCGCGTCCATCGCGGCGCGCTTTCCGCTCAGCGCTTCTTCACTGGGGCTGTGAAAGTGGAATTGAAGGAGTTCATAGGTGGTGTCACCAACCCTCAAGGTTAGGCCCGCAGGTAAATTGACTTGAATCGTGTGCCCGTTGTTGACGATGGTGGGCACCGCTTCAGCGTAGCCAAACTGAAGGGTCGGCAAATCCGCTTTCACGGCCTTGCGGATGTCGATCGGACTTTGGTTCGCGCCTTTGGCGCAGCTCTCGAACGCGTGATCAAGTTCGGCCCAATGGGCCGGGCCTTCGTGGCCATGGGCATAGTTCCAGTGCGCAGCATGCCCTTGGGCTTGGGCCGCAAATCCAGCCGCCGCCAGTGCGACCGTCAGAGATAGCTTTGGTAAATTCATTGCAAAGGCCTTGGATAGTTTGTGTTTGCAGAAACATCGCGATTCATGCCAGCCGTGCAAGCGCCGCACTGATGGCTTTGGCAAGAATCGGTCCGTAGCGTTGAATTTCAGCGAGTGGCGCGTAACCGTAACCGATCACGATGCCTCGAAGGTCCTTGCGTTCGACGCAATAGGCAGACAAGGCGCGCACGGTCAGGCCCATGGCGCCGATGCGCTGGGCCAGCCCTTTATCATCAACGGCGACGGGCAAATTGACGCACAGGTGCAGGCCCTGGTCCGCGCCGCTGATATGGGCGAGCGCACCAAGACAAGGCTTGAGCGCTTCAAGCAGACAGCGGCGGCGTTCCGCGTAGCTGTGACGTGCATCGCGCAACGCAGTGCTGAAATGCCCCATTTCGATGAACTCGGCCAAAGCCGCCTGCAGCGGTATCTGGCCAGGCCGGTTGAGGTCGTAGTGCGCTTGCTTCAGGGGCGCAGCAAGCCCGCGCGGAACCACGAGATAGCCCAGTTTTAGACCAGGGTAAAGCACTTTTGAGAATGATCCCATGTAAAGCACACGCTGGTCGGTGTCCAGGGCTGCCATCGCTTCGATGGAGGGGCCACTGAAACGGAATTCGCTGTCGTAGTCGTCCTCCAGAACCCATGCCTTGTGTTTTCTGGCGATCGCAAGAATTTCCTGCCGGCGCGCCAGGGACATCACAACGCCGGTAGGGTATTGGTGCGAGGGTGTCACGTAGATCAAGCGGGGTGAAGGTGCACCGCTCAAACTCTGGGGCGCAAGCCCTTGCCCGTCAACCGCCACCGGATGCAGACGCAATCCGGTCGCCATGAATGCCTTGACCGCTCCCCAGTAGGCCGGGTCTTCGATCCAGACCGTGTCATCAAGATCCGCCAGGATTTGCGCGCAGAGTTCAAGCGATTGCTGGGTGCCACTGGTAATGATGACCTGTTCTTTGTCAATCGACATGTTGCGGAAAACGCGCAGGTAACTCGCAACGGCATTGCGCAAAGGCGCATGACCCCCGGAGTAGCTGTAGTCCAGCATGTCGGGATAAGCCATGCGCCAGTGCTTGTGTTGCAGGCGCCGCCACAAGGCAATCGGGAATGCGCTGAAGTCGACAATGCCAGACGTAAACGGGTAGATTTCCAGTTGCTCAGCACTGAAGTTGGTCAGAATTCTTTGTCCACGCTTCGACAACTTCGTATCCTGGCTGACCGGTGGCGGCTGCCGCCGCGCCGCTTTTTGCGCGGGTCTGTCACTGACATAAGTTCCGCGGCCGACATGGCTGGTCAACAGCCCTTCAACGTTGAGCTGATTCAGTGCGGCAACGACGGTGTTGCGCGACAACTGCAGGTCATGCGCCAGTTCCCGGCTGGCGGGCAGCCGGTGACCCGAAGCCAGTTTGCCGTCCAGAATGGCACGTCGCAAAGCTTCATACAGTTTGCGATGCAATGGCAAGTCGTCGCGCTGGGCGAGTTTCTCAATTTGACCGGACAGGTATTCAGTGAGCATGTGCGGCAGGAATATTGGCCCCAACGATTTTCATGGATTGGAACTAATGTACAGTGATCGGGCAATAAACAATTGGCGCGATAACAACGTGGAGACCGAGATGCATTTGAAGATTGACACCAAGGCAAGCGTCGTGCGCGACATGAAGAACAAGCTTCGCAGACTGACAGTGCTGGGCCTGGCGTGCGCCTGCTTGCCCATGATGGCCGTGGCCCAGACAAAACAGCTCTTCCTGTATAGCTGGGCCAACTATGTGCCGCCGAACATGCTCAAACGCTTCGAGGCTGAGACCGCCATCAAGGTGACGCTCGATGTCTACGACAGCAACGAGACCATGCTCGCCAAACTCCAGGCCGGCGGCGGCGGCTACGACATCGTGATCCCGAGTGATTCGGTGCTGAGCACCATGATTAAGTCGGGCCTGCTGCTCAAGGTGGAAGCGTCCAAGATGGCGAATTTCAAGAACGTCGCGGCACCGCATGACCGGCCACCGGCGGACCCCACGGCGGACTATTCCGTTCCCTACACCTGGGGTTCGACCGGCTTCACTTACGATTCGGCCAAGGTTCCTGGTGGCAAACTGACCGACAGCTGGAAGGAGTTCTTTGAGCCCCGACCCGAGGTCGCCGGCAAGATTGCCGCCATGGCCAACCAGGGCGAGATGTTCACCGCTGCCGCGCACTACCTCGGCATCGACACCTGCACCGAGAACCCGGCCGACGCGCAGCGCATTCTGGATCTTCTGGTCAAACAAAAGCCCGGCGTGAAGATCTATTCTTCCACCGGAACGATTGGTCGCATGGCGGCCAGTGAAGTGACCATGCACCATCAGTGGAACGGCGCCTCCTACAAGTCGGGCCTGAAGCTGGCGACCGCGGTGTTCGTCTATCCCAAGGAGGGGATGAACTTGTGGAGTGACTACTTTGTCGTTCCCAAAGGCGCGCCCAATGTCGAGAGCGCCAAGACCTTCATGAACTGGATGATGGACCCGAAAAACGCGGCCGAAGCTTCGAATTTCAACGGCTACAACAATGCCATCAAGGGATCCGCCGCATTCATGGACCCGGCATTGGCCGCCAGCCCGGCGATCAACCCGCCTGAAGCGCTCAAGAGCCGTTTTCGCCCGGTGAAAGACTGCTCGGTCAAGGCGCGTGAATTGCGCGATGGCGTCTGGACACGGCTCAACCGCTGACAGTCCTGCGGCCGCGGCCTCCTGAATCTCACAAGGGCGTGTCAAGCGCGCCCTGCCGGCATCAACCAAAGGCTCGCCATGACCGAAACCGCCATCGCCATTTGTGGCGTGCACAAGACCTTTCCCGGCGCCAGCCAGGCGGCCTTGGACGGGGTCTCGCTGGACATCCTCAAGAACGAGTTCTTCACCCTGCTGGGCCCGTCCGGGTGCGGCAAGACGACGCTCTTGCGCACCATCGCCGGCTTTGAAGATCTTGACCAGGGCAGCATTGAGCTCGATGGCGTCCCCATGGGGCGAACGCCACCGAATCTGAGGCCTGTCAATACGGTGTTTCAGAGCTACGCCTTGTTCCCGCACATGAGTGTGGCGCAAAACATCGCCTTCGCCCTGGAAATGCTGAACCGCCCGCGCGATGGAATTCGCGCGCGCGTGGCCGAGATGATGACGCTGCTGCGTTTGGAGGGTCTGGGCGACCGGCGACCGGCGCAGTTGTCCGGCGGCCAACAACAAAGGGTGGCGCTGGGCCGGGCCTTGGCATCGGAGCCCAAGGTTCTGTTACTCGACGAACCCCTGTCGGCGCTCGACCTCAAGTTGCGCAAGGAAATGCAGATCGAACTCAAGCGCCTGCAAACGGCCACCGGCATCACCTTTGTGTTCGTGACACACGATCAGGAAGAGGCACTGCGCATGTCCGACCGGATCGCCGTGATGCGGGATGGCAGGCTGATGCAAGTCGGACGACCCGCGGACATTTACGAACGCCCTGCGAACCTCTTCGTCGCGGAATTCATAGGCGACGCCAACTTTCTTCCTGCGCTATGTGTGGAACGAAGCGGAGCCGGTGGACGTTTTCGCTTGAGTTGTTGTGGCGAAGACGTGGTCGAGCTTGAAGTGATCGATGCCAACACCATTCAAACCGGTGCCAAAGCCATTCTGGTGGTACGCCCGGAGCGCATCGCACTGGTGCCACACGCATCAGCACTGATTCGCGGTGATGTTCCCGAGACCATCTACAGCGGCAGCGATCTGATGGCACATGCCCGGCTAGCCGACGGAACACAGCTACGCGTACGTCTGAGCGGCGCCGCCGATGTGCAGGAACTGCTCGCAGGCCGCTGCGGTTTTGCCATTCCAGGCGACGCTGTGCGGGCCTTTGCCACATGAAATCGGTGCGCACTCGCGATCTCGCGCTGACGGCGCCAGCGGTGCTGTACCTGGCGCTCTTCATGATTGTTCCGCTGCTGCTGATGCTCTACGTCTCGACGCTGGAGCGCGCGCCTTTTGGCGGCGTACTTTGGGACCGCCACACCGGTGTGGCCTACGAGAAACTCTTATTCGAGCGCGACTTTGCGGGCAATCTGTCATTCAACGGCGACTACCTCAGCATCTTTGCGCGCTCGTTCCGCCTGGCAGCCATCACGACGCTTTTGACCCTGGCCATCAGCGTGCCCACTGCGCTGTACATGACAACGGTATCAAGGCGCCGTGCCGCCTTCATTCTGTTCCTCGTGACGGTCCCTTTCTGGACCAACCTGCTGGTGCGAAATTTCGCCTGGATCCTGATACTGCGCAATGGCGGCGCGCTGGACCAGGTTCTGCAGTGGCTAGGCCTGACCACGGAATCGCTGGACATCCTGTACACGCCGTTGGCGACCGGTATCGGCCTGACCTACTCGTTTCTGCCTTTCATGATTTTGCCAACCTATGTGGCGCTCGAGCGCATCGACAAACGCCTGATCGAAGCGGCATTTGACCTGGGTGCGACACGCCGGCGCGTCTTGTCGCGCGTGGTCTTGCCGCTGGCGATGCCCGGAATTCTGGCGGGCGCGATTTTGGTCTTTGTTCCCTGCCTGGGCGCTTACGTCAGCCCCGAATTACTCGGCGGCGGCAAGTCAATGATGATCGGCAACCTGGTGCAGTCTCAATTTGGCGCTTCGCGCAACTGGCCCTTCGGCGCTGCGCTGGCGCTGCTGTTGGTGGCCGTCTTGTTACTCACTTTGCTAGTGTGGCGCATGGTGCAGCGCCGCATGGAGCGACGCCTGCCATGAATCGCGAAAGAAATCTTTTGAGTGGGCGCGGCAATGCCTTCATTGCGTTACTCGCACTGGTCTTTCTTTACATTCCCATCGTGACGCTGGTCGCGCTCTCGTTCAACGAGAATGAATTGACCACGATCTGGAGTGGTTTCAGCTGGAAGTGGTACGCCACCGTCATCGACAACGGTGACATCCTGCGCGCCACCAAGAACTCCCTGATCGTGGCCGCTATTGCCACCGTGCTGGCAACGGCGGCGGCAACCGCGGCCGCGCTCGGTGTAGCGCGTTCGAGTTCAACGCACCGGGGCGCCGTCGAAGGTCTGCTCAGCCTGCCCTTGCTGGTACCGGAGATCGTCAGCGCAGTGGCCTTGCTGGTGCTGTTTGTGCTGTCAGGAATGCGTCTGGGCCTGCTGTCTGTGACGCTGGCGCACACGGTCTTTTGCATTCCGTTTGCGTACTACCCGATTCGCTCACGCCTGGCAGGACTCGATCCGGCCTTGATCGAGGCCGCCGCCGACCTCTACGCGCCCCCATGGCAACGGTTTGTCCGTATCGAGTTGCCGCTGCTGAGTCCTGGCATTTTTGCCGGCGCGCTGCTGTCCTTCATCAGTTCGCTGGGCGACTTCGTCATCACCTATTTTGTCTCCGGGCCTGGCGCCACGACTTTGCCCGTCTATATCTTCGGCATGATCCGCACCGGGGTCACACCCGAGGTCAACGCGCTGTCGGCGATCTTCCTGCTGGCCTCGGTTGCCTTGATCACAATAGCCTTCCTCGTCACCAAGCGCGTCGCCGATGCGGCCCGGACGCGACCAACGCCATGAATGTTTACTACAGCCCCGCCTACGCTGGCTCGGCTTACGCGTTCGAGACCACGCGCAAGTCGAAATGGGTGGCCGACTCGCTGCGCGAGGCCCCCATCCACAACATCACGCTGTGTGCGCCGCAAGCGCTGTCGCTGGAACAAGTTTGCCTGGCACATGATCCGGCGTATGTCAGCGCCATCCAGACTGGCGCTCCGCTTGAGCTCGCGCAATCGCAGGGGTTTTCCTGGGACCCGGGGCTGTGGCCCATGGTGCTGGCCTCCAACGGTGGCGCTGTTGCGGCTGCGCTCGATGCGCTGCGTTGCGGTTTGGCCGGGTCACTTTCCAGTGGCCTGCACCACGCACGGCGCGGCGCAGGATTGGGCTATTGCACTTTCAACGGTCTGGTGATTGCCGCGCGCGAAGCGCTCGCCGCAGGTGCTGGGTCGGTGCTGATTCTGGACCTTGATGCGCATTGTGGCGGAGGAACCGCATCGATGATCGGTTATGAGCCCCGCATCTGGCAACTGGACGTGTCGGTCGATGACTACGACAGCTATGAAAGCAGCGATCAAGTGCGCTTGCACATGGTGCGCAGCAGCGATGACTACCTGGACAAAATCAAACAACAACTTGGGGAAATTGCATTGCATTGGCCGCGCTTCGATCTCTGCCTGTACAACGCCGGCATGGATCCGTTTGAAGGCTGCGCCGACGGGGCGCTGGCGGGCATTACGCGCGAAATGCTGGCGACGCGCGAGCGAATCGTCTTTGATTGGTGTCGTCAGCAAAGTCTGCCAGTGGCCTTTTCCCTGGCCGGTGGCTACATCGGAGAGAAGCTTGACCAGCAGGGTCTGGTCGATCTTCACCGGTTGACGCTGTCGGCCGCCGCAAGGGCTGACCTCCCGCCAAACGGGCGCCACGCCTAAAGGGTAATTCCCTATATTTTTTGGTCAGACTTCTATCTAGACTGGTAAGACCACGTTAAAACGGATCGAAAAGAACGGTCTGTGCGTGTGGTATTCCCATCAGTCAATTCACTGGAGTCGATATGAAATTCAAGAAAGAACTCGGCGCGCTATTGCTTGCGCTGGTCGGTGCAGTCGGTGTTGCACAGGCACAGGACCTCAAGCTTGGAGCGCTCTATCCACTCAGCGGCGGCTTGGCTCTTCTGGGCGACGAAAGCTACCGGGGTTTCGAGCTTGCCGTTGAAAAGCGCAATGCCGAAGGCGGCCTGTTGGGCAAGAAAATCCAGATCGTCAAGGGCGATGCGGTCGACGCAGCCCAGGCTGTCGGCACCGCGCGCAAGCTGACTTCGGTGGAGAATGTCCAGGCGATCTTCGGCAGCTACGCATCGCCCATTTCATTTGCCGCCACCCAGGTCAGCGAACTCGCTGGTGTGCCTTATTTTGAATTGGGCGCAATCTCGGACCCGATTACCGAACGCGGCTACAAGTATGTGTTCCGGACCAACCCGACATCGAAAAACTTTGCTGACCGCACGATCGACGTCATCAATGACATCATCGCGCCCGGCATGAAAGTCAAGCCGGCCGACCTGCGTATCGCCATCGTTCACGAAGATGCGCTGTACGGCACCACGGTGGCAAAGTACCAGGCCGAGGCGGCCAAGAAGGCCGGCCTGAATATTGTCGAAACCCTGCCCTACTCGGCCAAGGCGGTCGACCTGTCATCGCTGATTCTTCGCTTGAAAGGCGCCAAGGTTGACCTGGTGCTGCACACCGCCTACCAAAATGACACAGTGCTGTTCTTCCGCCAGATCAAGGAGGCGAGCTATGCGCCCAAGGCCGTGATTGGCACCGGCGGCGGCTACTCGCTGCAGGACACCATGCGGGCCGTCGGCCCCGAAAACATGCATGGCGTGTTTGACATCGACTTTACGCAGTACCTGACCAAGGAGGCCGGCGCGCCCGGGCTGCAGGCCTTTGTTGACGCCTACACCAAGCGCTATGGCGCAGCACCCCGCTCTGGCCACAGTCTGGCAAACTTTGCCGGCGCCAAAATTTTCTTTGATGCGATCCAGCGTGCTGGCTCGATGGACAAGGACAAGATCCGTACTGCGGTGCTGGCCACCGATGTGGCAGTCGGCACAACGCCAACGGGCTGGGGCGCCAAGTTCGATCAAGCCGGCCAGAACAACCGTGGCTTGCCATCGGTGATGCAATGGCTTGACGGCAAACTGGTCACGGTCTATCCGCCCGACGCTGCTCTGGCGGCCCCGGTGGTTGGAAAAATCGGCAAATAAATGCGCGCAGCAGCAGAGAGGATCAGTTCCTCTCTGCTTTCCAGTCTCGGCCACGGAGTGTTATGGAAATACTAATACAGTTGGTGGTCAATGGACTGCTGCTGGGTGGCACTTTGGCCATCATCAGCATCGGCTTGACGCTTATTTTCGGGATCGTGCGCGTCGTTAACTTTGCGCACGGAGAATTCCTGATGGTTGGCATGTACATCGTCTACTTGATGCACCACCATTTTGGTATGCATCCCTACGCCGGCGCTTTTGTTGCGGTCGTTGTCCTGTTTGTTTGTGGCGCCCTGATGCAGCGCTTTGTCATCCAGCCGCTGCTTGACGCCGATCCCCATATTCAAATTTTCGCGACCGTTGGTGTTTCGACCGCGCTGCTGAACCTGGCACTGCTGGTCTTTGGCGCCGATGTGTTCTCCGTAAAGTTGAACGACGTGACGGCTTCGACCATCAAGCTTGGCTCCATCACCGTCGTGACGGGGCAGCTGATCACCTTCCTGGTGTCGATCGCCCTGATGGCGGGATTGCACTGGTTTTTGAAAGCGACCTTTCTCGGTCGCGCGGTGCGGGCGACGGCGCAGCACCGCTACGCCGCGCAGCTGATGGGCGTCAACGTTGAGCGCATCTACATCTTCACCTTTGGTCTGGGTTGTGCATGCCTGGGCCTGGCATCGGGCTTGCTGCTGCCGCAATACCCGGTGTTCCCGACCGTCGGCACCTTCTTTGTTCTGACCACATTCGTGATTGTTGTGCTGGGCGGCCTGGGCAGTCTCACCGGCGCCTTTCTGGGCTCCATCATCATCGGTTTGATCGACAGCCTGTCGGGTTACTACATCGCACCGGATCTGAAAGAAGTGGTCTATTTCCTGATCTTCATCGGGATTCTGGTTTTGCGTCCAACCGGGCTGTTGGGCTTGGGTCGTGGTTCCGAGTAAGGATGATTCTGTGAATATTCTCAATCCACGGGTTTACGTCACGGTGTTCGCCCTGTCGCTGCTGGTGCTGATACCGCTGGCGGTCGACTCGCCATTTCTGTACCACATCTTTGTTCTGCTGTGCACCTTCGCCGCCCTGGCGACGGCCTGGAACATCGTGGGCGGTTTTGCCGGGCAGCTCTCACTGGGCCATGCGGTGTTCTACGGCATTGGCGCCTACAGCGCCGTCCTGCTGATGATGAAGTTCCAGATTTCGCCCTGGATCGGCATGATCTTCGGTGCATTTCTGTCAAGTGTGGTTTCACTCCTCGTGAGCTACCCATGCTTTCGCCTGCGAGGCCCGTTCTTTGCACTGGCGACCATCGCGGTGCTCGAAGTGGTGCGTCTGCTGGCGATCCATCAGACCGGGTTGACCGGTGGCTCCAGTGGTCTCGCAGCGCCGCTGAACATCGGCCTCAAGTGGATGATGGTCCGCGAGAAGTGGATTTATCTCATCATCGCGTTTGGCTTCCTGCTGGTGACTTTGCGGGCTTCCTGGTGGATCAAGAATTCGCGTCTTGGCTACTACCTGGTCGCTGTGCGCGAGCGCGAAGATGCGGCAATGGCCGTTGGCGTCAATTCGGTCAAGGTCAAGCTGATTGCGGTGGCGATCTCGGCTTTTCTGACCAGCCTGGTGGGCAGCTTTCAGGCCATGTACCTGACCTTTCTGGATCCTGGTTCCGCCTTTTCGCTGGAGTTGTCGATTCAGGTTGCCATGTTTGCGCTCATCGGTGGACTTGGCACCGTCTTCGGCCCCCTGGTCGGCACGGTACTGGTGCTGCCGATTGCCGAACTGGCGCGTGGCTGGCTCAGCGAGGTTGGAAACGGCTTTCACGGGCTTGTCTATGGCATCGTGCTGGTCATCGTTGTGCTGACCATCCCGAAGGGCCTGGTGGGGCGTTTTGGCACTTCGTTTTCAAAATGGGTGGACCGCCTTCCGGGTGGCTCGCGCGCCAGCGCGAACCAAGACCTTGCGCAGGATCTGTTCGTACCGGTTGTTCGCACGGCCAGCAGCGCGCGTGAGCCGATTCTGGTTTCAAGCCATCTGAATCTTTTCTTTGGCGGGCTGCACGCCACGAACGATGTTTCAATCACCTTGAACGAAGGCGAGATCCTGGGCGTGATCGGCCCCAACGGCGCCGGCAAGACCACGGTCTTCAATCAACTCTCGGGCTTTCTGCAGCCCAGCAGTGGCGAGATCAAGGTGCGCCAGCCCAATGGCCAATGGTTGACGCCGAAAACGCCGGAAGAATTTGCCCGCGCCGGCATTGGCCGCACGTTCCAGATCGCCCAACCCTTTGCCGACCTGAGTGTTCTCGAGAACATCATGCTGGGCTCGTTCATGCACACCAGTTCACCGCGCGAAGCGGCGGTGATGGCGCGCAAGGTGGCACAGTTGACGGACTTGTCGGGGCTGCTGGAGACGCGCGCCAGGAACCTGACCACCGGCGGCATGAAACGCCTTGAGATGGCGCGCGCGCTGGCAACCCGGCCCCGGGTCCTGCTGCTCGATGAAGTGCTGGCCGGTCTGAATCCGACCGACGTTGCCAAGGCGGTCGAGATCATCCGGCGGGTGCGCGACTCCGGTGTATCCGTCCTCATGATCGAACACATCATGCAAGCGGTGATGCAGTTGTCGGACCGCATTGTGGTGCTCAACTCCGGCCGTATGCTGTGCGAAGGGGTGCCGGCCGAGGTCATGGCAAACCCCAGCGTCATCGAGGCATACCTGGGCAAGGATTACAAGCATGCTTAAGTTGACAGGAATTTCCGCGGGCTATGGCGGCACCGAAATCGTCCGCGATGTTTCGCTCGAGGTGCGCAAGGGCGAAGTCGTCACCATCGTCGGCGCCAACGGTGCGGGCAAGACGACCTGCCTGCGAACGATTTGCGGCATCATCAAACCCAAAGCCGGCTCAATCGAATTCCAGGGACAACGCCTGGAAAAACTGCGCTCGGATGAAATTGTCGCAGCCGGAATCACGATGGTGCCTGAAGGTCGGCAATTGTTCCCGCACATTTCGGTAAAGGACAACTTGCTGATGGGCGCGTACAAGCGCAGTGCTCGCGGCATCGCCGATCTGCGCATGGACGAAGTGCTCAAGATCTTCCCGCGCCTCAAGGACCGTGTGAACCAGATGGCCGGCAGCCTGTCGGGCGGGGAGCAGCAGATGGTCGCGATTGCACGCGGCCTGATGGCCAACCCGGCGCTGCTCATGTTCGATGAGCCCTCGCTGGGTTTGTCCCCGCTGCTGATGGGCCAGGTGTTTGAGGTGATTGACCAGATTGTCGAACAAGGGCGCACCGTGCTGATCGTCGAGCAGAACATTGTTCACACGCTCAAGATCGCCAACCGCGGCTACGTGCTGGAAAACGGTGAAATCACCCTGTCCGGAACCGGCCAGGAGTTGCTCGAAAATCCCCACATCCGAAAAGCCTACCTGGGAATATGAAACGATGATGCCGCAACGACAAGCCGGACGGCGCGTGCTGGTCACGGGCGCAGCCAGTGGCATTGGCGCTGCCATTTCGCGGCAGTACCTGCAGGAAGGTGCAGCCCTTGTCCTGATCGACGTCAACGCGCAGGCGCTGGCCGCCCATGCCGAGAGTCTGGCCGAGATCGGGGGTCAAGTTGTCTGGGCCGTCGCCAACGTGGCGGACTATCGCGCCTGTGAAGCAGCACTTGCCCAGGTGCGCGCCAAACTGGACGGCGACATCGACATCCTGATCAACAACGCCGGCATCTCGCCCAAGACCAATGGCAAGCCGGCCAACTTCTGGGAAATGGACCCCGACGAATGGCAACGCGTCGTTGGTGTCAATCTGCATGGCGCGTTCAACTGGGCACGGCTGCTGACGCCGGCCATGGTGCGAAACCGCTTCGGCAGCATCGTGAACATGTCATCGGTTGCGGGCAAGGCCCATCTGACTTTTACGGCCGCGCATTACGGCACCACCAAGGCCGCATTGATCGGCCTGACGCGGGATCTGGCGGGTGAGTTGGGCCCGCATGGCATTACCGTCAATGCGATCGCGCCGGGCCGGATCAATACGCCCTTGATGCGCACGGCCTCCCCCGAAACCAATCTGGCCGTGATTCAGGAAACGGCGCTGCGGCGCCTGGGCGAGCCGCAGGAAGTAGCCGAGATGTCCTGCTTTCTGACATCGCCGGAAAGTCGCTTTGTAACCGGCCAGGTGGTTGATGTGGCCGGCGGCTGGATGATGACCTGAAGCGGCTCAGGTCCTGCGGTATTTCGTCAGGCGCTTCTCGGCGTTGTCGAGGTGCTTGCGCGCCGCTTCTTCTGCGGCCACCGGATCGCCCTTGTTGATGGCGTTGAAGATGGCCTGGTGCTCGGCCTGCACCGCATCGATCTGATTCTTGTGGCGGGTCTTGGTGTTGCTGCGCAGGGCACGGATCATGCGGCGCGCCGTGTGTTCGAGATGCTGGCTCAGGGACTCGAAATAAGGGTTCTGCGTTGCCAGGACAATCGCCTGGTGAAATTCATAGTCTTCTTCGTCGCCCAGGCGATCGCTGGCAATGGCATATTCCATTCCGAGCAGGCATTTGCGCATCTGCTTGAGGTCCTCGCTGCTGCGGCGCGTGGCAGCCAGTCGTGTCGCGGCGACCTCGACCGTTGAAATCAGTTCCATCACTTGCGTGATCGAAATTTTTTCCTCGATGGCGAAATCCTCAATCCTGAATGCGCCGCGCGGATCACGTTCACTGACGTAGACACCGACGCCACGCTTGATCAAAACGAGACCCTCGGAATTCAGACGGGACAAGGCCTCGCGGACCACTGGACGGCTGACCGAGAACCTGGCACACAGATCACGCTCGCTGGGCAGTCGGTCACCCGGAACAAGCTTGCACTCCTGAATCAGTTGCCTGATCCGATTGGCAGTCTCTTCGGGCAGTTGAATAGACAGGGGTGAACTGGTAATCATGGCAATCAATTCTGTGCGGGGAACGTAGGAGCAATGATAAGCAACAAATTGCGGCTTTTCCCGACTTAAGGGTAATTCCCCATCGAAATGGTAAGTCCACCCAATATACTGGTATTACCACAATGGCCGGCCCAAGCCAAGCAATCGGAATTTTCTGCCCCAACTAAAAATCATGAATGAAATCACCGGTAAGACCAAGCTGTTCGCCCTGATTGCCGATCCGATCCAGCAGGTCAAGACACCGCAGGCGATCAACCGGCTGATGACGCAGCGCGGCTTTGATGGTGTGCTGGTTCCCATGCATGTGCCGGCAAGCGCGCTGGCCGGGTGCGTGGCAGCACTGCGTGGCATGCTCAATTTCGGAGGCCTGGTGGTCACGGTGCCGCACAAGATGGCCATCGTTCCGCTTTGCGACGAGCTGACCGAAGCGGCTGCGCTGGTCGGTGCCGTCAACGTGATCCGGCGCGAGCCCGACGGCCGCATGATCGGCGACATCCTGGACGGCAAGGGATTTGTGTCGGGTCTGGACAAACACGGTATTACGCTCGCCGGCAAGAACGTTTTTCTCTCAGGCGCCGGTGGTGCGGCAAACGCCATCGCCTTCGCGCTGGCGCAAGCAGGCGTTCAACAGCTGACGATTTACAACCGGACCCCGGCCAAGGCGCAGGCCATGATTTCCCGACTGGCGGGCATCTTCCCGAACGTCGCCTTCAAGCTCGGCAGCGCGAATCCGGCCGGCAACCACCTGGTCGTCAACGCGACCTCGCTTGGCATGGCCGCGACGGATGCCCTGCCCCTGAACGTTGAGGGGCTGAGCCCAGACCAGATTGTTGCCGAGATCATCATGAGCCCTGCGCTGACCCCGCTGCTGGCAGCGGCGCAAGCCAGAGGATGTCGCATTCACTACGGCGCACCTATGCTCGAATGCCAGATCGAGCTGATGGCCGCTTTCATGGGCATTGGAAAATGATGGAACACTTCGACTATGTGATCGTTGGCGGCGGCACAGCCGCCTGCATTCTTGCCAACCGCTTGACGGCAGACGGCCGTTACACCGTGCTGATGCTGGAGGCCGGCGGTGAACCCAGGAGCATGTGGATCAACATCCCGGCGGGCTTTACCAAGCTGCTGAACGACCCGCTCTACAACTGGCGCTTTCAGACCGAACCTGAGGCCTATTTGAACGATCGCGCAATTTCGGTTCCGCGCGGCAAGGGCCTGGGCGGCTCCAATCTGATCAACGGCATGATCTACGTGATTGGACAGCCGCAGGACTTCGATCGCTGGGCCGCTGCCGGTGCCAGCGGCTGGTCGGCGCAGGATGTCGCGCCTTATTTCAAAAAACTGGAGACCTGCCTGGAAGGCGGCAGCCAGCGTGGCAAGTCAGGCCCCATGCACATTGCCAAGGTGAGCGAGCGCTTTCCGATAGCAGAGGCAATGCTGCGTGCGGCGGTGCAGGATGGGCAGCCGCTGACCGACGACTACAACGGTGAACAGCAAGACGGCTTCGGCTATTACCAGGCCACACAAAAAGGCGGGCAACGCTGGAGCGTGGTCGATGGCTATCTGAACCCGGCCCGCCAGCGCAAGAATCTGACGGTGCGAACCGGCGCCCATGTGCTCAAGGTCAATGTTGAGGCGGGGCGTTGCACCGGTGTGAGGTATCGGCAGCACGGGCTTGATGTATCGGTTGCCGCCCATCGCGAGGTGATCATGGCCGCAGGCGCGGTTCAAACACCGCAGGTGCTGGAGCTGTCCGGCATCGGCAATCCGGAGCTGCTGCAAAGTCTGGGCATTCCCGTCGTTCACGCCGCCAAGCGCGTCGGAGAGAATTACATTGATCACTACGCAACCCGGCTGAACTGGCGCGTCAAGAACACCCAAACCCTCAACGAACTGGCGCAGGGCTGGCGCGTCGGACTGGCGGCGATCCAGTATTTTGCGCGTCGCACCGGCATTCTGACGCTGGGAACCGGTCTGGTGCATGGCTTTGTCAAAACGCGTGCGGAACTTGCCACGCCCGATGTCCAGTACTTCTTCGTGCATGCAAGCTACGCCAACGCCGCGGTGCGCAAGCTCGACAAAACGCCTGGCATGACCATCGGCGTGGCCGGGTTACGACCGACCTCGCAGGGCAGCATCCATATCCGGTCGGCCGACCCGCTCGCCGGTCCATCGATTCGTCCGAACTTCCTGACCACCCCTGAAGATCGGCAAACGCTGGTTGATGGAATGAAAATTGCCCGGCGCATCGTGGGGCAAGCCGCACTCGCCAGCTACGTCGATTTTGAAATGAGCCCGGGCAGCAAGGTCCAGAGCGATGAGCAGTGGCTCGATTTCGCCCGGGAGAATGGGCAGACGATCTACCATCCGACCGGCAGCTGTCGCATGGGCTCCGACGCCGATGCGGTTGTCGACTGCCGCCTGCGATTCAAGGGTCTTGCGGGTCTGCGCGTGGTCGATGCATCGGTGATCCCGTCCATGGTGTCTGGCAATGTGCATGCGGCCGTGATGATGATCGCGGAACGTGGCGCTGATCTGATCCTGCAGGATGCCGGCCCGAACGCCTCCTGATTCACCAACACCTATGTCACTGCCATGTCTACACTGACGCCCCTGAATTCAACGGCTCCCTGGGTCGAGCTCAGCACCGACGAGCAGGACTGGCAGAGCGCCAGCCCGGACTTGCTGGCGTCCCTGTTTTCGAGCATGCACATCATTCGCGCCTTCGAAGAAACGGTGCTTGACCTGGCAGGTGAAGGTCTGGTTCACGGTCCGGCGCATTCGAGTATTGGCCAGGAGGGGGGTGCCGCCGGCTCCATCGTCGGGCTTCTGGCCAGTGACCAGGTCAATGGATCGCACCGCGGCCATCACCAGTTCGTCGCCAAGCTGCTGGCCTACCTTGCGCCAGAGGGCATCAGTCCCTTGAAACCCATTGCCGAAGACATTCAGGCGATGTTGCAGCGCACGCTGGCAGAAATTCTCGGTCTGGCGCAGGGATTCTGCAAGGGCCGTGGCGGCTCCATGCACCTCCAGTTTCTGGAAGCAGGCGCCTTGGGAACGAACGCGATCGTTGGCGGCGGTGTGCCACTGGCCGCCGGTTCGGCCTGGGCCAACCGGCAGGCCGGCACGAACGCGGTGGCGATCACGTATTTTGGCGACGGTGCGATCAATATCGGCTCGGTCCTTGAAACGATGAACCTCGCGTCGGCCTGGAAACTGCCGCTGTGCTTTTTTGTCGAGAACAATGGCTACGCGGTCTCGACGACGGTAGCCGAGGCGACCGGCGAGCCGCGGCTGGCCGCGCGCGGCCAGGCTTTCAACATACCGAGCTGGTCGGTTGATGGCATGGACCCGCTGGCGGTGCACCTGGCCATGGCACAGGCGCTCGCGCACATGCGCGCCGGCAAGGGTCCCACCCTGATCGAGGCCAGGGTTTATCGCTTCTTCCACCAGAATGGCCCGTTTCCCGGCAGCGCCTTCGGCTACCGCAGCAAGGCGGAAGAAGACGCCTGGCGCCAGCGTGACCCGCTCGATCTGATGGCGCGCAGGATGCAGGAGCGCCAACTCATCACGCCCGCGCAGGTGGCGGCGTTTCGCGCCAGCGTCCAGGCTGCCATGCAGCGGGCAGTGGGCGCACTGCTGGAAGCAGACCCGGCCGGCAAACCAGGGCAGCGCCGCATCCGGCCGGAGCTGTGGCCCAGTCCGGATTTCCGCGACGTCGGCATTCGGGGCGACCTGAGCGAGTTCAAGGGCGCGCCGGCGCAGGATGAGCAGAGCTTGCCCGGCGGGTGCACGGAGAAGAAATTCATCGATGTGGTCGCTGATGTCATGCACAGGCGCATGGAGACCGATGCGTCCATCGTCGTCATGGGCGAGGATGTGCACCGTCTGAAGGGCGGCACCAACGGCGCGACGCGCGGCCTCAAGGACCGGTTTCCGGAGCGCGTGCTGGGCACGCCGATCAGCGAATGTGCATTTGCCGGCTTGGGCGCCGGCGTGGCGATGGACCACCGCTTCAAGCCGGTCGTTGAATTCATGTACCCGGACTTCATGTGGGTGGCCGGTGACCAGTTGTTCAACCAGATCGGCAAGGCACGCCACATGTTTGGCGGTGACAACGCGGTACCGCTGGTGCTTCGCACCAAGGTGGCGATGGGCACAGGTTACGGATCGCAGCACTCGATGGACCCGGCCGGCATCTTTGCCACCTGCCCGGGCTGGCGCATCGTGGCGCCGTCCAACCCGTTCGACTATGTCGGCCTGATGAATGCGGCCCTTCGGTGCCAGGATCCGGTTCTGGTGATCGAGCACGTCGATCTGTACAACAGTTCGGGGCTGGCACCGGTGGACGATCTGGATTTTGTGATTGCGCCGGGCAGCGCTGCCGTGCGCCGTGCCGGAAAGGAAGTCACCATCCTGTCCTACCTGTCCATGGTTGGTCATTCACTCGAAGCGGTCGAGGAGCTTGGCATCGACGCCGAAGTGATCGACCTGCGCTGGCTCGACCGCGCCAGCATGGACTGGCAGACCATCGAGGCCAGCATCCGCAAGACCAATGTGGTCCTGATTGCCGAGCAGGGCTCGCTCGGGACCTCCTATGGCGCCTGGTTGGCCGATGAAATCCAGCGCCGCTTTTTTGACTGGCTGGACCAACCCGTGCAGCGCGTCACGGGCGGCGAGGCGGCACCCAGCATTTCCAAAGTGCTTGAACGCGCTGCCTGCGCCCGCACGCAAGAGGTGGCGGCGGGCCTGCGCCTGGTCATGCATGAGAAAGGCCTCCTGTAAAGGATTCAACCATGGCTACTATTTTGCGCATGCCCGCGGTATCGGCCAATGCCACCCACGCCACACTGGTTAACTGGAGCCGGCAAGAGGGCGATTCGGTGCGCAAGGGCGAAAGCCTGGCGGACATTGAAACCGAAAAGGCGATCATCGAACTGACAGCCGAGTGCGATGGAATTCTTGGCAAACTGCTGGTGCGCAAGGGCGCAGAGGTGGAAGTTGGCGCGGCCATCGCCACCATCCTGGCGGCAGGCGAGACCGAGTCTGACGCCGACCCGCTCAGCGCGCCAAGCCGAATCCGCGAGGCGCCAGCGCCGAAGCCGGAAAACCGCATCATTTCCAGCCCGGTTGGCCGACTGCTTGCGAAGCAGCACGGCATTGATCTGGCGCAGGTGCGCGGCAGCGGCCCGAACGGTCGCGTCATCAAACAGGACGTGCAGCGCGTGATCGAAGCGGGCGCCCCAAGCGTGGCTGCGAGCTGGACCGATTCGCCGCATACGAATATGCGCCGCACCATCGCACGAAGACTCACGGAAAGCAAGGCAACGGTTCCGCATTTTTACCTCTCGATCGATTGCCGCATGGATCGCTTGATGCGCCTGCGGACACAGATCAATGCTGCCTGGGAACAGAAGATTTCGGTCAATACCTTTGTGCTGCGGGCGGCGGCGCTTGCGCTGCGCGAGGTGCCGGGTGTCAATGTGGCCTGGACAGACGCGGCCCTGCGCCAATTCCACTCGGTCGATATTGCCGTTGCGGTCGCGACCGACGCGGGGCTGATTACGCCCATCCTGCGCAACGCGGCGGGCATGGGCCTTGCCGCCATCGCGGCCGAAATGAGTGCGCTCTCCGAGCGCGCCCGCAACAAGCAGCTTCGGGCCGACGAGTTCACGGGTGGAAGCTTTAGCGTCAGCAATCTCGGCATGCACGGGGTTGATGAATTCGCTGCCATCATCAATCCGCCGCAAGCCGCCATCCTGGCGGTTGGCGCGATCCGGGAGCAGCCCGTGGCGCAGGACGGTCAGCTCGCCGTCGGCCACGTCATGCGTTGCACCCTGGCGGTTGACCATCGCGCGGTCGATGGTGCGCTGGCAGGCGCCTGGTGCAGCGCGTTCCGGCGTCTGCTGGAGACGCCGCTCTCCTTGTTGACTTAACCCAGGGGCAATCCATCATGTTTGACTTCAACGGCCGCACGCTGGTTCTGACCGGCGCCAATGGCGGCATCGGCCGAGAGGTGGCACGTCTTTTTTACGCCGCGGGTGCCAACCTGGTGTTGGCCGATCTGAACCGAAGCGGATTGGACGATTTTGTGGCGACGCTGGCCGCGCCAGCCGATCGCATCGTCACCCTGACGATGGACAGTTCGCTGCCGCAAGACTGTGACCGTCTGGTGCAACTGGCAAAAGATGCTTTCGGGGCTATCGATTTCCTGGTGCCCTCGGCCGGCATCTACAGGGCGCAACCGGTGCGCGAGATGACGGACGGGCAATGGCGCGAGACCTTGGGTGTCAATCTGGACGGCGTCTTCTTTCTCTGCAAACGCGCCATTCCCCTGCTGCGGGACAACAGTTCAATCGTCAACCTGAGTTCGATGGCTGCGCATCGGGGTGCTTTTTACAACGCGCATTACAGCGCGTCCAAAGGCGCACTGATCAGCCTGACCCGCTCATTGGCGCGTGAACTCGCGCCGCAAGTCCGGGTCAATGCGGTGTCGCCCGGCGTGATCGACACGCCGATGGCAACGGAGTTGATCCGCTTGCGTGGCGCCGATTCAATCGCCCAGACCCCGCTCAAGCGCCTCGGTCAACCAGGCGAAGTAGCCTCGGTGATCGCCTTCCTGTGCAGCGATGCTGCAAGCTTTGTCACGGGCGAGGTCATCCACGTCAACGGCGGCCTGCACATGGCAGGCTAGCTTATGCCCGGTCCCAGGTCAGGACAATCTTTCCGATGTGCTGATTGGATTCCATCAAGGCGTGCGCCTTGGCCGCGTCCTTCGCTGCGAAGGTGCTGTGAATCACCGGCTTGATACGGCCGCTTTCGATCGCCGGCCAGACATTTTTCAGGCAAGCCTGCGCGATGGCCGCCTTGAAGGCAATCGGCCGCGGCCGCAAGGTTGATCCGGTCACAGCAAGGCGCCGCCGCATCAGCACGCCGGCGTTGAACTCGGCCTTGGCGCCGCCCTGCACCGCGATGATGACCAGTCGACCATCCTCACTCAGACACTCAATCTCCTTGGCCACATAGTTGCCGGCGACCATGTCCAGAATCACATTCACGCCGTTGCCGACGGTCAAGCGCTTGACCTCCGCCTCAAAATCCTGCGTCTTGTAGTTGATCGCGTGGTCGGCACCGAGCGCCAGGCATGCCGCACATTTTTCATCACTGCCGGCGGTCACGATCACCTGCGCGCCCATGGCTTTTGCGATCTGGATGGCGGTGACGCCAATGCCGCTGGAGCCGCCCTGAATCAAAAGGGTTTCGCCTTTTTGCAGACGGGCGCGGTCAAACACATTGCTCCAGACCGTGAAGAAGGTCTCAGGCAGCGATGCTGCCTCGATGTCGCTCAAACCTTTTGGCACCGGCAGGCATTGGCCGATTGGCGCAACACAATGTTCGGCATAGCCGCCACCGGCGACCAGGGCGCAAACGCGGTCTCCCAGTTTGAGACCGGCCAGCGCCAGCGCCTGCGCGTCGCCCTGCTCGATAACACCCGCCACTTCGAGACCGGGGATGTCTGAAGCGCCGGGCGGCACCGGGTAATTGCCGGTGCGCTGCAAGACGTCCGGCCGGTTCACACCGCTGGCCGAAACGTGAATCAGCAGTTCGCCAGCGCCTGGCACTGGCATCGGTCGCGTCCCCATTTGAAGAACCTCAGGGCCGCCAAAAGACATGATTTCTACAGCATTCATTTTTACTTCCGGTTGATGTCGATGCTTGATTGAAGCGCACCACCCTGCGCGGTGGTCTTACCAGTGTAAATAGAAGTAAGACCATGGCTGATAGGTGAATACCCTTTGGCCTTGTGAACGCAAACCTCGATGGTGCGGGCGCATCTGCGGCAGCTTTGTTGTGCCGACCCAGCCACCACGCTACCGCGCTTGTAGCCCTTCAAAACAGGTGCTCATGACCAGGGCGATGATTTCGTCATTGCTGTACAAGTCGCCGATTTTCAGGAACTCGAGCACCGGGTCACAGGCTCGGGCATACAGGGTGTAGAGCACCGCGATGGCCGGCAGTTTGGGGTTGATAGCGCCCTGGGCCTGCGCCGCCTCGATCCAGGCGCCCAGGCGGTCGCTCACGTCGATCAGGCCATCCATGTAGTCCTTGTTTGCCATCAGCGTGCTGCGCAGTCGGGAGTTCTGACTGGGCAGCGAGGGCATCTCGCCGGCAAGTTTCAAGCCCATGGTCCACTGCACCACCGTCCTGAGCTTCTCGACGGCGGATGACTCCGGGCTCAATGCGTCCAGAAACGCCTGCGCACGGCGCATGACCGACACCATGGCCGCAGCAGCCAGGTCTTCCTTGCTTGGGAAGTGCTTGTACAGGCTGGCCTTGGCAATGCCCACATCGGCGGCCACCTCGTCCACCGTCATGGCTTCAAAACCCTTCTCGGCCAGCAAGCGGTTGACCGACGCAATGATGGCGTCTTCACGCGCCAACAGCATTTGCGCCTTGAAAGAAACCTTTGGGGTGATCGGTGTCGCCATGGAGAAATTGTAGCCGAATTGGTCGGCATGAATACTTGCAAGTACTAAACAAGACCGTACAGTATGTAAGTGAACTAATTAGTCTAGAATTCGCTTCACCATTTTGAAGGGGTGCATGTGTCGATCAAAGTTGCCATCGTAGGTTCGGGTATTTCCGGACTGGCCGCCGCCCATGCCTTGCGGGGCAAGGTCGAGCTGACGCTGCTCGAAGCCGGGGACTACTTTGGCGGCCATACGCACACGGTCGACGTCTCCCTGGCAACGCCGCAAGGACTGGTAAAACATGGGGTCGACACCGGCTTTCTGGTGCTCAACGAGCGCACCTATCCGCAACTGATCCGCCTGCTGGCCGAGCTCGGCGTGGCGACCGCCAAGTCGGACATGTCGTTTTCGGTGCAGGCCAATGACGCGGTCGGCGGGCGCGCCATGGAGTGGAGCGGCTCGAGCCTGAACACGGTGTTTGCCCAGCGCGCCAACCTGATCAATCCGCGCTTTTGGGGCATGCTGCGCGACCTGTTGCGCTTCAATGCGCTCACCACGCGCATGGCCCTCAGCGGCAGCGAAGCGCAGTTGACGCAGCCGCTGGGCGAGTTCCTGCGCGAGCACGATTTTGGTACAGCGTTTTGCGAATGGTATTTCCTGCCCATGATGGCCTGCATCTGGAGTTGCCCCACGGCCCAGATGCTGCAATTCCCGGTGTCCACCATGGTGCGGTTTTGCCATAACCACGGCTTGCTGCAAATCACCGACCGGCCCCAGTGGTGGACGGTTCAGGGCGGCGCCAAGCACTACGTCGAAAAGATAACGGCAAACATTGCCGACAAGCATCTCCACACGCCAGTGCGCCGCATCGAGCATCTGACCGGCAACGTCAATGGCCAGGGCAATGTGCGCATCCACACCGACGCTGGAAGCGAATGGTTCGACAAAGTCATCATCGCCACCCACTCGGACCAGGCACTGCAGATGCTGGCAGCGCCCAGCCCGCAGGAGCGCGAAACCCTGGGCGCCATTCGCTACCAGTCGAACCGGGCTGTGCTGCACGTAGACGCCTCGGTGCTGCCCGCGCGCGCCTCGGCTTGGGCGGCCTGGAACTACGAGCGCACCGCAGAGCGCGGCGACGCCGGCAGCCGGGTGTGCTTGCACTACCTGCTCAACCGCCTGCAGCCCCTGCCGTGGGAGCAGCCTGTGCTGGTGTCGCTGAACCCGGTGCGTCCCATCGCAGCGGACAGGATTCTGGGCGAATACGATTACGCTCATCCCGTGTTTGACCTGGCCGCCGTGGCGGCACAGTCCCGCATGGGAGCCCTGCAAGGTCAGCAGGGGCGCTACTTTGCCGGCGCCTGGATGGGTTATGGATTCCATGAGGACGGTCTCAAAGCCGGCCTGGCAGCGGCCGCGCAGTTGCTGGCCGATGTGGGCGTCAACAAGGCGATGACATGAAGCCCAGCCCTGCGCTCATCGGCTTCGGTCAGGTGCGCCACGCGCGACTGCAACCAAAGCGCCACGCGTTTGCCTACCCCACCTACTTTTTGATGCTCCCCCTGCGCAGCTTGCAAAAAGCCGCTGCCACGGCCAATGAAAAAGACTCGCGCTGGGCCATCAACCGCCCCGGACCGCTGAGCTTTTTTGAAACCGACCATGGCGATGGCCGCGCACCGGCGCAGGGCGGCGCTCTGGCTTGGGTCGATGAACTCTTGCAGCGCGAAGGCATCCATGACGCCACCGGCGAGGTATGGCTGCACACCTACCCGCGTGTGCTGGGTTACACCTTCAAGCCGGTCAGTTTCTGGTATTGCCACCGCGCCGCGGACGATCAGAATGGCGCGTTGCGCGCCATCGTGGTTGAAGTCAACAACACCTTTGGCGAGCGCCACTGTTATGTGCTCGACGCACCGCGCTACGGGGTGGAGCAGCGTGCGCGCAAGGTATTTCATGTGTCGCCCTTCAACCCGGTCCAGGGTCATTACCGCTTTCGCTTCATGCGCGCCATGAAGGGCACGCAGGAACGAACCGTGGCGCGCGTGGACTACTACGACAGCGACCTGACCAACAGCGCCAGCAGCACCGCCGTACTACAAACCAGCGTCAGCGGCACGCTTGAGCCCATCACGCCCACCGTGCTGCGCCGGGCCCTGTGGCGCTATCCGGCCATGACGCTGGGCGTGCTGCTGCACATCCACACGCAAGCCCTGCGCCTGTGGCTCAAAAGCCTTCCGTTCTTTCGCAAGCCGCCGCCACCCACTGTCTTTGTTTCGCGCTAGTGCCACCCCAGGAGTCGATCATGAACACCGCCGCCAATACCGTCCCCGGTCACGCCGTTCCGAAAAGTGCCCCGGCTGCTGCCCGCAGCGCTTTGCGTCTGCTGCAAAACCTGCGCCACGGCGCCCTCACCCTGCACCTGCCGGACGGCTCGCAGCGCCGGTTCGGTGAGCACCCGCAAAACGAGCATATGCACAGCCCCAGGCACCCCAGCGCCAGCATCACCCTGCACAACTGGAACGTGTTTGGCGCCGCGCTCAAATCCGGCGACATCGGCTTTGCCGAAAGCTTTATCGCCGCAGACTGGAGCACGCCTGACCTGACCGAACTGCTGAAGGTATTCTCTGCCAATCGCCAGCAAGTCGACGCCATGATTTTTGGCACCTGGCTCGGACGTCTGCTGTACCGCGTGAAGCACCTGTTGCAGCACAACAGCCGCGCCAACAGCCGCAAGAACATCCACGCCCATTACGACCTGGGCAATGCGTTTTATCGCCTGTGGCTGGACGAAACCATGAACTACTCAAGCGCCTGGTTTGAGGGTGACTTGAGCCGCCCACTGCCCGACGCCCAAAACGCCAAGGTCAATCGGGCCCTTCGGATGACCCGGGTGCAAGCCGGCGACCGTGTGCTGGAAATTGGTTGTGGCTGGGGTGCGCTGGCTGAACAGGCCACGACCCGCTTGGGCGCAAGCGTGGTGGGCGTGACGCTGAGCACCGAGCAACTGGCCTACGCCAACGCGCGCATGCAAGGCCTGGGTGTCAGCACCGGTGCGGGCGGGCGCGCCGACCTGCGCTTGCAGGACTACCGCGACATCCGGGATGCGCCGTTTGACGCCATCTGCTCCATCGAGATGGTGGAAGCGGTCGGACGGGCCTACTGGCCGCAGTACTTCAAGACGCTGAGCCGGCTGCTCAAACCGGGCGGACGGGCCTGCGTGCAAAGCATCGTGATTGACGACGCCTTGTTCGACCGCTATGTGAACTCCACCGATTTCATTCAGCAGTACATCTTTCCCGGGGGGTGTCTGCCTTGCCCGCGTGAATTTCGCCGAGAGGCCCTGGCGGCCGGGCTGGAGGTGGTGGACGAGTTTGCCTTTGGCGCCGACTACGCCGAAACCCTGCGCCGCTGGCGTGATGCGTTTCTGGCGCGCAAGGCCGAAGTGACTGCGCTCGGCTTTGATGAGCGCTTTATGCGCATCTGGGAGTTTTACCTGTCCTATTGCGAAGCCGCGTTCGACACCGGCGACATCAGCCTGGTGCAGTACACATTGCACAAGCCAGCCGCACTTCGGCCATGAAAAAGGCGGCTGCTTTCGCATTGCTGGCGGGGTCTGCAAGCCTGCTTTGCATGCCGATTCAAGCCACGCCACTGCCGCAAGAACTGCGAGCCGCCTTGCCGGTCGCCACCTTGTCGGGGCAGGCCAAGATGAGGTTTTGGGGCTTTGAGGTCTACCAGGCGACGCTGTGGGTTGCGCCCGGCTTTGTGGAGGCGGCATTTGAGCAAAGTGCGTTTGCACTGGAGTTGGACTACTTGCGCGACTTCAAGGGTGCGGACATTGCCAGACGCTCGATTGCGGAGATGCGCCGCCAAACACCCATGACTTTGGCGCAGGAATCTGCTTGGGAACATCAGATGCGCGCGCTGTTCCCCGATGTGAAGACGGGGGACCGCATCACCGGGGTGCATCAACCCGCGACGGGTGCCGTTTTTTGGAGCAATGGCCGCCTGCTGGGCGAAGTGCGCGACCCGGCCTTTGCCAAGCAGTTCTTTGGCATTTGGCTCAGCGCCCAAACTTCCGAGCCACAACTGCGCCGTGCGCTATTGGCGTCGGTGAAGATCCCGGCCCCAACGGACGCTGCACCGTGAATTCCAGCGCGGCATCGGCAGTGGAAGCATCGGCGCTTGCCTGGCGCGTGAGCGACGGACTGCGCTATGGCCTTCTGGGTTTGCCCCTGGCGTTCTGCGCGCTGCCGCTGTATGTGCTGATGCCCAATCTGTATGCCCGCGAGTGGGGTGTTTCGCTGGCGGGCCTGGGGGCTGTTCTGTTGGGGACTCGCCTGCTCGATGCGGTGATTGACCCGCTGCTGGGCCGCTTGTGTGACCGCTTGTACGCAATCTCGCTGCGGGCGGTGCTGGTACTGGGAGCTGTGGCAGCTAGCGTGCTGGCTTTGGGCTTTACCTCCCTCTTTGTACCGCTGGTGCACGAGCCCACTGCGCTGCTGTGGTGGGCCGGCTTTTGGCTGATGGTGACCTATGCGGCCTACAGCGCCTTGTCCATCGCGCACCAGTCCTGGGGCGCCATGCTGGGTGGTGACGCGCTGTACCGCAGCCGCGTGGTGGCCTGGCGCGAAGGCTTGGGGCTGGTGGGGGTGCTGCTGGCGGCAGCCACCCCCGCGCTCTCGGGCGTCCCGGCCCTGCTGGCGCTGCTGTACCTTGGATTGGTAGCTGGCTGGTGGGCCTGGTGTCGAGCGCCTCAACCCCTGCCCAACCACGAGGCGCCGACCGGTGTTGGAGCCGGCACACTCGACGCACTGCGCCACCCGTTGCACAACCCTGACTTTCTTCGCCTGCTGGGCGTGTATCTGCTCAACGGCATTGCCAGTGCGATCCCCGCAACACTGTTGCTGTTCTTTATGCAAGACCGTTTGCAGGCCAGCGCAAGCCTGCAATCCGCCGCGCTGGGGGTTTACTTTGTGTGCGCTGCGCTGTCCATGCCCCTCTGGTTGCGCCTGGTAAGACACGGGGGTCTGGCGCGCAGTTGGCGCTTTGGCATGCTGCTGTCGATTGCGGTTTTTCTGGGTGCCAGCCAGTTGGGTGCGGGTGACACCCTGTGGTTTTTGCTGGTCTGCGCTTTGTCGGGAGCCGCTTTGGGCAGCGATCTGGCTCTGCCGGGTGCGCTCCTGTCAGGGGTGATTGCCGAAGCAGGTGACCGGGGTCGCGCTGAAGGGGCCTACATCGGTTGGTGGAACTTTGCCACCAAGCTCAACCTGGCGCTGGCCGCTGGCCTGGTGCTACCGCTGCTGGGATGGCTCGGCTATACCCCCGGCGCGCGCGATGCCCACGCCCTCACCATGCTCACAGCCGCCTATTGCCTCCTGCCATGCGGGCTCAAAGCCCTGGCAGCCAGCGCGCTGCACCTTTTTCTCATCCAACCGACGGCCCAGCCGCACACGCCATGAACCGACGCAGTATTTTCCAACGATCGATGCTTCTTGCCACCGGGGTCTGCGCAGCGCTGCTGAGCGCGTGCAGCACACCGCACATTCAGGACTACGCCAAAGAAACGCCGGCGCTGGAACTGAGCGACTACTTCAACGGCACGCTGGACGCCTATGGCATCTTCAGCGACCGCTCGGGCAAAGTCGTCAAACGCTTCACGGTCGTGATGAACTGCAGTTGGCAAGGCGACGCCGGCACGCTGGACGAGTCCTTCAGCTACTCCGACGGCACCACCCAGCGGCGCATCTGGCGCCTGACGCGCCACGCCAACGGCCGCTACACCGGAAAGGCCGACGATGTGGTGGGCCAGGCCGATGGCCAGCAAAGCGGCAACGCTTTTAACTGGAGCTACACCCTGGCCCTGCCGGTGGACGGGCGGGTCATCGAGGTGCAGTTTGACGACTGGATGTACCTCTTGAGCGACAAAGTCATGATCAACAAAGCCGCCATGCGCAAGTGGGGTGTTGGTTTGGGCGAAGTGACGCTTTCCTTTGTCAAAAGGTGAGCAGGCGATGGCCCTGAACCCCCGCATGGTGGACTGGCACGGGCGCACCGTGTGGCTGGTGGGCGCGTCCAGCGGCATTGGACGCGCCACCGCATCGGCCCTGCACGCCCTGGGCGGGAAAGTCGTGGTGTCGGCCCGAAATGTTGATGCGCTCAATGCGTTTGTCGCTGCACACCCGGGTGCGCGCGCACTGGCGTTGGACGTGACCGATGCAGCAGCGGTCCGTGCCGCCGCCCACAGTCTGACCGAGCAAGGCGCACTGGACTGCGTGGTGTACTGTGCCGGCCACTACCATGCCATGAGCGCCACCCGGATGGATCTGGACGACTTGCTGCGCCATAACCAGATCAACTATCTGGGAGCGTTGTACCTGCTCGACGCGGTGGTTCCACGCCTGCTGGCGCAATCGCCGGATGCGCACACCGGCCAGCGCGGGCACATCAGCCTGATGGGCAGCGTAGCGGGTTATTGCGGGTTGCCCAAGAGCCTGGCCTATGGCCCGACCAAGGCGGCGCTGATCAACCTGACCGAGACGCTGTACCTGGACCTGCGCGAACAAGGGCTGGGGGTGTCCCTCATCAACCCCGGCTTCGTCGACACGCCTTTGACAGCGCAAAATGGCTTCAGGATGCCGGCCTTGATCAGCCCCGAGCAGGCGGCGCAGGAAATCCTGCACGGCTGGGCGCGGGGCGAGTTTGAAATTCACTTTCCCAAACGCTTTACCCGCTGGATGAAAGCCCTGCAGCTCTTGCCCTACACCGCATTTTTTGCCGCCACGCGACGCCTGAAGCAGGCTTGAAAACCATGACCGACACCTTAGACCGCATTATCGAAACCTTCCAGACCCTGCGCCCCGTCGACGTGGAAGCACTGGATACGCTCTACGCGCCCGATGCGTGCTTCAAGGACCCGTTCAACGATGTGCGCGGCCTGCCTGAAATACAGCGCATCTTCAGACACATGTTTGTGTCACTGGAGAACCCGCGCTTTCTCATCACCGAACGAATCGTGCAGGGCTCGCAATGTTTTTTGACCTGGGAGTTTCGCTTCCGCTTCAAGCGTTTCAAGACGGGACAGGAGCAGTGCATTCTGGGTGGCTCGCATCTGGTGCTCAACGCTGCAGGACGCATCACCCTGCACCGTGACTATTGGGACGCGGCCGAAGAACTGTACGAGAAGCTGCCGCTCATCGGCAGCCTGATGCGATGGCTTAAACGGCAAAGCAATTCCAAGCGGCCGTAGTCGTTCAAGCACCGGTTATCTGCAACCTAGTTGCTGGCGATTTTTTCCACCGGGTATTGATCGCCCTGCTTGCTCCATTCGTTCCAGGAACCATCGTAGTTATAGACCTTGTCGTAGCCCAGTCCTTGCAGCACCAGGGTGTAGACGCCGGAACGAAAGCCCCCTTCACAGTAATTGAAGATGGTCTTGTCCTTGGTCAGGCCCTTGGCGGCAAACGCCGCCTCCAGGTCTGCTGGTTTTTTCAGAACCTGCACATTTTTGCCATTGAAACTGTTCTTCACGGGCTTGCCGCCGGCGTCGAGGTAATCGGTGTAGATGAAGGTGTCATAGTGGCTGAAAATCGCACCCGGGATGTGCCCCGAACGCGCGTCATAGGAACGGTCCGGCAGAACGCTGCCGTCATATTCACCCGGTGTGCGGATGTCAGAAATCACATAGCCCGCCTTGACCTTGTTGCCATTGCTGAAGTCAAGGGCCTGGAGCACATCGCTCTTGGTCGCGCGCAACTGGTTGTAGCTGGCAATGCGGTAGGGGATGGCCGCTTTGACGGGGACGCTGGCTTCGGTTGAAAGCGGACGGCCGTCGGCATCCTTCCATTTGTCGATGCCGCCGTCAATCACGGAAGCGTTCTTGTGGCCGTATGAGCGCAACACCCATGGGAAACGCCCTGCATACGAGCTGACGCCCAGGTCATAGGCCACGACATGGGTCTGCGGCGTGATCCCGGCATTGGTGAGGATGTCGATCAGTTGTGATGCGGAAGGCGCATCGTATTTGATGACCTTGCCGTCCACCTGTGTTTTTGTGAAATAAAAACTGGCCCGAGGAATATTGATGGCACCAGGAATGTGGCCTTGCCGGTACTCGTCAGCCGGTCGCACATCAACCAGAACAACGTTGGCCTTGTCCTTGTTGGCGGCAACCCAATCGGTTGACTTGAAGGTGTCATCGAAAGACTGGGCAAAGGCGCTTGCGCCCAGGCCGAGCGTCAAAGCGAGGCCCGCGAGAATGGGTCGTAAAAACTTCATTGGCAATTTCCTAAAGAACAGAGGTTGATTTTTTGCTGTGCCGGGCCTTCGGCCCCGGGGTGCTAAGCGCTCTTTTTTCCGGCGGTCCAGGGCAGGCCTTGCTTCTTCCACGCGCCCATGCCGCCGGCAACGTTGAGCGGCGCGGTGAAGCCAAACTGTTCCAGGATCAGGCAGGCCTTGGCAGAGCGCACGCCACCGCGGCAGATGATGAAGAACTCCTGCGCCTTCACATGCTCGAGTTCGGCAACGCGGGACGCGAGTTGCCCCAGCGGAATCAGGGGCACGCCTTCAACGTGCGCTTCGTCGTATTCGTCAGGCTCGCGGACATCGAGCATGAAGCGCTGCTGCTCCCGCTGCAGCCGATGGGCCGTTGCCACATCCACGTCCTTGACCCCCTGGTAGCGGTAATACTTCTTGAGCCAGAAGTAGCGGGTCAGCTTCCAGAACCCGTACAAACCAGCGGCGATCACAAGCATGCTGAGCAGATAAACCATATTCAAGTCCTGATGGTCAGGCGAACGCCGGCCGCTTGCGCCGGAAAACGAACAAGGGAGCGCCCGGCAGACTGCAAATGCCTACGATGACAAAAAACAGAAGCGAGGTGGCAACGGCTTCAGCCTGTCCAACCCCGACCTGCGAGAAAAAATACCAGTAGGCGGCCTCGCGCACGCCAAAACCGGAGATCGAGATCGGCAGCATGGCGATGGTGAAGATCATGGGCGTATAGATCACGCAATGCGCCAGGGAAACATGGGCACCGATCGCCTGAAAAATCGCCGCGTTCACGCCCGCGACGCAGACCTGGAAGATGACCGACATGACCAGAACGGTGACAAAGAGACTGGTGTTTTGCAGGGTCTCGCGAACGACCTGCACCGTTTGCGCCACCACCGCCTTGAGCGTGGCAAGCCGGTTCGGCAAGGCCTTGCCCACAATGCCTTCAGCGACCTTCGGAATCAGGAACAGCGCAACCATGGCGACGTCAATCACCAAAAACAGGGCCACCATCTTCGCTGTGCTGCTGTCGGACTCGATGAAAGGCAGACCCAGCAACGCGGTCAAGCCCAGCGCCACACCGGCGATCAGGCGTTCCGAGACAACCGAGCCGATGGCTTCAGGCACTTCGCGGGTTTCCTTGGTCGCCTCCCAGGCCCGGACCGCATCACCACCAACCGCAGTCGGCAGCACGTTGTTGAAGAACAGTCCGACAAAATACAGGCGCAAAAGTGTCAAGAATGGCAGCGGATGCTGACGGGCCTGAAGGATCAGCCCCCACTTCCATGCCGATATTCCAATGGCCAGAAATACCAGCGCAAAAGCCGCTGCTGTGCCCTGCCACGACAGATTGAGCAGCCGATGTCCAAGTTGTGTGAGGTCGAGGTTCCTGAACAACAATGCAATCAGCACCACCGCCACCAGGAGCCGGACGACGAGCTTGAGCGCTTCCTTGCGGCTCATGGCTTGACCCCTTCATGTTTCGTTTGAAGCGCCTCGCCGATGGCGGCCTGCTTCGCATTGACGGCACGGAGTTTCTTGAGCCAGCGCGGACCGAAGGCAGATCCGACCACAAACAATGCGATCGTGATCGAGAAGATCCAGAACAGGACCTGAATGGAGCCCGTCAGATTCTGCCCCAGATAGGAATACAAAAGTGTTGCTGGCAGTTGCCCGATACCCGTGGCCCAGAGGAAATTCCACAGGCTGATGGGCGTCAGGCCGGCGCCATAGCTCACGATATCAAAGGAGATGAAAGGCAGCAGGCGCGACACCAGAATGGCGCGATTGCCGTAGCGGGTAAAGAAGATGTCCCAGGTTTCAAGCGCCTGACTGCTGCCGACCAATTTTTCAACCACCGGACGCCCGAGGTTGCGAGCAATCCAGAAGCACAGGACGGCACCCAGCATCGCGCTCGACCAGGACAGCAGTGCGCCCCAGGCCCAACCAAAAAGCAAACCATTGGCAAACGTGACGACAAAGGCCGGCAATGGCGCTGCAACCGATTGAAACACCATGATGGCGGCCGATACCAACGCCGCCCACGCGCCAAAGCCGAGCAAATAGTCGCGGAAGGCCTGGATCGCCGACTGGGGATCCTGCATGGTCATGATGCGCACGGCGCTGTCGACGGCCGTGCGCACGCCATCGACGTAGCCGTAGATCAAAGCTGCCAGCAGCAGCAGCGCCAGGAGCAACAGGGTTCGGGACTTGCTTGTTTTCAGTTTCATGGATCAGCGATCAGTTCTTCTGCAGCGGAAACTCGGCCGCCGGTTGCGCTGACCACTCCCACATGGAGCCCGCATAATTGCGCGCCTTGTAGCCCATGTCATTGAGCACGGTGGTTACCCAGGCGGCACGGATGCCACCCGTGCAATAGGAGACCACTTCCTTGTCCCGCGTCACGCCTTTGGACACGAGAATTTTCTCGATATCGGTTCGCGCCAGCAAGCGGCCGTCCTTGTCCAGCAGGTCCTTGAAGAACAGGTGCTTGGCCGGCGCCAGGTGGCCGCCGCGACTTTCGCCGTAAGGCGTCTTGCCTTCGAATTCACGCGGCTCGCGGACATCGAGGAACACGACGTCCTTGTTGTCAAGCTTGGCTTTCACTTCCTCTTTCTTGATCTCCAGCGAAGCTGACTCTTTGGCCACGAAATCGCCCGTTGCTGCAGCTGGTTTGATCGTGAGGCTACCCCAGTTTCTCGAGCGCGGCCAGGCCGCCATCGGCCAGCACGACACGACTATGGCCCCAGTTGCGCAGCAACCAGGTGATGCGACCGTCTTCACCCCAGCCGTTGACGGCATCGGCCACGACGACGATGGCCCGGTCCTTGCTCACACCGAGCGCCTGCAATTTTTTGCTGGCCTGCTCGACCGGCAGTGGCCGGCCTTTGGTCGGCAGATTGGGTTCGGCCAGATCCTGCCAAACCAGCGCAACGGCGCCTTTGATTTCACCATTCTTGCGTTTCAAGTCACTGCCACGGGCATCGATCACCAGAGCCCCCTGCTTGATCAGGTCGAAAGCAGCCTGGGGTGTCACCACCCAGTCCCGCGCAAATTCGACGGACGCTGCCGTAACGGCCGTGTTGCTGGCGTGCGCCGACAAAGCGACACCGCAGCCGATGGCGATCGCTGCGAACAACGCACCGACGGTACGGCGCTGCAAAGGGAAAAATGCTGACATGGGAAAACTTTCAGAAGGCGTGAGCTTGCAATGGACGCCGATTCTAGGGGCGCGACCTTCCAGCACCAAGGACCGAATGGTCATATCCATATACGACAGGAAACATAACAAGCGTGTGAAAATAGACCCACAAGTTCGAAGGCCCCTGTCTGGGTCAGCCTGAAGCGACTATCATTTTTTGGAACCCAGCCCATGCACGCTACCCTCCACCGCTTGCAGCGATCGGATTTTCCGGCCTTGCACCGTCGCCGACTGGAGACCCTTCAGGTCAATCTGGGCTACCGTTGCAACCAGAGTTGCCTGCACTGTCACGTCAATGCAGGGCCGAATCGCACCGAGATGATGGACGAGGCCACGCTGGCCCTGATTGCACCGGTGCTGAAGGCACGCGGTATTCGCACCCTGGACTTGACGGGTGGCGCGCCGGAATTACATCCCCAGTTTCGTGCGCTGGTGCTGCAGGCGCGCGGTTTCGGCGTCAAGGTGATCGACCGCTGCAACCTCACCATTCTGTTTGAGCCGGGGCAGGAAGATACCGACCGGTTTCTGGCCGCCCACCACGTCGAAGTGGTCGCATCCCTTCCCTGCTACAGCATGGACAACGTGGACCAGCAGCGCGGCGACGGTGTCTTTGAAAAGAGCATCGCCGCCCTGCAGAGGCTCAATGCACTCGGCTATGGTCAACCCGGCACCGGCCTGACACTCAATCTGGTCTACAACCCGCAGGGGCCCGTATTGCCGCCGGCGCAGTCGGTTCTGCAGGCAGACTACCAGCGTGAATTGCGCCAGCAGTTTGGCGTTGTGTTCAACCAGCTTCTGGTACTGGCCAACATGCCAATCCAGCGCTTTGGCTCGACGTTGATCTCCAAAGGCAAGTTCGATGACTATGTCGCCTTGCTGAAGTCCAGCTACCGCCAAGAGAACCTGGACAACGTCATGTGCAAAACACAGGTCAGCGTGGACTGGCAGGGCAAGTTGTACGACTGTGACTTCAACCAGCAACTGGGCTTGTCGGCGGCTGACTGGCAGGCGGCGGCCTCACATCGGCACTTGCGCGATCTGCTGGACCGCCCCTTGGACGATCAGGGCATTCAAGTTGCCAACCACTGCTATGGCTGCACTGCGGGCCAGGGCAGCAGTTGCGGCGGCGCGCTGAACTAAGAACTTGCTGCACAAGCCACGTGCGGATTTCCGTCATCATCCCGGCGCTTGACGAAGCGCTTGCACTGCCACAGACATTGCGGGCCGTGACTGGCCTGCAGTGTTCCAAGCCGATCGAGCTCATCGTGGCCGATGGTGGCAGTCAGGATGGCACGGCGACGCTGGCGCAGCAGTTGGGCGCGCGCGTTGTAAGTGGTGCGAGCGGCCGGGCGCGTCAGCTGAATCTGGGGGCGGCTGCAGCAAGCGGCGATGTCTTGCTGTTCCTGCATGCCGACACCCTGTTGCCGGCAGACGGATTGCTGCAAGTCGAAGCGGCTGTGAGCAAGGGTGCGCTTTGGGGCCGGTTTGATGTGCGGATACAGGGGCGGCCCTGGATGCTGCGGATCGTGGCCTTCATGATGAACCAGCGCTCGCGCTTGACCGGTATCGCCACGGGCGACCAGGCCCTGTTCATGACCCGAGCCGCTTTCGATACCGTCAAAGGCTATCCGGATCTGGCACTGATGGAAGATATCGAGATATCGCGTCGACTCAAACGATTGTGTTCACCCGCCTGCCTGCATGGGCCGGCCATCACCTCCGGACGCCGCTGGGAAACCCGGGGCGTGTGGCGAACCATACTGCTCATGTGGCGCCTGCGCTGGGCCTACTGGCGCGGTACCGCGCCCGATCAACTGGCGCAACGCTACCGTTAAGCAAAGCCACCATGTCGCTGCGCCTGATCGTATTTGCCAAAGCCCCTGTCACTGGAAAAGTCAAGACGCGGCTGATTCCCGCACTGGGTGCCCGTGGGGCGACCGATCTGGCCCATGCGATGCTGGCAAGTACGCTGGCCGCAGCGCAAACCGCTGCGGCCGAATTGGGTGAGTCCGCCTGCATGGAACTGTGTGGTTCACCCGAGCCGGCGCATGTCGACTGGTCCGATGTGGTTTTGCCAGGCACCTGCCGTCAGACGGCACAGATTGAAGGCGATCTGGGTGAGCGCATGGCGCATGCCTTCGACCAGGCCATGGCGCAAGGCGACGACGTATTGCTGTTCGGCACAGACGGACCCGAACTCGACGCGAAGCGACTGCTCGTCGCGGCACGCGCACTGTCGCGCCATGACGCGGTACTGCAACCCGTGACCGACGGCGGTTACCTGTTGCTGGGCCTGCGCGCCCATGCGCGACAGCATGCCAGCGTGCTTTTCACGGCGATGCCCTGGAGCACGGACCAGGTGGCCGCCCTCACGCTGCGCCGCCTGCAAGAGCTGGGCTTGTCGGTTGAAGTATTGCCTTCCCTGCACGATATCGATGTGCCTGCTGACCTGGTGAACCTGCCACCGAACTGGACCAGATCGTCAGTCATCCTTTGAGAACTCGCTTGGTGCATCTGTGGCTTACGTGGGCAAGGCCAGACATGGATGCCCTGTCAAGGGTCAAATTGACGTGCTCCCAACCTGACTTTCATCGACACCGGCAGTGTGCCCATTGCGGGTGCTCCGGCTTAAGTCAAGCTGACATTCGATTTCCGCCCAGAAATAAGAAAGCAGACCTTCGGAGTCGCAGCGCAATTTATGCCGACTGTGCAGATTCAGTGCAGCGCTTGCTACCAGTCGTCGGTGTCAGCTTCCCGGCAAGCCATTTTTGTAAGTTTTGTTACGACCGTGACGCCGCCCAAAGCAGCAAAATAAACATTTGTCTGCACTGTTTTGTCACGCGCAACGTCCACATACTGTTTTTGCAGGGTCGAGTGGATATTGATCTTTCGGCAAACCGCAATGAGCTTGCGACCTAGGGCGATGGCGAATGCGCTCAGCGCACGAAGCGCTGAAGCTCCACGTTATGGGTCTGGTCAGACCGACTGATGCATGCGTTGCGTCCCTGAAGTCTGCCACCGAAAGTGAAACCGCGCGCAGCAACCGGAGAGAACTAATGAGTTCGGAAGTACCAAACCCATCCCCACATGAGCGGGTCTCGCTGGCAAACAACCACTGGGGGTCTTTCTTTTCCAAAATGCCGTTACGGGCATCGAATTTGCCATTGTTACGAGACTCACCTCTGATCTGCGTTATCACTGCCAACTCGGCGTTGACCTCAATCGTCGACCAAAGCGCTCAAACTCCTGGCTGTCTTTCGGAACAAGATATTTCCGGGGAGAACGTGAACGACCCGAATTTCGTGTCCCGGGGGAATGGCGATGCTTTGGGCTGCAAGGACGATAGCCTGCGGGAGGTCGACAACGTGATGAAAGCTCGATGATGCGCAGCCCGACCAAAGCGAGCCAAAGATGGGGTGACTGCTTTCGATGCGATAGGCATCAGTAGCTTATATGACAGTAACGTGATATTTTACAATTTGGGGCCTGGGCGAACGAAGGTGACTGATTCGTTCAGACATTCGGTGGTCACATTTTCGTCATGAAATCTTCTTACGCTCATGGTGCTGCAGAAACCTTCAACGGGAGTTAGGCTTGAATGCAATTGATGAGGAACTGGTCCAGCGCATACGGCGCGACCTGACCGACAGCTACGACGAGGAACTCGAACTCGAGCTTGAAGATCGCAATATCGACGAGCTGGCAGAAAGCACACTCGACACGACATCGCAGCAGTACAAGGAAAGCCGTCGCCAGTATTTCCGCGAACTGTTCCGCATGCAGGGTGAACTGGTCAAGTTGCAGGACTGGGTGGTCAAGACCGGGCATAAGGTCGTGATTCTGTTTGAAGGTCGCGACGCCGCTGGCAAAGGCGGCGTCATCAAGCGCATCACACAGCGACTGAACCCGCGCGTCTGCCGTGTGGCTGCCCTGCCGGCGCCCAACGCACGCGAACAAACCCAATGGTATTTCCAGCGCTATGCAGCGCACCTGCCGGGTGCCGGCGAGATGGTTTTGTTCGACCGCAGCTGGTACAACCGCGCGGGTGTTGAGCGCGTCATGGGATTTTGTTCGGATGAACAGTACGAAGAGTTTTTCCGCTCGGTCCCGGAGTTTGAGAAGATGCTGGTGCGATCCGGCATCCAACTCATCAAATACTGGTTTTCGATCTCGGACGAGGAGCAGCACCTGCGCTTCATGGGCCGCATCCACGACCCCCTGAAACAATGGAAACTCAGCCCAATGGACATGGAGTCACGGCGGCGCTGGGAAGAGTACACCAAGGCCAAGGAAATCATGCTGGAGCGCACCCATATCGCAGAAGCACCGTGGTGGGTGGTTCAAGCGGTGGACAAAAAGAAGGCCCGACTCAATTGCATTCACCACCTGCTGCAACAAATTCCCTACGGCGAAATCGCGCATCAGACCATTGTCCTGCCGCCGCGTGAGCGCCATGACGACTACGTTCGCCAACCGGTTCCGCAGGAGATTGTGGTGCCCGAAATCTATTGAGGCGCGCACCGCGTCACCAAGCCGTCACGAAAACTGCGTACGCTCAACCCATCATCAATCTGGAGAAGAATCACATGTTCACTCGCCGCGCTTTAGCCTTTTCACACGCCGCGCTTGGCCCGGTCGGTTGTGAGCGTCGGTGAGATCGCACTTGCTATCAAGTGCCCGCAGAACACGGCATCGGGCACTAAGCCATCGTGCTCAAGATTGAGACGCGTCGTGCCTTTGAAAACCTTCCGGCACTGCTCTTTTCGGCGATGGCCAGAAAGGCCGCCGGCATCATGATCGCCCGGGGCGACTTGGCGGTGGAGTGTGGCTACGAGCGTTTGGCGGAAGTACAGGAAGAACTTCTCTGGGCTGCCGAGGCCTCGCACATGCCCGTCATCTGGGCCACGCAGGTACTGGAGACCTTGGCCAAAACCGGTTTGCCGTCGCGCGCCGAAATCACCGATGCGGCTATGGGTGAGCGGGCCGAATGCGTGATGCTCAATAAGGGGCCCCACATCACGGAAGCGATGCGAACGCTGGATGACATCCTGCGCCGCATGCAGGATCACCAGACCAAAAAACGTCCCTTGTTGCGGGCGCTGCGGGCCTGGAAAATGCCAAGGTAAGCCGCAATGGGAGTTGAAACCGCGCGAATCTCCTGCCTCATCTGCGCGTTCAACGAGGCGCCAAGAATCGCCGCGGTGCTGGCGGTTGCATCGGCGCATCCGCTGTTGCACGAGGTCATTGTCGTTGACGACGGCTCGACCGACGGAACTGCCGAGATCGTCAAGCGTTACCCAGGCGTCAAGCTTATCTCCTACCCAATCAATAAAGGCAAGAGCTTCGCGATGGCAACCGGCGTCGCTGCCGCAAGCAGCGAGCTGATCATGCTGCTGGATGCCGATCTTTCTGGTCTTGACGGTGACCAAATCACAGCGCTCGCAACGCCCGTTCTGTCTGGAATGACGGATGTCAGCATCAGCCTGCGGCAGAACAGCCTTTGGGTATTTCGCGCCATCGGTCTGGATTTTATTTCCGGCGAACGCGTCATCAGAAGAGAACTCCTGAGTGAATATCTGGCGGAGATGCTTGTGCTGTCGCGTTTCGGGATTGAAGTGTTCATGAATCGCGCGATCATTGAGCGTCAGCTATCGGTCGTAGTGGTGAACTGGCCGCAGGTCACGCAAGCGAGAAAGTCCGAAAAACTGGGCTACTGGAAAGGTGTGCGAGCGGAGTGGCACATGATCGCCGACCTGCTGCAGGTGGCCTATCCGTTACTGCTGATTTCCCAAACCTGGCATCTGCTGTCGTTGCGCGCCAAGCCCAAGTACCATGTACAGCAATAACGAACGACTGATTGTTTTTGATGCCGATGGCACGATCATTGATGCCTATAGCGCGATCGTTGATACCTTTTCCAGGCACGGCATGGAACTCGGTGATCTGGAACACTTCCAAAAACGGCACAAGCTATTCAAATATCTGGGTGGGATCAAGGATTTTCCATTCAACCTGAGAAAGCTGGGCAAGCACAGCCGCAAAAATATTCTGTCGACCCTGACCGATGTCTACCGCGAGGATGCAAAACTCTATCCCGGCATGGCTGACCTGATCCGTACGCTCGTCGCGACACCTGGCATCCGGGTCGGTCTGGTCACCCGCAACATCACGAACGAGCCCATGTTGACGATTCGCAAGACCTTGTCTCGACACGATATTGATCTCGATGCGTTTGATTTCGCGGTGCACGTTCCCTTGGTGGAGGACAAAACCATTGCGCTCAGATCGGCCAGAA
The DNA here is from genome assembly GCA_903876735.1 of uncultured beta proteobacterium. Classification (GTDB taxonomy): domain Bacteria; phylum Pseudomonadota; class Gammaproteobacteria; order Burkholderiales; family Burkholderiaceae_C; genus Rhodoferax. The sequence continues at coordinate 37,030 of CAIRAW010000016.1, read as the reverse complement.
AGCGCTTCGACATCAATCCAGCGCGTTGTTATGCCTGTGGCGATGAACACAAGGACTTCACCTCGGCCATCGCGGCGGGCATGCACCCGTTTATCGGGTCGTATGGCTTTGAAGACCACACCCGCTTGACCAAAAAATTCAAGGTGCCAGAAGAGGTCATTTCACGAACCCCAGAGGACCTGAGAAATCGTGTTCTTCATGCACTGGATATCCGACAAGTCGAATGATGGTGGTTCAACAAGGCCAAGCCCCAATCAGTCGCTAAATTCAACCGAGCCGCCGTCTACCTTCTGCCTCTTGCCTCAATTCCCGTCTGCGCCGTATCCAGGTCATTGGCGTAAGGCTATGGTATTTGAAAAAAAGCAATTGAATCGTTTGATACTGAAGTCCGCTTTGCGCCATCAACTGGTGCCAACCAATGGTCTCTTCCAGGTTGGCATCAATCCAATTGCACAACTCATCGATCAGTTGCTTTTGAACCGGGGCCAGCCACTGTTCCCAGTCCTGGTAACTGGCGGGTTTGAACAGCATCATTTTTTCAGAATGTTTCAAAGGAGCAGCGTTCATCGTATCTGGATATCATCATCAACTGCGCAAGTGACAGTTGTGTGAAGAGTGCCATCGCATCGATACCGGGTGACGTGTCGGTGCCGACTTTTTCCTGTCATCAAAGGTTCGCATTCCCAAGCCAGACTACTTCCTGCTTATTCAAACTTGGGGAAATCAAGCCATGAAAATTACGGTCATCGGTGCCGGCTATGTGGGACTGGTAACGGGTACCTGTCTGGCCGAAGTGGGTAACGATGTGATCTGCTTTGACACGGATTCCGGGAAGATCGGAATGTTGCAAGCTGGCGAGATACCGATCTACGAACCGGGTTTGACGGAGATGATCCGGCACAACGTGAACGGTGGTCGACTGCACTTTACCGACGACATCGAAAAGGCCACGCACTTTGGCACTGTTCAATTTATCGCGGTCGGTACGCCGCCGGCAGAAGACGGCCATGCCGATGTCAAATATGTGCTGGAAGCGGCCAGGAATATCGGGCGCTACATGAACGACTACAAGGTCGTCGTCGACAAGAGTACGGTGCCGGTCGGCACTGCCGACGCGGTTCGGGAGTTGATAGCGGAAGAACTGCTGGCGCGTGGTGTCAACACCCCGTTCAGCGTGGTCTCGAACCCCGAGTTTTTGAAGGAAGGCGCAGCCATTGACGACTTCATGCGGCCCGGAAGAATCGTTCTCGGCTGCGATGATGAGCAGGCGGCCTTGAACATGCGGGCACTCTACGCACCGTTTCAGCGCCATCACGACCGACTGATCCTGATGGACATTCGCAGTGCCGAACTCACCAAATATGCGGCCAATGCGATGCTGGCGACACGCATCAGCTTCATGAATGAGTTGGCCAATCTGGCCGAGAAACTGGGCGCAGATATCGAGCATGTGCGCAAGGGCATCGGCAGCGACCCGCGTATCGGTTATGACTTTTTGTATGCGGGCGCTGGCTATGGCGGCTCGTGCTTTCCGAAAGACGTCCGTGCCCTCATCAACTCAGCCCGTGACGAGGTCGGCATCGATTTACAGGTACTCAGCGCGGTCGATGCGGCCAATCAACTGCAAAAACATGTTCTGGGCAACAAGGTGAAAGCACGCTTTGGAGACGAACTGGGCGGCAAGCATTTTGCTTTGTGGGGTCTGGCTTTCAAGGCCAATACCGACGACATGCGAGAAGCCAGCAGTCAAACCCTGATCAACGATCTGTTGGCAGCTGGCGCGACAATCACGGCTTACGACCCGGTTGCCATTGGGCAATCCAGAAGCATCTATCCCGACAAGTCTGGCTTGCACTACGCCGATTCGTCGATGGAAGCGCTGCAGGACGCCGACGCATTGCTGATCGTGACCGAGTGGAAAGAATTCAGGAGCCCTGATTTTCCTGCCATCAAGGCGGCGTTGAAGACCCCGGTCATCTTTGACGGGCGCAACCTGTACGACCCGCATTTCGTGCGGGGACTGGGGTTGGAGTATTTCGCCATCGGACGCTAGCGCCCTTGCCCACGCCTTTCCCGGCACGCAAATTCGTGTGCCTGTTTTGCACAAGCCAAATTTCATAAACATTTCCAAGGAGACCTCAAGCATGTCCACATTTTTTGAAAAACTGGCCATCCAGCGCTGGGATGACCACCGCTACTATCACCAAAGCCGCATCAATCAGGTGCTGCATTTGATCAGTGCGGTGAGCTTTTTGGTGGCTTATGCGCTGCTGTTCATACAGCCAGCCATCGCGGCCCTGATCGGGTGGTTGATTGGTATGGTCACGCGCCAATCAGGCCACTTCTTTTTCGAACCTCTTGGTTACGACCAGGTCAACCAGGTCAGCAATGACTACAAGGAACAAATCAAAGTGGGCTACAACCTGCGTCGAAAAGTGGTGTTGCTGACAATCTGGGTTGCCTCACCCTTGATGCTGGTACCTGATCCGACTCTGTTCGGTCTGTTTGCAATCGATACCAGCATAGTGGGGTTTATTCAGCACACCGGTCTGATCTGGTTGGCATTGGGCATTGGCGGTCTGATATTCCGGACTGTTCACCTCTTCTTTATCAAGGATGTCATGTCGGGTTTGGTCTGGATGAGCAAGATCCTGACGGATCCGTTCAATGATGTTGTTCTGTACTACAAATCGCCACTCGCCTTGTTGCGCGGTGAAATGCTTGATCCGCAACACAAGCCCAGCCGGATTTGATGCGGTCGCGCCAGACCGCGATGCTAAAAGCGGGCCTTCAATATCTCCCGCAAGATGCGGCGTTTGATGCTCTTGTTGCTAGTGGCTGGATCGCTCAGCCACCAGCCATCACGCTGCATCGCTTGCGCCGCCCTGACGAAGCGCGCTGCGACCTCATCAAAATCCTGTTGCGTGTAGTTCAGACTGAAGATGATTCGCCCTGTGCCGACCCAACTCAATGCCAGACCTTCGAGGCGCAGGTAGTACTGAAACAACCAGTTGTAGCAGGCCGGTCTTGTGTAGAGCACGGTCCAGATCGAAGACAGGTTGGCTACCTGAACCGGCACATCCGCAGCGTGCAAAAGGCGATTGAGGGTCTGTGCTCTTTGATTCCAGGTCTCATCCAGATTGATGTAGAGACGTCTGATCTCAGGGCTGTCGAGTTGCCGCAGGAACACATTCATGGCACCCATAACATAGGGGTGCGCATTGAAGGTCCCGCGGGCAAAGCAAATGTCTGCCGGGGCGGTGTCATCAAAGCGCTTCATCCAGCCGCTGTTGCCGCACAAGACGCCGATCGGCAGACCGCCGCCGAGGGTCTTGCCGTAGGTCACCATGTCAGCGCGCACACCAAAGTATTCCTGGGCGCCACCGGGCGCCAGCCGGAACCCGACGAACACTTCGTCAAAAATCAGGGCGATGTATTTCTCGTCGCAGACCTGACGCAGTTCCTTGAGCCAGGCAACGTAGGCGGGCCGCGAGAAGCTGGCGCTGCGCGAACTGTCCAGCAGTGCCGAGTCGCTGGCGGCGGCGGCGTTGGGGTGCAGGGCTTGCAGCGGATTGACCAGCACACAGGCAATGTCATTGCGGTTACGCAGCACGCGCAAAGTGGCCGCGCTCATTTCTGCCAGGGTGAAGGTGTCACGTGCCGGCACAGGGTTGCCGATTCCGGGCTGCACATCGCCCCACCAGCCATGGTAGGAACCGCAGAAGCGCAGCACTTTGTTGCGCTTGCTGTGGTAGCGCGCCAGCCGCACCGCCTGCATCACGGCTTCGGTGCCGGACATGTGGAAGCTGATCTCGTCCATGCCGGAGATGGCCTTCAGGCGTGCCACGTTGTCAGCGACTACCGGATGATAGAAGCCGAGGACGGGTCCCAGCGCCCGCACCTCGTCGGAACCCTGGCCAATGCAATCCTTGTAAAAGTCATTGCCGAACAGGTTGACACCGTAGGAGCCGGTCAGGTCATAAAAACAGTTGTCGTCAAGGTCTGTCAGCGTCACGCCGGCGCTGGACTTGACAAACGAGCCCGCCTTGAGTTGCTCGCCGGCGAGTTGCCGGAATTGGAACGGCATCCGGTAGGCGTTGATGAACTGCAGGTCCGACAGCGCACTCACTACTTCAAGACCGGCTTGCCGGCCCTTTGGGAAACGCTGGCCATACTGGGTGGCCAGCGTGTCAAACGCACGCCGACGCCCCGCAACGACGTCAGGCGTTGCGCCGTCAAGCGCAAACGCATCCTGTGCACGGTAGCTGTAGGCCGGCAACCAGGCCGAAATGCGTTTCGCAATCCTGGGATGCCCGGCAAGGGAGCGATGCTTCGCAAGCGAGAGTTCCAGGCGATGTCGCAGGCGACTCGCCACCATCAAGAGCAGTGCCGCGCCAAGTGCGCTCAGTAACAGCGGATTCAATCCGATCCAATCATTCACGCCGGGTACCTTCCAATTGAAGTCAAAAACGAAATTTGAAAAAGCGGGTTTGCGTCAGCACATTCAAAACCTGATGCGCCAGGAAGACCTTAACTTTTTGCTGACGAACCGCTTGCCGCGCCGTTGGCTGAGCCAATGGATGGGGCGCTTCAGCAAAATTGAAACGCCGTGGGTGCGCGACCTCTCGATTCGTATCTGGCGATTCTTTTCTGATCTGGACCTGAGCGAAGCCAGGAAGACTGAATTTCGCAGCATGCACGACTGCTTTACGCGCGAACTCAAGGACGGCGCCAGGCCGATCGACGCTGATCCGCTGCTGTTGACAAGCCCGGTGGACGCCATCGTTGGCGCACACGGCCCGATTCGCGGAACGCAGGTCTTCCAGGCCAAGGGCTTCCCCTATGCGATCGAAGATTTGCTTGGCCCAGACGAAGATATGCACGACTGGCGGGACGGTTATTTTGTAACCCTGCGGCTGACGTCGAGCATGTACCACCGGTTTCATGCGCCCTTTGATTGCACGGTCGAGCAGGTGCGCTATTTCTCCGGCGATACCTGGAACGTGAATCCGATTGCCTTGCAGCGGGTTGAGAAACTGTTTTGCAAGAACGAGCGCGCCTTCATTCGGACCCGGCTCACCGGCGCCGGTCCATGCCAGGGGCAACCGGTGGCGCTGGTGCCGGTCGCTGCCATCTTGGTCGCGAGCATTCGCCTGCATTTTCTGGACGTCCTGTTTCACTTGAAATATTCCGGGCGCAGAGTTTTCTCCTGTGCCGCCGCGTTTTCCAAAGGGCAGGAGATGGGCTGGTTTCAGCATGGCTCCACCGTGATCATGCTGGCAGCAAAAGGCTTCGCACTGCGTGAAGGCTTGCAACAGGGCTCAGGCATACGCATGGGCCAACCGCTCATGCGTTGGGCTGCTTGACCAGCACGCGGCTTTCCAGTGCCGCTGCACCAGCGTGTTGCTGTCCATGGCGGTGCATGACGTCGACAAGAACCTCGACGAACCGGTCGTGGATTGCGTCCCAGTTCAGATGCGCCACACTCGCCGCGGCATTTTTTCGCAAGGTGACTTGCCTTTGCCGGTTCAGTGCCAGGCTCAGCGCCGCGCCGACAAAGTCAATTTCCGCAGTGCCAGCAACCAATACGCCGTTCAAATCCGTCGTGATCAATTCATGCGCTGCCGCCCGGTCATAGGAAACAACGGCGAGGCCACTGGCCAGCGCCTCCGACACCACGTTGCCAAAGGTCTCAGTCAGACTGGGAAACAGAAACACATCTGCAGATGCGTAATGGCTTGCCAGCGCCTCGCCTTGTTGAACACCGGCGTAGATCGCAGTCGGGCAGGCCTTCTCCAACTGCTTTCGCTCCGGCCCGTCTCCGACAATAACCAGTCTGGCCGTGGGCAAGCGCTGCGCAACGGCCCTGAAGGCGGCGATCACAACGCCGATGTTCTTCTCCTTGGCCAACCGCCCTACATTCATGACGACCAAATCATCAGGTCCGACACCCCAACGCTCGCGCAAGTTCGGTGAACGCTTGTTTGCTGAAAACTGCCGGGTTTCTACACCCCGGGACAACAGCGTGACATGCTCAAAGCCCAGTGCCTTCAAGTCCTGCAGCATGGACGTGGTTGGCACCATCGTGGCCAGCGTGCGGTTGTGCAGCCGGCGCAGATAGCCCTCGATCAGAGCCCTGAACCAACCCACGCCGTAGTAGCGCGAGTAACTTTGAAAATTGGTATGAAAGGAACTGCTGACGGGCAAATGCAATGCGTGTGCGGCGTTCACCGCAGACCAGCCCAGCGGACCCTCGGTGACGACATGGACGATATCGGGTCGTTTTTGCTGCCAGAGCTCCAGGAGCCTGCCGCGGGAAGGAAATCCGAGGCGCAATTCCGGGTAGGTCGGAACCGGCATGCCACGAAACAGGATCTGCTCCAGGCCATCTTGTTCTGGCGGTTGCACTTCCTCAAATTGACGCGGACGCATCAACTGGACGACATGCCCACGCTGCAGCAGACCCGCAACAATCCGCCCCAAAGTCATGGCGACCCCATTGACTTCAGGCGGATAGGTTTCCGTAACGATTGCAACACGAAGGCGTGGTGCTGCAGGCTCATGGAACTCGGATGTGTCTGCGTTGAGGTCGTGCATGCCGGCTAGGCTACCGATCCAAAGCAACAGTTTGATGATTGTTTTTTGACGGTTTCAAGACAACACGTGCGACCGCAGGCTCAATGAAACTGCGGCGCCACCTTGGCCTCTGGCAGGCGGCGTTGCACGAACCACACCAGTGCCATGGTGATGGTGATGAGCATGCCAAAGCAAATGATCAGCGTTTGCAGGGGTATCTGGCTGGCGGTGGCCACAGCGTAGAGTGCCAGCATTAACAGTATCCCGCCGTTTTCATTGAAGCCCTGGACCGCAATGGAGCGCCCGGCCGTCAGCAAGTTGTGCCCCCGGTGTTGCAGCAAGGCATTCATCGGCACCACAAAATAACTGGCAAGGGCACCCACGGTCAAAAGCAGAATGCAGGCCCAGAAGACCGACCCGACCGCGAGCATCAAGGGCACCAACAGTCCGATCAGAACACCGATGGGCAGCAACTTGATGGCACCTGAAAGCTTGACATAGCGACTGGCAAGAACAGCACCACCAACGACACCCAAGGCAGTCACGCCTTGCAGATACGCCGATTGCGCCAGCGGCAAACCCAAGGATTCGTTGGCCCAGCGCAGGACAATCAGTTGCAGCGTGGCGCCTACACCCCAGAGCAAGGTCGTAATGGCCATCGAAAGGCCACCCAGCGGGTCCGTCCACAAAACTCTGTTCTCCTGGAAGAAGCGGCGAATCATCCGTATCGGATGAATTGAATGGCTGGCATAGCGCGCACCGCTGTCGGCCACCCAAAAATTCAGCATCGTTGCCACCAAGTACAAAGCCAACAAAGTGAACATGCCTGCCAATAGTCCGGTGCTCGCCAGAGGCAGCAGCAGCCAATCGGGCATGACACGTGCTAGCAGCAAAGGACTGATCAGGAATCCGCCCAGCGCCGTACCCAACACGACGGCCGACACCGTGACCCCTTCGAAGAAGCCGTTGGCTCGCACCAGTTGCGAAGCCGGCAACAATTCTGTTATGAGTCCATATTTGGCTGGCGCATAAATGGCAGCCGCCAAACCGGCCAGAGCCAGCGCCAAAGTCGGATCCGCGCCCATCAGCAAACCGCAGACTGCGGCAGCCTTGAGGAAATTGGCAAGCAACATGACCCGACCTTTGGGTAGGTAATCGGCAAAGGGGCCAACAAAGGGCGCCAACAGGACATAGCAAAACGTCAGGCTGAGTTTGAGTACCGGAATGATCCAGGCCTGCTCGTGAAGTTCGATGACGCGTGCGATCGCCACAATCAGCAGTGCGTTATCAGCCGCAGTTGAAATGAACTGAACCGCTATAACCAGAAAAAAAGTGCGGAACTGCGCCGTGGTACTAACGGTTGGGCTGTCGGTCATGCCGGTACTCATCAGCAGGGTATGTCTGACGCGCGTTTGTGCATAGACTGCTGACACACCGGGGCAAAGACTTTCTCCTTGAGCATCAACAGTTCCTGTTTGTGACAAATTTTTTCCGGAATCATGACTTCTGACTATTTCAGGATGATGACGGTCCGGCTCTCGCTTGATCTGGAACATAAACGCCGCAAGAAAAAAATGGATAATGGCTCCGCCTTGGCTCACTGCGAGTCTTGTCCTGGACAATTTCTATTCAGAAAATTTGTCAGGATGCAAGCAAATACTTAAAGGTCATCGTATGCATGCCATCAAAGTAGCCCGCAAATTCATTCAGCAACAACCAGACTCGGATTCCGCAAAGACACTGGCCAGACTGGTGCTGGCACTGGAGTCGGAAGCAGACTTTCCGATCTCTGATATTTACAAACTTGAGTTCGAGAACTTCGAGTTGGCAATAAAGATTCTCAACGAGTGGCGCCTTGACCGCTACGCCAGCGGCAAAGTTCGTTTGTTTGACCTTTCGCTGCAGATGGCGGCGCTTTATCCGCACCCCTGAACGGGCAACTTCAGCCAAGCCACTGCGTCAGGTCAACACTGCTGCGTTTTCCAATGGACGCTGCGTGTTGGGACAGCCAGTTCTTGGCTTGCTCGCGTCCCTGATCTCTAAGCATCTCCAGAAAGGGCGGGTAGGCCAGCACTTTTGTCTCGCTTCGTTGCAGAACGTCGAGGTTGGAGTCGATCATGTGGAAGCGCGTCCGATGCAACTCATTTGTCCCGCTGCTGCGGCGGTTGTCCAACGCCATTGAAGCAGTCAACTGACGGGCGTACATATTCATCTCTCGCAGGAAATGCGTCTTGAAGCCCAGTTCCTGAATTCTGGACTCAATCGCCTCCATGGACTGAGGCGTTTTGTCGTGCTGGTGGGGGGCGAGCAAGACCAGCAGAACGTCAATGCTTTTGGCATCCTGGACCAAGGGAAATACGGCGGGGTTGGCGCAGAAGCCACCGTCCCAATAAGGCTCACCGCCGATCTCCACTGTGTGATGAATTTTTGGCAAGCACGCCGATGCCAATACCATGTCGACGGTCAATTCCTGTTCACGAAACAAGCGCAATTTCCCAGTGTTGACATGGGTGGCGCCAACGAATAGCTGGAATGGACTCTTGTGGCGGATTTGTTCAAATTCGATCTGCCTGTTCAACACATCCCGCAGCGGGTTGAGGGCCATGGGATTGAAATCTTTGGGCGAAAACAGTCCGACCCAGCTTGCAAACATCTTCGCCGCCGGCGTAAGGCTGAGGGACTCACCATTGCCCTGGGTCAACAGGGGCCAGGGAATCTGCTTGCCCACCTCAAGCCAGAAGTCCGACAAGGCCTGTCTTGCACCTTGTCTGCCACCTTTGATCCAGCCCTGAGTCATTACCGCTGCGTTGATTGCGCCCGCGCTGCTACCGCTGAGCGCATCAAAGTCAAGTGCCGACTCATCCAGCAACGCGTCCAGAACGCCCCAGGTAAACGCACCGTGGGCGCCACCTCCTTGCAATGCCAAACTCAAGCGAGGCGGCGTAATCGCAGGCGCTGGGCCTCGCCACCAGCGCCTCAATGTCTCTAGTTGATTGCGCAATTCGTTGTGGGTGACCATTGAAGCTGTAAGTCGACGAGTTGGCGCTGGGTAACTGCTGGACATGGTTTAGTATAGGGTTTTCCCTAGTATGACACTTACAAATCAATGCAAGGTCCCAATTCAGCCATGTCAATCGAGCGACGGCATTGCGCAGTGCAATGTCTTATGCGTCATAGGCTGTCTGCGAACCCGGATCGCAGCGCAAGAGTCGCCCACCACCGGACGCTTGTTGAAGTTCAATTTCCAAAGTCGATTGCTACTTTTATATGGTCACATCACTCGGAGGAATGTTCTTGCTCCAAACCACAGGGAATTGCCCGATGCCACATAGATTCCGCCGCAGTACAAAGCGACCTCGAACAATCAACGTACCGAGTCTCGATATGCGTACCAACTGGCGTGTCCCAGCAGAGGGCCTACAACCACCACACCGACCGAATAGGGAAGCAGCACAGAAACCAGCACTAACACACCAATCAGCGCAGCCCACAGCAACATCACGGCGGCGTTCTTGCCAACAGCCTGAAAGCTGGTGATGACGGCTGTGATGGCATCAGTATCGCGGTCCAGAATCATCGGAATCGATACCACCAAGAGGCAAAATATCAGCGCGGTAAATCCACCTCCGACGATGATGTACGTTGCAAGAAACTCCCAATTACCGGCGTCAAGTGCTGCATCCATTACATCGAGGTCCGAAGGAATGATGGTGTTGAAAAACAATGCCGTCACGACGAGGGATACGCGACCCCATAAGTGTTCACGCATCTTGCTGACTTTGCACCGCTCCATCACTCTCTCGTCGATTTTTGGCAGTTTTATACAGCAGCGCCAGCAAGACCGTCGCAGTGGCCGATCCTGTCAAGACTGGTGAAGTTGCCAAAATCTTTGCCAGTCCGTCAAACGAATGAAGGCCGACTTGCTGTACACGTTCTGCCAGCGCAGCCACATCTTTGGACTGAACATTCTGTGCATCCTCCCAGCGAACGTGCATGTCTGGCCATCCACTTTTGAAACGAATTTTTGCGAAAATTCCATTCGAGATGGCGACCAGCGCAAGAACACCCAAAGGCTTGATAAGCTGCTCAAGAAGGTGGGTCCGCAATGTCAACGGTGCAGTTTCGTATACTTCAGCCACCAATTGCGATATGGAGTCGGGTGATCGCTGCGAATCATCCGCCGGCGACGGCAAAGTTGGGTCATGGATGCTGGCGTTCATGGTGCACCTTTCGCACGTCATTGGCCAAGGCCGAGCGCTTCACCTCGTTCAAGTCTTCAGCATCGTCCAATTCATTGAGGGATTGTTGTACATCCGTCAGGTTGCAAAGCAGGGGCGCCATCATGTTTATCCTCCACAAACTGACTCAAGCCAATCTTGTTTAAGATTGACGAGACCGCATGACAACCTTGTGGCAATTGTGTAATTTTCCGTAAGGCGAATCGACCACAGATTTCGGGAATCTTCACGCACAATTCACAAGATCACCAACGGAAGTTGTCCCCAAGCCAGAGTCTGCACAAGGCCCTACAGACGCCGGTTACACCTTCACCGCCGGGATGTACGCCCAAGATGTTGTGTACCTCGGGTCAGCTTCTGACAGCAACCAGCGACACGCGCGACGTTCAGTGAAAACGGATGGTCAATTTGGTTTCCATGGGCCTTTCAGATGGGCCGGCGCTGCGCGCTGCACCTATCATGGCAATCATCAGGTCGCGTATCTCAACACCGCAAAGAAATGGCACCCGGTGCCGGCAGCGACAAACCCGTGCCAGACCGAATGTGCATAGCGAACCCGCGTGTCGAGCACAAAGAACACGACGCCTGCGGTGTAAGCCAGCCCGCCGGCAAGCAGCCACAACACGCCACGCAAAGGCATATGCTCGACCAGTGGCACTGCTGCAATCAGCACCAGCCAGCCCATCACCAAATATAGGCCGGTGGACAGCCACGGATGCGACAAACGGTCCAACGCTTTGAGCGTGGTGCCAACTGTTGCCAGCGTCCACACCACTACGAACAACGTCCAGCCCCAGGCGCCGTTGAGCGCGCCCAGGGCGAAGGGGGTGTAGCTGCCGGCAATGAACAGGTAGATAGCGCCGTAGTCGAGCTTAAGGAATACTCGCTTGGCCCGCCCCTGTGGCAAGGCGTGGTAAAGCGTTGAGGTCAGGTACAGAAAGACCATCGTGCCACCAAACACAATCGCACCAATGAAACTGGCAACACTAAGGTGGCTGGCCGAGACAATCAGGAACGGCACTGCGGAGATCGCTGCCAGCAGTGCCACACCGTGGCTGATGCTGTTAGCGATTTCCTCACCCCGGGATTGACTGCGTTCATTCATGGCAGACATTGTGCAGCCGGATTCGCACACATTTATGACGTACGCCTGCTGCGGAACAAGACAACTCAAAAAACCGCTCGCACTCGCCTTCAGAATCAAGATACTGAATGACTGCTGCTGAGTTTTGCGTCAAGCCTGTGACCGCTTTCGAGAATAAAGCTATCCGTCCGCACCTGGTCGTATGCGGGTCCACGCTTTTGTGAATTGCCTGCCCGTCAACCGACATTGGCATGTCGAACCCGTTTGATATTCCAGTGACCGGTCTTCGGCAGATTGATCTGACTTTTGAAATTCGGCTGCCGACCAACAAGGGTCGTTCACGTTTGTTCTCGATACCAGTCGTAGAGTTGACGCAAAGATCGGCAGCAGTCATTCGAGGAGCGAAATGGAACTTTCTCTCTGTGTGGCTCTTGCGCAGCGGGAAGAGTCATTCCAGTACCATCCGTGAGCGGAAAGACCCCACCATGACCGAACGCCGAAGCTTTGGAATTTGACACTGATTTGGCGGCCGCGGTACATCAGATTGCAGCCATTGCATACACCTCACACTTGGTTGGTGGCAGGGCAGGCTATGCTGGGTCCATTCCGTTCTTTTTAATTACCACTCCCGAGGCCGGTGTGGCAACGAAATCGATCAATGCCTTGGCCGCCGCAGGCTGGCCGCTCTGGCTGTGGATACCAGCAGAGTACACCGTGATGCTCTGAAGATCCCCTGGCAACGGTCCTACATATTCGATGCCGGAATCGTGGATCAGTTCGCTCACCTGTTGGAAGCCAATTTCCGCTTCTCCGCGCGCAACGAGTGTCCCAACCCTCACGCCCGTCTTAGCGGTCATCACTTTGGATTTCACCTGCCCTGCAATTCCCATCCGCTCGATCAATTTAGCCACGTAGATACCGCTTGGCCCCGTCGAATAGGCAATCGACCTGGCGTCGACTAGCGTCTTTCTAAGCGAATCGACGGAACGAATGTCCGGCTTCGATGCTCCAGCGCGAACCGCAACGCCTACTCCGGATTTCATCAGGTCTACCCGGCTGCCCGACACGACCTTGCCTTGCGCGATAAATGCGTCCACTTCCACGGCCCCGACTATCACCGCGTCGAACACCTCTCCAGCGGCGATCCTCTTCTTGATATCGACGGTTCCCGCCCATGTCGCTACCACCTTGTGCCCCGTGGCCGACTCAAAAGCAGGAATGAGTTCAGAGCAAATTTCCTCCGTTGCGCCGGCCGCCAGCAATCTGATTTCTGCGGCGCTTACAACGCTGCTAATACAAAGTGCAGCGACAGCAACAAGCCTTCTAAAGTTCATGAGCAACCCCCCGAAGTATGGACACTCTTCACTGTATACCTTGGCACGACTTTCTGGTGGAATCCATTCCCCGGACCGACCTCGCGCCCGCTTCAGCCGAGGACCCGAATCGGGTAGGCTTCGATACTCGCGTTCTGTGCTACTGAAACGCTTGAGTCCCGGGGCGCAGCGCAGCCCTCAAGCGCGGCAATCAGCAGCACCGATGCCAAACCCAAGTCTATTGTTGCGTTGATTCCAGTCGATGTGATCGGAAGCCTTGCCCGCCGGCAAACGCCGCACGATGTTTCGGCATCAGACCCCGGCAATGACAGCTTCAATTTCAGCGAAAGTTCTGGCCATTTCATGGGTGTGAATCTGGACTCCCAACTGACGTGCGATCTGCGACGTTGAAAATATTCCCAACAGGGAGAGTCTTCCATCTTGTCCTTGACCAACAACTATGGCATGAGCTCGACCGTCTGATTTCAGGGAAGCCACTATGTTGCCAACACAGGCTTTCTTCACGTCCTCAATACTCAGTGCCTCCATCTTCTCGACCGGCACCATTACATCCGCAACCCGCAGTTCACTGCGCTTGCATTGACGTTTCTGGGAAACCAGCACTGGCTTTTCCCCGAGTACGTCAACCGTGGTTACCAAACCCGCAATTCTGTTGCCGTCGTCCACCACCAAAAGCAACCTCACGCCGCGAACCAGCATGGAGTGGTTCGCTTCTTCAAGCGTTGCATCTGAAATGATGGTGGCGGAAGGCACTCTGGAGAGGTCGGTCATCACAAGAATCGCCGGCGAATCGGCTCCAACTGCAGGTGGATTAAAGGCTTCCAGCAAGTGGCAACCCAGCGGCGAGATTGGCGTCTTTTGCAGTGCCCGATAATTCACTTCTTGAGTCATTTTGTTACCTTTTCGGATTGGACCATTTGATGGTAACGGAAAACCCTTCGGCTTGGGTAGATGGCATGTCCGTGTCGAGCGCGGGTTTACCGCGCAACTAGAATCCCGACAAAACTGCCCCCAAAGAGGTTACTGTCTTGAAATTTATACGCCTTGCGATCATCGTTATCTTCATTGTGACTGCGATATTTATTATTTACGGCACATACTTTCCAGGCCAATAAGTGGGTAGTTCTTTCCGGCGACTTATCCGGTCGGCACGTTGTGCCAACACAGTCGAATGTGCTCAGGTACACATCATCAACGTCCCGGGACAGTGGTCAAAGCCGTTGCGCCAATGATGACGCCAAAATGCTGGCCACGGATTCCGAGATCAAAGGGATAGAGCTGCGAAATGGATCCATCCAAAAACAGGGCATCCCGGCAACTCAGTTTGTCACGCAATTGTCGGGCGAAGTCGTAGAAGTTGATGGGAAACCGACTTTTTACTAAAGCAAACTTATCAGCAGTCAGTGTGCAAGCCGCATTACGCACGACACGATTGTCCGAGCCTTGGGTAAACAAGGGATTTATTTGGCCACTACGCAGCAGAATTGGCCCTGACTGTGTCGCGTATCGAACGAAAGGCAATCGAGACTCCCATTCGTTTGCCATTTCATCAGTCGTTAAAATAACCGCCTGGTCGTCGGCCAACAGGAAGACACCGTTGGGCTGCATATAAAAATTCCCGTACGCTTCTTTCCTAGTATTGAGCTTTCGCAGCACCTTACCTGCTTCGATGTACAGGCCAATTGGACGCAGGTCCGTGCCATAGATACCTGCATTGGTCGCGCAAATCAGTTTTTCATCCTGGGCTGTCAGGTTTGCGCTCAAACGATCAAAACTGCCAAGCACTGAACCATCCGGGCCACGCCAGAACATTCGTACCGTGTCTTCGGTTAAATTCAGCAGGCAGGCTTCTATTACCTGATCGTCCTGTCCGTAGCTGGCTAATGTGGCCGCGGGCGTCGATAGGGCCATGAGCGCAATGAGCAACCCAATCATGGCGGACAAACTGAAGCGGGAAACGGGTTTCACGTAAGCGGGTGCGTTTGGGCCTTTTTTCAGCATCAGTTAACGCGCCCTAAAGTGAACACCAGGGGAAAAGAAAGCGTGACCTTGCACTTGTCTTCATCTCAGACATCCGTCGCTTGGCGACGCCTTTCGCTTGGCACATTTTCAGATTAAAGTTGTGAATGGGCGCAAGCACTGATTTAGGTGCGCTCAGGCGCCGTCGGGTGCATCTGCCTCATCCTTTGGCACAAAAACCATGCCGGTCTTGGCGTTGTAGTCCATCAAACCGGCATAGCGACCCCAGGCAATCATGGTCTGGAAGGTCTTCTCGGGGTTGTCATACGGCAAGGCGCTGCCAATATCCTTGATGACACGCTCAGCTTCAACTTCCTCGTACTCATGCAGCAGAGCAATGATGATGTGGAACAGGCGAAGCTTGAACACCTGTTCGGCAAAGATGGCGTGGCGGCCAGTCGGGTCGGCAGCAACAAAGCGCCGTCCCAGTTCAGTAAAGCGAACCTGGTCTTTCGGAGTCTCGACCAGTTCCAGAATCTCTGCAGCCTTGACCAGCGAGATAGTCTCGCCAAACTCCCTGCCAATCTCATCAGAAATATCGTAGATGTTGGACAACTCCGGTGAATCGTGCAGGATGCTCAGCAAACCCAGAATTTGGCCCACCGGCACCAGCGGTATCGACTCCATGCGATTGCGGGCCCGCGATATCGGTTGACCTGCCACTGGCACCTCAATCGGATGATCTGGCAATGCGGTGGTGGTAATGCACTCATGAATGATGCTCACCAAACGCTGGAATTCCGGGCTCTTGGTATCGCGCGGGTACGGCAATGGATTATCCAAAACAAGACCGAGTCGACCTGGTCGCGGAAACAAGACAACAATGCGGGTGGCCATCTCCACCGCTTCTTCGATGTTGTGCGTGACCATAAAGATCGAGCTCAGGCCGGTATCGGGTGCACGCCACAAGCTGATCAATTCCTGCCGCAAATTTTCACCCGTCAGTACGTCGAGCGCGCTGAAGGCTTCGTCCAGACACAATAGGCGGGGCTGCGACACCAGCGCGCGCGCAATGCCGACGCGCTGACGCATGCCACCTGACAACTCACGCGGATAGGCCGTGTGGTAGTTGCCCAAGCCGATCAACTCGATGGCCCGGTCCACGGCGGTATCGCGCTCATCACGGCTTAGCTCATGGGCCATCAAGCCCACCGCGACGTTCTGTTCGACCGTCAGCCAGGGATACAAGGCAAAGGTCTGAAACACAACTGAAGCATCTTCGTTGACGCCATGCAAGGCTTCGCCATTGCGCAAAACGCGCCCCGAGGTGGGTTCAATGAGACCGGTGAGGCAACGCAGAATGGTTGACTTGCCAGAACCGGATTGGCCCAGCAAGGCCAGCAACTCACCCGCATGCACAGCAACATCAATTTGCTCCAGCACTTTTAGTTCGTGCCCGCCGGCCGTGATAAACGACTTGTTGACGGCGCGCAGTTCGGCTATCGGCGGAGCTGAAGTTTCGGTATTACTCATGTTTGTTATGCTTGATTGCGTGTTGCTCAAATATCAATCCAGCCGAAAGCGGCGTTCGGCATAGCCGTAGAGGCGGCGCCAAACCAGCTTGTTCATTACAACAACGAACAGCGACATCACACCGATGCTGGTAATGATCAAAGGCGTGTTGCCGCTCTTGGTAACCTCGGCAATAAAAGCGCCCAGACCATCGGCCTTGAGCGTGGTGTTGCCCCAGGTCGCAAACTCGGCCACGATGCTGGCGTTCCAGGCGCCACCGGCTGCGGTGCAGGCGCCAGTCACCCAGAACGGAAAGATGGCCGGCAAAATGAGGGTGCGCCAGAGCTTCCAGCGGCGCAGGCCGTAGATGCTGGCGACTTCCTTGAGGTCATTCGGAATCGCCATCGAGCCGGCAATGACATTGAACAGGATGTACCACTGCGTCCCCATGGCAATCAGTAAGATGCTGCCCCAGTTCATCGACGTGTTGGTCGCCACAAACAAACCCACTACCACGGGGAAGGTCATGTTGACCGGGAAGGATGCGCCGATCTGCGCCAACGGTTGGGCAAAGCGGGCAGCCTTAGGATGAAAACCAATCCAGACCCCAACCGGTGTCCAGACCAGGGTCGCCAGCACGGTCATGGCCAGCACGCGCAACAGCGTCAGAAATCCAAGCCACACGATGTGCCCGACGATGGCAGCGCTGAGCGCCCCGTGCAGTGCAGCAATGGCCGCCAACGCGCCGATGATGGCCTCGTAGCCCAAATACGCTGCGAGCACCAAGCCAGCGGTGCGAAGCGGCCAGTTAACGACTGACGTTCGCCTGCGTTTGACGGGTCGTGTCACCCGTCGAAGCACGCGCGTCAACGCATCCTGCAAGGGCTGCCAGACCCACAGTGTGAGCCAACTGAAGACGTAGGCGCCATGCAGCACGTTGAAGACCCAGGAGGTCGGCTGAACGCCCGATTCGGTTAGTTCTATCTTGAACTTGTCGGCCCAGACCAGCAGCGGTCGCCAGATCAGTTGGTCACTCGCCAAAATGATGACCAGCATGGCCATGACCGCCAGCAGGGCTGCATGGTTATCGCCCTTTTCAATCGCGGCAGCCATGTATGAACCAAGCCCCGGCAACTTGATGTCCTTGTTCATGACGCTGATCGCTTCGCTTTGCGCCACGAAGAACCAGCCGCCACCAAAGGACATCATGGAGTTCCAGATCAGGCTGTGTGCCGAAGCCGGCAACTCGACGGTACGAAAACGTTGCCACCGGGTCAAGCCATAGGTAGAAGCAGCCTCCTGCATGTCGCTTGGAATGGTTACCATCGAATGGTAAAAACCAAACGCCATGTTCCAGACCTGTCCGGTGAAAATTGCGAAGATAGCGGCACATTCGACGCCCAGCAAATTGCCGGGGAATAGCGCCATGAAGCCAACCACCGTGGCCGATAAAAAGCCCAGTACAGGGACCGACTGCAAGACATCGAGCGCCGGAAGAATAACGGCGCGTGCCAGTGAATTTTTGGCCGCCAAGTAACCCAGTGAGACGGCAAAAAAAAGTGAGAACGAGAAAGCGATCCACATCCGAAGCAGGGTGCGCCCCGCGTAATAGGGAATCTGTGTGATGGAAAAATCAAGGTCAGCGCTGACGGCAGGATCAAACGAGACTAACATGCCCTGCCCGAAATGCATGACGCTCCAGAGCGCGCCAAACAGGGCCAGCATGACCACCGCATCAACCCAGCTGAAGCTGGGCTGGTTATTGCCAACAACCAATTGGGGGGAAGTGCTTTTCATGAATGAGCGAATGCTGGCAGAGTTGGGGGCGGTTCAAGTACTTGCAATCAACACCCCCAACTTCGATAGTCGATGACGTTATGCCATTTTCTTACATTGATGTGACAAATTGAAGGCAAGCGTATATCGTGATCGTAAGGCGTATAAATTTCATGGCATTAACCTCTTTTGAGTCAGTTTGGCCGGGATTCCAGTTGACGTTAGCGCCGCCTTAAATACGGATCTGAAATGACAATCCGTTAGCTGTCTCAAATTTCAATTTTTGAACCCAACTCAACAACAGCATTATTAGGAAGTTTCAGGAAGCTAGACGCTTCGCTGGCACTGCGGTGCATTTGCACGAAAAGTTTTTCTCTCCAACCGGCCATTTCTTTGCCAAGGGTTGGCACAACGATGTCACGGGAAAGAAAATAGGTTGTCGTCATTGGGTCAAGGGTAAATCCTGGAGTGCTAATCTGCTGAAGTGCGCAGGGAACATCGGGTTCATCCAGAAACCCAAAGCGGATAACCACCTGCCAACAATCGTGTCCAAGTGCGGAAATCTCAGCCTGCTGGTCCAAAGGCACCATTGGAACTTCCTGATTCAGGACGGTCAGGAAAAGATTTCGTTGATGAAGCACTTTGTTGTGCTTCAGATTGTGCAGTAAGGCATTTGGCACAACACCCAGAGTGGCGGTCAGAAAAACTGCTGTGCCTTCGGCTCGCACCGGCGGGGCTTCCAATACCGAGTCAAGAAATGGGTGCAATTCCAAGGCGTCTCTTTTCAGTTTGGCCGCCAACAGGCGCTTGCCATCCTTCCAGGTAGCGAGTATGAGATACAGCGCTGCGGCCATCATCAGCGGGAACCATCCACCATCTGCGATCTTGAGCAGATTCGAAGCAAAGAATGACACATCCACGAGTAGGAAAATGCCCGTTGCCAGTATGCAAAGCGGAAGAGGCAATTTCCATCCATACCGAATGACGAAAAAAGTGAGAATCGTCGTAATCACCATCACCAGGCTGACTGATATGCCGTAGGCAGCAGCGAGTGCACTGGATGATTCAAAGATTGTCACCGCCATGACCACACCGAAAAGAAGCGCCCAATTCACTGCTGGGACGTAGATTTGACCAGTATCTTTGTGAGAAGTGTGGAGAATGGAGAGTCGCGGTAAGTACCCCAACTGAACGGTTTGCTTCGTGGCGGAAAATGCCCCTGATATCAATGCTTGTGACGCTATCACCGTCGCCACTGTGGCCAGACCCACCATCGGCATGGTCGCCCACTTAGGCATCATTAGGAAGAAGGGGTTTTGAACGGCCTTCGGGTCAGCCAGGACAAGGGCACCTTGTCCAAAGTAATTCAATATCAGACAAGGCATAACAATTGAGAACCATGCGATACGAATAGGGCGTTTTCCAAAATGTCCCATGTCGGCATAAAGCGCCTCTGCGCCCGTGACACAAAGGAATATCGCGCCAAGAGTTATGAATGCAAGTTCATAGTGTTCCATACCGAACTTGAATGCGTAGTAAGGTGAAATCGATTGCAGTACTTCAGGGTGCTGAATAATTTGGGCAACGCCAAATAGCCCGATAGCGGCGAACCAGATCACCATCACTGGACCAAAGAACTTGCCCAGCGTGTCAGTACCACGTTTTTGGACAAGGAAGAGCATCAAGAGCACTGCCAAGGAAATCGGCAAAACGTAAGGCTTCGCCGCGGGAGTTATAACTTCCAAACCCTCCACTGCGGACAAGACAGAGATCGCTGGTGTTATGACACCGTCACCAAAAAAAAGCGCGACACCAAAAACACCCAGTGTCATCAAGATCCGTCGGACCTTTGGTCGGTCATGCACGGATTGCGACGCCAATGCGACAAGCGCCATCAAGCCACCTTCGCCATGGTTGTCCGCTCGCATGATTAGCAGCACATACTTGATGGACACAATCACAGTTAGCGTCCAAAAGAAAAGTGAAAGCACACCAAGAATATTATGAGTTGTCAGAGGAACGTGGCCACTGATGAACACTTCCTTGAATGCGTAAAGCGGTGAAGTACCGATGTCTCCATAAACAACGCCAATTGCGCCAAGGGTCAAGGCTGCAAGCGAGGATTGGGCTCCTTTCAAAACTTCAACCTCTCAATCACTCTGCCAAGGATCTTATCCCCCGACAGAACAAGAAACGAACAATCGTAGGATGTCATGGCTACCTGTCTTATCTGACCATGTTTTGATACTGTTCGGTTCTGCATTAGGAACGCATAAGGACTCGTAACCAGTGATGGCCGTCGGCAATTGAAACAAAGTTCGTGCCCACCAGCAACGGCAACCCGGCGACCTGATTTTGTGTCGGCTTTGTGACTCGCCCATCAGGGGTGGCAATCTCAGGACCCAACCATCAAGAGACAGTCCATGTTCACCTATACCCTGCCGCGCAGTTGGGCCTGTGCGCCATCGGCCGTGCCACGAACAAGCGCTTTCTTTGCTACACGGGTTTTGAGCGGCTACAACTGCAGCCTCAGGTTTGAGCTGTCATGCGGCCCTTGCGTGTCGCATTCTTGAAACAGGGTCACGCCTTTAGTTTACTTTTTCGCTCAGGTTTACAAAAATTCACGTACAAAGTTTACGGGTTTGGAGCACACTGAAGCCACTGCCTTCAGAGACATCGCAAAGGAACATGGACATGTCAATTAGAACAAGCCAAGTGCAAAATGTATTGCGGCAGGTTTATGTTTTGCTCGTTGGGCTGACGGCCGCTGGGGCCAGTCTGTTGCCGCTGGACGCGTTGGCCCTGCCGGCCTTTGCCCGACAAACCGGTCAGAACTGCGTGGCTTGCCACGCCGGCGGTCAGTTCCCGGAACTCACTCCTTACGGGCGGATGTTCAAACTGACGGGCTACACCATCGGCGCGCGCGCATTGCCGCTGTCGGTCATGGGAGTCATCAACGCGGCCAGCGTTGCAGATACTGGCAAGAGCGATGACCCGGCGGCCGATTTTCAGAAGAACGGTTCTGTGGTCTTTGCGTCGGGCAGCCTTTTCATTGCTGGAAAAATTACCGACAACATTGGTTTGTTTTCGCAAATCACCTACGACAACTATGCCACCCAGGATGCGAACGGGCAATTCCACGGACACACCTCCGTGGACAACGTGGATTTGCGCTACGCGGATCGCTTTATCAATTCGAACCGGGACTTGATTGTTGGCCTGTCTGTCAACAACAATCCATCGGTGACTGACCCCTGGAATACGGCAGCCGCCTGGATGCAGTACGTCCCTGCGGCCAGTTTGAGCAGTCATCAGTTTTCGGACGCCAGCACGCCGTTTCCGAGTTTTGATGTTCATAGCAGCGCCCTGGCCGGCGTCAACGCCTATGCCTACTGGAACCGGACACTTTACGGCGAGCTTGGCTTCTATGGCACGGCCAAGGGACCACTTTCTGTGATGGCCACCGGCACTGCCGACACCGACGTGCAAAAACTCAGCGGCGTCAATCCCTATTGGCGACTGGCACTGACCCACGAGTGGGGTCCGCACAACCTGATGCTTGGTACGACCGGTATGGTTGCTCGCGCCTACGATGTCGGGTCGGACACGACCGACCCCAACAACATCGGACGATTCAAGAACATTGGAGTGGATGCGCAGTACCAGTACCTGCTGGACCCGCATACGGTGACCGCACAGTTCGCGTTCATGCGCCAGACACAAGAGTATTCGCCCAATGCACTCGCGGCGGCGGAATCGCCGTACTTTCTGGCCGATGGTGTGACGCCGGTAGCTGCGGCGAACCCGTCCGATACAACCAATATCTTCCGCGCCAAGCTGTCCTACATCTACCAGGCCAGGTACGGCGGCAGTCTGGCGTTCTTCAACAAGACCGGTACCACCAACAGCCTCAATCAGACGGCGGGTTATGACAGCTTTCAGCAAATCACATCGGATGATCCGAACGGCACCGGAATCACATCGGCCCGTGTCAATGGAAATCTGTCTGGCAATCCCGGTACGCGCGGACTGACCTACGAACTGTTCTGGATGCCGCTGCAGAATGTGCGTATCGGGGCCCAGTACACCGCCTATAGCCGGTTCAACGGCGCCTCGGTCAACTACGACGGTTTCGGCCGCGACGCCAAGGACAATAACACCTTGTTTGCCTATATCTGGTTCGCGTACTGAGCACGGTGCGACTTATGCAAACATCTTCCCAGACCGGCGTCAATGCGACGCACAACGGACTATTCGGAGACACAAAAATGAAGTCTGTTTCATGGTGGCCGCTGCTGGCCGTGCTGGCACTGGTCAGTGGCTGTTCCAATCTTGAGCGCTCGCGCGACCTCGCCAATCCGGCGGTTGCGCCGGCTGTTACAGCGGTGCAGGTCTGTTCGATCTGCCATGGCATCGACGGCAATTCGGTGTCGCCGAATTTTCCTCGGCTGGCGGCCCAGCCAGCGGGCTATCTGGTGGCCCAACTCGAGAATTTCAGAAGCCATCAGCGTTCCGATCCACCCGGCTTTGAATACATGTGGGGCATCAGTCACCATCTCACAGATGACCAGATCAAAGGCTTGGCCGAGTATTTCGCGAGCCAGCTTGCCGAGCCTAATGCCGCTGTTAACCCGCAACAAATGGCTGCGGGCAAAGCCATATTTGACAACGGTGTGCCGGAAAAGGAAGCAGCCCCTTGCATGGCCTGCCATGGACCCAAGGCACAGGGCCTGGTCTCATTCCCCAGACTGGCCGGACAGCATCAGGATTACCTGGTGAAACAGCTTCGCGTCTTCCAGGAAACAGAAGGGCGCCCCGGCACCCCCATGAAGCAGATTACGCACTTGTTGTCGGACCAGGAAATTCGGGCCGTTGCCGCTTACCTGCAGGCGTTTCCGCGCTAGTAGCGAGTTGATGCTAAAGACACATCCCTTTGGAGGTTTGATGAACAACAGACTTGCTCTTGCCATCGTGTTTGGCGCGATCGCCGGCCCGGCTTTCCCGGCCGACACTTACATCATTGATCCGGCGCATGCACCGGCGCATTTCGACATTGCGCGTGTCGGCTTCTCCGCGCAAAGAGGCAGTTTCAAGAAGACCCACGGCAAAGTCACGCTGGATTTGGCCAACAAAACCGGCAGCGTTGATTTCACGGTGCAGACCAACTCTGTCGATATGGGTTCGACTGCCTGGACCAGTCACCTTTCTGACGAAGGGCTTTTCAATGTGAAGAAGTTCCCGACGATGCACTTCAAATCCGACAAGCTCATTTTTGAGGGTGAAAAGGTGGTTGCAGCAGAGGGGCAGTTCACCATGCTTGGCGTGACTAAGCCACTGACCGTCAAGGTCGCCGGCTTTCAATGCGGCGTCAGTCCGCTGGATAAGCGAAAACTGTGTTCCGGCAATATATCGGCTAATCTGAAACGGTCCGACTTTGGCCTGACAAAATACATTCCGGTGGTCAGTGATGAAGTCGTCATCACGGTTCCGGTGGACGCCTACAAGAGCTGAGTGCGTCGGCGACAGGGGTCTTTGTGCCGAAGAATTCGGCAGCAAAAGGCGGCTCGTCTCCAAGTGGGTTAAGGTAGCGCCATGACTATTTCCTTTTTGGCGCCTGGGTTGGCGCTCGTTGTGGCGTGATTTGCGCTCGGGCGATCTGCGATTGCTGATCGTGGCGGTAACGCTGGGTGGAGCGCCTCGCGAATCCTGCCTCTCCAGTGCATGACCTGATTGCTGATTGAGGCGGACTTTCCCAATCAGCGGGCAGGCTCCGCACCTCCTTTTGGGTGTCGTCGACGCTAACGAACAGAGTCGAAATTCGACTCCTCGGCGGGACATTCTTTACCTGCACTTTACCCCTTGCCGACAAGATTTGTACAAGGCGTGAGCCATCATCTGCTGCAGCACCCATAAGACTTGAGGAGGACCGGAAGTGAAGAAGCTATTTGGATCAGCGGGTTTGTCGATCTACCAAGACGCGATGCCTGCTCCTCGGTCAAGAATATGAAAATAGTCCATGTAGTGCGACGCTATGGTCCTGTGGGTGGCATGGAGCG
Organism: uncultured beta proteobacterium; assembly: GCA_903876735.1. Classification (GTDB taxonomy): domain Bacteria; phylum Pseudomonadota; class Gammaproteobacteria; order Burkholderiales; family Burkholderiaceae_C; genus Rhodoferax. The sequence goes on along the minus strand of CAIRAW010000016.1, from coordinate 12,495 downwards.
GTATGTCTGGAATGTCACCCATGAATTGCGTGACCTCGGTTACCAAGTCGAAGTTCTGTGCGAAGTCTGTTCCGGCGAAAGACCGAACGGGATTGTTGTACATGAACTGGGCAAGGCTGCGATGCGACCCCGGTGGCGAGCGCACATGCAATTTGCCAACACGGTTAACACCTGGCTGCAAGCCAACCCGCGTACCGGGTGGTTGATACACAGTCATGAGCGGGTCAACTGCCATGACATCACCACGTTCCATGGCTCGCCATTTGCCACGATCTTTGAAAAGCCCTGGTGGCGGCTGATTTCGCTGCGCGTGGCCATGCAACTGTTTCTGGAACGACGCGAGCTTTCAGTTGCCAAGCGCATTGTTCCCAATTCTGAATTCATGAAGCAACAGCTGATTCATTACTATCCGGAATTCGCGCACAAGCTCACTGAGCCCATAACACCTGGAGTAAAGACTGCGGTTCTGCGCGAAGACAGGAGCGTGCCACGCGATGCAGGCGTGATCGGCTTTGTTGGAAGCGAATGGAAGCGCAAGGGCCTGTTATTCGCAATTGCGGCAATTCGGCAATTGCGCCGTAGCCGTCCCAATTTGAAAATTGTCGTGGTCGGCCCCGAGGTCGCCAAAGTAAAGAAACTATTTGCGCACTGGCAGGGTGGCTACGAATTGGCGGGTTGGACTGATCCAGTGCGCCATTGGGATTTTGATGTGCTGCTGCATCCTGCCAAAGCGGAGCCTTATGGCATGGCAATCAGCGAAGCAATGGCGGCAAGAGTGCCCGTGGTCGTATCCCATGTGTGCGGTGCTGCTGCGGATGTCACACATGATGCGGGCGCCGTATTGCCACTTACGGCAAAGCTCGAAGCGTGGGTAGATGCAATCGAACAACAGTTGTGTCGCAGCAAGCCAGTGCCCAACTTTGTGCGTGCATGGCGTGAAGTGGCGCAAGAATATGAACAGCTTTACCAGAGATGGTATGAAAGCAGAAACTTCTCTTACAAGGCCAGACGAGTCCCTCAGGCAGTAAACACTGAACGACCGGTGTCACTGCACACCACGAATCTGGGCGCCTGAACGGGCCCAGGCAAGAACCCAATCCCGGTGGCTTCACTGACCAAGTGTTGGCGACGTGTGCTACTTCACTTGGAACGAGGGACCCCAGCTGCCAGCCAACAGGCCCTGTTGCCATGTAGCATACGCGACCGGCGTATTGATGGGCACCGGAATTCTTCCCTCGGCCTTGAGTGTCAGCGTGCCATTGGCTGGCAGCATCTCAGCTAGCGGCCAGGTAGCACGGGGTGCTGCTGGCAAAGGTGGACGAGGCAGTCGATCAAGCAACAGCAATGCGCAGCAGATCAATGCGGCGCATGCAATTCGGAGGAGGGGAAGTCGCAGAGACATACTGAGGATCAGCTTACAGCATCGGCAAAGAAGCACCTAGTCTTCGAGATGAGCAGGCACGAAGGAACCTCAATTTGCGACGACCGGGACGACTGGGCTCATGCTGTAGGTCGCGATTACCCGTTACCGCTGCGCTGGAGCTGGCCAGGTCAAGGAAAAAAACCCGTCATCTGTGCGACCGCTTTGGCATCCAGGACCAAGGCCGCAAACGGCTGGTCCTGACTTTACTCGCCGACTCCTTGGGGCACTTTGTTCGCGCTCCCAACTGGCAGGTGTACGGTCGCTCAGTTTGATCAAGGACTGAACGTTAAATCGGCGCAATTTGAAAGTGCCGGTGGTGCGACATCTGTCGCAACGATCGATGCGACAGATGTTTCACTGCGACAACAAAGCGTCGCATTGTCACAGCCGCACTGGGACTGCCGCTTTTCTCCCCAGCGTCACTGGAAAAGGCGGTATTGAAATAGAAGCCAAGGCATGGTGGCACGTGATTTGCAATGCCTAGCAGCAAGTCCCTACAGGAATCAACACCTATGTCCGAAGCTGGATCAAGCTGCACACCCTGCATCGGCGTTATCGCCAACCCGGTGTCGGCGCGCGACATCCGGCGCATCGTCGCCAATGCCGGCAACCTCCAGATAACTGATCGCGTCAGCATGTTGCTGCGCGTGCTCGGCGCTGCCGGCAGCATGGGCGTGAAGAAGGTGCTGATGATGCCGGACTCGGGCGGCGTCAGCGCGATGCTGCTGCGCAGCCTGCAACGCGAACTGCAGCTACAGCACAACTTTCCGCAGATTGAATTCCTTGACATGTCGCCCACGACCACCGTCAACGACACCTTTCTGGCCGCCCGCATGATGCGCGACGCCGGCGTTAAGGCGATCATCGTGCTCGGCGGCGACGGCACGCACCGCGCCGTCGTTCGCGAGTGCCGCGACGTCCCCATCGCCGGCATGTCAACCGGCACCAACAACGCCTTTCCGGACATGCGCGAACCGACCATCACCGGCATCGCAGTCGGTCTCTATGCCAGCGGCAAACTCAGTCCCGCGCAGGCGCTGGTGCAAAACAAGCTGATCGAAGTCTCAATCAACGAGGGCGAGCGGCGCGACATCGCGCTGGTCGATGCGGTGATCTCGACCGACCGCTTCATCGGCGCGCGCGCTTTGTGGAAGATGGAAAACCTGGCTGCGGTCTACCTGACTTTTGCCGATCCGCAGGCAATTGGTCTGTCGGCCATCGGCGGCCTGCTGCAGCCGGTGGGTCGGCGCGAGCCCGGCGGCCTGGCGATCACGCTCAGTGACGACCCGCTGCTGTGCCGCGTGCAACTGCTGGCGCCGATTGCCCCTGGCATGGTGCGCACGGTCGGCATCGCGCACTGGGAGGCCATGCCTGCGAACCAGCCTTTCACGGTCGCGCTCGGCGCCGGCGTGGTGGCGCTCGATGGCGAACGCGAGATGACTTTTGATTCTGGCGACCGCGTGCAACTCACGCTGGTCGAGAAAGCTTTCCCCACGGTGGACGTGGCCGCCTGCATGCAATTTGCCGCATGCAATGGCCTGCTTCGCCTTTCTTCCCAGCCAACCTAAACAGGAGACAACACAATGGCAGCCAGCAACCCGTTCCCCTTGAGCAAGGAGGCCTTGCTCACGTGCTACCGCACGATGCGAACTATCCGCGAATTCGAAGACCGACTTCACGTTGACTTCAGTCGTGGCGACATTCCCGGCTTCGTTCACCTCTACGCCGGCGAAGAAGCCAGCGCGGTCGGCATCCTGACCCATCTGGGCGATGGTGACCGCATCGCCTCCACGCACCGTGGCCACGGCCACTGCATCGCCAAGGGCGTCGATGTGGTCGAGATGATGAAAGAAATCTACGGCAAAAAAGGCGGCTGCGGCAATGGCAAGGGCGGATCCATGCACATCGCCGATCTGTCCAAGGGCATGATGGGCGCCAACGGCATCCTGGGTGCCGGCGCACCGCTGATCTGCGGCGCCGCGCTGGCGGCCAAGTTCCGCAAGAAGAACGAAGTCGGCATCTGCTTCGTCGGTGACGGCGCATCCAATCAGGGAACCTTCCTGGAGAGCCTGAACCTGGCGGCGGTCTGGAACCTGCCGGTCATTTTCGTGGTCGAGAACAACGGCTACGCCGAGTCCACCTCGCGCGACTATGCCACCGCCGTCAACAGCTATGTGGACCGCGCTTCCGGCTTTGGCATCCCCGGCATCACGGTGGACGGTACCGATTTCCTGGCGGTCTATGAAGCCGCTGGCGAAGTCATCAAGCGTGCTCGCGAAGGCGGAGGTCCCTCGCTGCTCGAATGCAAGATGGTGCGCTTTCACGGCCACTTCGAAGGCGACGCCCAGACCTACCGGGCACCGGGTGAACTCGAAGACGTTCGCATCAATCACGACTGCCTGAAGATATTCAGCGCCCACGTCCTCTCGGCTGGCGTCATCAGCAGTGATGAACTGGCAGCCATCGACAAGAGCGTGCTCGCACTGATCGAAGACTCGGTGCAGCAAGCCAAGGCGGCACCGCTGCCGACGCTGGCCGACCTGACGACCGACGTCTACGTCAATTACTGAACCGAACAATTGAACAAAACCAGGAGCACATGATGGCTAGAAAAATCAGTATGAAACAGGCGGTCAACGAAGCGATCGACCAGGAAATGTCGCGTGACCCAACGGTGATCATGCTCGGCGAAGACATCGTCGGCGGCACCGGCTGCGACGGCGAGGAAGACGCCTGGGGCGGCGTGCTCGGCGTCACCAAGGGCCTGTACGCGAAACACCCGAACCAGTTGATCGATACCCCTTTGTCCGAAAGCGCCTACGTTGGCGCTGCAGTCGGCGCTGCGGCCTGCGGCATGCGCCCGATTGCCGAGTTGATGTTCATCGACTTCATGGGCGTTTGCTTCGACCAGATCTTCAACCAGGCGGCCAAGTTTCGCTACATGTTTGGCGGCAAGGCGGAGACACCGGTTGTAATCCGCGCCATGGTCGGCGCTGGTTTTCGCGCCGCCGCCCAGCACAGCCAGATGCTGACGCCGCTGTTCACGCACATCCCCGGCCTCAAGGTGGTGTGCCCAAGCACGCCCTATGACACCAAGGGCTTGCTGATCCAGTCGATCCGCGACAACAACCCGGTGATCTTCTGCGAGCACAAAAACCTGTATGCCCTGGAGGGTGAAGTGCCCGAAGGCTCGTACACGATCCCGCTGGGCGAAGCCAACGTGGTGCGCGAAGGCAAGCACTGCTCGATCGTCACCTACGGCCTGATGGTGCACCGCGCCATCGAAGCCGCCAGCACGCTGGCCAAGGAAGGTATCGAAGTTGAAATCGTCGATCTGCGCACACTCTCGCCGCTTGACATGGACACGGTGCTGGAGAGCGTTACCAAGACCGGTCGTCTGGTCTGCGTCGATGAGGCCAGCCCGCGCTGCAACATCGGCACCGACATCGCGGCCCAGGTTGCGATGCACGCGTTTGGCGCGCTGAAGGCGCAAATCGAGCAGGTCGCGCCACCACACGCGCCAGTGCCGTTCTCGCCGACGCTCGAAGACCTCTACATCCCGTCGGCTGCGCAAGTGGCCGATGCCGTGCGCCGCACCCTCAAGGGGGGAAAGCACTAATGGCTGGCATCACCCCCATCATCATGCCCAAGTGGGGCCTGTCGATGGCCGAGGGCACGGTTGGCGCCTGGCTGGTCGAAGTCGGCACCGAGATCACGGTGGGCATGCCCATCCTCGATGTCGAAACCGACAAAATCGCCAACGCCGTCGAGGCCCCCGACCCCGGCCTGCTGCGGCGCAAGGTGGCCAATGAGGGTGAATTGCTGCCCGTCAAGGCGCTGCTCGGCGTGCTCGCTGGCAGCGACGTCAGCGACGCCGAGATCGACGCCTACATCGCCGCCTACGTCATGCCGGTCAGCGGCGCGGACGACGACGAACAAGCCGGCCCGGCCTACCTCTATGCCGACGTTGACGGTTTGCGCATCCGCTATGCGCGCCGTGGTGCGACTGAGGGTACGCCAGTGCTCTTTGTGCACGGCTTCGGCGGCGATCTGGACAACTGGTTGTTCAACATCGATGCCATCGGCGAGAAGCATCCGGTGATTGCGCTCGACCTGCCCGGCCACGGGCAATCCGAAGTTAAGCTGCCCGGCACCAGCCTGGAGGCACTGGCCGACTTCGTTGCGCGCTTCATGGACGCCATCGACGTGGCGCAGGCACATCTGGTCGGTCACTCGGTGGGCGGCGCGATTGCAGCGCAACTGGCACTGGCGCAGCCGCAACGGGTGGCAACGCTGAGTCTGATCGCCAGCGCCGGCTTTGGTCCCGAGATCAACAGCGCCTACACCGAGGGCTTTACCAGCGCAGCGTCGCGCCGTGATCTGAAACCGGTTCTGGAGTTGCTGTTTCAGGACCCGACGCTGGTGAGCCGGCAGATGGTGGACGATGTGCTCAAGTACAAGCGCCTGGACGGTGTGGGTGAACTGTTGACCACACTCAACCAGGGTCTGTTTGGTGGTGGCAAGCAAAGCGCGCTGCCGGGCCTGAAACTGGCGCAAACCGGCAAACCGGTGCTAATGATCTGGGGCAAGGACGACCAGATCGTGCCGGCGGCACATGCGGCGCAGGCACCAGCCGGGGCCACGGTGGAGATCTTCGATGGCGTCGGGCACATGGCGCAGATGGAGCGGGCCAGCGATGTGAACCGCCTGATCCTGCGGCACATCGGTGGCTGAAACCGGCCTTTGTGAAACAGCCCGCATCAGCGCCATTGAGCCGCGCTGGTCGCGCGTGTTGTGTCCGGACGAAGCGCTTGACGGCGAACTTGAAATGCAGTGGCTGGCACAGGCACTTGAAGGCGAAGCGACAGCGGCCATCTGGCACGGGCAAGCGGGCCTGGTAGCGCCGCTGTCGTACCGCCGCTACGCCGACCTGGCCGAGGTCAGTGCGGCCACGCTGCGGCGCGGCTGGCCAGTGCGGCTGCGCCGCTCCGGCGGCGGTGTTGTGCCGCAAGGCCCTGGCATCCTGAACCTGAGTCTGGCCTACCCGTGTGAGGGCGCGCCCGGCGAACGGGCCGAGCCGGTCTATCTGCATCTGTGCGCTGTGCTGGCGCGCGCCCTGGTCGCTTTGGGCATCACCAGTCAGCCGGGTTTGGTAAGTGGCTCGTTTTGTGACGGACGCTTCAATCTGGCGGTATGGGCGCAGGGCAGACTGCGCAAGATCGCCGGCAGCGCGCAGTACTGGCGTCGCGCCAATGGGCGCCAGGCAGTGCTGGCCCATGCCCTGCTGCTGCTCGACGCCGACCCAAAGCGGTTGAGTGCGCAGGCCAATCGCTTCGAGGCCGCGCTTGGCAGCGGTCGCCACTATGACGCCAGGGCCCTGACCAGCGTAGCCGAGTGCTGGTTGTCCGCTCACCCCGGCCAGTTGCTGCCGGACCATTTTTCCCAGACAGTGACGCAGCAGATCGCTGCGGCGCTGTTGCACTAAACCCAACCGGAGACGACCATGGTATTGCTTGAATTCTCAATGGCACCATCGGGCAAGGGCATCAGCCTGAGTCCGTTCGTCGCTCGCTCGCTCGACATCATCGACAAAAGCGGCCTGCCCTACCAGCTCACGCCCATGGGTACGATTCTAGAAGGCGAGTGGGACGCCGTGATGGCCGTCGTTACCGCCTGCTACCAGGCGATGGCGGTGGACTGCGAACGCGTAGGCGTCAACATCAAGATCGACGCCCGCTCCGGCGCTGGTGGCCGCTTGCGCAGCAAGGTCGAGTCGGTGCAAAAAAAGGTCGGCCGCAAGCTCTCTACCTGAGCGCCACCAGGCGGCTACTGCTGCGTTGGCGAAACAATGTTGAAGCGCTTCATCTGCCGATAAACCGTGGCGCGGCAGATGCCCAGTTCGCTGGCCACCGCGGTCACGTTCCAGTGCTGCTGGCGCAGGGCCAGCAGCAGGGTCTGCGCCTGCACCATGCCGGCCGACAGATCCGATTGCAGCAAGGTCTTGAGGGTGACGTCCTGCAAGGCCAGTTTGGCGGCGTCAGCGTCGCCGTCCTCTTCAGCGCACAGTTCACTGGGCAGATGCGTCGTTGTGATGTAGCCGTTGTCGCAAATGGCCAGGGCAAAACGGATGGCGTTGCGCAACTGGCGGATATTGCCGGGCCAGTCGAAGTTGAGCAGCAGCTCCAGCGCTCGCGCTGAAATATGGGCTTCAACGCCGAGTTGGTTGCCCTCCTGCTGCAGCACGCGATCAATCACAAAGCGCTTGTCACTGCGCTGGCGCAGCGGCGGCAGCGGCAACGTGGCGCCGCACAGGCGATAGTAGAGGTCTTCGCGGAAAACACCTTCGGCAATCAGGCGGCGCAAGTCGCGGTGCGAGGCCGCCACCACGGTCAGGTCCACTGGCACCGGTCGGTCGGCGCCCAGCGGCATGACCTCGCCTTCAGACAGGACGCGCAGCAGGCGCGTTTGCAAGTGCATCGGCATGTCCCCGATCTCGTCGAGAAATAGCGTGCCGCCGCTGGACTGCAGGATCAAGCCGCGCGACCCTTTGCTGCGCCCACCGGTAAAGCTGCCCGCGACATAGCCGAACAGTTCACTCTCGATCAACGACTCGGGAATCGACGCACAGTTGACGGCGACAAAGGACTTGCTGGCGCGCAGGCTTGAATCGTGCAGGGCCCGCGCAATCAGTTCCTTACCGGTGCCGGTTTCGCCGTGCAGCAGGATGTTGACCTTCTTGTTGACCAGGCGCTTGGCCTGGTCGAGCAGGCGCAGCATCTGCTTGTCGTCGCCACTGAGACGGTCCAGCGCCGGGCAGGCTATCGGCTGTGCTGCGTTCGCGCCATCGCGCACCAGTTTGCTGGCGACGTGGCGCGGCGGTGTGGCCATGGCGTAGAAAAGCTCGTGGCGGCGCGTGCTGAGCACGGTGCGGTCACTCGTCATGCCCGAGCGCGCAACATGCCAGATGTCATCCATCGTGACCTTGAAGACATCCGTCAACAACTGGCCGACCACCGGGGCGGCACCGCCATCGTCATTGATTGCCACCAGCAACTGGCGCGCGCCGCTGTTGGCACCAAGGATTTTTCCGTCGACGTCAAAGGCCAGCATGCATTCGCCGCTGACGTCCACCAACGCCCAGTCCACCCCCAGGCGCAGAATCCACTGGTCGCTGAAATGGCGCATGAAATTGGCATCTTCGACCATCTTGGCAAACATCACCGTCATATGACGCGCCAGGTGCTGACTCGGCTTTTCCGAAGGCGAACTCAGCGCCGAGATGTCAAGCACGCCGATGAAATCGCCAGTCGGGTCGAACAACGGCGCGGTGGTGCAGGTCAGACCGATGTGGGTGGAATCAAAGTGATCGCCTTGGTGGCAGGTCAGCGGCGTGCGCTCGACAATGCAGGTGCCCACACCGCAGGTGCCGGCGTGCGCCTCGTTCCAGTCTGCGCCCAGGCACAGGCCCGAGCGCTTGAGCTCACGGTCCCACTGGTCGTTGCCGATGTAATCCACCGTGACGCCTTGCGCGTCGGTCAGCAGCAGCACATAACCCAGCGGCGAAACGCGCTTGTAGAGCTGCTCCATGCCGGCGCGCGCCACGCGCAGGAACGATTCAATCTGCTCCAGGTGCTCGCGCAACTGCCCTTGCTCGATGACGCGCGCCGGTTGCGCACGCGTCGGGTCCAGACCGTGGTCCGTGACGCAGCGCGTCCAAGACCGGGTGATCAGGTCGTCGTCGGCAAAGGCGCCACCCAGGCGCTGCGAGGTGCGAGCGATCACCTCGTCGATATGACTGGCTGAAGAAGCTTTCATTTATTTCGTCTCAATGGGCCGGATCTTGTTTGTGATCCTGTAGGACGAATTCTTGTTGGTTCTTGCGCCTTTATTAACTCTCGCAGCGATGCCAACATGACGTCGTCGGATGACTGTAGCATCTATCGATGCTGAAAGGAATTAACTTTGACTGCATCCGGCAACTCTGAACCAATTGAAAGGCAGACGATTGGCGAGGGTTTTCCCGCTGATCGCTAGCTGCTCAAAGTGTGACACTGGCCGTAACGTGATTGCAAGGCCTGTTCTTTTTACCCTTCGCCTCCGACGCTCACGCCGCTTCCCTGTTCCATTGCATGACCATCATTGAATCTGCCCGTGCGTTGCTGATTGATCCGCAAGACCGCGTCCTTCTGATGAAACTGGCGTCGGGGCCCTTGACGCAGGAGCCAACGGCATCTCGGCAAACGTTCTGGCTGACGCCAGGCGGATCCCTGCATCTGGGAGAGTCGTTTGAGGACGCACTGATACGCGAAATTTTTGAGGAGACTGGCTTGCGCCTCAACCATCCAGGCCACTGGATCTGGACTTCGCCCAAACGCATTCTGCGCGATGGTCTGCCAGTCGACACGCTGGCGCGTGTCTATATTCAGCGTGTGCCGTCATTCGAGCCGAAGCCGACGGCGCTCACACCGCAAGAGCGAGAGACTTTTTGTGAACTGCGTTGGTGGGGCATCGACGAAATCGCCGCCACCAGCGAGATCTTCGTTCCACGCCAGCTTGCTTTGCTGCTGAAACCGCTGCTTACCAGTGCGTGGCCGGCCCGGCCTGTGCAGATCGTGCCGTAGGGCGGATTAGGCTTGGTAGAGACCAGGCGTGAGCCAGCGCTGCCAATGAATGGGCAAATCTCAGGAAACGACGGCGTTGTTTTAGCCGACCCCATCCTTGTGGATTCTCGGCACTGGCGGCCTGTGAGCGTGGACGAGATCGCTCACAGCATACGGATGTCCGCTTTCCACTTTTGAAAGCACGAGTGAATGTCAGATTTCCACAAAGATCGATGACTGTTTAGGGCACATTGTTCGCGCTCCCGAGCGACTGCTGACTGGCAACCCAAATCAGACAGTTGTCAAAGCGACCTCAAGTGCCGACGCGATCAAGCGCTCCTCAGTGAATCGATTGGACCGGTCCATTGACAGGTGCGGCCAAAGTGAATAGAAAATTCTCGACAGACTTTATTTGCTCCAATCAGCTACATGCAACAGCGAGGTCGCGCAGCGCGTGAGCCACCATCACACTTGTCGCGAGATTGCAGAATTTGTCAACAACGGCAATATCTTGGATGTCCTCCGCAATTAGCCTCTAACTTTGTTGATACCCGATTGGCGCTCGTCGGCGCCGCAGACGGACTTTATTCTGAACAAACAATCGTAGATTGCTCGCTAACAAAACTACTCCACCGTCACGCTCTTGGCCAGGTTGCGTGGTTTGTCAACATCGGTGCCCCGCGCGCAAGCGGTGTGGTAGGCCAGCAGTTGCAGCGGCACCACGTGCAGCAGGGGCGAGAGTTCGCCGTAATGCTCGGGCATGCGGATCACATGCAGACCTTCGCCGCTTTCAATTTTGGTGTCGGCATCGGCCAACACATAGAGCACGCCGCCACGGGCGCGCACCTCGTGCATATTGCTCTTGAGCTTTTCCAGCAGCGCGTCGTTCGGTGCAACGGTAACCACCGGCATGGCGCTGGTCACCAGGGCGAGCGGGCCGTGCTTGAGTTCACCGGCCGGATAGGCTTCGGCGTGGATGTAGCTGATCTCCTTGAGCTTGAGCGCACCTTCGAGCGCGATCGGGTAATGCAGGCCACGCCCCAGAAAAAGCGCATTGTCCATTTTGGCAAAGTCGTCGGCCCAGGCCATCACTTGCGGCTCGAGCGCCAGCACCGCCTGCAGCGCAGCCGGCAGATGGCGCATGGCTTTGAGGTGACGCGCTTCCTCGGCTGCACTGAGGCGGCCCTTGGCCTGCGCCAGCGCCAGCGTCAGCAAAAATAGGCCGGCCAGTTGGGCGGTAAAGGCTTTGGTGGAGGCCACGCCGATCTCGATGCCGGCGCGCGTGATGTAGGCCAGCTCGCATTCGCGCACCATGGCGCTGCTGGCAACGTTGCAGATGGTCAGGGTGTGCGCCATGCCCAGGCTTTGCGCATGGCGCAGGGCGGCCAGCGTGTCGGCGGTCTCGCCCGACTGCGTGATGGTGACCACCAGCGTGCGCGGATTGGGCACTGATTCTCGGTAGCGGTATTCGCTGGCCACCTCAACCTGCGTCGGAATTTTGGCAATGCTCTCCAGCCAGTACTTGGCGGTACAGCCGCTGTAATAGCTGGTGCCACAGGCCAGGATCAGCACCGAATCGATCTCCTCGAAAACCCGCGCGGCATTCTGGCCGGGCGCGTGGTTCATCTGCAGGTCAAACAGCTCGGGCACGATGCCGTCAATGCCCTCGAGCGTATCGGCGATGGCGCGCGGCTGCTCGAAAATCTCTTTTTGCATGTAGTGGCGATAGGGCCCCAATTCGGCCGCGCCGCTGTGCGCGATCACGGTCTTGACCGGGCGCTGCGCCAGCGTCATGGGTTTGTAGTTACGGTCGACCAGCCAGTACTTGCCCAACTGGATGTCGACCACGTCGCCCTCTTCCAGGTACAGGATCTGGTCCGTGACGCCCGCCAATGCCATGGCGTCACTGGCCAGAAAATGCTCTTGTCCGTCTTTGCCGACGCCCAGAATCAGGGGTGAGCCGGCGCGCGCGCCGATCAGGCGATGCGGCTCGTCCTTGCAGAACACCGCAATCGCGTACGCCCCTTGCAACTCTTTGAGCGCGACCTTGACCGCCTCGAACAGATCGCCTTCGTACAGGCTCTCGATCAGGTGGGCAATGACCTCGGTATCGGTCTGGCTCTGAAAGATGTAGCCCTTGGCCTGCAGGCGTGCGCGCAGTTCATCGTGGTTTTCGATGATGCCGTTGTGCACCAGCGCCACCCGGCCCGGCTTGCTGGCGGCGTCCGCCCCGGCGCCATGGCTGAAATGCGGGTGCGCGTTGTGCACCACCGGCGCGCCATGCGTGGCCCAGCGCGTGTGGGCGATGCCGGTCGTGCCTTCAAGCCCGGTGGCGGCCACCTGCTCGGCCAGTTCCGCCACCCGCGAGGTGCTGCGCGCGCGCTGCAGGCCATTGGCGACGACCGCCACGCCACAGGAGTCGTAGCCGCGGTATTCCAGCCGCTGCAAGCCCTGAACCAGGATGGGAACGAT
>CAIRAW010000015.1 GCA_903876735.1 uncultured beta proteobacterium | reverse complement strand
TATCGGCCGTATCGTGCAGATGCACGCTAACAAGCGCGAAGAAGTGAGCGAAATTGTCGCTGGCGATATTGCTGCATGTATCGGTTTGAAGGATGTCACCACGGGTGAAACGCTGTGCGACCCCGCTGCCATCATCATGCTTGAACGCATGGTGTTTCCGGAACCGGTGATTACCCAGGCGGTCGAGCCCAAGACCAAGGCTGATCAGGAAAAAATGGGCATCGCCCTGCAGCGTTTGGCGCAGGAAGATCCTTCGTTCCGCGTCAAGACCGACGAAGAGTCTGGCCAGACACTGATTGCCGGCATGGGTGAGTTGCATCTTGAAATTATTGTTGACCGCATGAAGCGCGAATTTGGTGTCGAAGCCAACGTTGGCAAGCCGCAAGTGGCTTACCGCGAAACCATTCGCAAGACAGTGGAAGACAGTGAAGGCAAGTTCGTTCGCCAGTCGGGCGGCAAGGGTCAGTATGGCCACGTCGTGCTTAAGATCGAACCGAATGCGCCAGGCAAGGGCGTCGAGTTTGTCGACGCCATCAAGGGTGGCGTCGTGCCGCGCGAGTACATTCCAGCGGTTGAAAAGGGCATTCACGAAGCTGTGACTTCAGGCGTGCTCGCTGGATATCCGGTGGTTGACGTTAAGGTCACGTTGCATTTCGGCTCTTACCACGATGTGGACTCAAACGAAAACGCGTTCAAGATGGCTGCAATCTTCGGTTTCAAGGAAGGCTGCCGCAAGGCCGGCCCCGTGATTCTGGAGCCGATGATGGCCGTTGAAGTCGAAACGCCGGAAGACTATGCGGGCAATGTGATGGGCGATTTGTCCTCGCGTCGCGGCATGGTTCAAGGCATGGAAGACATGGTTGGTGGCGGCAAGGCGATCAAGGCGGAAGTTCCGCTGTCGGAAATGTTTGGCTACTCCACCACCCTGCGCTCTATGTCGCAAGGCCGTGCTACCTACACGATGGAATTCAAGCACTACACGGAAGCGCCGCGCAATGTCTCTGAAGCCATCATGGCGGCAAGGGCGAAGTAAGAAGATCTTGTGGGTCAGATCAGGAACTTGCCTGGCAATTCTTGCGCTGACCCCTGCTGATTAGAAGTAACTGTCTGCGATTTCGCACCCCGAGCTGCCCGTGGCAAGGGATACCGTGACGAACTGCAAACATTAAACCAATTCACGGGCACTGCTCTTTGGAGAATTGAAAATGGGAAAAGAAAAATTTGCACGTACCAAGCCTCACGTCAATGTGGGCACGATTGGCCACGTTGACCACGGCAAGACCACGCTGACAGCGGCCATCACCAGCGTGCTGGCGGCCAAGTTTGGCGGCACGGCCAAGGCCTATGACCAGATCGACGCGGCACCGGAAGAAAAAGCACGCGGCATCACGATCAACACCGCCCACGTCGAGTACGAAACGGCCAACCGCCACTACGCTCACGTTGACTGCCCTGGCCACGCTGACTATGTCAAGAACATGATCACCGGCGCAGCCCAGATGGACGGCGCTATCCTGGTCTGCTCGGCTGCTGACGGCCCCATGCCCCAGACCCGCGAGCACATCCTGCTGGCCCGTCAGGTTGGCGTGCCTTACATCATTGTTTATCTGAACAAGTGCGACATGGTGGACGACGCCGAACTGCTCGAACTTGTTGAAATGGAAGTTCGCGAGTTGCTCGACAAATACGATTTCCCGGGCGACAAGACCCCCATCATCCACGGCTCGGCCAAACTCGCCATGGAAGGCGACAAGGGTGACCTGGGCGAAGGCTCCATCATCAAGCTCGCAGAAGCGCTTGACACCTACATCCCTCTGCCCGAGCGCGCAGTGGACGGCGCCTTCCTGATGCCAGTTGAAGACGTGTTCTCGATCTCGGGTCGTGGCACCGTTGTGACCGGTCGCATTGAGCGTGGCGTGATCAAAGTTGGTGAAGAAATCGAAATCGTCGGCATCTCTGACACCCAGAAGACCACCTGCACCGGCGTGGAAATGTTCCGCAAGTTGCTCGACCAAGGTCAGGCAGGCGACAACGTTGGTATTTTGCTGCGCGGCACCAAGCGCGAAGACGTGCAGCGCGGCCAAGTGCTGTGCAAGCCCGGTTCGATCAAGCCGCACACCCATTTCACCGGTGAGATTTACGTTTTGTCGAAAGACGAAGGCGGCCGTCACACCCCGTTCTTCAACAACTACCGTCCCCAGTTCTACTTCCGTACCACGGACGTGACCGGAGCGATCGAGTTGCCAGAAGGCAAAGAAATGGTGATGCCAGGCGACAACGTCTCGATCACGGTCAAGCTGATCAACCCGATCGCCATGGAAGAAGGCCTGCGTTTCGCCATCCGTGAAGGTGGCAAGACGGTCGGTGCCGGTGTGGTTGCAAAGATCATCGCGTAAGTTTTCGTAGG
>CAIRAW010000014.1 GCA_903876735.1 uncultured beta proteobacterium | reverse complement strand
TGTCGAGCACGTTGACCATGCCGGCCCGCGCCACTCCCGGCAGCCGGTTGGTCAGACCGACGAACTCAGCCACGAACTCCGTCTGCGGTCTCTGATAGATCTCCGTGGGCGGCGCCACCTGCTCGAGCCGACCGAGGTTCATGACGGCGACCCGGTCG
Source organism: uncultured beta proteobacterium (assembly GCA_903876735.1). Classification (GTDB taxonomy): domain Bacteria; phylum Pseudomonadota; class Gammaproteobacteria; order Burkholderiales; family Burkholderiaceae_C; genus Rhodoferax. The sequence continues at coordinate 225,617 of CAIRAW010000014.1, read as the reverse complement.
GCGAGAGCAAATGCCTCCTCCGGATCGTGCGTCACGAATATGGTCGTGGTGCCCACCTCGACCTGGATGCGCCGGATCTCGTCGCGAAGCTCACCGCGCACCTTGGCGTCGAGTGCCGAGAGCGGCTCGTCGAGAAGCAGCACCCGCGGCTCGATGGCGAGAGCTCGCGCCAGCGCCACGCGCTGCTGCTGCCCACCGGACATCTCACTGGGGTAGCGGCCGGCCTGCGCGCCGAGGCCGACGAGCTCGAGGAGATCATTCGCGCGACGGCGCCGCTCCACCTTGCCGACCTTCCGCATCCGCAGTCCAAAAGCAACGTTGTCGCGCGCCGTCATGTTTGGGAACAGGCTGTAGGCCTGATGGACCATGCCCATGCCGCGCCGGCTCGCGCGGAGCCGTGAGATATCCTCGCCCTCCAGGAGGACCTGACCAGAATCGGCGTCGTCAAGCCCCGCGATGATCCTCAGGGCGGTCGTCTTGCCGCAGCCCGATGGCCCAAGCAGCACCAGTGTTTCGCCCGACTCGATGCGCAAGTCGGTAGGCTCCAGCACGACTTGATTTTTGTAGCGCTTGGTGCAGCCCTGCATCAGGATTTGCACGCCACGGTTTGCGGTCATTTGGATACCTTTCGTCCGCCAGCGAGTTGCAGCGCGAGCAACAGCGGAACAATCATCATGAAGAAAACAATCGTGTAGGCGCTGCCGACTTCGATGCGCAGCGATGCATAGGCATCGGCCAGCCCGACCGGCAGCGTCTGCGTCAGCGGCGTATGCAGCAGCAAAGTCATGTTGAACTCGCCAATGGAGAGCGTCAGCACCATCAGGGAGCCGGCGATGATGCCGGAGCGGCAGTTGGGCAGGACGATACCGGTAAAGCGCTGCACGAAGCTCGCGCCCAGGCTGCGCGCACCTTCTTCAAGCGAATGCATGTCCACCGACAGCAGAACCGCCAGCACTGAGCGCACCATGAAGGGCAGCGTGAAGAGGACGTGACCAACCAGAATGAAGGTCCAGTGCGTTCTGAAGTTGCCCACGGCACCATAGGTCACGATCAGCGCCAGTGCCGTTGCCAGACCCGGCAGGGCCACCGGCAACATCAGCAATTCCTCAATGGTTCGCGCCCATTTTCCCTGGATGCGTGACAACACGTAGGCGGCCGGCACGCCCAGCACCAGCGTGCTGGCCAGACAGGCCAGCGCAATGCCCAGCGAGAGCCACAGGCTGTCCTGGTAGCTGCCCCAGACCTTGAAGACCCATTGCAGTGTCAAGCCGCTTGAGAGGCCCACGAACTGGTTCTTGGTCAGGCCGGTCAGGATCGACAGGATGACGGGGATGATTAAAAAAGCCGCCACGCCGATGGTGAAGGCCAGCAGCGACCAGAAGACCGCTGAGCGACGGATTTTTGTGCTGTTTTTCATGCGGCTGCGGCAACGGTATTGCCAGTCAAACTGCGGGCAAAGGCAAGTGCCGACCATGTCAAGAGGCCCAGCACAAAGGACAGGGCTGCCGCCATGGCGATGTTGGCCTGCAGCGTGAATTCGGTGTAGATGATCATCGGCAAGACGTCAATCTTGGTGGCCAGGGTGAAGGCGGTGCCAAAGGCGCCCATGGAAGTCGCAAAACAGATGGCGCCAGCCGCCAGCAGCGCGGGTTTGAGGCCGGGTATCAGCACATCCACCAGCACGCGCCAGTTCGAGGCTCCCAAGGAGCGTGCGGCTTCGATCAATTGCGGGTCGAGTTTTTCAGCGGCGGCGATGACGGTCAGGATCGTGCGCGGGATGGAGAAGTAGATGTAGCCAATAAACAGCCCCAGCATCGAGTAGGCAAAGACCAGGCGCTCGCCAATCAGCGCGTTGCTGATGGTGGGTATCAGCCCCTGGCGCCCCCCCAGCATGATGACCATGAAGCCGATGACGACACCGGGAAATGCGAGTGGCAGCGTCAACAAGGCGGTGAGAATTTGTCGCCCAACAAACTCGTGGCGCGCCAGAAAGACGCCTGCAATGCCCGAAATGATGAGCGTCGCCACGGTGACGACGACCGACAGCGTGACGGTAGAGACCATGCTGCGCCAGTAGCGTGGCTCAACAAAGGCGGCACCGTAGGCTGACCAACCCAGTTCGCTACTGCCGCCCATGACGAAGAGTTTGGCCAACGGAATGGCAAAGAACGTGAAGAACATGACCGCGACTGGCAGCGTCAACCCAATCAGCCAGGCGCGGTCAGTTTTCATCAACCCACTTCTTTTTGGTAACGCGTGCCGATGGCCTTGGACGCGTCGGCCAGCTTTTGCACATCAATCGCCTTGGCGCGCTGGTAGTCGGCGTCGGGCAGGAAGCGCTTCTTCATGTCGTCCGACATCGCTTTGGCAAAGACCGGACGCAGATAGGCGCTGGCCCAGTGACGCTGGCCCTCGTCGGACAGCACAAAGTCAAGAATGCGTTTGCCCTGCTCGGGGTTGGGACCGTTCTTGACCAAACCCATGACATAGGGAAGCTGTTGCGTGCCTTCTTGTGGAATGACGAAGACCGTGGGTGCCTGGTCGGTGTACTGGCCGCGGTAGGCGTTGAAGTCATAGTCGAGCAGAATCGGGATTTCGCCCGACAGAACCCGCGCATAAGCGGTCTGCGTCGGAACGATGGGGTTGTTGGCCTGGAGTTGCTTGAAGTATTTGATGCCCGCATCCAGGTTGTCATAGGTGCCACCGAGTGCGAGGTTGACGGCAATGACGCCAACCTGGCCGACCGCCGCGCTGCCGGGGTTCAGGTAGCCCACAAGGCCCTTGTATTCCGGTTTGAGCAGGTCGGCCCAACTGCGTGGCACGGGCTTGCCGCCCAGGGCCTGGGTGTTGACAAAAAAGCCGAGTGTGCCGGAGTGAATGCTGAACCAGTAGCCTTCTGCGTCCTTGAGCGTCGCTGGAATTTCGGCAAAACGCTTGGGCTGGTAGGCTTCGATCACGCCGGCTGCTTTGGCTTGCGGGCCGACCTGGCCACCCAGGTAGACCACGTCGGCTACGGGCTTGGCCTTCTCGGCGATGAGCGCGGCCAGTGATTGCCCGGAATTTTTGTTGTCTGGCGGCACCTGAATGTTCAGGCGTTGCCCGACCATGCGCAGCATGCCGCCCCAGTCCGCCCACTCCGGCGGGCAGTTGTAGCAAATCGCGCGGGACGACTGGGCAAGTGCCGGGAAAGCGGCGGTCGCGCCTGCCAGAGCGGCAGTCGACAAGAGGTCGCGTCGGTTCATCATTGGAGCTTCCTTTTGAGGTTGGAGAGAGAGATTGGTGCTACATGGCGCTGGGCGGTTCCGTCTGCACGTAAGCTGTGTTGGAGTAAGGCGGCGACGCTGCAGCGCTCGCCTGTTCTCATCCTTGATTGCGAAGCAAGCGACATGTAAACGACTGAATTGTTCGACGGGTTTGTGACGAAGGTGTGACACCCGGTGGCGGAACTGGAAGCAGACGCCGCTCCGACAAGTTGTTGCCGGCGCGACCGAAAATCAGCAAGGCCGTCGCCCGCCACTGTTCTGATCAGGCGTAGCTGACGGCGCCCGTGGCTGCCACGGTGACGGTCTTGCCCACCGCTGCCGTGTAGGTGCTGGACTTCACCGTGCTGACAAACACATATTCACCTTTGACCGCATCTGCGGTGATGGTCATGAGCAGGTAGCCGCGGCGAACGCTGTCGCTGTAATTCAAGTCATCGACCAGGCCCAGTCCGGCGCCAATGGCCGAGGCGCCCAACTGCGGTACCAGGGCACTGCCGTCGAGTGAACTGGCCATGCTGCCCAGACCGACGCTCTCGAAACCGGGTGCCGTGACCGACGAGGCGGCAAACTCTACACCGACCTTTTCACCGGCCAGGGTGGTCAGGTTGGCAAACCAGGCATTGTGCGAGTCGCCCGAGAGTGTCACCAGTTTTTTGTTCTTCGCCTTGATGGCTTGCAGCACCGCTTCACGGTTGCTGGGATAACCGTCCCAGGAGTCGAGGTTGTAAGGGATCTTGGGTGCGCTAAGCAGGGCGCTTTGCGTTGGCGTGAGGGCAGCGGCGCCATAGGCGGCACGGGTCGCTTTGGCTGTCAGGTAATTGCTGATGGCGCTGACAACGCCGGTCGGGTTGCTGGCCGCAGTGGCATAGGCTTGCAGCACCGAAGCTGGAAACCACATGCGCGCCATGATGTCCTGATTGCCCAGGAACTGCCAGCTGGCAGTCGATGAAGAGATGTTGTTCATGAGCCAACTCTGTTGCGTGGCGCTGATCATCTTTCGTGCCGCATCGGTGCCAGTGGCCAGGCCGGTCAGGTAGCGCGTCACACCACCGTCGGCGTCGCCAAAATTATCGTATTGCTGATCCCGACCTTCGATGCGCGTATCGAGCATGTGAAGCGAGAGCAGATTGCCGAAGTCAAAGCTGCGGTAAATCTTGAGCAGGTTGGCGCTGTCAGGCGTGCGGATCGGCATCCACTCGTGGTACACCTTGGCCGCAATATTTTTCCGTGTCGTCCAGTCGCCCTGGGTCAATGGATTGTGGTTTTCTGCGCCAGCGACGTAGGCGTTGTTGGCAAATTCGTGGTCGTCCCAAATCGTGATCCAGGGCATCTTGGCGTGCAGGGCTTGCAGCATTGGATCCGAGCGGTACAGGGCGTAGCGTGTGCGGTAGTCGTCCAGGCTGACCATGTCGTTGGCGGGGACGGTGACACGCCCGAGTGTCACGGCATCGGCGTTGCCGAATTTCTTCGGGTCCGAGCCGTATTCGTACAGGTAGTCGCCCAGGTGGATGGCGTACTGGGCGTCCGACTTGGCCGCTGCGTCATAGGCGTTGAAGAAGCCCTCCGAATAAAGCGCGCATGAAAACACGGCGAGCTTGACCGAACTGGCATTGGCAGCCGGCAGGGTGCGCGTGGTGCCAACCGCCGAGATCACGCCGGCGTCATCGACAAAGCGGTAAAAATAGCTGGTGCCAGCCGTCAAGCCGGTGACGTCGACCTTTGCGGTGAAGGACGAAGTTTCCGTGGTCTGCACGCGACCGGTTCGCACCACCGTGGCAAAAGCATTGTCGGCAGCGACTTGCCAGGTCAGCCATACGGCATCGATACTGTTCGCAATCTTGGCATGGGTCCACAAAATAACACGGTCTGTCAGCGGGTCGCCACTGGCGACGCCGTATTTGAAATCGGCTTTGGGTGGCGGAATCAGGAACACGGCTGCGGGATCGGACCCGCCGCAAGCGGCCAGCGTGCCTATCATTGCGACCGCAGCGCTTGCGCTCGCGGTTTTTACCAAAAAGTCGCGACGGCTGTTTTGAATGGTCATGGTGTGAACTCCTGAAAGGACTCGATTAAAGGGGCGGCATGTGTCAGCCGCATTAAAAAATATTTGCCTCAGTTCAGGCGTGCAATTCGATTCAGCGCCGGTTTTACAACCAGGCCCTTGGTCTGAAAATAGGCTCGAGCAACGACTGAGTCGATGTCACCGATCTGCTGCCTGCGGCCCTGTTGCAGAACCGTGAAGTTGTCGCCACCGCTGGCGATGAAGTTGTTCACCGCAATGCGGTAGGTCTTGTCCATTTCAATCGGTACGCCGTGCAGTTTCATGGAGCCGGGCACGACGCGCTGGCCGCTGCCGCTCGCCGCGCCATCGGCTTGACGGGCATTCCAGGCGTAGCCAAAGCCGCTGGAGACCGACAGCATGCGTCCGCCCGGTGTTTGCGGCTGCTCCCACTGCTGTTCCAGCAGTCGCAGCAGTTGCGCGCCGTTGAGGTCCATCGTGACCACGGTGTTGCTGAAGGGCAATACGCTGAACAACTGACCAAAGGTAACGTCCAGACTGGTCGTCAGGTCGCTGCGCAGGCCACCGCGATTGGTGAAGGCGATCTGCGCAGCCGGCGAGCCCTGGTTGGCGCCGGCGGAGGCGGCCAGAAAGGCGTCCGCGATGACGGCCCCCAGCGTGCTTTCGCCGGCCTCGTTGATCTTGCGGTCGAGGCTGCCCGATACTCTGCCGACCACGACATTGGACACCGACGCCGCGAGGTCAGCGTAACGGCGCACCATGGCGTCGGTCGCGGGATCCGGACGCAGAGCGCTGTAAGTCGTCGGCATCGGCAGAAGTGCACCGTTGAAATCCTTCACGTCTGATTCATTGATGACGAGCTTGTTGTTGGCATCCTTGGCAATGAGCTTGCCGGTCAGTCGGTCGACGGTGAGATCGATTTTCGTCAGCAGTCGGCCCGCCGGACCCGATTGGGTGATGAGCTTGCCGTCCGGTCTGAAGCAGACGTATTCCTGGTGCGTGTGACCGCTGATGATGAGGTCGATGGCCGGGTCCATGCGATCGGCCAGGCTGAGAACGTCGCCGCTAAAGCCCGGGCAGGACTTGTCGAGCATTGTCCGGGCTGTGGTTTCACCACCTTGGTGCAGCAGCAGCACGATCACCGTGACGCCCTGGTTTTTCAGGACCGGAACCAGTTGGTTCACGGTCGCCACTTCATCCACAAATTGCAGCCCGACAATACCGGCGGGTATCACCATCTGCGGAGTTTCCTTCAGCGTCACCCCGATAAATCCGACCTTGACGCCGGCGACGGTTTCAATGGCGTAGGGCGGAAACAGCGGCTTGCCGCTTGCCTGATCGATGACATTGGCAGCGAGGTATTGAAAGCTGGCGCCCTTAAACTGGCCGTCGTGCATGCAGGTGTCAACACCGATGACACCGCTGGAGCCGTCGGCCGATTTCGGGTGGCAACCGCCGTGCTGCAGGCGCAACAATTCGGCACGGCCTTTGTCAAACTCATGGTTGCCGACAACGGAGACGCGCACGCCAATCTGGTTCAGAAATTCAATGGTCGGCTCGTCATGGAACAGGCTCGACGTCAGCGGTGATGCGCCAATCATGTCGCCCGCGGCCACCAGCAGGGTGTTGTCGGGGTTCTGGCGCTTGAGTTGTTCAACCAGCGTTGCGAGGTAGGCCGCGCCACCGACCGCCACGCGGGCGCCGCTGTCCTTGCCAGGGACCGGCACCAGCACGCTGCCGGGTGGCGGCTGCAGGTAGCCGTGGAAATCACTGAAGGCCAGCAGCGACAGCGTCAGCGGTGGCTGCGCCGCAGGCTGCTGGGCCTGCGCGCATGGAAGGAAGCCGAGCAGCGCCGCCCCCAGGCAGGCGCTGGCCGTCAGCGACCGCACTGTTGCAGCCGAGCGCAATCCATTGCCAACGCTGTGCACCGCCATCAGAAGTCCGAGCGCAGGGTGACTGAGATGAAGCGTGGGCTGCCTACGTAGTAGAACGGTGTGCTGCCGCCGGTGCCGATGGCGCGTGTCGTGAAGTTGCTGCCGCTGCCCGAATTGATGCGCAGGTAGCTTTGATCGAACAGGTTGTTCACATTCAATTGAACCGAGGGTTTCTTCAGGAACGCTGTATCGCCAAAACGATAACCCAGGCTGACGTTGGTCAGGGTCACGCCATCTACCGATTCGTCATTCACCAGCGTGGAGTAGGCGCTGCCGGTGTACTTCAGGTCGGCGTTGCCGTACCAGCTGCCGCTGGTATAGGCCAGGCGCAGCGCGCCCATCCACTGCGGGGTATCGGGCATTTGCTTGCCGGCGGTTGCCTCGAATGCGGTGGCGCTGGTGCGCAGGTCGCTTTGCATCTTGCTGTCGGTGTAAGACAGCGAGCCATAGAGCGACCAGTTCCTGTTCAGCTTGTAACCGGACTCCAACTCAAAGCCACGCGTGATAACGTTGCCGACGTTAAAGTCGGTGGACAGGGATGACACCGGGTCGTACGCGCGCGCAATGCGGTTGTTGAAGTTGATGTAGTAAACCGATCCTGAGAATGTCAAAGCGGTGCCGGCGAAGCGGTAACCAATGTCCAGATTGGTTGAGGTTTCCATTTCCACAGCCGGGTCGCGCAGGTTGGCGCCGGTCAGCAGGCCGTTGACCGTAGTGCCACCGATCAGCAGCGACTGGTAGCTGAAGTTGCCCGGTGCCTTCATGTTGCCGGCCACATTGGCAAAGACCTGTTGCTGCGGGTCCAGCGCGTAGCGCACGCCGGCGCTGGGCAGTACCTTGCTGTAAGTCTTGGTCAGGTTGTAATCAGCGCCCTGGCCGGAACCTTCATTGGCGAAGTTGCTGAAGTCGCGCCTGATCTCCGAGTTGCGCAAACCCAGTTGCAGATTGAGCTTGTCCTGCAGCAGGCTGATGCTGTCCTGAATGAAGAGGGACGAGGCGGAACTGATGGTCTGCTGGTTGCGTCCCTGGTAGACCGTGCCGTCCTGACGGCGCAGGTACAGGCTCTCGTCCTGCAGCCAGATGTCGGTGGTATTGCCGGCGTTGTCAACGCGGACCGCCGGTTGCGTCTGGATGTGGCGTGCGCGCTCAACCCAATAGCCGGCCAGGATATTGTTGTTGTCGACGCGGATGCTGGTCTTGAAGGTGGCACCCGGGCGGTAAGTCTGCGTCAGGGAGCCGCGGTAGACCAGCACCTTGTCCAGGGCGTCGCCGTCGCCGTTGATGTCGGCCAGGCCGCCGCCGCGAATCGTGGATGCTTTGGATTCACTCAGAAGCTGCTCTTCCTGACCGCCGGTGCCAAAGCCGTACCAGAAATAGGGCTCAGCCGAGACCGAGACGTCCTTGTTGACCTTGTATTCGGCCTTGCCGGTCCACAGGTAGTTCTTGAACGGGTTCAGGTTGAACCCGTAGTAAGTATCCGGTGCCCCCGGCAGCGTGTCCGCTTGGGCGGTTCCTGCCACCGGCGTTACATGCTGGGGTACCGTGGTGCTGAAGTCCAGACGGTCGCCGGAAGCGGCGATGTTGGCTTTGGAGAGCGTCAGGTAATTGTTGTTGACCGCCTTGTTGTATAGCAGGCTGGTGGACAGCGACAGACTGTCGTTTGGTTTGAATTCGGCGCCAAAATCGACGTGGTCCTTGTCCGCTTTACCTTCACCCTTGAATTTGTCGGCCTGGGATTTGGAATACGATATAAAGGCCTTGGCCTTGCCGTCGGCAAATTTTCCGGTATCCAGGCGAACAAAGGTCTTGGAGAAATTCAGCATGCCCATTGATTGCGACAGGCGAATGCGAAATGCGTCCTCCGGTGCGCAGGTCACCATGCCGACATTGCCGCCGGAAGCGCCAACGTGAGGGGCTTCAGTGTCGGTTGAGCCTTGCGTCAGGAAGACTTCACAAAGATTGTCAACATCCGAATATTCCTGCGGATAGACCGCGAAATTACCCGAGTCGTTGACCGGTGCGCCATTGATGGTGAAGCCCATCTGGTCACTGTTGGCGCCGCGCACGCGCAGGCCGCCGCCAAACAGGCCGGTGCCGTCATAGCTGAAGGTATTCACACCGGGCAGCATCTCGATCGCCTGATACGGGTTGCTCGATGGGTTGAGTGTTTCCAGATGCGCGCGATTGACCGAGCTGCGCGCCTTGGGTGTGTCTTCCTGAACGATCAGCCCGGTCGCCGTTCCAGCGGCCTGACCCTCGACCGAAATGCGGCCGATATCGGTGGCGCTTGCCTGTTGCGCCCAGAGCGGAGACGCGCTGCACAGTGCGCCGACAAGCAGGGCGATCGGTGTGGGTTTGAATTTCTTCATGTGATTCATTTCGTGAAAGGGTTGTGAAAATGTGAAAAATGGAAAATTGCTTGTTGACGTCAACTCAGGCACTGGGCGGACTGAATTCGATCTCTGCTACAAACTTGTGGCGATCCTGGCCATCCCATGTGTTGGCTGGAAATGCGGGGTAGACGCCGCGGCGCACGGTGGCCAGCGCCGCATCGTCAAGCAGGTTGGAGTTGGATGATTCAAGGATTCCGGCGTCAAGCAGGCTGCCGCCCCGGGCCAGGGCGAACCACACTTTGACCTTGCCTTGCGGACGCTGTTGGCTGGCAGCACGACCGGTCGGGTAACGCTTGATTGAGTTGAGCATGGCCCGCACCCGGCTGGCGTATTCGGTCTCCATTGAGGCGACTTGTGCCTTCCCATGATCAGCTGCCGCTGGCGCGGCGGCAACGGCTGGCGGTGTTGGCTTCTGTGGCGTTTGGACTTCGCTCGGTGGCAATTCCACCGGGCTGACGCTGGGTACCGGAAGAACGTCGGGACGCTGGATCGGCGGCGCGCTGTCGACTCTGGGTGTCTGGGGTTCAGCGGTCTTGACGAGCTTGGCCGGCGGCAGTGGTGGCGGCGGAAGAAGGACTTCCTGAATGATCACCGCTTGCAGCGGCTTTTTGATGAGGTTCAAGCCTTTGCGCGCCATACCCGAAGCCAGCGCGTAACCCAGCGCAGCGTGCAAGGCGATCACGATCAGCAATCCCTTCAGCTGGCGCGAGGGCTCTCGCGGCTGGTAGCGAAGGTTCAAAGCGAGTGAGCTCAATTGGAGACGTGCTCCATGGCTGGACTGGCTTGAGCATTCCGGATTTGCACCGCTGTTCCCTTTGACTGACGTAGAGCTGCATTGAATTTGGCGTTGGTAGCATTACGTTAAATACACTGATGCCCTACTCGCCGGAGATGTACTCGCTCCGGCACCAACAGCTCTAATCTAGAGGGGAAAGATGACAATCTGACAACCACATTGACCGTGTGGTGTTTGAGTCAAGTCATCACCGTGACACGAACTACGCTATGTTTTTTGTCCGATTGCGTGGCCGCGCAGGAATTCCGTCAGCCCACGGTCTGTGCCGAGTTCGATCAGCAGGGAGATCGCTTGTATCGCGTCACGTGTATCGCCCAGACTGGTCTGCAGTTGGATCGCTTGCGCGCGCCAGCGTTGCGCTCGTTTGCGGGGCAACAGATCTTCCAGGGATTCCAGGTTGTAGCGCATTCGTTTGGCGAGAATCCGGACACGATGCAGTTGTTCCGGGGTTCCCCCATTGTTTTGCGCCATTTGCACCTTCTGGTGCAGCCGCAGCACTCGTTCTTGCGTCCATCGCTGCAGTGATGCATCGGACCCGGATCTTGCGTCCGCGCCAGTCGCGGTCAAATCACCCAGCCATTGCGTTGTTGCCAACAGGCAGGTGCCGACAGCGGGGTCCTGCAATGCGTAGCGAACCGCCTTGCGCTGCAGATGGACGGCCTGCGCCAGGCTCAGCATCATTTGTTGCCAAACTTCGGCGCGACGGGGATCGGTGGCCACATAAACATCGGCGAGAGGCGGCAAAGTTTGGGTGCGGGCGACGTCGAGATCGCGCAGTTTGCCCAGGCAGATCAGCAGCGCATGCAGCGCTTGCCAGTCGGGGGCCGACTCGCGCACCAGCACCGGCGCAAAAAGTCTGCGCGCGCTCTTGAATCGACGCCAGCCAACGCGTGCCTGGTGCACGACTTCAGGATCGTCCGAAACCAGCAGCGTGTTCAGGTTGCCGGTGAACTGGGAAAACATTTCACTCAGCACGCGTTGCGCCGTCATCGCCACGCTCAGTTTGGGTGACAAAGCCTGGGGTGCGGCGCGTAGCGCTGTGGCCAGAGAGCCTTGTGCCAGCGCGTAGCCACGCTCTGCCTTGCTGATCGCAGCGGGAATCAGCGCAATGCTTTCGGCAATCTGCCGGGCAATATCGAATAAGGCCTGCGGCTGCCCGGCTTTGAGTTCGAGTTCCAGTTCACAAATCGGGGCAGTGCGCCCGCCAGCCAGAATCTGGCCGAGATCGAGCGCGACTTCCACCACGCTGCCGTCGCGTCGCCTGACCAGCCAGAGGGTGCGCTCGAAATTGGTTTCAAAGACGGGGGTCAGCGCGCGAAAAACCTCGCCGTTGGCGTCGATGTCAGGCCACGGCGTTTTTTTCAGCGCTTTCAAGGACAGTTTGGCTCCCGGCAACGGCGTCTCCCATTCGCCGCGCTGGCTCAATGCCGAGTCGGTGCGGCCAGCGGTCTTGAGCGTCTGCAGCCACTGCGGGTTTGCTTCATCGCCCACGCATCGGATTCGCAGCGCGACGCGCTGCCGGCGCAAGACCAGATCAGGGGTGTCGAAATAGACGTTGTTCAACTGCAGGCGGGTGCTCGTGCGTCTGGCCAATACCGCAACGCGCCGAAGTCGCTGCAACAGTATGGACGGATCGATGCTCGGCAGGGCGAGCTTGAGCTCAGTCTCTTGCGAACCGGTGTTGGCGGATGCTTTGGTCATTCATTGATTATTGAACCGCCAGACGCTCGTTGGTCTTGTGCATGGTCAATGTTTGTGCGCCGCATGGGAACTTGTCGCGCGAGGTGCTGGTCCTGATATTTGCGCCGGCTTCGAGTGCATCAATTTCACGTTTTACTTCCAATACCAAAGCATCGTCGTTGCCATAACGACGTTGCAGCTTGGACCAGAGTCTTTGCAAGTTGTTCAAATGCCTTGACATAGGACTATCCTTATTGGGGCCCTAGTATTAACCATGACTTGCTGCTTTCTTGCACCCAAAGAATGCGGTCCTTTGACCTAACGCAAACGCCGGCTTCAATCACAGGCCTAGCAGTCCGCGCTTGAGCCGTGAGTCCACGGGCTTGTTTCCGATAAACAAGGCCAGCACCGCCTCATAAAAGTCGGCGCCGGTTAGCGCTTTGCCATGGTTGACCCCATTGACGGCGAGTCGGGTACCCAGTTCAGGGATGTAGTCCAGCGTAATGGTGTCGCCTTTTGCAGTGGCGCCTATGCTTTTGATCGTCAGGTCCAACTGCTGGAGGCGCTCGGCGAGCCGAATTTTCTCGGCAGCATTGACGTTATCGCGTATGCCGCTCACCAGCGCGTCGCTGAAGTCATCGGCCCCGGCACTGCGCAGCATGCGCAGTTGCAGGCGCTTGGGTCCGGGCATGGCGGCCACTTCGTGCGGTGTCGCCGCAAGGTCATTGAGGTAGAGGCCAGCGATGTAGACTTTGATGAACAGGATTTTCCGCACACCCAGGCCGTTGAGCCGCAATTCCTGGTTGGCGAGTTGGATGACATCGCTGAACGGCTGCCCCTCAAGCGTGGCGCAAGCCACCTTGAAACTGAGCAGGAGACACAGCAGTGAGACTGTCAGCGTTCTGATCGAACTGAGCTGACGCCACGCTTCGGACATGCCTGCGTCAGGCACCAGCCATGCTTTTCAGTGCCTGTGCCAACCGGTCAAGATCGGCCGGCTTGTTAAAGAGCGCCGTGCTGACCCGAACACAATTGCCCGCAGCAACACCACCGCGGCGTACCGTGAAGATCTTGTACTTTTCGCGCAGTTCGCTGGCAACCGCCAGGTTGTCGGCCTTGGAGACCTTGCCGGTCATGCGGAACGAGGTGATGGCTCCGTAGCTACCGGGTGCATCCGGCGCCAGGATATCGATGCCTTTGATGTTGCGGACTTGTGAGACCCAGCGGTCGCGCAGGTAACGCAAACGGGCCTGCTTGTTCGCCGCGCCCAGACTGGTGTGCGCTGCCAGTGCAGCCGGCACGGTCATCACGTTGGCCGAGTTGGTGGTGCCGCTGTGCACGCGGGAGCGGATGTCACTGGCGTCCCAGTCGCCGTCGTTAAAGGCCCGGTCGATGTCGGCAAGGCGCTCCTTGCGGATGTAGAGGAAGCCCACGCCCAGCGGCGCGCCCATCCACTTGTGCAGGTTGAAGCCGGCAAAATCGACGTTCAGATCAGGGATGCTGAAATCAATTTGACCCCAGGAATGCGCGGCGTCCACGATCACATCAATATTTTTGGCCTTGGCCATGGCCGAGATTTCAGCGATCGGCATCACAAAGCCCGTGCGATGGCTGATGTGGGTCAGCAACAGCAGTCGGGTCTTCGGATTTGCCGCAAACGCCGCCGCGTAGGCATCGAGCACGCCCTGGCGGCTCACCGGCTCCGGCATGTTGATGCTGACCACGTTGGCGCCACGACGTTCCTTGAGGTAGGTCATCGCGTATTGCGTGCTGTCGTAATCAAGGTCTGCATACATCGCCACATCACCGGGTTTTAGTGGCTTGTAGTTGGTGATCAGGTTCTGCAAAGCTTCGGTCGCGCCGCGGGTGATGGCAATTTCTTCCGGCAAAACGCCAGCCACTGCTGCGATCTGGGCGCGCACGGCTGCCAGGCCACTGTCGTCGTAAGTGCGGCGAAGGTAGTAGGAACTGTGCAGGTTGAGCAGTTCAATATTTCGCTGGTACTCGGCCATCACGGATTTCGTCATCATGCCGTAGTAGCCATTTTCCAGGTTGAGGATGTCGGGCGAAACCAGGTACTGATCCGCAACTTTGCTCCAGAACGCTTCGTCCGTCGGGCTGATCTTGCCAACTGCGGTGAGCACGGTTTGTGCGCTTGCGCCCGGGCTGGCAGCAGCGAGCGTGGCGCCCGTGCTTGCCGCGACCACCATGCTGGCGGAACTGTTGATAAAGAGTCTGCGGGAAATATCTGTACTCATTGGGATCTGCTTTGGATGGTTGCTGAGAAGAAGACACCGTGACACTGTGGACCGGTATGGATGTGGGCATTGTGGCGCGACAACATGTCGAAAGAGTGACAACGAAGCGGGGGGGTGGGTTCAAATCCCGCTCGGGTGAGGCGCATGAATTGCCTTCAAATTGTCACAATAGGTTCACAGGGACTGCCTAGACTGAATCACTTGTATCAACTACGGAACTCCCCATGCGTTTCAAGCCAGCTTTCCTGACTGTGGCCATTTTTGCAGCCGCGTCTTCCGTCACCTGCGCCGCGCAGACCATCTTTCCGCTGACGCGCGCCGACATTCTGACGGGTTCGCACTTTGACTTCAAGGTTGAGTTCGGTGCTGTGGTCGATCCGGCGCGAGTCAAAGTCACGATCAACGGTCAGGACTACAGTAAGACCCTGGGCAAGTCAGCAGAGTTGATTGCCAAGGAAGACGGGAAGGAAGTTTCCAGTTTGTTGCTGCGCGACGCCAGCATCGGTAAGCCGGGTCAATACACGGTGGTTGCCAGCGACGGCCAGAGCACCGCCAGTGTCACCTGGCGCGTTTATGCCACAGCGGCGAAGCCGGTGGCAAAGAATGTGATCCTGTTCATCGGGGACGGTCTGTCGATCGGGCACCGCACGGCGGCGCGCATCCTGTCCAAAAGCATAGAGGGTGGCAAGTTCACGGACAAACTGGCAATGGACGACATGCCTTACATGGCCTTGCTGACAACCCAGGGAACTGACTCCATCATCACGGATTCGGCCAATGCGGCCCATGCCTACACGACAGGGCACAAGTCCTGCGTCAATGCGTTGGGGGTCTATTGCTCGCGCGCCGCCAGCACCCTGGATCATCCGAAAGTTGACACCATCACTGCGCTGGCCAAGCGCCGCGGCCTGGCGGTTGGCGCTGTCACCAATTCGGAAATTGAAGATGCCACACCGGCCGCCATGGTGGCGCACACGCGGCGTCGCTCGGACTTCAATGACATTGTCAAGATGTTTTATGACAGCAAGATTGATGTTCTGATGGGTGGCGGCTCACCCAACTTTTTGCCGAAATCAACCCCGGGTTCCAAGCGCACGGATGATGTCAACTACATCGACCTTTTTAAGCAGGCAGACTACAAACTGGCCATTACCAAAACCGAAATGCTCGCTGCCGCTGACGATGTCAAGACGACCAAGATGCTGGGTCTCTACAACACCGGCAATGTCGATGGCGCGCTTGATCTGAAGTTTCTGAAGAAGGGCTCTGTGTCCAAGTTCCCGGACCAACCCGATGTGCCGGAAGAAATGGCCGCTGCCCTGAAAGTGCTGTCACGCAACAAGAAGGGTTTCGTGCTGATGGTCGAGAGTGCACGCATCGACAAGTACTCGCACTCACTCGATTCCGAGCGATCCATCTATGACACCATCATGCTGGACCGCGCTGTCAAGCAAGCCAGGGATTGGGCCAAGGCCAATGGCAACAACACGCTGATTCTTGTCACGGCTGACCACTCGCACGCCGTCAGTGTCGTGGGCACGGTCAACGACGATGAACCTGGTACCGATATGCGCAACAAGGTCGGCACCTACGATCAAGCTGGTTTTCCCAACTATCCGGCGCCTGACGCTGAAGGCTATCCGAACAAGGTGGATGTGTCGCGCCGCCTGCGTCTGACCTTTGGCGCCTACCCGGATCACTACGATACTTTCCGCCCTTTCATGGACGGTGAATTTGTGCCGGCCATTCGCAACGCCGAAGGCGTCATGGTTGCCAATGAAAAATACAAGACTGTTCCGGGCGCTGTGCTGCGAGAGGGCAATTTGCCCAACAAGGGCGCGCGCGGCTCGAACAGCGGCGTTCACTCCGGTGACGATGTGGTGTTGACGGCCATCGGTCCCGGCGCTGACAAGGTGCATGGGCAGATGGAGAACACGGAATTGTTCCGCATCATGGCCGACGCCCTGGCGCTGGCGCCGCAGCAAACGGGTGCGGTCAAAGCCAGCAAGAAGCGGTAATGTCCTTGATCGGTATTGGGTCCGGCGGATGTCTTCGCCGGACTTTTTTTCTTTCACCCTTATTGATTTGGACGGGTGCTGCGAGATCGGCCGACACCATGAGCCTGGATTCGCAGCTCAGTTTTGATTCGCTCTACAAGTCGGTTGGCGTGCTGGGAACCCAGTACTCGGAGCGGGCCAAATTGCTCAAGGGCAAGTCGGTCCGGATGCGTGGTTTCATCGCGCCACCGCTCAAGCCAGAGAGCAGGTTCTTTGTGCTCACGCGCGAGCCGGTGGCGGTCTGCCCCTTTTGCGCGTCGGATGCGCAGTGGCCTTCAGACATCGTTGTCATCTACCTCAAGGCAACGCTCGCCCCGGTCAATTTTTCCCGGCGCATCGAAGTGACCGGCAAACTCGAGATGGGTTCCTGGACTGACCCCGAGACCGGATTCGTCAGCCAGGTTCGTATCATCGATGCCGAGGTGTCCACACTGTGAGTGGCGGCGGCGATTTGCGCGTTCGTGATCTTGCAATGCAGTTTGCAGGGCAGGGCAAGCCCTTGTTCACGATTGACAAGCTTGAAGTCTCGGCGGGAAGCAGTCTGGGCATCAGCGGCCTGTCCGGCGCCGGAAAGACCACACTGTTTCATTGTCTGGCTGGCATCGCCCGTCCGACCGCCGGGCAGATCGCATGGGGCGGCACGGACATCTGCGGGCTCTCGGTTGATGCACTGGGTCACTGGCGGCACCGCAAGCTTGGGCTTGTCTTTCAGGATTTCCATCTGGTTGATGGCCTCTCCATGATCGACAACGTGCTGCTGCCAGCGCATTTTGACGGCTGGAAAGCGACGGCCGCTTTGCAGCAGCGTGCCCGTGATCTGCTGACGGCCGTCGGCCTGTCCGCCTGGCAGCGTATGACCGCTCTGCTTTCGCGCGGCGAGCGCCAGCGTGTTGCCCTGGCGCGCGCCCTGCTGCTGCAACCCGCCGTCGTGATGGCCGATGAACCGACCGCCAGCCTCGACCCTGCCCATAGAACCCAAATAGGTGATTTGTTGCTGGCCTTGGTGCGATCCCAGGGCGCCACGCTGATTGTGGTGACCCATGAACCGGAATTGCTGCAGCGCATGGACCGCTGCCTGCGCCTGGAACACGGGCAACTGCGCCAACTGGCTGCGCCATGATGCAAGGCTTCAATCCGTTTCCCATTGTTGCAGCCGATCTGCGGCGCAACCGCTTGCTGGTGTGGGTGACCGTGCTGCTGGTTGCCATTTCAGTCGCCACCGGCATCGCTGTGATCTCTCAGGAGCGTGCTCTGCGCCAGGGCAGTGCCCGTGCTGCGGATGACTTTGATCTGCTGCTCGGCGCGCCCGGCAGCAGCACGCAACTGGTGCTGACCTCAGTCTATTTGCGGCCCCAGGCGATTCCCTTGCTCGCGGGTGATCTGCTGCTGCAAGCCAGCACCACGCCGGGCGTCAAATACGCGGCGCCTGTCGGCTTTGGGGACAACTGGCAGGGCCACGCCATCATTGGCACCATTGCCGATTTTGCAATTCGGGGTGGCACGCTGCTTCCAACGCAGGGTCGGATTTTTCAGCGGCGCGGCGAAGCCGTGGTTGGTGCGGGAGTCGATCTCGCCATTGGTGCGACCTTCAGCCCTGCGCACGGTCGGCATCGGGCCCAGGATGACGAAGACGCGCACGCTGATCCCGCACACGACGCGATCCATTACACGGTGGTGGGACGTCTGCCGGCGCGCCGGAACATCTGGGACAGCGCGATTCTGGTGCCGATTGAAGATGTTTGGCGCGTGCATGGCCTGGCTGTGGGGCATGGCGGCGCCAGCTCTCACATCGGTCCACCCTGGGGCCCGGACGACATTCCCGGCGTCCCTGCGATTGCCATCAAACCGGATTCGGTTGCGAGCGCCTATCGCTTGCGTGGCGTGTTTCAGACGCCGCGCAGCGTGGCCGTGTTTCCGGCTGAAGTTCTCAACGATCTCTACCTGACCTTGGGCAATGTGCGTGACTTGATGTCGGTGCTGGCCATCACGACGCAGGTACTGGTGGTGGCTGCCGTGCTGATGGCGCTGCTGGTCGGCTTTCTGGCACGCCGGCGTCAATTTGCCGTGCTAAGGGCGATAGGCGCCAGCCGCCTCTATGTCTTCAGCGTCGTCTGGATTGAAGTCGTCCTGTTGATCACGACGGGTGCTGCCTTGGGCGCCTTGATGGGCTGGGGCGCGTCGAACCTGCTCTCGCACTGGATGGCATCGCAGCTTGGGTTTGCCATGCCGGTGCGGCTTGGCGCAGCTGAAGGCCTTTTGCTTGCCGGCCTCATCCTGACCGGTGCTGTTGTCGCCACGCTGCCAGCGTGGCTGGTTTTCAGGCGCCCGATTGCCGAGGGCCTGGCGTCAAGCTGACGCCGCAGCGCTCCGGGTTGACCGGTGCGCTGCTGTAGAGCCCCTCAGTCTTTGCCCGGACGCCCGGTCTTGATGGCCGGAACGGCTTTCAATGCGGCCAAAAATCCGCTGTCGGACATCGCGGCCAGCGCCTTGATGCCAGCGCGCAGTAATTCGCTTTTCTTGACCGGGGTGACGAGTTTGCCGGCGCGCTGCTTGAGTTCTTCCAGCACGACGTACTCGGTCTTTGGAATGGTGAAGCTGTCACGAACCAGTTTGGGTTTCTTTTCCTTGGCAGGCTTTGCTGCCTTGGGCTTTGCGGCCGGTTTGGCGTTTGCTTTGACTGTGGCCTTGACCACGGGTGCAGCAGGCATGGGTGGGGCGATCTTGACCGGCGCCTTGGACGCATTAACGATCAATGGCTTGACGACTTTTTTTGCCGGAACCTTGGCGATCGGCTTCGACTTGCGCACCACCTTTTTCGCAACGGGTTTGCGAACTGCTTTTCTGGCGGGTGCTGCCGGCTTCTTGGCTGCAGCGGTCTTGGCCGCAGGGGCTGCGCTGGGTTTTGCGGGCGCTGCGGGTGTTGCCGCTGCGGCTGTGTTGGCTGTCGTGACCATGTCGTGGTTCCTTTGAAATTAACGAGGTATACAGTTTATACCGTTAATTATCCCGAGGTCAAGAAAAAAGCGCGACCTCAGCCTGCGGGCTGTCGGCCCTCAATCTGGCGAAAAGAACAGAACCCAGGGAGTTTTTTGCCATGCCAGCACCTCTTCGCGCAGCAGATGGGCCGACTGCGGGTAGCTTTGCATCCATGCGCTCAGACACGTGACAACAAAGGTCTTGTCTTTGGTGGCGCTGCACATCAGTTGCAGACCGTTCAAATCAGGATCGCGCCGGGCGTGGCACAAGATGACGGCCAGTCGCAGGGCCAGCAATTGCGCCATGAACTCGGCGTCCTCAAAGTCAACTTCCAGTTTGCGCAGCTTGCCGCGGTGTCCCAACACCAATTGGCTGAGACGGTGCAGTTCCGGCAAGGAAAAGCCCAGGGCATCGGAATTGTCCAGAATGTAGGCGCCGTGCTTGTGGTAGTCGCTGTGCGAAATGCGGCTGCCAATTTCGTGCAACTGGGCAGCCCAGGCGAGTTTGCGGCCCAGGCGTTCGTCTTTGGTGTTCACGGACTTCAGCGTTGACTGCAATTGCACAAATAGCTGCAACGCCACTTTGGCGACGCGCAAGCCATGCGTGGTATCGGTGCCAAATTTGCTTTCCAGCCGTTGCACCGACCTGGCGCGTACATCGGTTTGATCCGGGGTGTTGCCCATCAGGTTGAGCAGCACGCCGTGGCGCAGACCGCCGTTTGTCAAGTGCATGCGGTCAATTTGCAGCAGGTCAAAGACAGCGCGCAATACGCTCAAGCCGCCACCGATGATGGTGCGCCGATCGTCTTTCAAGCCGGCCAAGCGCAACCGGTCGGCGCTTTTGGCGCTGATCAGCTTGTCCTGCAGCCAATCCAGTCCTTCGCGGTCAACGCTGCCCGCGGCCCAACCGGCCGCCACCAAGATGTCGCCAATAGCGCCCACGGTTCCGGCTGAACCATAGGCCACATCCCACGCGTCCGGTCGGTAGGCGTTAAGGGCCTCGTCCAGAACCGCCTTGGCGGCAATCTCGGCCATTTGAAACGCATGACGGGTGAACTGGTTGTCGGCAAAGTAGCGGGCCGACCAGGCAATGCTGCCAACCCGGTACGACTCCATCATTTTCGGCTTCCAGCCCTTGCCCAGGATGAGTTCGGTCGAGCGACCGCCAATGTCGATGACCAAACGGCGCTCGTCACTGGGTGGCAGCGAGTGGGCAACGCCCTGGTAGATCAGCCGCGCTTCTTCGCGGCCCGAGATCACATCGATCGGGAAACCTAAAAACTCACTGGCTTTGTGCAGGAATTCTTCGCGGTTGCGCGCTTCGCGCAAGGTTTGGGTGGCGACAGCGCAAACCTCAGTGCTGTCGAAGCCGGCCAGACGCTCACCAAAGCGAGCCAGGCAATCCCAGCCCCGCTGCATGGCCTCGGGTGTCAGGTTGCGCTCTTCATCCAGGCCACTGCCCTGGCGGACAGTTTCCTTCAAGTATTCGGTGCGGTAAAACTGGCCGTGTTCAACGTGTCCAATTTCAAGGCGAAAACTGTTCGAACCCAAATCGACAGCCGCCAGGCGTGTTCCATCTTGCATCAGCTAAGTTTCCCTGTATCTCAGTGCTCAGCATAGCATCTGGAACCAACCCGTCGCTTGTCATCATGCTGCGTAGACGCCCCGAAAGGAGCGTGCGCTTTACTTTTTGTGCGGGGGAATCAGCACGCTGTCGATGATGTGGATGACGCCGTTGCTGGCCTGGATGTCGGCGGTCTGGACCATAGCTTGTTCGATGGTGACAAATTCGCCGGCCTTGGACAGGGCCAGTTCGGCACCATTTACGGTTTTGACGGAAGAATTTTTGATAGTGGCTGCGGTCAATTTGCCGGCAACCACATGAAACGTCAGCAGGTCCTTGAGTTTCGCCGGGTGTTTGGCCAGATCGTCCATGGTCTTTGCCGGGAGCGCCTTGAAGGCTTCGTTGCTCGGTGCGAACACAGTGAACGGGCCGGCGCCTTGCAGCGTGGCAGGCAGGCCGGCTTGTACCATCAGGCCGCTCAGAGTGCTCAGGCTTGGGTTGTTGGAAATGCTGTCGGCGACCGAAACAGGCGCTGAAACAGTGGCACAGCCAGCGAGGGCGAGGGTAATCAGGGCGAGGCCCAAAGCGCGACGATTGAACATGAAAGTACTCCGGATAAATGAGATGACGCAAGCGTAGCGACCGTATGTGACAGTGTTGTGACTGTGTCGTGACTTTTGCTGCTGCTGTGAACAGGCTGGAGGCGCTCAATAGACTTCCGGCACCACGATTTCCTGCGGTACCGGTTGGCGAACGTAGTCATCATGGCGTTCACGTGGCGGCAGCACGATAGTCGGGTGCGCAATTTCGCCATAGGGAATTTGCTGCAGCAGGTGGTGGATGCAATTGAGTCGGGCCTTCTTCTTGTCGACCGCTTGAACGACCCACCAGGGCGCTTCGGCAATGTGGGTCCGCTCCAGCATGATTTCCTTGGCCTTGGTGTACTCTTCCCAGCGCCGGCGCGACTCCATGTCCATCGGGCTGAGTTTCCATTGCTTGAGGGGATCGTGGATGCGGCCCATGAAGCGCAAATGCTGCTCCTCGTCCGAGATGGAGAACCAGTATTTGATGAGCTGGATGCCAGAGCGCACCAGCATCTTCTCGAATTCCGGGACCGAGCGGAAGAACTCCTCGTACTGGTCGTCCGAACAAAATTCCATCACGCGCTCAACCCCGGCGCGGTTGTACCAACTGCGATCGAACAGGACCATCTCGCCGGCGCCCGGCAGGTGCGCCGCGTAGCGCTGAAAATACCACTGGGTCTGCTCGCGTGCGTTGGGTGCCGGCAGGGCTGCCACGCGGCAGACGCGCGGGTTCAGCCGCTGCGTGATGCGCTTGATGACGCCGCCTTTGCCGGCTGCGTCGCGGCCTTCAAACAGGATCACCACTTTGTGGCCGGTCTTGACCACCCAGTCCTGCAACTTGACCAGTTCGCCCTGCATGCGGAACAGTTCGCGGAAATACTGGCGACGGCTTTCTTTGTACTGAGCCGAACTGGTGTCGAGCAAACTCCCGGCCAACTCGTCGACATTGCGATCTTCGAGTTCAAGTTCCAGTTCTTCGTCGTAGCTGTCGGCCAGATCGCGTTTGATGCGCTGGACCAAGTCATCATCGGTTGAATTCAAGCCGGGCTCCTGAGTGAATGCTTTTGCAGGTCCGTAAGACTACGAAGTTTTCGTGACGAAAATATGACAAAAAGGTGTTAAACCAGCTCGGTTTCCATGATTTGCCCGGCTGTTCAATCAGAAAAATGTCACACCAATGTCACATAAGCTACTTATAGTTGCGCCGTTACTGCAGAGTTATCCCCATTCAACGCAAAAGGTATTCCGATGAAAACCAGCTTCAAACTCTCCCTGTTCAGTGTGACTGGCGTGCTTGCCATGTCGTGCTTCACTTTGGCAGGCGCACAGGAAATCACCGGCGCTGGCGCCAGTTTCCCGGCACCTCTGTATTCCAAATGGGCGGCTGAATACAACAAGGCGACCGGCGTCAAGGTCAATTACCAGTCGGTTGGCTCCGGTGCTGGCATCAAGCAGATCGATTCCAAAACCGTCGATTTCGGTGCTTCCGACATGCCGCAAACCGATGAGGTCCTCAAAGCCAAGGGCCAGTTCCAGTTCCCCACCGTG
Organism: uncultured beta proteobacterium; assembly: GCA_903876735.1. Lineage (GTDB taxonomy): Bacteria > Pseudomonadota > Gammaproteobacteria > Burkholderiales > Burkholderiaceae_C > Rhodoferax. The sequence goes on along the minus strand of CAIRAW010000014.1, from coordinate 202,545 downwards.
ATCGGCGGTACCGTGCCGGTGATCAATGTCAAGGGCATTGCACCGGGCCAGATGAAGCTTGACGGCCAGGTGCTGGGCGACATTTATCTGGGCAAGATCACCAAATGGAACGACGCTGCCATCAAGGCGCTGAACCCGACCCTGGCGCTGCCTGATGCAGCCATTGCCCCGGTGCGCCGCGCCGATGGTTCGGGCACCACCTTCAATTTCACCAATTACCTGAGCCGCGTCCACGCCGAGTGGAAGGCCAAGGTGGGTGAGGGCACAGCCGTAAACTGGCCGGTGGGTGCCGGTGGCAAGGGTAATGAAGGCGTTGCCGCTTTTGTCAACCGCCTGCCCAATTCGATCGGCTATGTTGAATACTCTTACGTCAAGCAGAACAAGATGACCTACACCTTGCTGAAAAACAAGGACGGCGTGTTCGTGGCGCCGGATGACGAGGCCTTCAAGGCCGCTGCCGCGGGTGCGGACTGGAACAAGTCGTTCTACCAACTGATCACCGACCAGCCTGGCAAGAATGCCTGGCCCATCTCCACGGCTACCTTCATCCTGATGCACATCAAGCAGGACAAGCCTGCCAATGCCACCGAAGCCTTCAAGTTCTTTACATGGGCCTATAAGAGCGGTGGCAAGGCTGCGACCGATCTGGACTATGTGCCGATGCCGGCCAACGTGATTGCTTCAATCGAGAAGGCCTGGTCGCAAACCACGGACGCTTCCGGCAAGCACGTGGCTTTTAAGTAATACAGCGCGCTTCGATTCACAGAGGTAGAACCGTGTCCATCACACTTCCGGCGAATCAGCTGCCTGTCAACCTGTCTGCGAGATCTACCGGGCGTGTTATGACAAATCCTCCTCCGGCCAAAGCGCCCCGATCCGGTCCGATGGCCGACCGCATTTTTGGCTGGCTGGCCAAAGGTGCGGCCTGGTTGACGCTGGCCATGCTGGTTGCCATTCTGGCCTCGCTGACCATCAGCGCCTGGCCCGCTATCAGCAAGTACGGCTTTGGCTTTCTGGCCAGCACCACCTGGGACCCGGTCAAGGAAGAATTTGGCGGCCTGGTCATGATTTACGGCACCTTGATGACCTCGCTGATTGCCTTGCTCATCGCCGTGCCGGTGAGTTTTGGCATTGCGGTTTTTCTGACCGAGCTGTCGCCAGCCTGGCTCAAGCGTCCTTTGGGAACCGCTATCGAACTGCTGGCCGCGATTCCCTCCATCGTCTATGGCATGTGGGGTTTGCTGGTGTTTGGTCCGCTGCTGGCGACCTATGTGCAGCAACCATTGCAGGCTGTGTTTTCAGGCGTTCCGTATCTGGGTGCTTTTGTATCCGGCCCGCCGGTGGGCATTGGCATTCTGTCGGCCGGCATCATTCTGGCCATCATGATCATTCCGTTCATCGCCGCCGTCATGCGCGATGTTTTCGAGGTCACACCGACCCTGCTCAAGGAATCGGCCTACGGCCTGGGCGCCACCACCTGGGAGGTCGTCTCCACCGTGGTGCTGCCTTATACCAAGGCCGGCGTCGTTGGCGGCATCATGCTGGGCCTGGGGCGCGCCATCGGCGAGACCATGGCCGTTACCTTTGTCATCGGCAACTTCAACCAGCTTGATTCGCTCAGCCTGTTCCAGGCTGCCAACAGCATTACCTCGGCATTGGCCAACGAGTTTGCCGAGGCTGGCGCCGGTTTGCACCAGGCCGCACTGATGTACCTGGGGCTGGTGCTGTTCTTCATCACCTTTGTCATCCTGACGCTGTCCAAAATACTGCTGGCGCAGCTGCGCAAGGGTGAAGGGGCCAAGACATGAGTACGAGTACCGCGCAACGCCTGTTGCAGGCAGCCGACCTGAACCAGATGCGCCAGGCGCGTTATGCGCAGCGCAAACGCGTCAATCTGATTGCTCTGACGCTGTCACTGACGGCCATGGCCTTTGGCCTGTTCTGGCTGTTCTGGATTCTGTTTGAAACCGTTCGCCTGGGTATTGGTGGGCTCACGCTCGATACCCTGACGCAGATGACGCCGCCACCGAACGACGCCGGCGGTTTGGCCAACGCCATTTACGGTTCCTTCCTGATGGTTTTGCTGGCGACCTTTGTCGGCACGCCGATTGGCATCATGGCCGGCATCTACCTGGCTGAATTCGATACCAAGGGCTGGCTTGCGCAAACAACGCGTTTCGTCAATGACATCCTGCTGTCGGCGCCGTCGATCGTGATTGGCCTGTTTGTCTATGCCGTGGTGGTCACGCGCTTCAAGTCGTTTTCGGGTTATGCCGGCATCATGGCGCTGGCGCTGATCGTGATTCCGGTGGTGATCCGCACCACCGAGAACATGCTGCAACTGGTGCCCGCCGGTCTGCGCGAGGCGGCCTACGCGCTGGGCGCACCGAAGTGGAAGGTGATCATCAGCATCACCATGACGGCGGCACGCGCCGGCATCATCACCGGCATCCTGCTGGCGGTGGCGCGCATTGCGGGTGAAACCGCGCCTTTGCTGTTTACCGCGCTGAGCAATCAGTTCTGGACTTCGAGTCTGGGCGAGCCGATGGCGAGTCTGCCGGTCACCATCTTCAAGTTCGCCATGAGCCCTTACGAGAACTGGCAGAAGCTGGCCTGGGCCGGCGTCTTCATCATCACGATTGCGGTGCTGGGGCTCAACATCCTGGCCCGCGTTGTTACGCGAAACAAGTCCTGAGTCACCGACTTGCTATCAATACCCAACAAGGCACGAACATGAATAACGCTGTCGCCACCCCTGAGACGACCAAGATCGCCGTCAAGGACCTCAATTTTTTCTACGGAAAATTCCACGCCCTCAAAGGCATCAACCTGGAAATTCCGGAAAACAAGGTCACCGCCTTTATCGGGCCATCCGGCTGCGGCAAGTCCACCCTGCTGCGTGTCTTCAACCGCATGTTCGAGCTCTATCCCGAGCAGCGCGCGGAAGGCGAAATCCTGCTCGATGGTGAGAACCTGCTGACCAGCAAGCAGGACGTGGCGCTTTTGCGTGCCAAGGTCGGCATGGTGTTCCAGAAGCCGACGCCGTTTCCGATGTCGATTTATGACAACGTTGCCTTTGGCGTCAAACTGTTTGAGTCGCTCAGTACCACCGACATGGAAGAGCGCGTCGAGTGGGCACTGCGCAAGGCGGCCTTGTGGGGCGAGGTCAAGGACAAGCTTGGCCAGAGTGGCTCCAGCCTGTCGGGCGGCCAGCAGCAGCGCTTGTGCATTGCACGCGGCATTGCGATCAAGCCCGAAGTCTTGCTGCTTGACGAACCCTGCTCGGCGCTTGATCCGATCTCGACCGCCAAGGTTGAGGAACTGATCACCGAACTGAAACAGGATTACACGGTGGTCATCGTGACCCACAACATGCAACAGGCGGCGCGCTGCAGTGACTACACTGCTTATATGTACCTGGGTGACCTGATCGAGTTCGGCGCCACGGAGCAGATCTTCTTCAAGCCCTCGCGCAAGGAAACGGAAGATTACATTACTGGTCGATTCGGTTAAGGAAAAAAATCATGCCTGAAAAACATCTCTCGACCCAGTTTGACAGCGAACTCAGCGCCGTCTCGACCCGGGTCATGGAACTCGGCGGTCTGGTGGAGTCGCAAATCCGTCTGGCGATCCACGCGCTGTCCCAATTCAGCATCGAGGCGGCCAACGAAGTGTCGGCAACCGAGGCGCGCGTCAACGCCATGGAAGTCGACATCGACCGCGACCTGTCCAGCATCATTGCCCGGCGCCAGCCCACGGCGCGCGATCTGCGTCTGCTGATGGCCATCTCCAAGACCACGGCGAATCTGGAGCGGGTCGGCGACGAGGCCGAAAAGATGGCGCGCATGGTGCGCTCGATCATTGGCAGTGGCTCGCCCCGTTCCCTGCCGTCCAATGAACTGCGGGTGGCGGCCGACATGGCTTCGGGCTTGCTGCGCAAGGCGCTCGACGCGTTTGCCCGTCTGGACACATCGGCGGCGGTGTCGATCCTGAAAGAGGATGACCTGCTCGAGCTGGAATTCACCGGTTTCGTGCGCAAACTCATGACCGCCCTGATGGAAGACCCGCGCATGATTTCGCCAAGCCTGGACTTGCTGTTTCTGGCCAAGGCGATTGAGCGCATCGGCGACCACGCCAAGAACATTGCCGAGTTCATCATCTATGTGGTCAAGGGTACGGACGTGCGCCATTCCTCAATGGAAGAAATTGAATCGGCAATCAAATGAGACAGCTCCCCGGTGTCCTGATTGTTGAGGATGAGTCGGCGATTGCCGAACTCATCGCCGTCAATTTGCGTCACAACGGCTTTCGGCCAACCTGGGCCATGGACAGCGCGTCGGCACAGCGCGAGCTTGACGCCGTGCTGCCCGATGTGATCCTGCTCGACTGGATGCTGCCGGGCGAGAGTGGTCTGACGCTGGCCAAACGCTGGCGTGCCAATGCGCGCACCAAGGCGGTTCCCATCATCATGCTGACCGCGCGCAGTGACGAGACCGACCGCGTCGCCGGACTTGATGCCGGTGCTGACGACTACATCGTCAAGCCGTTTTCGACCAAGGAATTGCTGGCCAGGGTGCGCGCCGTGCTGCGCCGCCGCGCCCCCGAGCAGGTCGGCGGCCTGGTGGCCATCGGCGCGCTGTCGCTCGACTCATCGACCTACCGCGTCACGTTCAACGACCAATTGCTCAAGCTCGGTCCGACTGAATTCAAGCTGCTCAATTACCTGATGACGCATGCCGAGCGTGTGCACAGCCGCTCCCAGTTGCTCGACAACGTCTGGGGCGACCATGTCTTCATCGAGGAGCGTACCGTCGACGTGCATGTCAAGCGCCTGCGTGAAGCGTTGGGTGTGAGTGCCGGTTCGATGATAGAGACGGTGCGTGGTGCCGGTTACCGGTTGACGGCGCAAGTGGCACAGCCGGTGGCTTCATCGGCAGGGTTATGAGCATCGGTTGTCATCCCGGACTCGGCTGTTGTCATCCCGGACTCGATCCGGGATCCATAGCCATCTGCACCATGGATTGCGGATCATGGTCCGCAATGAAAACTTCAGTCCGCAACGACAAACAAGGAACGGTCTAAACCGGCCTGACCATGTTCTGGCGAATCGTTTTTTTTATTGGCTGTCAGCTCGCAGGTGGCGCTGCCGGTTGGCTTGTTGCTTCGCAAACCGGGGTCAAAACGACCGAGCTGGAGGCCTTGGCGGCAGGTGTGCTGCTTGGCGGACTGGCCTGGTTTCTGTTCGATTTGTCGCGTGGTGCCCGCTTGCTGAATTGGCTGCGGGTTGGTGATGTTTCCGAGGTCGCGCTGAGTGTCGGTTTGTGGGGCGAAGCTTCGGCACGTGTGCGACGCCTGGTTCTGAGTCGGGACCGCTTGCTGCGCGAAAGCCAGGACCGGCTGCAGGATTTTCTGCTGGCGTTTCAGGCTTCCCCCAATGGCGTCCTGCTGCTCGACGCCCACGGCAGCATCGAGTGGTTCAACCAGACCGCCGCCTCGCATTTTGGACTCGATCCGCAGCGCGACATGTTGCAGCATATCGGCAATCTGGTGCGCGATCCCGGCTTTGTCCGCTACTTTGCCGCCCAGGATTACCAGCAGGAACTTCTCATGCCAGGGCGCCAAAACACGCCGACGCGACCGGTACGGCTCTCGGTCCATTTGTATCCTTATGGAAAAGGGCGCCTGCTGTTGCTGTCGCGCGATGTCACGGCGCTGGAGCAGGCCGACGCCATGCGGCGTGATTTTGTGGCCAATGTTTCGCATGAAATCCGCACGCCCCTGACAGTTTTGAGCGGCTTCGTCGAGACCCTGCAGACCTGCGCTTTCACCGAGCCTGAGCGCGAACACTACCTGGCGCTGATGGCGCAGCAGTCCGACCGCATGCAGACCCTGGTCAGTGATCTGCTGACGCTGTCGCGTCTGGAGGGCAGTCCGCTACCGGGCACCTTGAACTGGGTCGCCATACCCGCCTTCATGCGTCAGTTGGAACAGGATGGCCGGGCGCTCTCGGCTGCCTTGCATCCGGCAACGGATCGCCTGCATGCGCTGGTTTTTGATTGCCAGGTTGACGGCGCAATCGCGGGTTCCGACAGCGAGTTGTTCAGCGCTGCGAGCAATCTGGTTGGCAATGCCATTCGCTATTCGCCGGTCGGCAGCGAGATTGTGGTGCGCTGGGTTTTGCTGCCCGATGGTCGCGTCGAGTTTTCCGTGTCTGATGCCGGGCCTGGCATCGCGCCGGAACATATTCCGCGTTTGACCGAGCGTTTTTACCGGGTCGATCACAGCCGTTCGCGTGACACCGGTGGCACAGGACTCGGTCTGGCCATCGTCAAGCATGTGGCGCAACGCCATGATGCCGAGCTGAAAATTCAAAGTACGCTGGGCAAAGGCTCGGTTTTCGCTATCGTCTTTCCCGCCAGCCGCTACCAGGTCTCGTCTATCTAGCGCGCTGGTAAATCAGCAGGTTCTCGTCCCGGTCGGTCGGATGCCGGATGTTGTCCTGCAGGTTCCAATCGGCCGGATTGATGATTTCGGGCAGTGTGCTCAGGTTGTCCTTGTTCACGATCAGCCAGGGGCAGGTGCCCTCAGGGCTCAGCGCCTTGACGTTCAGATGCCCCTGGAATTGAAAGGCGGCGGTTTGGCCCCGGCTCAGGCCGTGGGCCTGAACGCAGGGGCTTGGCTGCAACACCCGCGTGGCACGCTGCACCACAGACGTATAGCTGCGTGCAAAATCCAGCACCGGTAGCCACAGGGTCATGAGCAGCAACCAGCACAGGGCAGCACCGCTGGCCGGCAAGACCAGGCTTTTCCAGATGGCGGCGCGATGCCGCCCGACGCGCCATTTCACCAACCAGGCCCAGGCTAGCGTGCCTGCAATGGCGACGACGAAGGGGAGCAGGGAAAAACTGTGTTCAAACCCGGGCGCCAGTCGTGCCACATTGGCCGCCGGTTGTTTGGGCACCCCGGTTTGCAGGGCGATCCAGATGACCCAGATCACAAAGGCCCAGCCCGAGAAAAACAGCAGTGTGAACCAGTCCACCAAGGCGGCCACGCTGCGCCCCAGTGTTGGCAGGGAAAAAGCCGCAAGCGCCGCCAGCGCCGGCAGCGCCAGCAGCAGGGAACGATCGGCGGACCCGGTCGTCAGCGTGGCGCCGATGGCAATGCCGGCCAGCCACAGCGGCAGCGCCAGATGGCGGCTTGGCAGAGCACGGCGCAGCAGTTGGTGGCGCCAGCGCCACAGGGTCCACAGTGCGAGCGGCCAGGCTGGCCAGGTGAACCACAGCAGCAGTCGCCCCAGGCTGCGCCACTCGGCCCAGCTCGCTTCTGGCAGGTCAATACGCCAGCGCCACACATCAAGCCGGATCGCGAGCAGGGCCACCAGTGCGGTGACGAGCACAATGCCGGCGGCCCAGAGTCCCTGCTGGGAAGGGTCTTTGCGCCCAGGGCTGCGGTCGAGCGCGTGAATCAGGGCACCGCCACTGCCCAGCAGTAGGGCCACCGTGGGCGCGCCCGACAGCGTCAGGCCCAGCAGGCCCAGTATGCCGGCCACGATCGGCGCGACGGTTCGGTAGGGCAGGGCGGCCAATGCAAAAAAGCTCAGGGCGGCAAAGCAGAGCTGCGCCAGCGCTGGTGTGGTTTCGTGTGACAGTTGGGCCAGGCCCAGGCAGGCAATAAAGGCCAGCAAGCCGCCGTCGGCGATGGCGCAGGCGTAGTCCGCTGGCAAGGCCTCACCACCGAAAGCAAACGCCACGGGCTGCGCCTCCGTGTTGCGCGCCAGGTAGTAGGTGCCGTACCAGGTTGCCACCAGCGCCAGCGTCAACAGCAAGCCAAACGGGATGCGCGCGGCAAAGTCGCTCGCCAGCCAGGTCGGTGCCAGTTGCATCGCCCAGGCGCCCAGCCAATAGGGCAGCAGCGCGTCAACCTCAGGGGCCAGGCCCAGCAGCTGCGGCGCCAGCCATTGGGTGTGGCCATGCGCCAGTTCCGCCATGTAGCCAAAGGCCGTGATGTCCGCCCCCTTCCAGGGCGCGCGGCCAAAAAAGCCTGGCAGCACGTAGGCCATGCACAGCAGCAGCAGCGCAAGGCGCGGCAGGCGGCGCACCGCGCCTTGGGCAACGATGGCGGGAGTAGTTTGAGTCACGCTGAGATGTTAATCGGTATGAAAAAAGGCAGCGCGGTAACCCGGGCTGCCTTTCGCACGAAGCGTCTGCCAGTTTACTTGGCAGCGGTCTTGCCGAAACGGTTGCGGAAGCGCTCGACGCGGCCACCCATGTTGTCCACGGATTTTTGTGTGCCGGTGTAGAACGGGTGCGATTCGCTCGAGGTATCAAGCTTGTACAGCGGCAGTTCGCGGCCGTCTTCCATCTTGATCATCTCTTTGGCGTTGGCGCAAGAGCGGGTCACGAATTTGAATCCATTGGACAGGTCCATGAAACAAATTTCGCGGTAATTGGGGTGAATGCCTTCTTTCATATCTTCTCCATCAGTTGCGCTAGCCGCGTCAAGCCCTTGAGCAAACCATTGCACAATTCAAAGCCCGGCGTACTTGTCGCTTAAGAACGCGCGATTATAGCCTACCCTCCCCGGCGCATCATGTCGAAGAACTCGCTGTTGTTCTTGGTGGCGCGCATTTGCTTCAGAACCATCTCCATCGACTCGATTTCGTCCATGTTGTAGAGGAACTGGCGCAGGATGCGGGTTTTTTGCAGAATTTCCGGTGCCAGCAGCAATTCTTCGCGGCGGGTGCCGCTGCGGTTGAGCTGGATCGAGGGGAATACGCGCTTCTCATACAGACGACGGTCCAGGTGAATTTCCGAGTTGCCCGTGCCCTTGAATTCTTCAAAGATCACTTCGTCCATGCGGCTGCCGGTGTCGATCAGCGCCGTGGCGATGATGGTGAGAGATCCGCCTTCTTCGACGTTGCGCGCTGCGCCCAGGAAACGCTTCGGGCGCTGCAATGCGTTCGAGTCGACGCCGCCTGTCAGCACTTTGCCGCTGGACGGTACAACGTTGTTGTAGGCGCGTGCCAGTCGCGTGATCGAGTCCAGCAGGATGACCACGTCTTTTTTCAGTTCGACCAGGCGCTTGGCGCGCTCGATCACCATCTCGGCCACGTGCACGTGGCGCGCTGCCGGTTCATCAAAGGTGGAGGCAATCACCTCGCCCTTGACGGTGCGCTGCATTTCGGTCACTTCTTCCGGTCGCTCGTCGACCAGCAACACCATCATGTGAATTTCAGGGTAGTTGGCGCTGATGGCGTGTGCAATGTGCTGCATCATTACCGTCTTGCCGCTCTTGGGCGGGGCTACCAGCAGGGCGCGCTGGCCTTTGCCGATCGGGGCGATGATGTCAATGATGCGACCGGTGATGTTCTCGTCGCTCTTGATGTCCTGTTCCAGGCGCATCTGCACCTTGGGGAACAGCGGCGTCAGATTCTCGAACATCACCTTGTGCTTGTTGTCTTCCGGACCGCCGCCGTTGACGCGGTCGAGCTTGTTCAGCGCGAAGTAGCGTTCGCCATCTTTGGGCGTGCGCACTTCACCTTCGATCATGTCGCCGGTGTGCAGGTTGAAGCGGCGCACCTGGCTCGGGCTGATGTAGATGTCGTCAGTCGAGGCGGTGTAGCTGGTGTCGGGGCTGCGAAGGAAGCCAAAGCCGTCAGGCAGAATTTCCAGCACGCCATCGGCAATGATCTGCTCGCCGGTGCGGGCGCGCTTCTTGATGATGGCGAACATCAGCTCCTGCTTGCGCATGCGGCCGGTGTTTTCAATTTCAAGCTCTTCGGCTTGCTTGAGGACTTCCGACACGTGCAGTGCCTTGAGTTCGTTTAAGTGCATGGGGTGTCTAACTACGGAGTTGAACGGAATACGGGGGAGGTTCGGGAGAGGCGCCCTGCTGGCCTGCGTCTCAAGGTATTAAACCGGGAATTCGAACCGACCCGGGGTGGGAGTCGGTGAGCTGGCGCGATTATGACAGGAAATGAAAGCGGTTATTGAAATTTCCAAAGTACAGGAAAGCCACGTGCGGCGTTGACCGCTTTGCTAATTGGCGTCATCGCGAGGCCGCAGGCCGCGGCGATCCATGACTTCTGGCTGCATGGATTGCCGCGTCGCTGCGTTCCTCGCAATGACCTCAGAGTTGCTGATCGATGAAGGCCGTGAGTTGCGCCTTGCTCATGGCGCCGACCTTGGTGGCGGCAAGCTGGCCGTCCTTGAAGACCATCAGCGTCGGGATGCCGCGAATGCCGAACTTGGCCGGGATCTCGCGGTTTTCATCGACGTTCATCTTGGCGATCTGCAATTTGCCTTCGTAGCTGCTGGAGACTTCATCCAGAATTGGCGCAATCATCTTGCACGGGCCGCACCATTCAGCCCAGTAGTCCACCAGCACGGGCAGCGTTGATTTCAGCACATCGGCTTCGAAAGACGCGTCGGACACATGTTTGATCAATTCGCTGGCCATGATTTCTCCTTGTGGGCTTTGGGATGAAGCCGAACTGCCTGCTGGACCCGTGGTCTGCTGCGCAAAGTTCGGCCTGGACGTCGTTAAAGGTAAAGTGGGGAAATTGTGACAGAAACCAAGCCCCAGGATCGAACGCCCTGCACCTATGAATGAGATAGCGAAAAAACATCATGTCGACCAGGCTTGGGTCGCGGTGATGGCACAGGTGCGCTCCCGCATGCAGGCGCAGCAGGTTCATCCGTCGCGAACAGTGGTGTTGCTGCCATACGCCCAGTTGATGCCGCAGGCGCGCCAGGCCTGGCTGCGCAGCAGCGCGGGCGATGCGCAGCAGACCGGATTTTTGCCCCGGTTCGAGACCACCATGAACTGGTCGCGCAGCCTCGGTGGTTTTGCGCCGGCGGCGGACGATTTGCGAATGGATGCTGCGCGCGACCTGTTGACCGCCACCTCACTGCTGGCGCGTGCCGGCCTGGGTGCGCACAGCGGCGTGCTGGCGGCGCGTCTGATGGCCTGCGCCTGGAGTCTGGCCCGTGTTGCCGCTGCCGTGGCGCCGGCCGAGCGCGCCGCCTGGGGCGCGCAACTGGGGTCAACGCTGGCGGCAGCGCTTGATTCGCCCCTGTTGGCGCTGGAAGCGGCGACGGCCCGCATTGCGCTGGCCTGGGCCGCGAGTTCGGGCTATGCGTCCGACCCGGTGTTTGGCGCCGAGCCGGATTTGCTGGTGCTGCTGCAGGGCTTTCAGAGCGAACCCCTGACGCCGGCCTTGCAGCAAAGACTGGGCGACAAATTTCTGTTGCTGTCCCTGGCCCTGCCATGTGACACGTCCTTGCCGGCTTCGCTGTCTGCCGCAGTGGCCCTGCACACGGCGCTCGATGCCGAGGACGAGGCGCAGCGCGCCGCCGCCTGTGTGCTGGCGCATCTGGCGGCCGGGCGCAGTCCGGTAGCGCTGGTGGCGCAGGACCGCGTGCTGACGCGCCGCGTCCACGCCATGCTGGGTCAGACTGGCGTCACTTTGAGTGACGAGACCGGCTGGAAGCTCTCCACCACGCGTGCTGCCGCCTCGCTCATGAGTCTGCTGCGCGCGCAGGTGTGGGACGCCTCGACGGATGCCGTGCTGGACTGGCTCAAGAACGCGCCGGTCTTTGATGCGCAGCAACTGGCACAGGCCGAGACCGTCTGGCGCCGCAAGGGTGTTCGGGAGTGGAGCGGCGTGGCGCTGGACACTGATCTGACCCAGCAGGTGCAGGCGCTTCGCGAGCGTCTGCAAGCCGGGCGTCCACTGGCACGCTGGCTGCAGGATTTGCGCTCCGTGCTGCAGGAGGCAGGGCAGTGGACCGTGCTGGAACAGGACGAAGCCGGGGCGGCCGTGCTCGACGTTCTGCGCTTGCGCGAGGGGGCGCAAGCCGAGTTTGCCGACCTCGGCGCGCGCATGGCAGCCGGTGAGTTTCGCGCCTGGGTCAGCCAGACGCTGGAAGAGCAGAGCTTTGTGCCGTCCCATGCTGCGAACGCGCAAGTCGTCATCCTGCCGCTGAGCCAGTTGCTGGGCCGACCGCTGGCGGCGGTTGTGCTGCCAGGCTGTGACGAAGTGCGCCTGCCGATGTCGCCGGAACCGCCGCCCTGGTGGACACCGGCCCAGTCCGTCTTGCTCGGTCTGCCCGCACGCTCCGACCTTGCTGCTGCGGCCAGTGCAGCCTGGAACTACGCCTTGCAGTTTTCACATATTGATGTCCTGTGGCGGTTGAGCGAAGGCGGCGAGCACCTGATGGCCAGCGGCTTTGTGCAGCAACTGCGGCTGCAGCACCAACTGGCGCTGGCGTCAGACCCGCGCCCAACGCGCGCCGTGCTGCCAGCGCCCTGCGCGATGCCGGAGCCAACAGGGGACGCCTTGCCAATTGAGAGGCTCTCTGGCACGGCCTACGAAGACCTGCGTCGCTGCCCCTACCGTTTCTTTTCGCTGCGCCAACTCAAGCTGCAAGGCGTCGACGAACTCGATCTGACGCTCGACAAGCGCGACTTCGGCAACTGGCTGCACCTGGTGCTGCGCCACTTTCACACGGCCCTGCAAAGCGCGCCGGTGATGGACGCGCCGGCGCGGCAAACCCTGATCGACCAGGCGGCAGCGCAGGCCAGTACCGAACTGGGCCTGTCGCAAAGCGAGTTCCTGCCCTTTGCCGCGGCCTGGCCGCGTGTGCGCGCCGGATATCTGCAGTGGCTGGCGACGCACGAAGCGAGCGGCGCCGCCTTTGTCGCAGCCGAGGCCTGGAAGGAGATGCCGCTTGGCAGTCTCAAGCTGGTCGGCAAGATCGACCGCATCGACCGCCTGCGCGATGGCAGCGCGCTGGTGATCGACTACAAGACCGAGTCGCCGGGTATCACGGCGCAGCGCACCAAGGCGCCACTGGAAGACACCCAGCTGGCGTTCTACGCTGCGCTGCTGAGCGACGACACGCTAGGGGCTGCCTACGTCAATGTGGGTGAGAAAGAAGGCACGCGTGACTATGTGCAGCAAGACATCGTCGACCTGCGCGACCAGTTGCTGGCCGGCATCGTCAGCGACGTGGCGCGCGTCGCGGCCGGCGCACCCATGCCCGCGCTCGGTGCCGGCAAGGCCTGTGAATACTGCGACGCGCGCGGCCTGTGCCGTAAAGACTTCTGGAGTCTGTCATGAGCGCGGCCTACGAGCTCAACGGCCAGCGCGTCAGCGACCAGGCTTTTTATGCGGTCGCCTGCGACCCTCGGCGCAGTGTGGCGGTCGAGGCCTGTGCCGGTGCCGGCAAGACCTGGATGCTGGTCTCGCGCATCGTGCGCGCCTTGCTCGACGGCGTGGCGCCGCAGGAGATCCTGGCCATCACCTTCACGCGCCGCGCCGCTGGCGAGATGCGCGAACGCCTTTACCAGTGGCTGGCCGAGTTTGCCGCCGCTGATCGCGCGACCCTGCTGCAAGCGCTGCGCGATCGCGGTGTGCTGATCGAGGACGAGGCGCAGTCGGTTCTGCCCGAGCAGTTGGCAAACCTGTACCAGCAGATGCTCGCCAGCGCGCGCCAGGTTCAGGTTCGCACCTTCCACAGCTGGTTTGCTGCCTTGTTGCGCAGCGCACCGCTGGCCTTGCTGCAGCAGATGGAATTGCCGGCTGACTATGAGTTGCTGGAAGACGATGCCAAACCGAAAGAACTGGTCTGGCGGCGTTTCTATGCGGCGCTGGTACTCGATGCCGAGCGGAAGGCCGACTTCGAGGCGGTGGTCTTTGCCTACGGTCGCGCGCAGACCGAGAAGGCCTTGCAGACCGCGCTCGACAAACGAACCGAATTTGTGCTGGCCGATGCGCAGGGTGTGGTGACGCTGTCGGTGCCCAACTTCGATGCGCATTGCGCCGGCTTTGCCGGGCTGGCTGAGCCAGAGGATTATCTGCGCGCGCAGCCGCAACGCTGGCAGGCGTTGCTGGACGCGGCCAGGGCCTTGGGCCAGGCGAGCGCCCCGAGTTTTTCCGCCAAGGGTGTTGAATTGGAAACAGCGCTTGGCAGTGGCGACCTGCAGGGCATATTGGACGCGTTGCTGACGAAGGATGAGAAGCCGCGCAAGTTTGGCGAGAAGTTGGCCGGCATCGCGCAGGTGCGAATGGCGCAGGACCTGGTGTTGCAGGTGTTGGCGGCACGCCAGCAACAGGCCGCCTGGTGCTACCAGCAGCGCATGACGCGCCTGAGCCGCGTGCTGCTCAAGGCCTATGCGGCGCTCAAGCTCGAACGCGGCTGGATCGACATGAACGATGTCGAACGCGCCGCGCTGCTGATGCTGGGCGACCCGGTGCTCTCAGGCTGGGTGCAGGAGCGGCTTGATGTGCGCGTGCGCCAGCTTCTGATCGATGAATTTCAGGACACCAATCCCTTGCAGTGGCAGGCGCTGCGCTCCTGGCTCAGTGGTTACGCCGGCGCCGGCAGCCATGCGCCCAGCGTCTTCATCGTCGGCGACCCCAAGCAAAGCATTTACCGCTTTCGCCGCGCCGAGCCGCAGGTGTTCAAGGCGGCGCAGGCCTTTGTGCGCGACGCGCTGCAAGGCGACCTGCTCAGTTGCGACCACACGCGGCGCAACGCCAGCGGCGTGATCGCCACCGTGAACGCGGTGATGCTCGACGCCGTGCAGGCCGATGGCTTTGAGGGTTACCGGACGCACACCACCAGTTCGCAGAGCGGCGCCAGCTTGTGCCAGTTGGCAGCGATCCCGCGACCGGTTGTTGCCGAGGCCGCCGATGACGCAGCGCAGGCGCAAGCTTGGCGTGACAGCCTGCGCAGTCCACGCGAAGTGCCGGAAGAAACGCTGCACGTGCTGGAGGCGCGCCAGGCTGCGCGCTGGATTGCCCGGCAACTGGCACCGGCCAACGGCGTGGCGCTGCAGCCGGAAAATATCATGGTACTGGCGCGCAAGCGCTCAGCACTGCTGCCGCTGCAGGACGAATTGCGCCGTCTGCAGATCGCTGCCCAGATCGGCGACAACACCGAACTGATCGAGTGCTGCGAAGTGCAGGACATCGTCGCGCTGCTCGATGTGCTGGTCTCGACGCAGCATGATTTGTCGCTCGCGCGCGTACTCAGGTCGCCGCTGTTTGCACTTGACGATCAAGCCCTGGTGCAACTGGCCCAGGCCAAGGGGCAGGGGTCGGCGTCCTGGTTTGAACTGCTGCAGACCAGCAACATCGTCACGCCCGATCAGCGTCCGGTGGCGGCCAGCTTGCAGCGCTGGAAAAGCTGGGTCGACGCCTGGCCGCCACATGACGCGCTGCAAGCCATTTACAGCGACGGCGCCGTATTGGCGCGCTTTAGCGCTGCTGCGCCCGCCCATCAGCGCGAGACCGTTCTGGCCAATTTGCGCGCCTTGCTCGGTGCCTCGCTGCAAATGGGGGGTGGGCGTTTCGCCACGCCTTATGCGCTGGTGCGCGCGCTCAAGGCTGGCGGCGTGCGCGCACCGGCGGCCGTCAATCCGCAGGCAGTGCGCCTGCTCACCATTCATGGCGCCAAGGGGCTGGAGGCGCACAGTGTGTTGCTGCTCGATACCGACACGCCGCTGCGCAACGCCGACAGCATGACAGTGCTGGTCGATTGGCCGGGCGAGGCGACCTGGCCACAGGCCTTCGTCTTTTTGGCCAGCGAGAGCCAGCCGCCGGCCAGCGCCGCCGCTCTGTTGGCGGCTGAGCTTCTCGAGCGCCAGCGCGAGGAGCTCAATGCGCTCTACGTCGCGTTGACCCGCGCCCGTCAGACCCTGGTCGTCTCCAGCATCGTGCCGCACCGCGCTGCACCGCGCAGTTGGTGGCAACGCCTGACACAAACCGGGCTGCTTGAAGCAGCAGCCCTGACGCCCTCGCCCGTCAAGGCCAGCGCCTCGGCGCCGACGCTGTTTGACCTGAAGGAGTTGCCGCCGGCAACGCTGCCTGCGGCTGCGCCGGTTGCCGCGCTGGACGGCGATCCGCTAGCGGCACGCATCGGCAAGGCCATGCACCGCCTGCTGGAATGGGGCGCCGTCTCGGCCCAAGGCACGGCGGCGGTGGCGCATGAATTCGAGCTGAGCCCGGCGCAGGCCTTGCATGCGGCGAGTCTAGCCACCTGTATCCTGCAAGGCGCAGGCGCCTGGGCCTGGGACCCGGCCGCCATCGCCTGGGCCGGCAATGAAGTCGGGCTCAGCTACCGGGGCCAGTACCGGCAGATTGATCGCCTGGTGCAACGCCGCGACGGCGACCATGCCGGGCAGTGGTGGGTGCTGGACTACAAGAGCGCTGCCGCGCCGCAGGCGCAGATGGCGTTGCGCGCGCAACTGAATGACTACCGCGCCGCGGTGCAGGCGATTTACCCCGACCAGATGGTGCGGGCCGCCTTTTTGACAGCCCAGGGGGCTGTGTTGGAACTTGAGGATATGGAATGAAAAAAGTGATGGTGGTGGGCGCAGGCCCGGCTGGTTTGATGGCGGCCGAGGTGCTGAGCAAGGCCGGGGTTGAGGTTCATGTCTATGACGCCATGCCCTCGGTCGGGCGCAAATTCCTGCTCGCGGGCAAGGGCGGGCTTAACCTGACACACGCCGAGCCGGCCGACATCTTTGTCACGCGCTACGGCGCGCGGCGCGAGCCGATCGCAGACCTGCTACAGGATTTTGACGCCACGCAGTTGCGCGCCTGGGCCAGTGGCCTCGGTGTCGAAACCTTTGTCGGCAGCTCGGGCCGGGTCTTTCCGGCGGACATGAAGGCAGCGCCGCTGCTGCGCGCCTGGCTGCAGCGTTTGCGTCATCCCGCCACGGGGCCGGCCGTGCAGTTCCATATGCGCCATCGCTGGAACGGCGCGGCAGCGGACGCTGTGTCGGGCCTGAGCCTGGGCTTTGATACGCCGCAGGGCCCGGTGCAGGCACAGGCCGACGCCGTGCTGCTGGCGCTCGGTGGCGGCAGTTGGGCGCGCCTGGGCTCCGACGGTGCCTGGATGCCGTGGCTGCAGGCGCGCGGTGTGGCGCTGGCGCCGCTGCTGCCCGCCAACTGCGGCTTCAATGTGAAAGGCGGCTGGAGTGCGCATTTCACTGACCGCTTTGCCGGACAGCCTTTCAAGTCGGTGGCCATTCGCGTCACGAACTCGGACGGCCAGAGTTTTCAGCGCAAGGGCGAGTTCGTGCTGACCGCTGGTGGCGTCGAGGGCAGCCTGATCTACGCCGCGTCGAGTTTGCTGCGCGACGAAATTCTGGCGCACGGCGCGGCCATGTTCGAACTGGACCTGTTGCCCGACATGAGCTTTGATCGCGTGCTCGCCGAGGTCAGCCATCCGCGCGGCTCGCGTTCGCTATCGAGCCACCTCAAGGGCCGCTTGCATCTCGACGGCATCAAGGCCGCCATCCTGCACGAACTGCTGAGCAAGGAACAGATGCACGACAGCGCCACGCTGGCCGCTGCCATCAAGGCGTTACCAATCACACTGGCCGCCACGCGCCCGCTTGATGAAGCCATCAGCAGCGCCGGCGGCGTGCGCTTCGATGCCATGGACAGGAACCTGGCGCTGACGCAGTGGCACGGCGTTTTCTGCGCTGGCGAGATGCTCGACTGGGAGGCCCCCACGGGGGGCTATCTAATGACGGCCTGCTTTGCCAGTGGTTACCGGGCCGGGCAGGGCGTTCTGCGGTATCTGGGTCTGCCGCTGTAGCGGGCAATTTTGCAAGCGGTCCTGGACGAATCGTGTATATTTGTTACGGGTTAACTATTCGAGTTTGGCCAAGAGTCAAACCACCATCGGAAACATCAGATAGATGACGCGCGATCAATCAGGAGCGCTGACATCGTCCCCGGCCAGCGTTGACAGCCGCGGCCGTGAGCACCAACTGCAGTCTGACGATGAGAAGGTTCCGGCCATGATTGGCTATTGGGACCGCAGCTTGCGCAATCGCTTTGGCAATCAGGCTTATGCCCAATGGTTTGGCATCGATCCGGCGAAGATGCCCGGCATGCACATCCGCGAGGTGATCGGTGAGGAGCGATACCAGGTCAACCGGCCCTATATCGAAGCGGCATTGGAAGGTCGGGAACAGCAATTCGAGCGCGTCATTGCCACGCCGGGCAGCAAGTCGCCCCGCATCGCGCTGGCGCAGTACATCCCCGATATTGCCGGAACTGAGGTCGTTGGGTTTTATGCACTGGTGTCGGACATCACGGCAAAGAAGGAACTCGAGGCTCATCTGCGCGAAAAGGAAGACCAGTTGCGCGGGCTGTATGAGGTTTCGCCCCTGGGTATTGCCATGGCCGACATGAGCGGCCACTTCGTCGAGTTCAATGAATCGTTTCGCGCCATGTGCGGCTACAGCACCGAAGAATTGAAGGCGCTTGACTACTGGAAACTGACCCCCGAAAAGTACATGGCGAGCGAAGCCCTGCAAATGCAAACCATTGTGCGCACCGGGCGTTTTGGTCCCTATGACAAGGAGTACATCCGCAAGGACGGCAGCCTGATCCCGCTGTGCTTGTCGGGCGTGCTGCTGACGGGCAGGGATGGCCAGCAGTACATCTGGTGCATCGTGGAAGACATCAGCGAGCGCAAACAGGCTGAGACGGAATTGCGCGAAAGTGAAAAGTCGCTGAACGAAGCGCAGGCACTGGCACAGATCGGGTCTTACATCACAGACCTCAAGACTGGCGTCTGGCAGGCGTCACCGGCACTGGAACAGATATTTGGCATTGATGCTTCCTTTGTGACCAATATCGAAAACTGGGGCAAGCTCATGGCGCCGGGCTATGAGAAGAAGATGCTGGACTATTACCAGAGCGTTGTGCAGGGTGACGGGAAATTCAACATGGACTACGAGATCATCCGCCCCTGTGATGGTCAGACACGCTGGGTCGCCGCGCTGGGCCGGTTTATCTACGACGCGGACGGTACGCCGGCTTTTCTCAAAGGCACGATTCAGGATATTACCGAGCGCAAGCTGGCGGAGCAGCAAATTCGCAAACTGGCCTTCTTCGATTCGCTGACCGCTCTGCCCAATCGGCTGCTGTTGATGGACCGCCTTCAGCATGCACTGGCTTCCAGCGTTCGTCGCCAGCAGCATGGTGCGTTGATCCTGATTGATCTGGACCATTTCAAGAACCTCAACGACACGCTCGGGCACAAGCAGGGCGACCTGTTGCTGGAGCAGGTCGCGCGGCGCCTGGAGGCGAGCGTGCGGAGTTCTGATACGGTGGCCCGGCTCGGCGGCGATGAATTTGTTGTGCTGCTCGAAGACCTGGGCGAGGATGCGCTGCAGGCCGCCAACCAGGCCGCCTTGGTGGCCGAAAAGGTTCGGCTCCAGTTGAGTCGCTATTTTGAACTCGGCTACTGGGCGCACAACTGCACGATCAGCATCGGCGTCACCCTGTTTGGTGATCACGCCGAGGAGGTCGATAGCGTGTTGATACGGGCCGATCTTGCCATGTACAAGGCCAAGGACGCAGGCCGCAACACGCTGCGTTTTTTTGATCCCCAGATGCAGATGGAGATCTCGGCCCGTGTCGTGCTGGACGAAGACCTGCGTGCGGCACTGCTGGAAGAACAGTTCCGCGTCCACTACCAGGCCCAGGTCGATGGCGCGAACCGGATCGTTGGCGTCGAGGCCCTGCTGCGCTGGCAGCATCCCAAGCGCGGCTGGGTGTCGCCCGGCGAGTTCATTGCGCAGGCCGAGAAGTCCGGCCTGATTCTGCCGCTCGGGCTGTGGGTGCTGGAAACAGCCTGTGCCCAACTGGCGCTGTGGGCCAAACAGGCCGGGATGGAGCATTTGACGCTGGCGGTGAACGTCAGCGCCCACCAGTTTCATGACCGTGACTTTGTTGCCCAGGTTCTGGCAACGCTGGAGCGAAGCGGCGCCAACCCGGGTTTGCTCAAGCTTGAACTGACCGAGAGTCTGCTGCTCAACGATGTGCAGAACATGATCGACACGATGCACGCGCTCAAGGCCAGGGGCGTGCAGTTTGCGCTGGATGATTTTGGCACCGGCTATTCATCGCTGTCGTACCTGAAGCGCCTGCCGCTGGACCAACTCAAGATTGACCAGAGCTTTGTACGCGACATTTTGAGCGACCCCGACGACGCGGCTATCGCCCGGATGGTCATTGCGCTGGCCCACAGCATGGGGCTTGGCGTGATCGCTGAGGGTGTGGAGACGCAGGCGCAGCGCGATCTTCTGGCGGAAATGGGCTGCCACAATTACCAGGGCTATTTGTATGGTGCGGCTTTGCCGCTGACGGAATTTGAGATGGCCTGCAGGGACAAGGCGGTCATCAAGGCGCTGACGGCGCTCAGTGACTGACAAGAAAAGGAAGCATCGTGGCTCTCTCCGACATTGAAATTGCCCAAGCGGCAAGCCTTCAACCTGTTTTGCAGATGGCGCAGCAGCGCCTGGGCATACCGGCGCAGGCGCTGGAACCCTACGGTCACTACAAGGCCAAGATTGATCTGGCCTGGCTCAACCAGCAGACCGGCCCCAACGGCAAACTGGTGCTGGTCACGGCCATCAGCCCAACCGCGGCCGGCGAAGGCAAGACCACCACCGTGGTCGGGCTGGGTGACGCCCTGAACCGCATCGGCAAACGCTGCGTGATCGCGCTGCGCGAGCCATCGCTCGGTCCCGTGTTCGGCATGAAGGGCGGCGCCGCCGGCGGTGGCTATGCCCAGGTCGTGCCGATGGAAGACATCAACCTGCATTTCACCGGCGACTTCAACGCCATCGCGCTGGCCCACAACCTGTTGGCGGCGCTGATTGACAACCACATCCACCACGGCAACACGCTGCGTTTTGATTCACGCCGCATTGTCTGGCGCCGCGTCATGGACATGAACGACCGCGCGCTACGCTCGACCGTGATTTCACTGGGCGGTTCGAGCAACGGCTTTCCGCGCGAGGACGGTTTTGACATCGTCGTTGCCTCCGAGGTCATGGCCATCTTCTGCCTGGCGACCTCACGCAAGGACCTCAAGGCGCGCCTGGCCAACATCATCGTCGGCTACCGGCGCGACCTGACACCCATTCGCGCCAGCGATCTGCAGGCGCAGGGCGCGATGGCGGCACTGCTCAAGGACGCTATCAAGCCGAACCTGGTGCAGACGCTGGAGAACAACCCGGCCATCATCCACGGCGGCCCGTTCGCCAATATCGCGCATGGCTGCAACTCCGTCACCGCGACGCAGGCCGCACTCAAGCTCGGCGAATACGTGGTGACCGAAGCCGGCTTCGGCGCAGATCTCGGGGCCGAGAAGTTCATCGACATCAAGTGCCGCAAGTCGGGTCTGCGTCCGGACGTGGCTGTCATCGTTGCCACCTTGCGCGCGCTCAAGGCCCACGGCGGTGTGGCGCCGGCCGATTTCTCGTTGCCCAATGTGGCAGCAGTTGAAAAAGGGCTGGTCAATCTGGAGCGCCACGTCGAGAACATTCGCCATCGCTACGGACTGCCGTGCATTGTTGCGCTCAATCACTTCACATCCGACACCGACGCTGAATTGGCCGTGCTGCGCCGCCACATGGACCGCCAGGGCGTGCAGGTGGTGATCTGCCGGCACTGGGCCGAGGGCTCGGCCGGCGCCGAGGAACTGGCGCATGCGGTGGTCAAGGTGGCCGAGTCGGGAACCGCCCACATGCGCTTTGTCTACGCCGATGAGGACAGCCTGTGGGACAAGATGAAGGCGATCGCCACCAAAATCTATGGCGCTGCCGATATCTCGGCCGACTCTGCCGTGCGCAACAAGATTGCGCAGTTGCAGAAGGACGGCTTTGGCCACTACCCGGTGTGCGTGGCGAAGACGCAGTACTCGTTCTCGACCGACCCGCTGCTGCGCGGTGCGCCGAGCGGCCACATGGTCAACATCCGCGAGGTTCGGCTGGCAGCGGGGGCCGAGTTCGTGGTGATGATTTGCGGCGACATCATGACCATGCCGGGCCTGCCCAAAGAACCAGCCTCGTCACGCATCGACATCGATGACGAGGGCCGGATTTCGGGTCTGTTCTAGCGCCACGGCAGGCGAGCCTGAAATTTCGTCTCCTACAATGCAATTCGAAAAATAGTTTGCATTCCTGGAGGCAAGGTGACAGACCAAATAGAACGATTGGCGGGCTTGTACCGCACCATGGTGCGCATCCGCGCGTTCGAGAACGCCGCCGAGGCGGCGAGCCAGGGTGGCGTCAGCGCTTACGGCAAGGCGGCTGACGGCAGCGCCAAAGTGCGCGGTCCGCTGCATCTCTCAACCGGCCAGGAAGCGGTGCCGGCCGGCGTCTGCGCCCATTTGCGCCGCACCGACTACATCACCTCCACCCATCGCGGCCACGGCCACACGCTGGCCAAGGGTGCCGATTTGCAGGGCATGATGAGCGAGCTGTTTGGCAAGGCCGGCGGCCTCAACGGCGGCAAGGGCGGCTCCATGCACATTGCTGATTTTTCGGTTGGCATGCTCGGTGCCAATGGCGTTGTGGCGGCTGGGCTGCCGATTGCTGTCGGCGCAGCGCACGCGCAAAAATTGCAGCAGCGTGACGCCATCACGGTCTGCTTCTTCGGCGACGGCGCGATCAACCGTGGCCCTTTTCTCGAAGCATTGAACTGGGCACGCGTCTATGAATTGCCGGTGCTGTTTGTTTGTGAAGACAACCGCTGGAGCGCCACTACCGCCAGCGGCCCGATGACGGCCGGTGACGGCGCCACGGCGCGCGCCCTGAGTCTGGACATCGCCGCGGTGCAGGTCGATGGCAACGATGTGCTGGCGGTGCATGCCGCCGCGGCGCAACTGGTGCAGCAGGTGCGCGCCGGAGCCGGTCCGCGTCTCTTGCACGCCATCACCTACCGAGTCAAGGGCCATGTCTCGGTTGACCTTGCAGCCTACCGCAACGCCGCCGAGCTACAGCAAGCCTTGCAGACCGACCCGATTGCACGCGCCCGCGCGCAGTACCTGGCGCTGCCCGGCACCGTCGCGAGCGCGCTTGACGCCATTGAGCAGACGGCCACCGAGGAGGTGACGGTTGCTTTGCGCATTGCCGGTGCCGCGCCCTGGCCCGCTGTGGAAAGCGCCTATACCGACGTGCAAACCCTGGGAGCAGGCCAATGGCGCTGATGACTTACGCGCAGGCGGCAGCGCTGGCCGTGCAACGCGAGATGGAGAATGACGCCAATGTGGTGGTGCTGGGTGAAGACGTGGGCCGTGGCGGCATCTTCGGCCAGTATCAGGGCTTGCAGCAGACTTTTGGCGCGGCGCGCGTGATTGACACGCCGATCAGCGAGGCCGCCATTCTGGGGGCTGGTGTCGGCATGGCGCTGGCCGGGCTGCGCCCGGTGGTCGAGATGCGGGTCGTTGATTTCGCGCTGTGCGGCATGGACGAGATCGTCAACCAGGCGGCCAAGAACCGCTTCATGTTTGGTGGTCAAGGCCGCGTGCCGATGGTGGTGCGCATGCCTATCGGCATCTGGGACGCTTCGGCCGCGCAGCATTCGCAGTCTTTCGAGAGCTGGTTTGCGCACCTGCCCGGTGTGGTGGTGCTGTGCCCGGCCACACCGCAGGACAACTATTCGATGCTGCGCGCCGCGCTGGCCTGTGGCGATCCGGTGGTCTACATGGAGCACAAGGCGCTGTGGGGCGTGAGTGGCGAGGTTGATGAGACACAGCCAGCAACGCTGGGCCGCGCCCACATCCTGCGTGCCGGCGAGCAGATTACGCTGGTGAGCTGGAGCAAACAGTTGCAGGCGTGTGAAGCGGCCTGCGCGAAGTTGGCTGAGGAAGGCATCAGCGTCGAACTGATCGACCTGCGCACCATCTGGCCGTGGGACCGCGACACCGTGCTTGATTCTTGTGCGAAGACCGGCAAGCTGCTGGTGGTGCACGAGGCGGTGCAGGCCGCGGGCTTTGGCGCTGAAATTGCCGCCAGCGCCGCCGAGGCCACCGGCTGCAGGATCAGGCGCCTGGGCGCACCGCGCATTCCGGTTGGTTATTCGCCGGTGCTGGAAGCGCAGTCGCGCATAAGCCCCGACGCCATCGCAGCCGCCGTGCGCGCCATGACAGCGCCCTAAGGTATCCCCCAATGTTCAAACCCGTGTTTTGCTTTTAGACTGCGTCCCACTTCTTATGCACCTTCCTCACGAACCCACCCATTTGCCCATCGAAGTGCCGGACCCCGCAGCGCAGGATGAGGTCACCGTTATTCCGCTCAAGATTGAAGACTGGCTTACCGTCATCGTCATGGGCTTGCTTGCGCTGATCACCTTCGGCAATGTGCTGGTGCGCTATTTCACCGACCAGTCCTTCGCCTGGACCGAGGAGTTCTCGGTCTTTCTGATGATCGTGCTGGCGCTGGTGGCGGGCTCGGCCTCGGTCGCCCGCAACCGCCAGATCCGCATCGAGTACTTTGCCGACAGCGGCCCCGCGGCGCGTCAGCGTGCCCTGGCGCGCTTTGGCGCCATCATGATGTTTCTGCTGTTCGCCCTGATCGCCGTGCTCAGCACCCGCATGGTCTATGACGACATCCGCTATGGTGAGACCTCGCCCGGCATCGGCGTGCCGCAGTGGTGGTACACGATCTGGCTGCCAGTGATGTCGGTGGCGATTGCCGGGCGCGCACTGGGCCTGTTCATTCGCCGTGGCCGGCGCGACTGAGGGTATTGCCATGATCCCTACCCTGTTGTTCGTCGCCTTCGTTGTCATGATGCTGCTGGGCGTGCCGATTGGCGCGGCGCTCGGTCTGGCGGGCGCGGCCTGTATTGCGCTGGCCAATACCGATGCGCTCTGGTTTGGCCTGCTGGCCGTGCCGCAGAATTTTTATGCCGGTCTGGGCAAGTACCCGCTGCTGGCGATTCCGATGTTTGTGCTGGTGGGCTCCATCTTCGACCGCTCCGGTGTGGCCCTGCGCCTGGTCAATTTTGCCATTGCCATCGTCGGGCGCGGCCCGGGCATGCTGCCGCTGGTCGCCATTCTGGTGGCCATGTTCCTGGGCGGCATTTCGGGTTCCGGTCCGGCCAACGCGGCGGCGGTTGGCGCTGTCATGATCGCGGCCATGTCACGCGCCGGTTATCCGGCGGCGTTTTCGGCCAGCGTGGTTGGCGCGGCAGCGGCCACCGATATCCTGATTCCGCCATCGGTGGCCTTCATCGTCTATTCGGTGCTGGTGCCGGGCGCTTCGGTGCCTGCGCTGTTTGCCGCCGGCATGATTCCGGGCATCCTGGCCGGTCTGGCGCTGATCGTGCCGACCGTGCTGCTGGCGCGCAAGCACAAGATGGGCGCGCTCGAAGCCACTTTGCCGCGTCCGCCGTTCTGGCGCAGCCTGCGTGAAGCGAGTTGGGGCCTGGCCGCGCCGATCCTGATTCTGGGCGGCATGCGCGCTGGCTGGTTCACACCGACCGAGGCCGCCGTGGTGGCCGTGTTCTACGGCTTGTTTGTCGGCATGGCCATCCATCACACGATCAAACTGCGCGACCTCTTTGTCATCCTGCGCGAATCGGGCGAGCTCTCGGCCATCATCCTGCTGGTGGTGTCGCTGGCCGGCATCTTTGCCTATTCGCTCTCGACGCTTGGCGTGATCGACCCGGTCACGCGCGCCATCGTCAACTCGGGCCTTGGCGAGTACGGCGTGTTGTCGCTTTTGATCCTGCTCTTGATCACGGTTGGCATGTTCCTCGACGGCGTCTCGATCTTCCTGATTTTTGTGCCGCTGCTCTGGCCCATCGTGCAGTTCTACAAGTGGGACCCGGTCTGGTTTGGCGTCATCCTCACGCTCAAGGTGGCGCTGGGTCAATTCACACCGCCGCTGGCGGTGAACCTGATGGTGTCCTGCCGGATTGCCGGCGTGCGCATGGAAGAGACCGTGCGCTGGGTTGGCTGGATGCTGTTTTCGATGTTCCTGGTGATGGTTGCCGTCATCATCTGGCCCGAACTGGCGCTGTGGCTGCCGCGTTACCTCGGTTACTAAGGCCTTTGGATTTTTAATTTTTTACAGGAGACTCCAAACATGAAATTACGCCGAACCCTTCTCAGCCTGCTGGCTGTCGCCGCCGCGATCGGCACCTTCGCAGTCGATGCCGCAGCGCAAACTGCTTACAAACCCGAATACAAGATGTCGCTGGTGCTTGGGCCGCCGACACCCTGGGGCCAGGCCGGCAAGGTCTGGGCCGATCTGGTCAAGGAGCGCACGCAGGGCCGCATCAACATCAAGCTCTATCCCGGTGTCTCGCTGATCCAGGGCGACCAGACGCGCGAATTCTCGGCGCTGCGTCAGGGCGTGATCGACATGGCCGTGGGCTCCACGATCAATTGGTCACCCCAGGTCAAGGAACTCAACCTGTTCTCGATGCCCTTCCTGATGCCTGACTATGCGGCCATCGACGCGCTGACGCAGGGCGCGGTGGGCAAGCAGATTTTCACGACGCTGGAGAAAGCTGGCGTCGTGCCATTGGCCTGGGGTGAGAACGGTTACCGCGAAGTGACCAACTCGAAACGCGCGATCAAGGCGCCTGAAGACATGAAGGGCATGAAGATGCGCGTTGTGGGTTCGCCCATCTTCGCTGACATGTTCAGCGCACTCGGTGCCAATCCCACGCAGATGAGTTGGGCCGATGCGCAACCCGCGCTCTCCAGCGGCGCTGTCGACGGCCAGGAGAACCCGCTGTTCCTGTTCACCATCCTCAAGATGCAGAACGTGGGCCAGAAGTTTGTCACCACCTGGGGCTATGTGGCCGACCCGCTGATCTTTGTGGTCAACAAGGACATCTGGACTTCCTGGACGCCGGCCGATCAGGCCATCGTGCGCCAGGCCGCCATCGATGCCGGCAGCCAGGAAATTGCGCTGGCGCGCAAGGGTCTGGTCGAGGCTGACAAGCCGTTGCTCAAAGACATCGCAGCCATGGGCGTGACGGTGACGCAACTGAGCGCGGCCGAGCGCGAGGCTTTCGTCAAGGCCACGCGTCCGGTTTACACCAAGTGGAAGTCGACGGTCGGCGCTGATCTGGTCAACGCTGCCGAGAAAGCCATCGCCGCGCGCAAGAAGTAAGTTCTTGCCGGCGCTGCGCGGTCAGCAGCACTAATAGCGCTGCGTGTTGCCGCCCAGCGATTGCAGCACGCCGAGCCAGAAGGAAGCGCGCTCGGCGTAGGGTTCCGGGTCCTGCACACCACTGGCACTGGTGTAGACAGCGGTCTGCACCATCACAATGCCGCTGGCTGGCTGCACAAACACAGTTTGACCGTGCACGCCCTGCATGCCAAAGCTGCGCTCGCGCAGCGGATGCAGCCAGAACTGGTAGCCATAGCCGAAATACGGTGTTGCCCGGTAGGGTGCAAAAGCGCTGGGCTGGCGTGCAGCATCCGTGGCATCGAGCAGGTACTCAAGTGGCACGATCTGCTGTGCGCCCATCTTGCCATCGTGGGCCAGCAGCAGACCCAGGCGCCCCCAGTCGCGCAGGGACGCGTTGAAGGCGGCATAGGCTTGCTCCTGTCCGTCCAGGCTGGTGCGCCAGAAGGCATTGTTCTCAGCCCCCATCGGCTGCCACAACCACTCGGTGGTGAGGTCGGCCATGCTGCGACCGGTGGCGGCGCTGAGAACGCGCCCCAGCACTTCGGTCTCGGCGCTGGCATAGACAAACTTTTCGCCGGCCACTGCATGGCGTTCCGTGATGGAACTCAGCACGCTGAGCACGCTGGGATTGCCGGTTGCCGCGCTGCGCGACAAGCGTGCCACGTCGTCCTGCCCGTCGTAACGTTCGGTGAAGCGCAGGCCCGAGCTCATGCGCAGCAGGTGCCGGATCTTTGTGCCACCATAGGCGCTGCCTTCCAGATCCTTGACGTACTTGGCTACGGTGTCGTCGAGCGAGGCAATTGCACCCTTGGCGACCGCTATGCCGATCAGCAGCGAGGTGACGCTCTTGGCCATTGAAAACGACAGGAAGCGTGCATCCTCGGTGCGACCATAGCGGTAGCGCTCGGCCACGACCTCGCCGTTCTTGAGGATCAGCAGACCGGTGATGCGCTGGCGTTCCAGGTACTCGTCCAGCGTGTAGCCCATGTTGCGGTGGCGGTAGAGAATCTCGCTGGCTTTGACGGCCCTGGGCAGTGGCAGGGGCGTGGCGGATGGTTTGACCGGCCGCGTGAGGATACCTGGCACCTTGTCCAGGGCCGACCAGGAACTCACCCGATAGGGAACGGTGTACCAGTTGTAGATATTGCTGCCCAGCGGGTAGCCTTGCGCTTTGCCAAGGGCCTGCTCGTCGGGTTCGGCCAGCGCCGGTGTTGCCAGCGCGCCCAGAACGGTGAGCAGCAGGAAGAAGCGATGCGCAGTTGGGTGCATGATCAAACTCCGGTCAAAAGGCCTATGTGTTGTGCGACGGATGGGGCTACCAGGGCGGGCTGCTTGAGCCAGACATAGTGATCGACGGCGACGCCCTGGGTCTGCGACGGGGCCCAGTGCCAGTGAACCGGTATATCGGGTGGCAGCTTGCGCAGCAGGGCTTTGGCGGTTGCAGCCGGAGACCAGTGATCGGCCGTGAAGGTGATCGCCAGCACTGGCAGCGTGAGCGTGCGCAGTGCGCCTTCGTAGTCGACGGCGGAGCCGTCCGGGCGGTATAGGCCGGTGAGGGCGACACGGCTCCAGTCGCGCATCAGGCCAGCGGCTTCGCGGCCACCAAAACCGACGCGCCCACCCGGGAAGTAGCCCAGCAGCGGGCCGATGAGGCTAGACATCAAGGCCAGCGATGCCACTCCAAAGCGCAGCTTCCAGCTGTAAGCCGGCAAGTGCACGCTGCCGGCCGCAATCATGATCACGCCGTCGATGCCTTCTGGATACGCAGCAGCGCGCAGCAGTGCCAACTGACCACCCAGGCTGTGGCCGCCCAACCAGATGGGCGCGTGCGGCCGGCGCTGGCGCACGGCTGCGATCAGCGCGGCCAGGTCGAACTCGATCAGATGCTGGTAGCCAAAATCGCTGGCGCGTCCGGCGCGCACCGAACTGCTGCCAATGCCGCGCCAGTCCGGCGCGCAAAGCTGCACGCCTTGCTGAACCATCTCGCGCCCGAGTCGCCCGTAGACGCGCGCCGGTGTGCCCAACGCCGAGAGAAAGATGAGAACCGGCTTACCCGGGTCGTCGGTGGGGTAAAGCGTGGCATCGAAGGTATGCCTGTCGGAAGCGGTAATAGTCAGCGTTTGTGGGTCGGCCATGGCTTAGGATAGCAGGCGCCAGGTCATTATCGTGTTGAGAATGAGAGTCGCGGATAATGGTGCCGGCTTGCGTCTATGAGGATTTTGCGGGTGAGTTCAAAAGTTCGTCTTTGCCTGATTTCAGTGCTGGCCTGGTTGCTGCTGGGTATGGGTGCGGCGTGGGCTGGTGATGCTGAACGTGATCAATGGATTCTGCCAGCTGCTTCTGATCAACGTGTTGTCCACATTCCGCGTTCAACCGGCGGCGACAAGTCGATCACCTTTCTGGTCGAGCCATTCGCGCCGGTGGTGTCGCCAGCAGATGGCGTATTGATCTACAAAGGACCCTTGAGTGAATCCGAAACCGCGCTAGTGGTGTCGCATGGCGTCGGCACTTACTCGGTGATTACTTCACCATTTGAATGGGAGCTGTCGCATTTTGTTCCAGCCCCCGGGTTTGGCCTGTCGCAGGGGCAGTTTCTGGTCAACGCCAGGGGTGGAGCCTCGGTTCGCATCCCGGTGACATGGCGATTGTTCCGTGGCGTCGATGACCGCTTGCAGAGCGTGCGTGATTTGGATCAGTTCGTGGTCTCCGCCGAAGGCAGGCAGCTTGGTTTTCATAATCGTGCGGAAGCACTGGATCGTATTTTCTCTGGCAAGGAAATCAACACCAAACAACTGATGAACCTGGGCGCTGTGCAATTTGACTTCGGGGGTGACATTTCGAAGCAGGACGAGTTTGCAGTTACGTTGGATAAAAAGGAAATCGCACTCGTTGACCAGATACTGGAGGCTTTTTTGATGCCGGCCGGTGCTTATGAAATTGCGGTGACCAGCGGACGTTTCTTCAAGAGTACCAAAACAAATACCGTTTTCGTGATGGCCACCGGTACTAGCAAGCAGTGGATCCAGAGGGCCAGAAACGGTGACATCATGGCCGTGATGTCTGATTTCATACCGGGGTCCGTTGATGCGCCTGTGCAGGCGGCAAATGTGGACGCCGCGCAGAAGCAGGACGAAAGCAATAGTCAAAGCGCAAATGCAGAGCAAGCCAGATTGGCCGAGGATGAGCGAGTCAAAGAACGCGAGCGACTGGCAAACGAAGCGCAGACCAAAGAGGCGGAGCGCCTGGCACAGGAGGCGCAGGCCAAGGAGCGGGAACGACTGGCACAGGAAGCAAAAGCCAGGGAAGTGGAGCGGCTGGCCGAAATCGCCAAAGCAAAAGAACAGGAACGACTCGCGCAGGAAACCACGGCCAAGGAACAGCAACGAATTGTGCAGGAAGCGCAGGCCAGGGAGCGGGAACGCGTGCTGCAGGTGGCAAGGGTTAAAGAGCAGGAGCGGCTGTCACAGGAGGCCAAAGTCCGGGACGCTGAACGGTTGGCTGAAATCGCCAAAGCAAAAGAACAGGCGCGACTCGCGCAGGAAACCAGAGACAAGGAAACTGAACGCCTGGCGCTGGTGACCAAGGAGCAGGAGCGAAGGGCGCAGCAAGAGCGCATCAGCAATGAATTGCTGCAGGCGGCACGTCAACGCGACGAAGAACTGGTGAAGTTGCGCCAACAACTGGCGAAACTCGAAGATGAGAAAGTCGGCAAAGATCAAAAGACCATTTACGCGACACGACGTGCTCTTGTCATCGGCAATGACACCTATCGGCAAGTGACCAAGTTGGTGAACGCCAGAGAAGATGCGCGTGCCATTGCCGAGAGCCTGCAGCAGGTGGGCTATCAGGTAACCTTGAAACTGGACCTGACCGAGAAGGACATGAAGGCAGCGCTGCGCACCTTCAAGGGCCAGGTCGAAGGCGGCGACGAGGTACTGGTTTTCTTCGCCGGGCACGGCGTGCAACTGGGGGCTGCCAATTATTTGCTGCCGGTTGATATCGCTGGCGAGAGCGAAGAGCAGATCAAGGACGAGTCGATCCAGTTGCAGCGGGTGCTCGATGATATGAGTGAAAAGAAGGCCAAGTTCACACTGGCCATGATTGACGCCTGCCGCGACAACCCGTTCAAGACCGTCAATCGCAATATCAGCGGGCGCGGTCTGGCGCCGACGACGGCGGCCACCGGGCAGATGGTGATCTTCTCTGCAGGTGCCGGACAGCAGGCACTGGACAAACTCGGGCCGGCTGACAAGAGCCGAAACGGACTGTTCACGCGAATCTTCCTCAAGGAGATGCAAAAACCCGGCCTCAGCATTGACAAGGTGGTGCGCAATGTGCGCAATGAGGTCGTGGGGATGGCCAGGTCAGTTGGCCATGAGCAGGTGCCCGCCATCTACGATCAGGTGGTTGGCGAGTTCTATTTCCGCCGCTGAGGCGGCATTCAGCCAACTTGCTTAACCATGACCGCACACAAGAAGTTCAAAATCGCCGGTCTTTTTTTGTGCCTTGTTGCTGCCTTGCCTTCTCTGGCGCAAGCGCCACCGAGCGCCGAGCAGATGATTGAGCAACTCAAGGCGCCGCCCCGCACACGGAGCCTGCGCAATCTCACGGTCGAAGCAGCACCCGCGCCGGCAGCGGCTGGCGCTGCTGCGGTCCCGCCGGCGCGGCCGTCCCTGTCGCTGCTGATTCAGTTTGATTTCAATTCGGCCCATGTGCGCGCCGAAAGCCAGCAAGCCCTGTCTAATTTGTCGCAGGCTTTGCAGTCGCCTGAATTGCTGAACTCGAAATTTGCAGTCGAAGGGCATACCGATGCCAAAGGCGCCGTCGCCTACAACCTCAAACTCAGTGAACAGCGGGCGCAAGCGGTGTCCGATTTCCTGCAATCCAAAGGGGTGGACGCAGCCCGCCTGCACTCCGCCGGCATGGGCTCGACCGCACTTTCCAATCCGGAGCAGCCGTTTGCCGCACAGAACCGGCGCGTGCGCATTGTGAATCTCGATTGACCAACGGAAGTCGCTTCAAAAGTCGTAAGCCAGGCGGACTGCAACAGGCAGGTCAAGCATGATGGTTGTTGGCTGATGCGCCAGTCCGACTGGCATGCCGCCGCGCTGAATGACGGAACTCTCCCCCTGGCCCATTGCCGTCCGATGGTATTGAACATCTGCCTCAACGTACCAGGATGGACTGAGCGGGGTGCGCCAGGTGGCGGCGAACTCGGCCTGATTCATGGACCCCAACTTCAGCGTCGCCCGATCGCGGCCCGCAAGCGTCAACTCCATTGTTGACACCACGGGTCTGCCAAACCATGCGCCCAACTTGAAGCGATTCCTGCCTGACACCGCCTCCCACTGCAGGCCGAGTGAAATTGCTGTCCAGGCATAGCGCTCCGGGTAGCCCGAAGCGCCGCCGGCGGAAGCCATGTCGCGCCAGATCGTGTTGCTGGACAGTCTGCCACCCAATCTCCACGCATCGGTGAGGCGGAAGTTCGCCTCTATGTGGCCTTGACGTTGCCTTACCTCGGAAACGGAAACAATCGGTACGCCATTCGATGCCTGGCCGTCATAGCTTCGCAGCCCGTCCAACTGAGACAGGAGGGCCAGAAAATCCCAGTCAGAGCAGTTCAGGCCAATTGAAAGTTCGGCACCGTTAAGCCTGCCCGACTCATTGACCAGCTTGCGACCCGCGGCATCAAACTCGTTCCAGTCGCTTTGCTTGCTGACAGGTGCGAGCGCCAAGGAGGTCAAGCGGTCATTGCACTCGGCCGTGGCGGCGATGGAAATGGCGGTCAACAGCAATCCAAGCGAGCTGCTCCTGATCCTGCTTGTCTGCAGGCTGGTATCTCCCGTCACATCAAGGTGTTCCAGTTCAGCGTGGTGCTGCCCTCGTAGACGTCGTCCCCGTTGGCATCAAGTTCCAGTTTGACCTGGCTGCCAGGAAGGGCCGTGACCTTGAGCTTGGAATTGGCGGCGCCGCTGATCAGCATGACCCCGCTGGAGGGGTAATCGTCCGAGGACAGGCTTATGAACGGCGTTGGTGTGGCAAATGAAATTGCCTGCGACGCCAAGGCAGAACTGGTCAAAGTACCGTTAAGGGTGTAGCTGGTTTCGTAGCCGGATGTTGAGTTGGGGGTTCTGGTACTCGTTGCGCTGTAGTTTGTCAGGCTGCGTGAGCGTGTCACACCAGCATAGGTGCCTGATACCGACAAGGAAGGTGTGGCAACCGATGTGCTGACCCTGTTAACGCCGCTTGCACTCACAGACAGAGTCAGCGACCCGTTTGCGCCTGCACTGAACTCGGAACTCGATACGGTAAAGCCATTGAACGTCATCGTGAGACTGCCGCTGTAGCTGTCTGACCCAAACGTCCCTGTGACATTGTTGACACCAAAGGTCAGAGCGCCTGTCAAAGTGCCTTCACTTTCAACACAGTTGTTTGCCGCGACGGTGACACTGTCACCGGCCGAAACAACACCATTGTTATCGGCGTCAGAAACACTGGCGGTGACCGTTCCACCGTAAGTACAGGAATAGATTTGGCTTTGCACGACGCCAGTCAAGGTGCTATTGCCTTTGGCTGCAGCCAGGTAGTTTGGCAAACGGTTCAGCTGACTGCGGGCAAGGCTGAACAGCACGCCTTCATCAAGGGTCTGCGCGCCCGTGAGGGTCTGTGCGCCCATCAGGGGGAGGTACGCAGAGGACGCCACATCCTGTGCCGCAATCGTCTGGTTGGAACTGTTGAGTGCTGCTGACGGGGTGATCACGGGTGGTGTGGAGCCGCCACCGCCACCACCGCAAGCAGCCAGCATGAATACGTAGATTGCGGCAAATGGCGCGCCGATGGTCCGGGTAATGATTTTCATAAGCTTCCTTTGTCAACTGAAGGCCCAGTGTTCTCCGGTTTGTGTGGCGGGTGTTTGACAACTATCAAAGAGGCTGGGTTGGCTAACGGCGCGTCACATGCTGCACTGTCCGGCCCTTCCTGGAGACAGTGGCTGGACCGGCGGCAACTGAACTTGCGCATTGTCAAGGCCATGCCCAAGCCTCCGACAACAATTGCACGATCATGCAATGTGACAGCGTCGTATTTGCGGGGGGTGGAAACCGATGCTTCTGGCAAGCCGGGTTCTGGTCCGTCGCGGCTCCCACACTAAATCTGAAGCCATCAAGGGTTGCAGCTGTCAGCGCTGGCTCAGCGATGGCCTGCGCTTTGTTCGCGAAGACTTTTGACCAGGGTTTTCAGAAGCACCTGCGGGCAGTTGCAAGGAACAGGCGCAATTTGTACTTGCACAACCTCTGGCGCAGGCAGCCCATGTTTCCCCATGGCGCGATGTACCGGGATGCCATTCTCAGCAGCATCGACCCGGAAGCGTTGGCGCGTCTGCAGCACGGTCCGGATATCAATGTTCTGATTTCATGTCCGCCGCGCTGGGCGAGTCGGCGCATGGCCATGCTGTTGGGTGCGGTTGCCTTCGGTGTCGACGCGTGGGATGCTGAACGCGTTGATTGCTCTGCCGCTCGGCGAATCGGATTCAAGCCGCTTTATGTATCGGTGCGTGAATGCGCAACGCCGGAGTCGCTGGCGGACCTCATCATTGCGTCCTCTTGCGTTCCACCTCTGACACCCCAGGCCAGGCGCAACGGCCTTGCCATATTTGACGGCGGGCTGGTGAACAATGTGCCGATTGAGGGTGTGCTAAAGCCGGGTGAAAACACTTTGGTGCTTCTGACACGACCGTTCGCACGGCTTCCGAGGATTGCGGGGCTCACCTATGCCCAGCCTTCTCAAGCGATTCAGGTCGGCGTCTGGGACTACACCAACGATACTGCCCTGCAGGCGACTTTTGATCTGGGAAAACGGGATGCCGAAGCCTTCTGCATCAAGCAGGCTTGAATGTGAAGCTGCGCACCCCCGACTCCTTTGATAGCCAGGCCGGCAGCATGGTGCCGGCCCTGGCAATTCGGATCAATCACTGAATCGAGATCCGCTTCGAAGCCGTGGTCGTTTTCTTCGGCAACTCAAGCGTCAAGACACCGTCCTCGTACTTGGCTGAGACTTTGGCTTCATCGACATCCTGTGCCACCGAGAAGGTGCGCGACACCGCGCCTTCCCAGCGCTCGCTGCAAAGGACTTTTCCGCCATTGCCCTTTGTTTCTTTTTCTTTCTTGGCCTCGGCATCAATTTGAATGATGTTGCCGTCGATTCGCACATTGATATCGTCTTTTTTGACACCAGGGATGTCGGCACGAACTTTGTACATACCATCAGCCTCGGTGACGTCGATCTTGATATCGAGCGCCCCGTCTTCCATTGCTTTTCGCATGGGCGCCATGAATCGGGTCAACATGGACTCGAATGGGTCGCTCAGTGCCGGCTCAAATAGACGTGGCTCAAACAAACGTAATTTGCTCATGATGGCTACTCCTGTGGTTAAAAATAATCAAAAAACTGTTCGCATGGATCTGCGCGTACCAAATGACTGCCCAAAGAAGGCGGCGACCAGTCAGGCACGTTCAAACCAGGCTGTAGTTGGCACTTCGGCCGATCAAAGCATCGGTTGGCTTGTCGACGCTTGCTGCGCAGAGATCTGGTCCACCAGGGCCTCCGCCCGCAGCCAATCCTCGAGTTCATAGCCTTCAACGCAATTGCGTGCGGTGTACAGGGCATACGCTTGCTGGCGTATCTTTTCAAGACGGTCTTCGCCATTGTGGGGAAGCATTTGCTTGGACCGCGCGGCCGCCTTGATCTTGCCCGAAGAGGGCGCCAATTTGCCTTTGGTGGCCGCCATTGCAGGCGACGAGTGGACAGCGGTTCGCTGGAGTTTCATATCATTCCTTTCAAGGTCATCAAGTTCAAAGAACGGGAGCGCACCAACCGGTGCGCTCCGCAACGCCGGTCACGCCCTGAACCAGAAGACCACCCTTGAGGTGCAAACCGGCCTCCTCATACTGTGTGAGGATCTGGTCTTTTACTTTGGGCGCCAGGTTGATGGAAATCATAGGAATCGGATGCCTGGGCGGTTTGCGTAATCGCAAGTCAGCGAAGAATCATCGCCTGCCGCCGCAATGGGTTTGGCATCGATACGGACCGGCCGCCACCCCGGTCGGACTTGAGATATCGCAACACCTGCTCCCCTCTCGAGCGCCACCATGCGTTCCATGACGAAGATACTGGTGGTCTACTATTCGCGAACCGGGTTCACGCAAACCCTTGCGCAGCTTGTTGCCAAGTCCTGCCACGCCGACATCGAGGCAATCGAGGACGAATCGGTCTGCGGCCGACGCACCAATCCGATTGGCTATGTCTGTTCCGCGCTGGAGGCCATCCTGCATATCAAGCCCGGGCTCCGTCCGGGCAAGCATGCGCCGGCCGACTACGACCTGACGCTGATTGGCACACCGGTCTGGTTCTGGAGTCTGTCGAGCCCGGTCCGCTCCTATCTCGAGAAGCACCGCAATGAGATTCGCAAACTTGGGTTCTTCTGCACCTATTCCGGCTCCGGTCAGGTCAAGGTGCTCAAAGACCTGCAGCAGCTCAGCGGCAAGCGGGCTGTTGCCAGCCTGGCCATCAGCGACGCCGAAATTTCCGGCAAGCAGTACAAGGTGAAGGTGAAAAAATTCGTGGCCCAAATCGACCGCGCGCTCGGGCCCCCGGACGGTCAGGACGGGCCATAAGCCGGAATTGCTGGAACGGACCGAATGACTTCCTGCCGTGCACCATGGTGTGGCTGATAGCATCACGCTGTCAAACCCATTATTGGAGGAAATCGCGTGATGATGCCGTCCTTGTCCCGACTCTCGGTTGCAAGCTTGCTTGCACTCTGCTGCCACGCTGATGCCCAGACCCGCGAACCGGTGGATGCCCTCTGCCGAACCCCGGATACCTGTCTGGCCGCTAGCGCCAAACTGCTGGTGCGACCCGCGGGTAGCGGCACCAGCGAACTGGCGCGTACCCAAGACTTGTTCTATTGGTTCGGGCGCATCAACATGGCGTCAACCGTGGCGAATGTCGAGCGCGGGATCATTCCACCTGAACTCGCCGGCCCGATTGCTCGCGGTGTCGCGCACTCGATCAACCAGGGCGCACTGCCGGGTGGCAAGCGCCCCAAGGACGTTCTGCAAACTGAAAAGATCATCACCGACTTCGCCGGGCCGGACGCGACCTTGATTCATACCGGGCGCAGCCGCCAAGACATGCACCCGACGCTGACGACGGGCCAGTTGCGAGTCGAACTGCTCGACTTCACAGACCGGTTGACCGAACTGCGCGCGCAGTTGCTGGAGATGGCCGGCAAGAATGTCGAGACCTTCGTCCCGGCCTACACCAACGGCGTGCAGGCCATGCCGACCAGTTTGGGGCACTACCTGCTCGCGTTTGCCGACTCCTTCACGCGCGATGCCGAGCGCATCCGGCAGGCCTGGTCGCGCGTTGACCGCAGCCCGCTTGGCAGCGCGGTGCTGGCCAACTCAAGCTGGCCGCTTGACCGACCCCGTCTGGCTGACCTGCTTGGCTTCGAGGCGCTGGCCGTTAACGGCTACGACGGGACCCAGATCAGCCCCAACGACGTTGGCCTGGAGGCGGCGCAGATAGCCCAGTCGATCGCGCTGCGCGTTGGCTCGTTGATGCAGGACATCCACGTCCAGTATCACCAGACCCGCCCATGGCTGTTGCTGGTGCCGGGCAAGACCTACACCAGCAGCGCAATGCCGCAGAAAGCCAATCCCGGGGTGATACAGGACACGCGGGCGCTGGCCAGCGATGTCGTCGCATCGGCACAGAACGTGGTTCTTCGGGCCCACAACGTGACGCCCGGGATGATCGATTACAAGTACAGCTGGACCGACGAACGCGCGCGCACCTTCGTACTCGGCTCGCAAATGCTGCGCGATGCGACCGACGTGCTGGCATCGCTGCGGGTTGACGCCAAGCGCTCGCTGGAGGAACTCGAGTCTGAATGGACCACCTCGATGGAACTGGCTGAAACGCTGCAGCGTGAGAACCGGATTCCGTTCCGCGTTGGTCACCACTTTGCGTCCGAAGTGGTGCTGTACGCGCGCGAGCACGGATTGCGGCCGAAGGATTTTCCATACGCGCAGGCCGTGCGCATCTATGCCGAAGCCGGAAAGATGTACCAGCTGGCTGATTCCAGGTTGCCGCTGGACGAAGTGAGCTTCCGGCGTACCCTGTCGCCGGAGTCTATGGTGCGCACGCGTGTCGGCATCGGCGGGCCGCAGCCGGCCGAAGTGCGGCGCATGCTGAGCGCAGCGCAAAAGGCGCTTGCCGCAGACCGGCAATGGGTGGGCGAGCGGCGCCTGCATCTGGCCACGGCCGAAGCAAAACTCAACGTCGCGTTTGGCGACCTGCTCAAACGCTGAAGCCCAGGAGGGGACAGCAACGGTTGCTTGCTCTTGTTTTAGTAGCTAAAAAACAAGGCGGGTTGCCATCTGTCGAAATGAGGTTGACGAGCCTTGACCCCAGCACTGGCTCCACAGTTAGGGCTGCTTGGTTCCCCACCTGACCCGGTTGGCCGCTTCACCATGTGGGAAGGCCCGTCAGGCGGTATTGTAAGGGCGGACGCCTGATCAGGTCGGGCTTTAGAATCAGTCCCTATGTCTTACCTCGTGCTCGCCCGCAAGTACCGCCCCCGCAATTTCTCCGAGATGGTGGGCCAGGACCACGTGGTGCGTGCCCTGTCCAACGCGCTGGGCACGCAGCGTCTGCACCACGCCTATCTGTTCACCGGCACACGCGGCGTCGGCAAGACCACGGTCTCGCGCATTCTGGCCAAGTCGCTCAACTGCCAGGGGCCGGACGGCACCGGCGGCATCACTGCCACGCCATGCGGCGTCTGCCAGGCCTGCCGCGACATTGATGCCGGGCGCTTTGTCGACTACACCGAACTCGACGCCGCCTCAAATCGCGGCGTTGACGAGGTGCAGACCCTGATGGAGCAGGCGGTCTACAAGCCGGTACAGGGGCGCTTCAAGGTCTTCATGATCGACGAAGTTCATATGCTCACGGGTCACGCCTTCAACGCCATGCTCAAGACGCTGGAAGAGCCGCCCGAGTACCTGAAGTTTGTGCTGGCCACGACCGATCCGCAGAAAGTGCCGGTTACCGTGCTGTCGCGCTGTCTGCAGTTCAATCTGCGCCCGATGGCGCCCGAGACCATCCGCGAACACCTGCAAATGGTGCTGCAGGCCGAGAACGTGACCGCCGATGTGCAGTCGCTGCGCCTGCTCTCGCGCGCCGCGCGCGGTTCGATGCGCGACGCCCTGAGCCTGACCGATCAGGCGATTGCCTTTGGCGCCGGGGAACTCAGCGAAGCCACGGTGCGCCAGATGCTGGGCAGCGTTGACCGCTCCTATGTTTTCCGGCTGCTCGAAGCGCTCGCGCTGGGCGATGGCAAGACGGTGTTCGAAATTTCCGAGGCGCTGCGCCTCAACGGCCTGAGCGCGGCCTCGACGCTGGAAGAAATGAGCGCGGTGCTGCAGCGCATGGCGGTGCTGCAAGCCGTGCCCGGTGCCGGTGCGCAGTTGGACGAGAGCGATCCGGAAGCGGCCGACATGCTGCGCCTGGCCGAGCTGATGCCCGCCGACGAGACGCAATTGCTCTACAGCATCTGCTTGCACGGGCGCGCCGAATTGGGCCTGGCGCCGGACGAATACGCGGCGCTGACCATGGTGCTGCTGCGCCTGCTGGCCTTCAAGCCGGCAACCGGGCAGCGGCCCTCCGCAGAAAAAAAAACTCTGATTGAGGCGCCGCGGCTGCCGGTGGTCCCGGTTCGCAGCCCGGCTCCAGAGCCGCTAAAGGCCCCTGTCGCAACCAGGCCAGAGCCGGTGCCGGCAACGGATCCTGTGGCCCCGGCCCCCATTGCCGCGCAGCCGGCAGCGCAACAGTTGCACGTGGTCCAGATGCCCGAGGGCGCGCGGCCAGCCGCCGGCGCCGGGCCTGCGCCCGCGGCCGCGGCCGCAGCGCCGCCGCCGGCCAGAATGGAGGCGCTGCCGGTGCGGGTGCAGGCGGATTCGCGCCTGGAGGCGCTGGCTGGCCAGTCGGCGGCGACCGTGCTGCAGGCGACCGAGGAGGGCGAGTTCTGGCACAGCACGGTGCAGCAGCTTGTTGCCGGCGAGGTGGTTACCGCCATGGTGCGCGAACTGGCCCTGCAGTCGCAACTGGTGGCGCGCGATACCGACCAGTGGATCTTGCGGGTGGAGCGCGAGTCGCTCAATCAGCCCGCCAGCCGCGAACGCCTGGGCGCGGCCTTGCAGGCTGCCGGTCACCCGGTGCGCCTGGTGGTTGAAATCGGGCGTGTCACCGACAGCCCGGCCCGGCGCAATGTGGCGCTGGCGGCCGAGCGGCAACTGGCGGCCGAGAAAATCATTTTTGATGATCCGTTCGTACAGACCCTGATGCGCGATTTT
Organism: uncultured beta proteobacterium; assembly: GCA_903876735.1. Lineage (GTDB taxonomy): Bacteria > Pseudomonadota > Gammaproteobacteria > Burkholderiales > Burkholderiaceae_C > Rhodoferax. The sequence goes on along the minus strand of CAIRAW010000014.1, from coordinate 162,157 downwards.
GCGGCGAAAATCGTCCCCGGCAGCATCAAGCCGGGGTGATGACCCCGGTCGCACCCGAGCATTATTGATGTTTCCGAAATTAATGACACCCTCGGATAGAGATCAACGCAGCATTGTCATTGCGGGCTTGACCCGCAATCCATGGATGCCGGATCAAGTCCGGCATGACAATGTTGCCTTTGTGCGCGTCATGATGACTGGAAAGCTCAATAATTTGGCAGACTTTCTGCGTCAATTCAGTTAACCAAAAACACCATCGAAGGAAACCCCATGTTCAACAAAGGACAACTTGCCGGTCTCATGAAGCAGGCGCAGGCCATGCAGGACAACATGAAGAAGGCGCAGGACGAACTCGGCAACGTCGAAGTCAGCGGTGAGTCCGGCGCCGGCCTGGTCAAGGTCACCATGACCTGCAAGCACGACGTCAAGCGCGTCACCATTGACCCCAGCCTGCTGGCCGAAGACAAGGACATGCTCGAAGACCTGGTGGCAGCGGCCTTCAACGCCGCCGTGCGCAAGGCCGAGGAGACCTCGGCCGAGAAGATGGGCAAGATCACCGCGGGCATGCCAGGCCTGCCCGGCGGCATGAAGTTCCCTTTCTAACGCAATGGCCAACACCAACGCGCTTGAGGTTTTGATCCAGGCGCTGCGGCGGCTGCCGGGCGTGGGGGTCAAGTCGGCCTCGCGCATGGCGTTTCACCTGCTGCAGCATGACCGGATGGGCGCGCGGGCTCTGTCGCGCGCGCTGCACGAGGCGGCGGATTCGGTGCAGCATTGCGAGCGCTGCCATACCTTCACGCAGGCGCCAATCTGTGCCACCTGTCTTGACGTGCGGCGCGACGCCAGCAAACTGTGCGTGGTGGAAACGCCGGCCGATCAGTCGGCGGTTGAGCGCACCGGTGCCTACAAGGGACTGTATTTTGTGCTGATGGGCAAACTCAGTCCGCTCGACGGCATCGGCCCGAAGGACATTGGCCTGCAGGAACTGTTTCAGCGCGCTTGCGACGGCCTTGTGCAGGAGGTTATTCTGGCGACCAATTTCACAGCCGAAGGCGAGGCTACGGCGCATGTGATCAGCGAAGGCCTGAAGGCGCGCGGTCTGCACCTGACGCGTCTGGCGCGCGGTGTGCCGGTCGGCAGTGAGCTCGAGTATGTGGATCTTGGCACCATCGCTCATGCGCTGGTTGACCGGCGTGATAATTGAACCAGAGGACCGACCCAATCAATGAACCCGCCCGGGCTTAATCGGCGCAGCTTCTCGCTTGCTGCAGCCTTCTCGGTGGCGTCGTTGACGGCACCTGAATCGCAGGCCCAGATGCGGTTGGAAAAATCCAGGATTGCGATTGCAGCGCCCGGGCGTGCAAGCTTTCAGCATCTGGCGCTGACCCTGGCCGACCAGCTCGGTTTCTTCAGCGCCGAAGGCCTGGAGGTCAGCATTCAGGACAGCGGCGCCGGCTCTCCCGCAGTGCAGGCGCCGGCTGGGGCTGCTACCGATGTGGTTTCGGGCCCTTATGCACAAACGATTCGCCTGCAGGCGCAGGGCCAGAAATTTCAGGCTTTCGTGCTGCAGGGTCGAACGCCGGCGGTTGCCATGGGCATTTCGTCCCGCAAACTGCGCCAGTACAAGTCGCCGCTGCAACTGCGGGGTCGCCGAATCGGCATTTCGGCTGTGGGCTCGGCCGGCCAGATGCTGGCCAACGTGGTGCTCGCCCGTGTCGGTCTGACCGAATCCGACGTCAACTTTGTCAGTTTCGGCAGCAGCAGCGCTGCGCTGGCGGCTTTGCGCTCAGGGCAGATTGATGCCGTCAGCTATGGCGAGCCGGTCATCAGCAGCCTGGAGCGCAAAGGCGAGGTGAGAGTGATCGCGGACACGCGCACGCTCAAGGGGACGCTCGACCTGTTTGGCAGTCAGATGCCGGGCGCATGCCTGTACGCTTCGCTCGATTTCATCAAGAAGAACCCGAACACGGTCCAGGCCCTGACCCATGGTATGGTGCGCAGCCTGAAATGGCTGCAAACCGCAAGTCTGGGCGACCTCGTGCGGGTCGTGCCCGAAAGCTATCTGCTGGGCAACCGGGTTCTGTACCTGGAAGCCTTCAACAAGGTGCACGAATCGATTTCACCCGACGGCATCTTTCCCGAGGATGGTGTCCAGACCACACTGAAAGTGCTGTCGCGTTTCGAACCGGCGATCGGGGCTGCCAGGGTCGATCTGGGCCTGACCTACAGCAATGTGTTTGCGACCAAGGCCAGGGAGCGCTCGCAGGGCTGAATCGCTCAAGCCGGTTTTTTGGCCTTGCGCTTTTTCGACGGACCCGGTTTGCCTGCCTTGCTTTTGGGCTTGCCACTTGCCGGGCGCAGCGCTTTTGCGCTTTTGCCCTTCTTGCTTTTGACTGCGGTCGGCTCCGATGCCAGTGACAGTTGGCCATGGTCGGCCACCTGCAGCGCCACATCCAGTTCGTAATGGCTGGAACGCGGCACCACCAGGCTGGAGCCAGCCTTGATCAGCATGCGTTGAGGAATGTTGTTGACGCTGCGCAGCACGCTCTCGCTGATACCGACCCGTTTCGCCGCATCGGCTGGACGCATGGTGGCGGGGGCCAGCCATACCGTCCAACTTGCCAGCCGGCCACCACCGTAGGCTTGCAGATTGCTCTGAAAGATCGCGGCATTGTCCCAGGGCAGCAGGATTTGCGGTGTGCCAGCGGCCAGGATCACCGGGCGATTCGCCGACGGGTTGAGCGCCTTGAAATCCGCCAGCGCCACCTCGGCCAGCTTGGCCGCCAGCGCCACGTCGATGTCGCGCGTGATGTCAACCGTCTGGAAGTAGGGATGGTTGCCAATCTGCGGCAGGCTGGAGTTGAAGGCCTGAGGGTTGGCCACAATGTTCTTGATCGCCTGCAGCTTGGGCACGTAAAAGCGTGTTTCCATCGGCATGGTCAGGTCGGAATAGCTGGTGCCCAGCCCGGCGCGCTGGTTCTTCGCGATCGCGCGCCCCACACTGCCTTCGCCCCAGTTGTAGGCTGCCAGTGCCAACTGCCAGTCGCCGAACATGCCGTGGAGTTTTTGAAGGTAATCAAGCGCAGCGCGGGTCGAGGCCAGCACGTCGCGCCGGTCGTCGCGAAACGCGTTCTGCTTGAGCTCGAAAGTCTTGCCGGTGGCCGGCATGAACTGCCACATGCCGGCGGCCTTGGCGCTGGAGACCGCCTGCGGATTGAAGGCGCTCTCGACAAAAGGCAGCAGTGCCAGTTCGGTCGGCATGCCGCGCAGTTCGAGTTCCTCAATGATGTGGAAGATGTACTTGCGCGAACGCTCCGTCATGCGCAGGATGTAATCGGGACGGTGGCTGTACCAGCGTTCTCGGTCGTGCACCAGCGGGTTGTCCAGGTCCGGCATGGCATAGCCGCGCCGGATGCGTTCCCACAGGTCGGCTGGTGGCGCCAGCGGCACCACAAGGCCCGAGGCCGCGTGCTCGGCCAGAATCGGCAGCAGATCCGAACTCGCTTGCAAGCCGGGTTGCGCTCTGGACGGAGGCGCCTTGATGCCGGCGCCGCCCGGTGCGCTCATGTCGAGCAGCGCCCTTGGCTCGGTCGCGCTGCCGACCGGGGTGTTGGCGCATCCGGTCAGCCAGAGCAGGCTGCCCAGTGCAAGAATGTTGAGTAATTTCATCGAAACTCGTTTTTCCATCGACGCAGCGCGGCAAAGACGCTGACGGCGTCCCGGGCTGAGGCGTCAAAGCCCTGCACGGCGTGGATCACTTCCGGCTCCCGGCTGCGCAGAAAAGGGTTGACTTGACGCTCGAGCAGCATGTTGGAGGGCAGGGTGGGCTGTTGCGTGGCGCGCAGCTGCTGTGCCGCAGCGGCGTAATCCATCAGCGCCGTGTTGCGGGACTCGACCGCGCAGGCGAATTTGAGGTTGCTCAGCGTGTACTCATGGGCGCAGCAGATTTGCGTCGCATCGGGTAGCGCGGCGAGTTTGTCGAGCGACGCCAGCATCTGCGCGGGACTGCCCTCAAACAGGCGCCCGCAACCGGCAGAAAACAGCGTGTCGCCACAAAAAAGCAGTGGCGCGCCATCGACGTTGGCGCAGTAATAGGCAATGTGACCGGCGGTGTGCCCCGGCACTTCGAGTACATCAAAGTGCAAGCCCAGGCTGTGCGCCTGTTCACCCTGCGCAAGTCGGGTCAGCGGCTCTGGCATGAGTTCCTGCTGTGGGCCGTAGACCGTGGCACCGGTTGCCAGGCGCAGGGCCTCGACGCCGGCCGTATGGTCCGGATGGTGGTGCGTGACTAGAATGGCCTCCAGTTGCACGCCAAAACGCGTCAGTGCTTCGAGTACCGGCTGTGCAGCACCGGGGTCAACCACCAGAGCGTGATGACCGTCATGCAGCATCCAGATGTAGTTGTCGGTGAACGCGGGGAGTGGGATTAACTTCATGAACGATCGTATTGTAGGTTTGCATGACTGGTTTGCGACGCCGCCCGGACGCTACCTGCTGGCGTGGGAACGTGAGCAGCTTGATTTGGCCGTGGCCGATATTTTCGGTTACCACGCCTTGCAACTCGGCATGAGCGAACTCGATGCCCTGCGCTGCAACCGCATGCCGCATCGCTGGCTTGCCACGCCGGTCTACAGCCCCGGGGCGGCCATTGTGACCGATTTCGAGGCCTTGCCCTTTCCGGCCAACAGCCTTGACCTGGTGCTGCTGCCCCATTCGCTGGAACTCTCGCGTGACCCGCATGCCACGCTGCGCGAGGTCGAGCGCGTGCTCGTGCCCGAAGGCAGGGTGGTGATCTGTGGGCTGAACCCGATGTCGCTATGGGGCCTTCGGCAGAAGCATGGACGCCTGTACCGGCGTCTGGGGCTGGGCAAACCGTTCATGCCGCAGGAGGAGTGCATTGGTTTTCGGCGGCTGCGCGACTGGTTGCGCCTGCTGAGTTTCGAGGTCGAGAGCGAGCGCTTCGGCTGCTACCGTCCCGCCATCGCCAACGAACAATGGTTACGCAGTTTTGCCTGGATGGACCGCGCCGGTGCGCGCTGGTGGTCGATCTTTGGCGCGGTTTATTTTTTGGTGGCGGTCAAGCGTGTGCGCGGCGTGACGCTGCTGAGCCCGGCCTGGAAGGCGGCGCGCGGCCTGGTGGCTGCGCCGGCATCGATCGCCGGGCGCGAGACCCTGACTGGAATGAAAGATGCAAACATGAGGAATCTGGATTGAACGCGATAGACATTTATACCGATGGCGCCTGCAAGGGCAACCCCGGCCCGGGTGGCTGGGGCGCGCTGCTGAAATCGGCGACGACGCAAAAAGAATTGTTTGGCGGCGAGTTGGAGACCACCAATAACCGCATGGAAATGATGGCTGTGATCGAGGCTTTATCGGCCCTGAAACGCCCCTGCCATGTGACCCTGCACGTTGACAGTCAGTACGTGCTCAAGGGCATGACCGAATGGCTTCCCGGCTGGAAGGCGCGCGGCTGGAAGACCGCCGCCAAGGCCGAGGTGAAGAACGTCGATCTCTGGCAGCGCCTGGATGAATTGGTTAACAGGAACGAGCACAAGCACAAGATCGACTGGCGCTGGGTCCGCGGCCACAATGGCCACCCCGGCAACGAACATGCCGATGCCCTGGCCAATCGCGGTGTTGAGCAGGTGTTGTTGCAGCGTTGAAACTTAAACAATGTCGCAGGCCACTTCAGTGTCGGCGTTCAGGGCCCGCAACTCGGGGCGCTGATCGGCGCAGGCGGACGTTGCGATGGGGCAGCGGGTGCGGAAGATGCAGCCCGATGGTGGATTCATGGGTGACGGCAGTTCGCCTTGCAGCAGTTGCTGCGTCTTGTGGCGCTCGCGCCGTGGGTCGGGCGTCGGGATCGCGCTCAGCAGCGCCTGGGTGTAGGGGTGGCGCGGACTCTGGTAGATCGCCTGCTTGCCGGCAAGCTCCATGCTGCGGCCCAGGTACATCACCATCACGCGCTGGCTGATGTGGCGCACCACGGCCAGGTCGTGCGCGATGAAGACCAGCGCCAAGCCCATCTGCGCTTGCAGTTCCATCAGCAGGTTGATGATCTGCGCCTGGATCGATACGTCAAGCGCTGAGACCGGCTCATCGCAGATCACCAGTTTGGGTTCGAGCACGAGGGCGCGCGCAATGCCGATGCGCTGGCACTGGCCGCCCGAGAATTCGTGCGGGTAGCGGTTGATCTGCTGTTCGGTCAGGCCCACCTTCTGCATCATGGCGCGCACCTTTTGCATCACGTCGGCCTGCGGCAAAGCGGGCAGGTGCGTGTGCAGCGGTTCGGCAATGATCTGGCCGATGGTCATGCGTGGGTCGAGCGATGCCAGCGGGTCCTGGAAGATCATCTGAACGTCCTTGCGCAGGCCTTGCCAGACCTCGGCACTGGCGCCGCGCATTTCCTGTCCCTGCCAGTTGATGCTGCCAGCGGTGGCCGGGATCAGGTTCAGCACGGCGCGTGCCAGCGTTGATTTGCCGCAGCCCGACTCGCCAACAATGCCCAGGGTTTCACCCGGGAAAATATCAAAGGACAGGCTGTCGACGGCCTTGAGCACGCGCGGCGCTGCCCAGGGCCATGGCGAATCGCTGGCCAGTTGGAAGTGGACCTTGAGGTCTTTAACCGAGAGCAGGGGGGTGCGCACTGTCATGCTTGGGCAGCCTTGCTTGCCAGCGCAATCTGGTCTGGACTCAGGTGACAGGCGCGCAGCACACCAGTCTGCTCTGGTACCGCCGTCAATGCCGGGCGCTGACTGACACAGTGCGGTTCGGCCCAACTGCAGCGTTCGCTGAAAGGGCAACCGGCTGGCAGATGCGCCATGTTGGGCGGCGCCCCGGGGATCGCCAGCAGCGTGTTGCCGTCCTGCCCGATGCGTGGGATCGCACCCAGCAGTCCGACGGTATAGGGGTGGGTCGGTTGGTAAAAAATCGATTCGGCGCTGCCTTGTTCCATGACGCGCCCGCCGTACAGCACCATGACCTGGTCGCACAGCCCTGCCACCACGCCAAGGTCGTGTGTGATCATCACGATGGCGGTGCCGTGCTCGCGCTGCAACTCGCGCAGCAGGGCAATGATCTGCGCCTGTACGGTGACGTCGAGCGCCGTCGTCGGCTCGTCAGCGATCAGCACGTCGGGCTCGCACAGCAGGGCCATGGCGATCATGACGCGCTGGCGCATGCCGCCGGAAAACTCGTGCGGGTACATGGTCAGGCGCCGCGCCGCTTCGGGGATCTTGACGGCGTCGAGTGCCTGCACCGCGCGCACACGTGCCTGGGCGCGCGTCAGGCCTTTGTGCAACTCCAGCACCTCGGTCATCTGGCGCTCGACCGTGAGATACGGATTGAGCGAGGTCATCGGGTCCTGGAAGATCATCGCGACGCGGTTGCCACGAATGGCGTTTAAAGCCTTCGGCGGCAGACTCAGCAGGTCCTGGCCGTCGAACACTGCAGATCCGCTGGCGCGGCCGTTGCTGGCCAACAGGCCCATCATGGCCAGCACGGTCTGGCTCTTGCCGGAGCCGCTCTCGCCGACGATGCCGACGGTCTGCCCGCGCTCGAGCTCGAAGCTCAGACCATTGACGGCGGTGACGGCGCCGTCCGGTGTGTCGAACTGCACGCTCAGGTTGGTGACTTCAAGCAGGGCCATGGGTTTAGCGTTCTTTCGGGTCAAGCGCGTCGCGCAGACCGTCGCCGATAAAGTTGAAGCAGTAAAGCGTAACCGACAGCAACCCGGCCGGGAACAGCAAAATCCAGGGCGTGACTTCCATCGCCTTGGCGCCGTCCTGGATCAGCACGCCCCAGCTGGTCATCGGCTCCTGAATGCCAAGGCCCAGGAAGGACAAAACGGACTCGGTCAGGATGACACCGGGCACGGTGACCGTGGTGTAGATCACGACCACGCCGAGCAGATTGGGAACGATGTGGCGAAAGATGATGCGCGTAGTGGAAACGCCCATGGCGCGCGCGGCTTCCACGTATTCCATCGAGCGCAAGGACAGCGTCTGGCCACGCACCACGCGCGCCATGTCCATCCATGAGAATACGGTGATGGTCAGCACCACGAGGTAGAACTCGCGGCCCAGAATCGTGACCAGCAGGATGGCGATCAGCAGGTAGGGGATGGCGTACATCATGTCAACGATGCGCATCATCAGCGCGTCGACCTTGCCGCCGATGAAGCCGGCCGTTGCGCCCCAGACGATGCCGAGCGACACCGAGGCCAGCGTTGCCAGCAGCCCGACTGTGAGCGAGACGCGCCCACCGACCAGGCAACGCACCAGCAGGTCGCGCCCGGCGTCGTCCGTTCCCCAGAAGTGCGCGTTCTTCCAGCCCGGCGCGGCGCTCATGGCGTCCCAGTCGGCGCTGTCAAACGCATGGGGCAGCAGCCAGGGCCCGATGATGCAGGCCAGCGCGACGAACAGCAGCAGGCCGAGGCTGACCAGGGCTGCCTTGTTGCGCATGAAGCGCAGCCGAGCGTCACTCCAAAGGCTGCGCCCCTGCACCAGCGTTTCGATTTCCTTGGGCTTTAGCATGGGTGTTCAGTAACGGATCTTCGGGTCGAGCCAGGCGTAGGCCAGGTCCACCAGCAGGTTCAGCGCTACCGTCAGCACCGTGATCAAAACGACCAGGCCCAGCACCAGCGTGTAGTCGCGGTTGCCGGCGCCGTTGACGATGAGCTTGCCCAGGCCCGGCAGCGAGAACACAGTTTCGGTCACCAGTGCCGAGGTGATGGATGAGATGGCCAGCGGACCCAGCAGCGAGACCACCGGCAGCAGCGCAGGCTTGAGCGCGTGGCGCAGCACGACGATGTGGGTCGGCAAACCCTTGGCGCGCGCGGTGCGGATGAAGTTGCTGTGCAGCACCTCGATCAGGCTGCCGCGCATCACGCGCCCGATGGTTGAGACGTTGATGATGGTCAGCAGGGCGATCGGCAGCACCATGAAGCGTGGCTCGAAATTGTTCCAGCCGCCGGCGGGCAGCCAATGCAGGCCGATGGCAAAGATGATGATGAGTACGGGGCCCAGCACAAAGCTGGGCACGGCGCTGCCGACGTTGCCCAGCAGCATCACCAGGTAATCGACCATGCTGTTCTGGCGCAGCGCGGCAAAGATGCCCAAGGTGACCCCGATCACAAGCCCGAGCAGCAGTGAGCCGCCGCCGATGATGGCCGAGACCGGCAGCGCGCTGGCGACCAAATCGTTGACCGACCAGTCAGCGTAGCGGAAGGACGCGCCCAGATCGCCCTGCAACACGCTTTTCAGGTACAGCAGGTACTGCTGCCACAGCGGCAGGTCGAGGTGGTACTTGGCCTGCAGATTGGCCAGCACGGCGGCCGATACCTTGCGCTCGGAATCAAAAGGGCCGCCCGGTGTGGCGTGCAGTAGCAGGTAGCACACGGTGATCACCACCAGCATGGTCGGGATCGCCGAGAGCACCCGGCGCAGGGTGTAGGACCACATGGACTGACGCTCAGTGCTTGATGATGTAGAGGTCTTTGGAGCGGAAGCGGTCCATCGCGTTGCTCAGCGAGTAGCCGCCGACGTAGGACTTCACCAGACGCGGCAGCGAGTATTGCAGCAGCGGGATGATGGGGTAGTCGTCCATGATCATCTTGGAGGCCTGCGTCAGCAGCGCGCGGCGCTTGGCCGGGTCGGTGCTGTTGGAGCCCTGGTTGATCAGTTCTTCAGCCTTGCGGTTGCAGTTGAAATTGTTGTTCTGATCGGAGTCACAACGGATCAGCGCCAGAAAGGTGGTTGCGTCGTTGTAGTCGGCGGTCCAGCCGTTGCGTGCCATCTGGAATGATCCGTCGTGACGCTTCTTCAGCAGCACCTTGAACTCCATGCTCTCTGTCTCAATGGCCAGGCCGAGCTTGGTCTTCCATTCGGAGGCGGCAAACACAGCCATCTTCTTGTGGTACTCGCTGGTGTTGTAGGAGAAACTGAACTTGGCGCCGGGCTTGACGCCGGCTTGTTGCAACAGGTTCTTGGCCTCGGCCACGCGCTTGTCCATGGGCCAGCTTGCCCAATCGTAGGGTGTGACGTCGGCGCCGTTGGTGCCGGCCACCATCACGCTGTAGGCCGGGGCCTGGCCGTCGGCGGTAACGCGCTGGGCCAGGATGTCGCGGTCAATCACCATTGACAAGGCCTTGCGCACGCGCAGGTCCTTGAACACCGGGTCCTGCGTCTGATACGAGTAGTAGCGCAGGCCGATCATGGGCGCGTTGCGGATCTCCTTTGGGTATTGAGCCTTGTATTTGTCATAGGTGCCGGGGGGCAACTGGTAGACCCATTCGTTCTCGCCGGATTCGTAGAGCTTGACATCGGCATAGCCGTCTTCCACCGGCAGGTAGGTCACCTTGCTGAGTTGCACATTGGCGGCGTCCCAGTACTTCGGGTTCTTCTCGATCACGACGCGGTTGTTGACCTGCCATTCCTTGAGCACGTAGGCGCCGTTGGAGACCAGGCTGCCGGGCTTGGTCCAGTCCTTGCCGAACTTCTCCAGCGAGGCCTTGTGCACGGGACCGAGGTTGTTGTTGCTCATCAACTCGGGCAGAAAGGTCACCGGGAATGCCGTCTTGACTTCGAGCGTGTTCTTGTCGATGGCCCTGACGCCGATCTCGCTTGGCGGTTTGCTGCCCTTGACCACCGCCGGGCCATTGAGCAGAAACACGCCGAAGGTTGCGGCGTAGGTGGAGGCGGTCTTGGGATCGACAAAACGGCGGATGCCGTAGACAAAATCGTCGGCGCTGACCGGCTCACCGTTGGACCATTTGGCATCCTTGCGCAGTTTGAAGACCCAGGTGGTGGCGTCTGTCTGCTTCCAGCTCTCAGCCACGCCTGGCACCGTCTTGCCGTCGGCGTTGTTGGCGGTCAGCCCTTCGAACAGGTCGCGCGTCAGGTTGTTGGCGCCGACCGATTCGGCCAGCGCCGGGTCCAGCGTTTCGGGCTCGGAGCCATTGTTGCGAATCAGGGTTTGCGTCGCGTGCAGTTGCACGCCGGCGGGAATCGTTGCCGCTGTGCTGCTGAGCACAAAGGCACTGGCCAGCAGCAGGGCTGCGGCGCTGTGTTGGGCGATGAGCTTCATGGTTGATTCCAGAGATGGGTTTCAGGTGCTGCGCGCAAGGCGCGGTACCGCGCGCAGCAGAGCGCGCGTGTACTCGTGGGTCGGCCGGTGCAGAATTTCTTCGGCCGGCCCGCTTTCGACCAGTCGCCCGTTCTTCATCACGGCGATGTCGTGCGCCAGGTATTCGACAACGCCGAAATTGTGGGTGATGAACAGGTAGGCGACTCCCAGTTCCTGTTGCAATTGGCGCAGTAGGTTGAGGATCTGGGCTTGCACCGAAACATCCAGCGCGGACGTGGGTTCGTCAGCAACAATCAGGCTTGGCTCCACGGCCAGTGCGCGGGCGATTGCCAGCCGCTGTCGCTGTCCGCCCGAGAACTCGTGTGGGTAGCGACTCAGTGCGGTGCTGGACATGCCAACCTTTTCCAGCAAGGCTGAAACCCGCTGGCGTCGATCACCGGCCGAAACTTCCGGGTGCAGGGAAACCACGCCTTCTTCCAGGATTTCGTTGACCCGCATGCGCGGGTTGAGTGAGGCAAACGGATCCTGAAACACGATCTGGACCGTGCGTCGCGCTGTGCGCAGCGATTCGCCGCCCAATTCCTGCATTGACTGGCCCGATAACACGACTGAACCGCTGATTTCGGCCTTGCCACGCAGTAGTTGCAACAGCGCTTTTCCGACGGTTGTCTTGCCGCTGCCGGACTCGCCCACCAGCGCCAGCGTGCGTCCGGCGGCAATACTGAAAGAGACACCGTCCACCGCCTTGACATGCCCAACTGTGCGTTGGAAAAGCCCCTTGCGGATTGGAAACCAGACCCGGTAGTCCTGCACCGTCAACACCGGCGGGCCCGCTTCCAGGTCGGCCGCGAGCAACTCTTGCTGGCCTGCGCGCAGACTGGCACGTTGTGGCCCGCCAGGTTCGGTGTAGAGCACGCAGCGCACGGAGTGACCCGGTTCAAAGTCGCGCAGTGCTGGCGGCGTGGAACGGCACAGCGCCATGACATCCGCGCAGCGGTCAGCAAAGCGGCAACCTGAAAATTCCTGATTGAGCGCCGGCACGGTTCCGGCAATCGACGCCAGGCGCCGACCGCGTTTGCTCTCGTCAGGCAGCGCGTCGAACAGGTTGACCGCATAAGGATGCAAGGGCCGTGCAAAAAACTCGGTCGCTTCGGCCACCTCGACCACCTGACCCGCGTACATCAGTGCGACGCGGTGCGCCATCTGCGCCACGATGGCGAGGTCGTGCGTGATCAGCAGCATGGCCATCTTCTGCGTGCGCTGCAGATCTTTGAGCAGGTCAAGTATCTGCGCCTGGATGGTTACATCCAGTGCAGTGGTTGGTTCATCGGCAATGACAACATCAGGCTCGGCGGCCAGGGCAATGGCAATCATCACGCGTTGCTTCTGTCCACCCGACATCTGGAATGGATAGTCATTGACCCGACGCTCGGGCTCAGGAATGCCGACGCGCGCCAGCCAGTCAACGGCCTTTGCCAGCGCCGCTGCCCCGCGCACTTCGGTATGCCGCTCAATTACTTCGGTGATTTGGCGCCCAACCGTCATCACCGGATTCAAACTGGTGGATGGTTCCTGGAAGATGATGCTGATCCGCCGGCCGCGGTAATCGCGCATCCGTGCTTCCGGCAATTGCATGATGTCGGTCCCGTCAAAGTCAACCCCGCCGGCTGCAACGCAGCCGCTGTCGGGCAGTAGGCGCAGGATCGACAGAGCCGTCATTGACTTGCCGCAGCCGGATTCGCCCACCAGTGCAAACGTTTCGCCGCGTTCGATGGTGAGGGTCAAGGAATCGACCGCACGAACCAGACCGGAATCGGAATTGAGTTCCGTCGTGAGATTGTGGATTTCGATCATTTGACTTCCCGTGATTCGGTCGCGCTGGCCGCAGCAGCCTGGACGGGGGCCATGCGCGGCACCGTGTTTCGTTGGACACGGAAGGCTCGCGCACGCGGGTCGAAGGCTTCACGTACCGCACTGGCAAAAAGTGTCATGGACAGAACCAGGGCTACCATGAAAGTAAACGCGGCGAGCAGGGTCCACCAGACGACGGGGTCACGTGACATTTCGTTGCGCGCCCCATTGATCATGGTGCCAAAGCTGTTGGTGATCGGGTCAACGCCGACGCCGACATAGGACAAAACCGCTTCGTAGAGCACCAGGCCGGAAAAATCCAGAACCGCCACGATCACCACGATATGCGTCAAATTTGGCAGGATGTGCCGTCGCATGATGCCCGCATCGGACACACCAAAGGCACGTGCCGCCTGCACATAGTCGAGTTCACCCAGTTTCAGGGTTTCAGCCCGCAACAGACGCGCCAGTCCTGCCCATCCCGTGACGCCGAGAATGGCCGCCAGTAAAAACAGGCGGATGTCAGCGCGCTCGAGGCCGGTTTCAAACAGCTGCGGATTCTTGTCGATGAAGACCTGGATCATGAGCACGAACGCCGAGATCAACAGCACCGAGGGTATCGATGACAGCACCGTGTAAAGATACTGGATTGCATCGTCCACACGTCCCTTGTAGTAGCCGGCCAGGATGCCGAATATGATGGCCAGCGGCAGGGTGGCGATGGTTGCCAGTGAACCGATAACGACTGCCGTGCGAATCGACTTAATGGCCTGAAACAGGATGTCGTTGCCGGTCTGATCAGTCCCGAGCACATGGTAGTAAGGCCAGAGCGCGCTAATCCAGCCCACCACCATTGCAAGCGCTGTCGCGGTCATCAGGATTGCACGCCACGGCACCTTGCTGTCGCGCTGCCAAATCGTTCCCCACGAAGCGGCGATTCCGACTGCGGCAGCCCGTGCTCTCAAAACCGTAATGAGCCAGCACCCGCCGATCGCGATGAGCAGGCCACACAACAGACCGCTCGCTGAACGCTGAATAATGTCATCAGCCCACTCGGTTTGCGTTTCCTTGAGATGCCTGCCACCATATTGCAGCCGGGGAAAATCACGCACCGTCTTGCCATCGATCTGCATGGACTCCTTGGAAAACTGATGGGTGCCAAGGGGTATCGAGTAGGTTTTTTCCCGCGCTTCGCGCGGGCCGCTCAAAAGCAGGTCCAGCAACGACAGGGTGCGGGTTGAATAGGCAGCTTGTTCGGTGCTTGGTGCGCCAAGGCTGGGCGGCAGCAGGGAACGGAAATGAAAGGAGTCAACAACCGCTATGAGCAGAAACAGGCTCAGCACAACGCCGGCGGACATTGCTGCCGCGTCATGCAAAACATGGCGCCAGGTTTGCCTTAGCGTCGGCGTGTTCCATGCATGCCAGGCATAAAAAGCGACAACCGCCAACTGCAGGAACAGTGCGACATCGGTGGCGAGAAATACAAGTTTTGGCATATTGCAGTCCAGGCAGACGCTAGCTCAAACGGATGCGCGGGTCGGCAAGGGTGTAGGAAATATCGGTCAGGATCAAGCCCAGTATGTAGAGAACCGATCCGACAAATACCATGGAACGAACCACGGCGAAGTCTTGCGCGTTGATGGCATCAATGGTGTAACTACCCAATCCGGGAATGCCAAAAAATGACTCCATGATGAGTGCGCCCAGGAACAGCAAGGGCAGCACGGCGACAGTACTGGTCAGAATCGGCAATAAGGCATTGTGCAGGACGTGGCGGAACAGCACGACGGCTTCCGTCAGTCCTTTGGATCGTGCCGTGCGAACGTAGTCTTTGCCGATTTCTTCCAGGAACATGGTGCGATAGAACAGCGCTTCGCCCCCCAGGCGTGACAGGATGCCAATGACGATCGGAAGTGCAAGAAAAACAAACAGATCCCAACCACCGGAAAAACCTGAAATTGGCACCAACTTTAGAAGTTTGCTGAAGAAGAATTGCCCTGCGATGATATAAAAAAGCCCCGAGACCGAAAGCAGAAAAACCGCCAGTGCCACACCCCAGAATTCGAGGTAGGTGTTTCGGAAGAATACCAGCAGCAATGACAAGACAATCACCACAAAAATTCCCAGCAGGAAAGTCGGGATGGCCAGTGCAATGGAAGGTCCAGCCCGTTTCTGCAATTCGTAGCCGATGTCACGCCCGTTGTCCGATGCGCCAAAATCGAGCGCGAAAAGCGGGACCGAACGTTCAAAGAAAATCGTTTTGGTCAGTTTCCGGGTTCCTGGCTCCTGCGCATTCCAGAGCAGAGGTTTGTTGTAGCCGCGTTCAACTTTCCACTTTTCGATGGCGTCCTGCGTGACCCGTTTGCCACCGATGTTCATTCGTGCCATGTCGTCAGGGGTGTTGACGGCAAAGAACAATATGAAGGTAAAGACGTTGACGCCGATGAGGATCAGCATACCGTAGCCGATGCGCCGGATGATGTAGTTGATCATGGTCGATTTCCCTCATTCGCAATCAAGCGTGCCGCAGTTTGCTGCTCGCGACGCTTCCAGGCAAACCATGCGGGCACGATGGCTGCGATCAGCGCCAGAAGTATCAAGGGCAGTGGCCACCAGATCGGCTTGTTCCATTCGGCAATCTTCTGGGCGCGAAGCTGTGGATTGAGGCGCAGATAACCGATGTGGTTGCGGATGATTTGTGTTGGTTTGCCATTGTTGATCCATTGGTGGTAGGCGGCAGCGGAGGTCGGGAAGTAACCGAAGCTCCAGACTGCGTCGGTCTGCACCAACTTGATCATGCGGTCTATCAACTCCTGCTTTTCAGGTGTGTCATCCAGGTATTTCAGCCGTTCGTAGAGTTTGTCAAACTCCGGATTCTGGTAGTTCGCGCCGTTTTCGCCGTTGCCGTCTGTCAGTGCTTTGGAGTTGGGACCATACAGCATGAACAGGAAATTCTCGGCGTCCGGATAGTCTGCCAGCCAACCCCAGAAGAAAATCTGGATGGAACCCTTGTTCATCTTGTCCTGAAAACGGTTGTAGTCGGTCGCCCGCACTTCCATCTGGACGCCAATCTTTGCAAACTGCTTGGCGTACCAGTCAAGAACTGCCTTGGCACCGGGCGCTGAGTTCTGATAATCGAAATTGAGCACCAGGGGCTTGCCGGTGTTAACGTCGCGCCCATTTGGGTAGCCGGCTTCAGCCAGCAGTTGCCTGGCTTCTTCGACCGAACGCCGAACCGGCTTGCCGTCAGGCCCGCGTCGGTAAACTACCGGGTTGAAAGCCGCCGGACCGTCTTCACGATACCCAAACAGGGAGGGCGGTAGTGGACCATGCGATGCGACGCCTTGACCCCGTTCAAAAATTGCGATGTGCTCTTCCCATTCGATCGCGATGGCGAGTGCCTGGCGCAACTTGCGATTGCGTTCGGCTTGGGCCGGGCTGTTGCCCTTTCCCACTACCGGATCCAACCAGTTGAAACCGATGTACCAATTGTTGGCCTCAATCGTTGTCGGCAACTTGATGCCCTTGTCCTTGAATTCCTTGTCCTTTTTCTTGTCGTCGCCCATGGCAACGATGTAGCTGGTGCCAAAGTCAAGTCGTTCGATGGCAGGAGAATCGTAGTAGCCCTGAAGGAATTTGGCCTCCTTGGGCACGCCTTCCTTTTCAATATCAAATACCACCCGGTCAACGAACGGGATCGTCTTGCCGCAATCCGCGAGGTATCCTTTTTCAGCATCCCCGGTTTCACCCTCGCACGGGTAGGGTTCACCCCGGAAGTTCGGGTTTCTCTCCAGGATGTGTCTCCGGTTTTCAGTGAACTCGGTCAGCATGTAAGGGCCAGTGCCGACCGGCCAGAAATTGAGCGTCAGGTTTCTTTCGGCCATGCCGGGTTGGGCGTAAAACGCTTCAGCCTCCCACGGGATAGGGGAAAAAAAGGTCATTGCCAGCCAGTACTTGAATTGCGGGTACTTGCCATTGATCCGAATCCGCAGGGTGTGCGGGTCGAGCGTCTGTGCGCCATCGAAAGCATACTTGCGGAAATCGAGAAACGGCAGGTCACGGTTTGTCGGCTCCAGACCGGCGCGCAAAGCCTTGTCTGCGGCAACGATTTGCGCACCATATTCTTTCAAACCCACAATGTGCTCGGACATTGTCGAAAACGATGGCGACTTGATTCGGGGGGTGGCCAAGCGCCGGATGGCGTAAACATAGTCATCCGCTATCAGTTCACGCGTGCCGGTTTGCCTGAAGTCGGGGATCTGGTGCTTGTCCGCGACGTCCTCACGTTTTAACGCATGATAGAGGTACTCACCGCGTGAACCTTTGGCGAACGCCGGATGCGGTGCGAACAGGATGCCGGGCTTGATCTTGACGTCAAAAACAGTTTCTGCGATCTGCTCGCCTGGTGCATTGTCCGGCAGCACCTTGCCAGCCTTGTCCATGTAGCGCGGACTTGCAACGTCTTGCGCGGAACGGCCAATCAGTTCGTACGGCCGCTTCAGGTAATGGTAGCCGTAGGGTGGCTCATAGATCTGGTAGGTGTAGGGTGTTTCGTCGTTTGAGTAGGAACTGGTCGGATCAAGATATTTGGGTGATCTGCCGCTAAAGGGCACGAACATCGTATTGGTCTTTTCAGAACCGAGCGGATGCGGGTTGTTCGAGACCTCGTTGCAAGCCGTCAACAGCAATGGGAGCACGACGGCAGCTTGAATGCAGCACGCGGTTTGTATTGCGCGTCGGATACGAGCCAAGATGCCATCAACGGTCATAAGGATTCCACTGTTTTAGGATAATTGATTCTAGCTGTGGGGCCACTGTACCCTTTGTGCCTCAGCGCTGCTTTTTTGTTTTGTGCCGGCTAGGGTAGATCTGAATCTGCGGAGCGGATTGGCTCAGCATAATCTGGTGGTCAGGAAGAGCAAGATGTGAGGGACTGGATTGCGGGTCGGGGCCCGCAATGACAAGACAGGGAGTCGCAATGACAAGGCAAACAGATTGCAGCATTGGTTTGGAGAAAGCATGAAACGATGGATCTGGGCCGGCGCGCTGGCGTTGACTTTGAGCGGCACACCGCTGTGGGCGCAGGACGCAGCCAGCACGCTGGTGGCCAACGCCAACCTCAAGACCGACGGCATGCCGGCGATTGCGGCGCGCATCGCCGAGCGGGTGGCGCCGTACGCCGACTTCCGGGGTCACGGCTTTGTGGACTGGCACCCGACGACGCGCGCGATGCTGGTGCGCCATCGTGAGGCCGGCGCCAACACGGCGCAGATTTACCGCCTTGCGGAACCTGGTGGCAAGCTGGAAAAGCTCACTGATTTTCCGGACCCGATCTCCAATGCTTCGTTCAACCCGGTGCACGGCAACTACATCGTTTACGCGCGCGACAGTGGCGGCAATGAGGCAGCGCAGATCTTCCGCATGGACATCTCCACACGCCAGTCCACGCTGCTCTCATCGCCGGACGAGCGCAACAGTGCGACCTGGACCCGCAGTGGAGCGCAGCTGCTGATTGCGGCGATGCCGCTGGACAGGACGGCGCAGGGCGGCAAGCGTGACAGCGTGGTGACCACGCTGAGCCTGGTTGATCCGCTCAAACCCGAAGCCAGAACGCGCCTGGCTGAATTGCCCGGTGGCGGCTGGGGCGACTACCGGTTCAGCTACGGTGACCAGCGCATTGCGGCCTTGCAATACCGCACGCCCAGTGACTCGGATGTCTACCTGATTGACGCCAAGACCGGTGCGCGCGAGAAAATCCTGCCGGCAGCGGGCGCCGCGAAAGCCGGCTTTGGCGGCGTCGAATGGAGCCCGGACAACCAGCGCCTGTTCATGACGACCAATCAGGGCGGAGAGTTTTTTGAACTGGCGGTCTATGAACTGGCGACGAAAAAGCTCACCGTGCTTTCAAGCCATATTCCCTGGGACATTGAGAACTTCTCGCTCTCCAAAGATGGCAAGCGCCTGCTGGCGGTTGCCAACAACAACGGCCGCGACGAAGTCCGGCTGTTTGATAGCGCCAGCGGCAAGGAACTCGCGCGTCCCGACATCCCGGCGGGCTCCATCGGTGGCGGCCGCTGGCACGAGGTCGACACCGGGCAATTTGCCTTTTCGCTGAACTCTCCGCAAAGCCCGGGCGATGTGTACAGCTACGACGTCGCCAGTGGCAAGACACAGCGCTGGACCACCGCCTTTGCCGCGCCGGGCGTGGACCCGAACAAGTTCGTGAGCCCGGAGTTGGTGCAGATCAAGAGCTTTGACGGACTGCCCATCAGCGCCTGGCTGTATCTGCCCGACGCCGCCAAGTTTCCGGGAAAACGACCCGTTGTCGTTGACTTTCACGGCGGCCCTGAGGGTCAGTCCACGGTGCACTTCATGGGGCGCTGGAACTACTACCTCAACGAGATGGGTCTGGCCATTTTGCTGCCCAATGTGCGCGGCTCGGCTGGTTACGGCAAGAGCTTCATGGACCTGGACAACGGCTTCAAGCGCAAGGACTCGGTCAAGGACGGCGGCGCCTTTCTGGCCTGGCTGGGATCGCACACGAGGCTCGACGCCAGCCGCGTCGTCGTCACCGGCGGCAGCTATGGCGGCTACATGAGCCTGGCCACGGCGGTCGACTACAGCGCGCTGCTGCGCGGCGCCATCGACGTGGTGGGCATCAGCCACTTCGTCACTTTCCTCAATAACACCGAGAGTTACCGACGTGACTTGCGCCGCGTTGAATACGGCGACGAGCGCGATCCGGCGATGCGCGCCTTCATGGAAAAAATGGCGCCGCTCAACAACGCGAGCCAGATCAAGGTGCCGCTGTTCGTGGTGCAAGGCAAGAACGACCCGCGTGTGCCCTATACCGAGGCCGAGCAGATGGTGGTGGCGGTGCGCAAGAACGGCGTGCCGGTCTGGTACCTGCTGGCCGACAACGAAGGCCATGGCTTTGCACGCAAGGTCAATGCCGACTATTACTTTTATTCAACGGTGCAGTTTTTCGAGATGACGCTGCTGAAATAGCCATGGATTGCGGGTCGGAGCCCGCAATGACGAATCCGAGGCTCGGGGCCAGCAATGACAAACTCGGGCTAATGCCCCGTTCTGTCGCGTGACAATGCAGTTGGTCGCATCATTCGTGCAATGAGGGCGCGGCGCCGTTATATTCGCTGCAACAGGGTGTTAGCAAAATAGGCCATGATGAATCAACTACCTCTCCGACTTCTTTCTTTCGCGCTGGCCTTGCTGTTGTGCGCCTGCAGCAAGACCGATCCTGCCAGCACGACGCTGGTGAGTCAGCCTTTGTTGATCGCGGCCGAAGACCTGGTGACGCTGCAAAGCGGCGGTCTGGCCTCAGGCCCGCCAATTACCGGCACGGTTCAGCCCGAGCGTCGCGCCGACCTGCGTGCCGAAGTGTCGGCGGTGGTGTTGCAGGTCTTGAAGGACAACGGCGACAGCGTGGCCCGTGGCGATCTGCTGGTGCGACTGGACGATACGGCGATACGCGACAGCCTGGCCTCGGCCGAAGAGGCGGTGCGGGCTGCGGTGCAGTCCTTTGATCAGGCCGAACGGCAATTCCAGCGCCTCAAGACCCTGCGTGAATCGGGCATGGCCTCAACCCAGCAGTTGGAGGACGCCGAGATCCGGCGCAACAACGGGCAGAGCGATGTGTCGGCCGCCAAGACGCGGGTCGTGCAGGCGCGCCAGCAGCTTGAGCGCACCCTGGCGCGCGCGCCCTTTGCCGGCATTGTGAGCGAGCGCAAGGTCTCGCCCGGCGACACTGCGCAGGTTGGCAAGGAGTTGCTCAAGGTGATGGACCCGACCAGCCTGCGTCTTGAGGGACTGGTGTCGGCCGATGCGATTGGCGAGGTCAAGGTCGGTCAGACCGTGATTTTTCAGGTCAATGGCTACGGGCCACAGGAGTTCAACGGCCGGGTCAAGCGCATCAACCCTTCTGCCAATGCGGCCACGCGCCAGGTCGAGGTGGTGGTTGAATTTGCCACTGACAAGCAACCGCGTCTGGCCGGGCTCTACGCCGAAGGTCGGGTTGAGACCAGCCGCAAGACCGCGCTCATGGTGCCGGCGCTGGCTTTGTCGCGCGAGGGCGACAAGGTGTTTGCCTGGCGGGTGCAGGACGCGGCCGTGCACAAGGTGGGCCTGAGCTTGGGCGAGCGTGATCCGCGCCGGGGTGACTTTGTGGTGCTCGAGGGGGTGAAAGAGGGTGAACGGTTGATCCGCAATCCGGGCTCGACACTGAAAGAGGGGCAGAAGGTCGAAATACGTTCTGCCGCTGCCATTGCGCCCCTGGCTGCGCCGTCTGCCGCAGGAAAGTAAGCATGTTCCTGTCCGACTTCAGTATCCGCCGTCCGGTGGCCATGGTGGTCATCATTGTGGCGTTGATGTGTGTGGGCCTGCTTGCGCTCAAAAAGCTGCGCGTGAACCAGATTCCGGACGTCGAGATGCCGGTGCTGGTGCTCAACATTCCGTACCCGGGTGCTTCGCCCGACACGGTGGAGCGCGAGATCATCAACCGGGTCGAGAAATCGCTGCAAAGCATCACTGGCGTCTACCAGATCCGCTCCACCGCGGCCGAGAGCAATGCGACCATCGTCATCATCTTCAATTTCAAGAAGAACATGATCGAGGCCTCGGACGAGGTGCGCAATGCGATCGGTTCGGTGCGCTACAAACTTCCGGTTGAAATGCGCGAGCCGGTGCTGGTGCGGGTGGACCCTGGCGCGCAACCCATCATGCAACTGGCCTTGTCCTCAACAAGCCAGAGCCACGCCGAGATTTCGCGACTGGCCGAGGATGATTTGTCAAACCGCTTCCGTGCCATCGAAGGCGTTGCCGTGGTCGATGTCAGTGGCGCGCTGCGCCGTGAACTCAGCGTGCTGCTGCGCTCGGAGAAACTGCGTGAGTACAACGTCTCGGTCTCCGAGATCGTCAACGCCTTGCGCAGTCAGAACACGACCTCGCCGGTGGGGCGCGTCAAGGGGCCGCTGGACGAGCAGAGCATCCGTCTTGTCGGGCGCATCGAGTCGCCGGACGAGTTCGAGAGAATCGTGATCCGGCGCCGCGGCAACGAGGTGGTGCGCCTGGCGCAGGTGGCTACGATTGCCGACGGCTTTGCCGAGCCGGCGAGTTTCAGCGTGCGCAGCGGGCACCCCAATGTCAGCATTTCGGTGACGCGCTCGCGCGACGCCAGCACGGTGAGCGTGGCCAACAAGGTGCGCACCCTGATGGCGGAGGTGAACAAGACGCTGCCCAAGGGCACCAGGCTCGAAGTGACGCGTGATGGCGGTGAGGAGGCGCAGAGCAATCTGGACAACGTGATTGAGTCGCTGATGTTTGGCGCGGTGCTGACCATTTTTGTGGTCTACGTGTTTTTGAACTCATGGCGCTCGACCCTGATCACGGCGCTGAGTCTGCCGACTTCGGTGATCGCCGCTTTCATAGCGATCTGGCTCTCCGGATTCACGCTGAATTTCATGACCCTGCTCGGGCTCTCGCTGGCAATCGGTGTGCTGATTGACGACGCCATCGTGGTGCGCGAGAACATCGTGCGCCACATGGCCAATGGCTCGGACCGCATCACGGCAGCGATTGAAGGCACGCGCGAGATTGGCCTGGCAGTGGCCGCCACCACCTTCTCGATCATGGCGGTGTTCATCCCGGTCGCCTTCATGGGTGGCGGGGCCGGTGAGTGGTTCCGGCCGTTTGCGCTGACGGTGACCAGTTCGGTCATGGTCAGCCTGTTTATCTCGTTCACGCTGGACCCGATGCTGTCGGCCTACTGGGGCGACCCGGTGGCACTGCACGGTCAGCCGCGCAAGGGCCTGAGCGCGTGGCTGGCGCGCTTTAACGACTGGTTTGATCACCAGGCCAATCGCTACGGTGATGTGATTGCCTGGGCGCTGCATCACCGCCGTTCCATGGCCTTTATCGCCGCTTTCAGCATGGTGGCAGCGCTGGGTCTGCACGTTAAATTTGGCGGGTCGAGCTTCATGCCGGCGTCCGATGAAGGCATTCTGGCGATCGAGGTGCGCACACCTTCGAGTTCAAGCCTGGAGTTTGCCCGACTCAAGGTGGAGCAGGCGGCGACGCTGGCGCGCGAGCAGCCGGAGACGGTGGCCACCAACAGCAATGTCAATGCCGGTGGCGGGCGCATCTACATTGACATTGGCAAGAGCACCAAGCGCAAGCGCAGCGCCATCGAAATTGCGGCCGCGCTGCGACCACAGATGGCGCGCCTGGTGGGCGCGGAATACGTGGTGATCGAAGACCTGAACAACGGGGTGCAAAAGCCGGTGCAGATCCAGTTCTCCGGGCCCGATGCACGGCGACTGATGGATATCGCCAGCACCTACATGGCGCAGCTGCGCCAGCTGCCGGGCGCGGTGGATGTGGGCTTGTCCGAGCAGGACCCGAAGGATGAAATCCGGATTGAGCTCAATCGCGGTTTGGCCAACTCGCTCGGAATTTCGGTGGGCGATGCAGCGCTGGCGCTGCGGGTGGCCTTTGCCGGCGTCGAAGTGGGCGACTGGGTTGATCCGACCGGCGAGGCGCGTGATGTGGCGCTGCGTCTGCACCCGGATGACCGCGTCAGCGCCGCCAACATTGAGCACCTGCCGATCACCGTGGCCGGCAGTGACCTGATGGTGCCGCTGAGCCAGATTGCCACCGTCACCATGGGCAAGGGGCCGGCCAAGATTCAGCACCAGGACGGCAAGCGCATGATCGCGGTATCGGCCAACGTGCAGGGTCGTTCCTCAGGCGAAGTGACAGCCGATGCCCTGAAGCTTGCGAAAGCGATCGAGTTTCCGGCCGGTTACGGCATCGAACTCGGTGGCAGCGCACGCGACCAGAAGGAATTGTTCAGCGAGATGGCCATCGCCTTGGTCATGGGCATCGGGTTGATGTACCTGATCCTGGTGATGCAGTTCGGCTCTTTCACGGCGCCGCTGGCGGTGATGTTGTCGCTGCCGCTGAGCCTGATTGGCGTGGTGCTGAGCCTGCTGCTGACCCGCAATACGCTGAACCTGATGAGTTTCATCGGCATCATCATGCTGATGGGGCTGGTGGCCAAAAATGCCATCCTGCTGCTGGACTGCGCACGCAAGGAAGAGGCGCAGGGTACCGAGCGTGAACTCGCGCTGATGCACGCAGGGCGGCTGCGCCTGCGTCCGATTTTGATGACCACTTTTGCGCTGATTGCCGGCATGCTGCCGGTGGCCATCGGCATGGGCGAGGGCGGCGAGTTCTACCGGCCGCTGGCGATTGCCATCATCGGCGGCACCATCA
The DNA here is from genome assembly GCA_903876735.1 of uncultured beta proteobacterium. Lineage (GTDB taxonomy): Bacteria > Pseudomonadota > Gammaproteobacteria > Burkholderiales > Burkholderiaceae_C > Rhodoferax. The sequence goes on along the minus strand of CAIRAW010000014.1, from coordinate 137,929 downwards.
CCTCGACCCTGCTGACGCTGCTGGTGGTGCCGACCTTTTACGACAGCATCGAGATCACACGCGACCGCGCCATTGCCAAATTTCACCGGCGCGCCGATGGCCGCAATGCCTTCGTGGCCTTTGTGCTGACGCTGCTGGAGGCGCTGCTGGCCTTGCTGCTGCTGCGCTGGGTGTATCGGGGGGTGAAGGCGGGGGTGGGGTGGATACGGCGGCGCGGGACCACTTCGAGTCGATAGGTGCCGCAGTTGGGAGCGGTCGTGGGACCAAAATATTTAAACGTGTTTCGATAGACTTCCTCCAGAGCCGACTGATCCGTCAACGTGACAAAAAACGCCTATGCCAAATACCGCCATCCCTCATGAACCCGCCCTGCAACACGCGCTGAAGTCGGCCGACTGGGCGGGCTTGTGCTATTCACGCGAGCGCACAACCCAGCGCGCGGTGCGCAACGAGCGTCCTGAGCGCAACTAGAGTTCACTTGAGGAAGGTGCCATGTGTGAGGTGCTGGTGGACGGGCACTTTGGCTACGCCGCGACCGCCGATCTCAGCATGGGTGGTTTGATGCGCGCTTTTGACCGCGCCGTTGCCACCACCCGTTCGACCAGCGTTTCCAAGGTGCATGCCTTTGATGTGCGCCAGCGCCCCAAGGCCACTGGCAGCTACCGCAGCGCACGCGAACGCGATCTGGATGCAAGCAGTCTGGCCGAGATAACAGACTGTCTGCTGGCTGCTTCGCAGGCCATGAAACTGTCTGATCTGTTGGTCAATCGCAGCGCCAGCGCAATGGTGGTTCAAACCCAGATTCAGTAGTGTCCCAACGTTTTTCAGAGGAGAACGAGCGTTGAGGCTCGAAATCAGAATCTGAATTGGCTGGGGGTGGTGTAAGTAGTTGATTTATTGGGGATGTTTCAAACATGGTCAGGCTCAGGATTTGTAGGATTTCATAGAGGCTATGCGGCAAATGCAAACGTTTCTTGACGATGGCAATCAGTACGTAGGTGCACACCGCAATCCAGATTTGCGTCTTCACCGCGTTCTCGCTCGTGCCCAGGAAGGTCTTGATGCGCAGGTGCTGTTTGATCCACTTGAAGAACAATTCCACCTGCCAGCGCTGGCGGTACAGATCGGCAATGAGTTCGGGCTTCAAAGCAAAGTTGTTGGTCAGAAACGTGATGCGTTTGCCGGCTTCGTCCTTGACCACCACGCGGCGCAACGGCTGCGGGTAATCCTTGCTCGAATGAAACAACGTCAGCACGCCGGTCTGATCGCATACAACCGATGTGGTGCTGCGCTGCACGGGACTGGAGTAACGCCGCCTGAATTTGGTATTGCTCTTGGCGCGGGTCACAAAGAAGCCTTGCGCTTGGTGAATCGCAATGAGTCTGCTGAAATCCAGATAACCCCGATCCAACAGGTAAAACGCGCCAGGTTCTATCACCAACTCGTCGAGCACATTGACCTCGTGGGTCTTGCCGTCGGTGATGTGAATGAAGCTCGGGATCGAGCCGTGAAGATCGAGCAGCGTATGCAACCGAATGGCCGCCTTGGTGGTGCGAAACGGTGCCCACGGATACAGCGACAAACACAGATCGATGGTGGTCGCATCGAAGGCATACACGGCAGCGTCCAAGTCGATGCCCAGAGGCTCTTTGGCGTACAGAGGACGCGCGATGGCAATCAAGTGCTGGGCAAAGTCGGCGTAGATTTGCCACGGCCGGGTTGCGTTCGCATTGGCCAAGGTATTGCGCGAAATCGTCTGGCAGCGAAAGCCCATGTGATACAGCCGCTTGGCTTGCGCACGCAGGTTGACTTCGATGTCGCGCAGCGACTCCCGGTAGGTGAGTTGCGCAAACGCCATGGCGAAGAACTGATCCAGACACGAGAAGTCCTTGACCTTGTGATCGCCTTGATGGGTGGCCACACAGCGGCGAAACGTGCTCAGCGGCAAGTAGGCCATGAGCTGCGAAAACACGAGCTTGCCTTGGTGCATGGCGGTCCTTCGCGTCAGAACGCAAAAGACCAACAGTCTGACGCTCGACGTTCAAATCGAGACCAGACAAAAACACCAAATTCATCAAGCGATTCATTAACTTACGACGTCCTGATGTGAAAACGTTGGGACACTACTGAAAAGAAGTTGCTTTATCTACAGAAGCGCCACGCGCCATGGATGGCAGAACCGGTTTGTTGCGGGAACAGGATGTGCTGAAGGAGCTTGGCACCGGCCTTTACCTGTCCAATCTTCATTACCTGAACTGGAGTGATCCGGTTTCGCCCGCATCACCGGCATGACCCGTTACGCCTGTTTCTGGGTGGAGGGCGGTGAAGTCGTCGGCCCCATCAAAGACATGCGCTGGGATGAAAGTCTTTATGACGCCTGGGCAACAAACTCATGGCCTTGACGACGCACGCCGAGATTGATCCGGCCGTCGATACCTACTTCCAACGCGCACTGGGTGGCTCCCGCACGCCGGGGGCGCTGATTGATGGGTTCACGTTTACGCTTTAGTCGAAAGCAAAAAAAAAGGAGCAGTACCTTTGTACTGCTCCTCTGAATTGCGCGTGAATTCAAACCGGGAAGAACGGGTCCTTCAGATCAGCCAGGTTTGATACACCGCAAACAACTGATTAGAAATTGACAGTTCCGCGCAGGTAGTACGCACGACCGGTCGGATCGGTGAAACGTGGATCATAGCCAGCTTGGAACACTGTGGTCTGGTAGGTCAGTGGGGGAGCCCGATCAGCAATATTGCGAATGCCAGCAGTCATAGAAAAACTCTTGTTGACGGCATACGACCCAAACACATCGAATGTTGTGTAGGAAGCAACTTCATCCGGCAGTCCATACTGATCGATATAGCCCGACTTGTAGTGTGCTGTCACGCCAGCACCAAATTCCCCTTTGGTCCAGTTAACAGACACGTTATGCTGCCACCGGAACACAGGACCGGTTCCACTGTAGATGCCAACGTTTTGATTCCATGGGCCATCGGTGTAATCCTGGTACTCGTACTGGTTGACGTAGGTGCTTTGCAGACCGAATCGGAAGTCACCAGCCGTGCCAGCGCGCAGCCGATAGTTGCCGCTGAAGTCAATACCCCTGGTGTTCAAGCCTCCAAGGTTCTGCGTGCGCAGATCAACGTAGCCGCAGGTGAGTGGGTTCGGGCATTCGGAACCGTCAGTGGAAAGGTTGCCACCCGGATTGCGATGGAAGAGACTGGCGAAAGTTCCCGGATTGCTGAAGACCGTGTTGGCGTCGATGGAACCAATCGCATGGTCCAGTTTGATCATCCAGAAGTCCACACCCAGACTCAGATCCTTCGCCGGCTCAAACACAAAACCGAGGGTCATGTTCTTCGATGTTTCAGGCTGCAGACTCGTGTTGCCGCCATACAGGGCTTGTGCCTGGATCTGGCAGTTGGCTGATGCAGGCTTGCCGGCGATTGGTGTGCCGCCCGGACAATTGATCGGGTCATCAACTTGCGGGGTGTTGGTGTAGTAGGGCGCTGCATTGATATCGTAGAGGGACGGCGCACGGAATCCGGTTGAGTACGAACCGCGCATCATGAACTGCTGGCTCGGCTGGTAACGGAAACTCACTTTTGGATTGGTCGTGCTGCCGAAGTCGCTGTACCTGTCGTGGCGCAGTGCCGCTGTTACGTCAAAGGTCTTGGTGACGGGCACATTCAACTCGGCATAGACCGCCGAGACGTTGCGTGCGCCTTCGTTGAGCGTAGCTGGGTCAAAGCCGGTGCTGGCGACAACCAGTTCTGCGAAGGCGACATTGGCAGCGTCCTTGAATGATTCATGACGGGTTTCTGCGCCAATGGCCAAGGCGGCGGCGCGACCAGCACCGAGCCAATCGCTCAGTTCGCGACTGGCGCGTGCATCGATTCCGGTTACCGTGCCCTTGGCGGTTTGCAGGATGCCAGACAGACCGGCACCATCAATTACCGCTTGACCGGCAGCACTCTGTTCGCCGAACGGATTGATGACACCATTCAAGACGGCTGCTGTAATGGCTGGTCCGTTGCTGTATCCGGCCAGGCCATCAACGAGTTTGTTTTCGTTGTAGCTGAGTGCTGTCTGATAGTCCCATCCAGCCAAAGTCCCTTCCAATGACGCAACCAGGCGTTGCTGGTAGTTGGTTGTGATCCCTTCGCGTGAGCCGTTGGGCAGATCACGCCACTTGACGTGAATGTAGCCAGGCTGCAATTCCGGGTGGGCGGCAGCAGAACTGTCGGTGAAGGTGGCGCTCAGCGGGATGTTGGGAACGATGGAAGTTGCAGTGGCGCCTGGGTAGTACGGATTCAGTGAGCCGTCCGGACGCAGTCGGTTCATGAACAGGCCACCGTAGGGCACCGGCGCAATCACGGTGTCAACATGGCTTCGGCTGCCAAAGTATTCCAGTCCGAGCTGCGTGTCGTTGTTGATTTTCAGGGTGCCCTTCAACAGGCCGGACACGCGCTCCGTCGCGGGTGTGTAGTTGACGAAACTGGAGGTTGTCATCTGGCAACCGGTATTCGTCGCGTTGGGGATCAGGTTGGGCGAGGAAGTGCATCCGGGCGCCGCCGGGTTGCCACTGTTGCCACCCTGGTAGTAATTCGCGGGGCTGGTTGTGGGAGACAAGCCGCCGGCGTAGCGTGTATTGAAATCACGCTGTGTGCCGCCAATCGAATCCTGCTTTTGGTAGTCAAGGAAACCCAGGATATTGAAGCCGCGTTCATTGAGGTCACCAAACCCGAATCCAATGTTCGCGCCGGTCGCTTTGCCGCCCGGGTGTTGTGGCGAATCTGCGCCAACCGTGATGGTGCCACCACTAAAGTTCTTGCGGGTGATGAAGTTGATCACACCACCGATTGCGTCCGTGCCATACAGGGAAGAAGCGCCGTCACGCAGGACTTCAATACGGTCCAGCGCCGCGAACGGAATCATGTTCAGATCGGGTGCTGAACTGTCAAGCGCATTGTTGGCGATGCGTCGACCGTTCAAAAGAACCAAGGTCTTGTTGGCGCCGATGCCGCGCAGATCGGCAAAAGAAGCACCGCCCGATCCAGAGCCAACGACCTGGCTGGTGCCAAGGCTTGTTTGCGATGATGTGATCGAAGCCATCACCTGTTCGATGGTGGTAACGCCTTGCTTCTTCAGGTCATCGAACTTGATTACGGTGATCGGTACCGCAGTTTCTGCATCAATTCGTTTAATTGCGGACCCGGTGATCTCTACACGTTGCAACGATGCACTATCTTGTGCCACGGCAACCCCTGGTGCCATAACGAGGCCGCCAAAAGCGATTACCAAGCTGGTGCATAGCTTGGTGCGTGTAAACGCGTTCCCACGTCCGGTGTAGTTCATGAATAGTCCTTCAGTCAGTTGAAAAGCAGAACAAACAATATTGCGCCACGACGAGCGACAGGTCGGAATGAATTTCCGACCTGCTTCTGCTCCCGTGAAATCTACTGTAAGGTAAAAAAATGTAAATTTGGATTGAGACGAACCCAATTGCTCAAAAACACTTGTGTATGTTGCCAAAATACATCGTGCTGTCACAAAGCTCTGGTAGCCCGATTTACGTTTGATCCGGATGGCGCGCGCGCACATCACAAAATCCATGTCTCGAGTGGGGACAATCCGGCCTTAAAACGACGCAGAATTTCTGCGCCGTGTGCCTATTCCAACCTGAAGTTGAACTCCTGCGTAGCAACCACTTCACCACCCGCATCGCTGATGCATTTGTACTGCATCATGGCGGTCTTGACGGCGGCGTGGAACACGCGCGGCCCTGAGACGATGGTCACGTCCTGAATCACGCCGCCTTTGATGCGGATTTGCGCTTTCACCACGCCTTCTGTCCCGTCCTGGATTGCCTTGCGCGGCATCTCGGGTGGCACCTGGGTTGGGCAGGCCACGCCAATGTCGCTGCGGTTCGGCGCTGGCCTGACCGGTGCCGGTGGCGCTGGCGGCGCAATGGCGACGGGTGCCGTCGGCACGTTGGTCGTCGATGCAATCGAGATGCCTGAACTCACCGTCGACGTTGCCACATCCGGCGGCGGCACATAGGGCGGCGGTGGCGCCTCGCTCCTGACGATTTCCTTGGGCGTCTCGACCTTCTTTGGTGGCGGCGGTGGCGGCGGGGGAATGATCACTTCCTGGATCACCACGGCTTCAAGCGGCTTCTTGATGAAGTTCAGCCCCTTGCGCGCCATGCCCGAGACCAGCGCGTAGCCCATGAAGATGTGCAGGGCAATGACGATGACCAGGCCCTTGACGCGGCGACTCGGGTCTTTGGGCTGGTAGCGGTAGTTCATGCCAATTGTGGCGGAGACGGGCGTATTCATTTGACAAACTGCTCGCTGCCGATGACGGCGATCTTGTTCAGGCCCAGACGCTTGGTGCTGGAGAGCACATTGGCAAACACGGCGTAGCTGGCCGCCTTGTTGGGCCGTACATGAATCTCGGGTTGCACTGCGGCCCTGGACGTCTCGATCATCTTGAATTCCAGTTCCTGCGCCGTGACCGGAAGGCCCTGCCAGTAAACGGTGCTCTTGTCGTCGATGTCAATCTGGATTTTTTCCGGCTTGATGTTGTTGACCGGCGGTGTGCCCACCGGCATTTCCAGGTTGACCGAGTGCAACTGGATCGGAATGGTAATGATCAGCATCACCAGCAGGACCAGCATCACGTCGATCAACGGCGTGGTGTTGATCTCCATCAGCACCTCGGGCTCATCCGAGTTGCTGTTGCCAACGTTCATGCTCATGGGTGGGTTCCTTGCATGCTGTGTGCTCAACCGCCCAATGGCGGGGGCTCGGTGATGAAGGCGACCTTGACGATGCCGGCGCGCTGGCAGGCCAGCAGGATCTTGCCCACGCCTTCGTAGCGCGCGGTCATGTCACCGCGGATCTGCACTTCGGGCTGGGGCTTGAGGTGCGAGACCTTCTTGAGCTTGTCAACCAGCACTTCAACGTTCTGGACGCGCTGGTCGTACCAGTAGACGTTGCTGTTGGCATCAACCGAAATGATGACGTTCTCGGGCTTGGTCTCGCGCACTTCAACGCGTTCCTTGGGCAGGCTGACCTTGATCGAGGTGGTGACCACGGGAATCGTGATCAGGAAGATGATCAGCAGCACCAGCATCACGTCCACCAGGGGCGTGGTGTTGATGGCCGACATGACGGCGTCTTCGCCGTCACTGGCAGAGCCAACGCTCATTGACATGGCAATTTCCTAAATGGATGGAGCGCGGCGGTATCAGGCCTTCTTGACCGAGCCGAGGATGACGGCGTGCAGGTCGCTGCCAAAGGCGCGCACATCGGCCATGGCGTCCTTGTTGCGACCCACCAGCCAGTTGTAGGCCAGCACGGCGGGAACGGCCACGGCCAGACCGATGGCGGTCATGATCAGGGCTTCGCCAACCGGGCCGGCAACCTTGTCGATGGAGGCCTGGCCCGAGATGCCGATGGCGGTCAGGGCGTGGTAAATGCCCCAGACGGTGCCGAACAGGCCGACGAAGGGCGAGATCGAGCCGACCGTGGCCAGTACCGACAGGCCGCGCTGCATGCTGCTCTGGATGCGCTCAACCGAGCGCTGGATGCTCATGGCGATCCAGTCGTTCAGATCAACGTGGCCCATCAGGCCGTCGTGCTTCTTGGTGGCGTCGATACCTGCTTCGGCAATGAAGCGGAAGGGGCTGGTTGCGTCGAGCTTGGCGCAGCCCTGCGCAACGGTGCCGGCAGACCAGAAATCGGCAGCAGCGGCCTTGGCCTGACGGCCGACCTTGGCTTGTTCGAGCAGTTTGACGATCAGCACATACCAGCTGCTGATGCTCATGACCAGCAGCAGCAGCAGCACGGTCTTGGCCACACCGTCTGAGGTTTTCCAGAGGGCTTCGATGCCGTAGGGGTTTTCAGCGGCATCAGATGCTTTCTTGGCAGCACCGGCGTCGACCACTGCAACTGCAGTTGGCGCCGTAGCGGGTGCTGCCTGGCTGGCTGCAGGGGTGGCCGGTTGCGCCTGGACGGCGACGGGTGTCAGCGGGAGTACCAGTACCAGCGCGCATGCGCAGGAGGCCATGATTCGAGCAACTTTGATCCGCACGGTGATTCCTTTGACAAAGATGAAAGGTGACGACTTCAACCCTCAGGCCGCCGGCACCCGAAAAAAACGATGCGCTGAGTATAGGGGACGACAGCGTGCCAGCATTTTCGTCATCGCGAAGGCCGAAGGCCTGTGGCGATCCATTCATGGATTGCCGCGTCGCTGGCGCTCCTCGCAATGACGACGTTGGGGTCCATGCCCGTTCGTCAGATCACGCCTTCGAACATCATGACATCCACCAGGTCGCCTGGCGAAACGTCTCCTTGCCCATGGGCCAGCACGATCAGGCCGTTGGCCTGAACCATGGAGCTAAGCACGCCCGAGCCCTGGTTACCGGTGGTCTGCACTTGCAGCCTGCCATCGGCAGTGGCGCTGACAATGCCGCGCTGGTACTCGGTGCGGCCGGGTTTCTTGCGCAGCGGCTCGGTACTGTGTGCTTTGAGCATAGGCGGCGCTGTGCCTGTGCTGCCCATCATCTGCAGCAGCGCCGGGCGCACAAAGGCCAAAAAAGTGACCATCACTGCAACCGGGTTTCCCGGCAGACCAAACAGCACGGCGTCGCCGATGCGGCCCACCGCCATTGGTCGGCCCGGGCGCATTGCGATCTTCCAGAACGCGACGTCACCGAGTTTCTTCATCATCAGTTTGGTGTAGTCGGCTTCACCGACGCTGACGCCGCCGCTGGTGATGATGGCGTCGGCCGTCTGCGCTGCGTGCGTGAAGGCTGCTTCCAGCAGTGCCGGTTGGTCACGCACCACGCCCATGTCGATCACCTCGCAGCCCAGGCGGCTCAGCAGGCCGAACACGGTGTAGCGGTTGCTGTCGTAGACCGCTCCTTCGCGCGGCGGCTGGCCCAGGCTCAGGACCTCGTCACCGGTTGAAAAATAGGCAACGCGCAGTTTGCGCCAGACCGCCACCTGTTCAATGCCCAGACTGGCCAGCAAGCCAAGCGCCGCTGGTGTCAACCGTTGTCCTTGACGCAACGCCGCTTGACCCCGCATCAGGTCTTCGCCGAGTTTGCGCCGGTTGTCGCCGGCGTGCAGCAGGCCGGCCGGGATGGTGATGCTGCTGCCCTGCATTGACACGAACTCCTGCGGCACCACGGTATCGAGGCCGCCGGGCATGATGGCGCCGGTCATGATCTTGATGCACTCACCCGGCGCGATCTTGTGTGGCCAACCGGCGCCGGCGCGCAAGGTGCCAGCCACCTTCAGGGTCAGGGCCGCGCCAGGCCTGAACTGCTCCGCATCAAAGGCATAGCCGTCCATGGCCGAGTTGTCATGCGCTGGCACGCTGATGGGCGAGATCACGTCCCGTGCCAGCATGCGACCCAGCGCCAGAAAAATTCCCACGGTTTCCTGCACCGCGACCGGCTCCACCAGGCGCGACAGAAAGGCACTGACGCCATCGACGGTCAAGGCCTGCGGGTCATAGCCCTGCAGTTCGGCAGCGATGCTGGCCAGTGTTTTCATGGTTTGCCGCTTTCCAGTTGGCGCAGTTCCGCCAGCGAGTTGGCGTTGTAGAAGGCATGAATGTCATCGCCCGGCAGGTTGAAGGGCACGTCCACGGTGTGGTGCAGCGCGGTCCAGTGATCAATTTTGCGGCCACCGTTTTGCGTGAACTGTTTCAGGCTGCTGAGCAAGCTCACGTGCAGCAGGCAGAAGACCGGCTGTGTGCGCATTTCGGTCTGGCCGTTCTTGCCGATTTCGGGTGCGCTGGCCATGGCGATGTCGGCATGCCCGGCTTGCAGCGCTTGGGCCAGGCGTGGCGCGAGGTCAAGCGGCAGCAGCGGCGTGTCGCAGGGTACGGTCAGCAGATAGGGCGTTTTGCAGTGTTCCAGGCCGGTTAGAAAACCGGCCAGCGGCCCGGCGTAGTCTGCCATGCCATCGGGCCAGACCGGTACGCCAAAGGCTTGGTAGCTGGCCAGATTTCGGTTGACGTTGATTGCGATGCGACCGGTGCCGCCACCTTGCTGCAAGCGCTGAAGCGTATGCAAGGCAAGCGGCACGCCATTGAATGGCTGCAGCCCTTTGTCGACGCCGCCCATGCGCGTGCCGCGGCCGCCGGCCAGGATCAGCGCGGTGATGTGCTGGGGGTCAATCATGATGGTTCACGCGGCACTGGATCCCGGATCAGGTCCGGGATGACAGCCGGGGCTGGGATGACAACCGAGGATGGGATGCAACATTGACTTGTCGTTGCGGGCTTGACCCGCAATCCATGCTGTGCATTGCAACCGGGTTACGCATGGGATTCATCCTCAGCCTCCGATATAGCTCATCTCGACGCGCCGCTGAGCCGGGGCGCCGTCGTCGGACAGGGCGCTGCGCGACTCGGAATAGTTGTCCTTGCGGCCTTGCCAGATATGCGCAACAGCCGACTCCAGATCGGCTTGTCGAACCGGGTCGCGCACCAGTGTGCGCAGGTCGTAGCCCTGCGAGGCAAACAGGCAGAGGTAGAGCTGGCCCTCGGTCGAGAGGCGGGCGCGGTTGCAGTCGCCGCAAAAGGCCTGTGTGACGCTGCTGATGACGCCGATCTCGCCCAGCGCTTTGTCGTGCTTGCCGGCGGCGTTGGCATAGCCCCAGCGCTCGGCCGTTTCACCCGGCTGGCTGGGATCGAGTTGCACCAGTGGCAACTCGGCATGGATGCGTTGGATGATCTCGCGGGAGGGCAGCACGTCATCCATGCGCCAGCCATTGCTGGCACCGACGTCCATGTACTCGATGAAGCGCAGCACGATGCCGCTGCCGCGGAAGTGCCGTGCCATCGGCAGGATCTGGCTCTCGTTGGTGCCGCGCTTGACCACCATGTTGACCTTGATCGGTCCGAGGCCTGCCTCGCGCGCGGCCTCGATGCCGGCCAGCACCTCGGCGACCGGAAAGTCGACATCGTTCATGCTGCGAAAGACCGCGTCGTCGAGTCCGTCCAGGCTGACAGTGACGCGCTGCAGTCCGGCCGCCTTGAGCGCGCTTGCCTTGCGCGCCAGCAGCGAGCCGTTGGTGGTGAGCGTCAGGTCCAGCGCCTGGCCTTCGGGCGTGCGCAGCGTGGCCAGTTGCGCGATCAGGCTTTCGATGTTCTTGCGCAGCAGCGGCTCACCACCGGTCAGACGGATCTTTTGCACACCGTGGGCGACAAACGCTTTGGCGATGCTTGTGATCTCCTCGAAGGAGAGCAGGGCGCTGTGCGGCAGGTAGAGGTGGTCCTTGTCGAACACCTCCTTGGGCATGCAGTAACTGCAGCGGAAGTTGCAGCGGTCGGTGACGCTGATGCGCAGATCGCGCAACGGGCGCGCGCGCTGGTCCGTCAGCAAGCCCGTAGCCGCGATGCGAGTGCCGCTATCAAACGCCGCCGCCGGGCTGTGCAGCGCTGCGCTGCGCTGGTCAACCAGCGGTACGACGCGCGGCGTGTGGCGTTCAGTCATGTCCTTGCCCGCAAGGGGTCGCTGCGATCAGACGCACCGCGCACCGTCGACCTCGATGCAGACGCCGCTGATAAACGCGGCTTCATCGCTGGCCAGGTACAGGGCGGCGTTGGCGACGTCGAGTGCGGTGGAGAAGCGGCCCAGGGGAATGCTGGCGCGGAAGAGGGCCTTGCGCTCATCAGTCAGAGGACCGCCGGCAAATTCGGTGGCCAGACCGGTGTCCGGGTTGAAGACCGGGTTGATGCAGTTGACGCGGATGTTGTTGGGGCCGAGCTCGGCCGCGAGTGACTTCGATGTGGTGATGACGGCGCCCTTGGAGCCGTTGTACCAGGTCAGGCCCGGGCGCGGTCGCACGCCGGCGGTGGAGGCGATGTTGATGAAACTGCCGCCGCCCTGGGCGCGAAACACCGGTGTCGCGTGAATGGTGGCGAGGTAGATGCTCTTGACGTTGACGGCGTAGCACTTGTCGAATTCTTCTTCGCTGACTTCCAGCGCTGGTCGGTTGCGGTGGGTCCAGCCGGCGTTGTTGACCATCACGTCGAGTCGGCCGTAGCGTTGCACGGCGGCGGCCACAAGTGCTTGCACATCGCTCGATTGGGTGACGTCGGCCGCGAAGAAGGAGGCGATGCCGCCCGCGGCCACGATCTCGGCAACCACTTTTTCACCGGCGCTGGCGTTGATGTCGTTGACGATGACCTTGGCGCCTTCGGCAGCCAGACGTTTGGCGATGCCTTCGCCGATACCGCCGCCGGCGCCGGTCACGATGATGGATTTGTTTTGAACGCGCATGTCATGAATCCTGATTGAGTTTGCTTTGCGGATGCTGGAGGAAACCCTAGCCGTGCTTGATCGCCACGGTCTTGAGTGTGGTGAAGCCGTACAGAGCTTCAAAGCCTTTTTCGCGGCCGTGGCCGCTCGACTTGACGCCGCCGAATGGCAGTTCTACGCCGCCGCCGGCGCCGTAATTGTTGATGAAGACCTGGCCGCTGCGCAGGCGCCGCGCCATGCGGAACTGACGCCCGCCATCGGCCGTCCAGACCCCGGCCACGAGACCGAACCGGGTTGCATTGGCCAGTTCCACAGCATGGTCTTCGTCGCGAAAGGCCATGGCGCACAGCACCGGGCCAAAGACTTCTTCCTGCGCGACGCGGTGCATCACGGGCACATCGCGCAGCAGGGTTGGCGCTTGGTAGAAGCCGCTCGCCGGTGCCTCGGCGACGACTTGTCCCTGGGCCACGGTGGCGATGCCGGCCTGATGCGCATCGGACAGGAACTGCTGCACCCGTTGTTGTTGGCTCTGGCGAATCAGCGGTCCTACATCGAGGTCCAGAATCGCCGGGCCAACGCGCAACTTGGCAAAGGCCTGGCCCAGACGTGTCAGCAGCGGCTCGTAGATGGCCTGGTCGATCAGGACGCGCGAGCCGGCGGAGCAGGTTTGCCCGGCGTTTTGCACGATGGCATTGATGATGGCGGGAACAGCGGCATCCAGGTCGGCATCGGCAAAGATGATCTGCGGGCTCTTGCCGCCGAGTTCGAGCGTGACCGGGCAATGGCGCTCCGCGGCCGCCTGCTGAATCAGTGTGCCGACGGTCGGACTGCCGGTGAAACTGATGTGGTCGACACCCGGGTGGCGCGCCAGCGCGTCACCGACTTCATGCCCGTAGCCGGTGACGATGTTGATGACACCGGGCGGGAAACCAACCTCAGCCGCCAGTTGCGCGACCCGAATCAGTGACAGGCAGGCGTCTTCTGCCGGCTTGACCACGCACACATTGCCGGCTGCCAGGGCGCCACCGACGCAGCGACCGAAGATCTGCATCGGGTAGTTCCAGGGCACGATGTGCCCGGTGACGCCGTGCGCTTCACGCCAGGTCAGCACGCTGTAGCCGTCCAGGTAGGGAATGGTTTCGCCGTGCAGTTTGTCGCAGGCGCCGGCGTAAAACTCGAAGTAGCGCGCCAGCGCAGCCGCGTCTGCATTGGCCTGCTTGGTCGGCTTGCCGCAGTCGCGTTGCTCGATGGCGCTGAGCTCTTGCGCATGTTCGGTGACTTTTTGCGACAGTCGCATCAGCAGGCGGCCGCGTTCGGCAGCACCAAGCTTGCGCCAGGTCGAGTCAAAGGCCTCGCGCGCGGCGCGTACGGCCTGGTCAATGTCGGCAGCGTTGCTGCGCTGGATTTCGTCGTACTGCTGGCCGTCCGACGGGTCCAGCATGGCGATGGTCTGGCCGGACGAGGAGGCAAGGGCCGTGTTGGCGATGTAATTGAATTGCATGGGCGTGATTTTCCTATGAAAACGGGGGGCTGCCAGGCGGCATTGGGCCTAGCGCGTCAGGATGGCAGGTCCCATTTCTTGCAGCGGACCGAGCGGGTTGGTGTTGACTTCAACTTCATTTACGCTGGGCTGACCGCCCCAGGTGCGGTACACCACCTTGTCGTTAACCAGCAGCACCAGGGCATTGAAGCGCCAGCCAGTGGTCTCGGAGCGGCGTGAGAAGTTGGTGAAGTCGGCCCAAAATCCGCCGGTTCTTTTCTTTTCGATATTGGCGGCAATGATTTCCCAGCCGCGGCAGGCATCACGTGCTTCCAGGCAGGCCAGCACGCCCGGATCGAGGTCTTCGCGCTTGAGCAGGGCGCTGGGCACAAACCGGCGCACCACCTCGATCTGGGTCAGGATGGTCGTATTGGGTTGCCGCGCTGGATCCAGCCCCAGATCCTTCAAACTGACCACGTCGCTTTGCATCGGAACCAGCGATTCAATCGCCAGACGCGCCTCATCAAAGCTCCGGAACGGCGTGGACTCGCTGTGCACCTTGGGCAGCATGGATGAGCAGCCACTCAGCAGCAGCATCAGCGGCAACAGGTAAAGGCTACAGATCAGGCGAGCTTGGTTCAATTGGGCACCGTTTGGCAATATGCAAGCACTATCGTAGCTGAAGGCACAACGGGTGCATTGATACCCATCATTGCACCATTGAAAAAGCCCGCCAGAGGCGGGCTTTGGATTTGACGTTGCTGTCGATCAGCCGCCGTGTATTTTCATCATGACGGGCACGATCAGCAGGGCCACGATGTTGATGATCTTGATCAGCGGGTTGATCGCCGGGCCGGCCGTGTCCTTGTAGGGGTCGCCCACGGTGTCGCCAGTGACGGCCGCTTTGTGGGTGTCAGAGCCCTTGCCGCCGTGGTTGCCGTCTTCGATGTATTTCTTGGCATTGTCCCAGGCACCGCCGCCGGTGCACATGGAGATGGCCACGAACAGACCGGTCACGATGGTGCCCATCAGCAGGCCGCCCAAAGCGGCTGGGCCGAGCAGCAGGCCAACCAGAATCGGCACCACCACGGGCAGCAGCGACGGAATCATCATTTCCTTGATGGCGGCCGTGGTCAGCATGTCGACAGCGGTGTCGTACTCGGGCTTGGCCGTGCCTTCCATGATGCCCTTGATTTCGCGGAACTGGCGGCGCACTTCGACCACCACGGAGCCGGCTGCGCGGCCAACCGCTTCCATCGCCATGGCGCCAAACAGGTAGGGAATCAGACCGCCGATAAACAGGCCGATGATGACCATCGGATTGCTCAGGTCGAAGGTGATGTGCTTGCCGTAGGCGTCGAGCTTGTGCGTGTAATCCGCAAACAGCACCAGTGCAGCCAGACCGGCAGAACCGATGGCGTAGCCCTTGGTAACAGCCTTGGTGGTATTGCCGACAGCGTCCAGCGGGTCGGTGATGTCGCGCACGCTGGCGGGCATTTCGGCCATTTCAGCGATACCGCCGGCGTTGTCGGTGATGGGGCCGTAGGCGTCCAGTGCCACCACAATCCCGGCCATGCTCAGCATGGAGGTTGCAGCAATCGCGATGCCGTACAAGCCGCCCAGTGTGTAGGCGGTCCAGATGGCCATGCAGACGAAGATCACGGGCCAGGCGGTGGAGCGCATGGAAACGCCCAGACCGGCGATGATGTTGGTGCCGTGACCGGTGGTCGAGGCTTGTGCAATATGGCGCACCGGGGCGTACTGGGTGCCGGTGTAGTACTCGGTAATCCAGACCAGGGCTGCAGTCAGGATCAGGCCGACAGCGCAGGCGCCAAAGAGGCTGGTGCCGCTCACGATGCGACCGTCGGTCAGGGTGATGGCGGCGGGGAACATGCTCGCGGTCACAAAGTAGAACGCAACCAGTGACAGTACACCTGCCACGGCCAGACCCTTGTAAAGGGCCGGCATCACGTTCTTCATGCCGGGCGATGCCTTGACGAAGAAGCAACCAATGATGGAGGCGACGATGGAGACGGCACCGAGTGCCAGCGGATAGAGCACGGCGTTGGTATTGGCGCCTGAGAGCATCAGGGCGCCGAGCACCATGGTAGCGATCAGGGTGACGGCATAGGTCTCGAACAAGTCGGCGGCCATACCGGCGCAATCGCCTACGTTGTCGCCCACGTTGTCGGCAATCACGGCTGGGTTGCGTGGGTCATCTTCGGGAATGCCCGCCTCAACCTTGCCAACCAGGTCGGCGCCGACGTCAGCGCCCTTGGTGAAAATGCCACCGCCCAGACGGGCGAAGATCGAAATCAGTGACGAGCCGAAGGCAAAACCGATCAGCGGATTGAGCTTGGCAACGGTAACTGCACCATCGGGCACCAGGAACCAGTAGAAAGCCGTGACGCCCAGCAGACCCAGACCAACGACCAGCATGCCGGTGGTGGCGCCGCCGCGGAACGCGACGTCCAGAGCCGGGCCAATGCCCTTGGTGGCAGCCTGTGCGGTACGCACGTTGGCGCGCACCGAGACATTCATGCCGATGAAGCCGCAAGCGCCCGAGAGCACGGCGCCGATGATGAAACCACCAGCGCTGAGCGGATCCAGAAAGATGCCAATCAGAATGGCCAGCACGACGCCGACCATGGCGATGGTTTTGTATTGCCGTGCCAGATAGGCAGCGGCGCCGGTTTGAATGGCCGCTGAAATTTCCTGCATCCGGGGGTTGCCGGCGTCCTGGGAAAGAATCCAGCTGCGGGCCCAAAAGCCGTAGGCCACGGCTATGAAGCCACAGATGAGCGCCAGAATCAGCGCTGAGTTGCCTGTCATATTTATCTCCTGTCGTTGGTTCGCTAAGTAGGGGTGCAGCGCAATCGGCACCACCGCTGCGTTGCTTCCTTGCCGCGAAACATCAATGGGGATTGACGTGGGCAATTGGCCAACCGGGCGACTTTACCGTGAAAATGGCCTTTTTTCGGCAGCGGCAAGGAGGCCGTAAGTAAAATCAGGGTTAATCCTTACTGCTTTCTGATCTAACTCAATGCGAAGAACCCATCATGTCATTAGATAACGTCACTCCAGGCAAGAACGTTCCCGACTACTTCAACGTGATCATCGAAATCCCGATGAATGCCGATCCGGTGAAATATGAGGTGGACAAGGAAACGAGCGCGATTTTTGTCGACCGCTTCATGAGCACTGCGATGCACTATCCGACCAATTACGGTTATGTGCCAAAAACCATTTCAGGTGATGGCGATCCGGTCGACGTCCTGGTGATCACCCCCGTGCCCCTGATTCCGGGCGTCGTTGTGACCTGTCGCGCCATCGGCATTCTGAAAATGGAAGACGAAGCCGGCCAGGACGGCAAGGTGCTGGCGGTTCCGATCGACAAGATTTTGTCGCTCTATACGCGCTGGCAAAAACCGGAAGACCTGAGCCCGGTGCGTCTGAAGACCATCGCCCACTTCTTTGAGCACTACAAGGACCTTGAAGTCAACAAGTGGGTCAAGATACTGGGCTGGGAAGGTCCGGAATCTGCCAAGCAGGAAATCATGGATGGCATCGCCAACTACAACAAGGCCCATCCCTGAACCGGGGGGTCCGGATCAACGATTCGGGTCGGGTTTGATCGGGCTGCGCCGAACCAGTTCGTCCAGGTAATTTTCAACACCCTGCGTTTCCTGTTCCAGAAACCGCTCCACCGCGTCGGCGAACGCCGGATGCGCCAGCCAGTGGGCGCTACTGGCCTTGACGGGTAGCAGGGCGCGCGCCATTTTGTGTTCGCCCTGGGCGCCGCCTTCAAAACGCTGGTATGCGTGCGCAATGCACCATTGCAGTGGCTGGTAGTAGCAGGCCTCGAAGTGCAGGCAGTCGACTCGCTCCAGCGCACCCCAATAGCGACCGTAGGCGACGCGGTCCGGTGCTGGCGCTGAACTGGGAGCGCCAGCGGGTCCGGTTTGGCTCTGGAGCGCGACCAGGCTGGCCGCGATCGGCCGTCCCTGGCGCTCAGCGACGAACAGCAACCAGTTTTCGGGCATGCTGACTGCCATGCGCCGGAAAAAGTCGCGGCTCAGATAGGGCGCGTTGCCATGCTCCAGATAAGTGCGCTCGTAGCAGCGGTAGAAGAAATCCCAGTCCTGTGGCGAGATGTCGGCGCCCTGCAGGCAGTGAAAGCTGACGCCAGCGTCCATCACCTTGCGCCGCTCCTGGCGGATCTTCTTGCGCTTTTCCTGCGACAGCGAGGCCAGAAAGTCCTCGAAATCAACATACGGTCGCGCGGGGAGCGTGGGGGCAAGTTTCGCCGCCGGGCTGCCCCAAGGCGAAACAGCCCCCGCGGGGGGCAGCGAACCACGCGCAGCGGGGAGCGTGGGGGCCACATTCTTCCAGTGGAATTGGACCGTGTGGCGCAGCAGCATGCCGGCCTCCGTGCAGGCTTGCAAATCCTCGGCGCTGGCAAACAGCAGGTGCAGGGACGACAGTTCTTGCGCTTCGCACCACTGGATGAGCGCCTTGGCCAGCAGGGTTCGGTCAGCGGCGTTGCGCGCGAGCAAACGTGCGCCAGGCACCGGCGTAAAGGGAACGGCAACCAGCGCCTTGGGGTAATAGTCCAGACCGTTTTGCGCATAGGCATTGGCCCAGGCCCGATCAAAGACGTACTCGCCATAGGAGTGGGTCTTGAGGTAGAGCGCGCAGGCTGCCAGCAGAACGCCGTTGCGCTCCAGCGTGATGAAGCGTGGCGTCCAGCCTGTGGCGGGCCCGGCGGCAGCGCTGGCGTGCAGGGCGCTGAGGTACTCGTGCCGCATGAAAGGGGTTGCCTCGGCCTGCTCGGCCAGCAGTTCGTTCCAGTCTGCAGCCTTCACTTCATCGGGCGAGTTGTGCACCTGGATGACATAATCGTTCGACTTGTGCTTCACTGGCTTCATCTTTCATTCACACCTGCGGTACATGACACTCAAAATCTGCGTTGCCCAACTCGATTTCGTCGTTGGCGATTTGACCGGAAATTCGAAAAAAATCATTGATCTGGCGCGCTCGGTGTACGCCGACGGCGTGCGCTTGATGCTGACGCCGGAGCTTGCCATTTGCGGCTACGCGGCTGAAGACCTGTTCTTGCGCCCTGCGTTTATCGCTGCCTGCGATGATGCCGTGAAAACAGTGGCCCGCGAACTCGCCGGGTTAAAGAATCTGACGCTGGTGCTGGGGCATCCGAGTGGGGGCGACAGCCGGACCCGTTCTGTTGCCGTGCAAAGCCGCCATAACGCCGCCAGTGTCTTGTGTGAGGGCAGGGTCATTGCCTACTATGCCAAGCGCGAGTTACCCAATTACCAAGTGTTTGACGAGCGGCGCTATTTCACGCCGGGGCGGGATGTCTGCGTGTTTGATGCTGGTGAACCGGGGCATGAGGTCAAAGTCGGGTTGCTGATTTGCGAGGACGCCTGGTTTGAAGAGCCGGCTCGTCTGAACAGGGCGGCGGGCGCCGAGTTGCTGGCGGTGATCAATGCCTCGCCGTTTCACATTGGCAAGGGCAACGAGCGCGAACAGATGATGCGCGAGCGTGTGCTGGATTGCGGCTTGCCGCTGATTTATGCGCATCTGGTGGGCGGACAGGACGAGGTGGTTTTCGAAGGACGTTCGTTTGCGTTGGAAGCGGATGGCTCGGTGGCTGGGCGTGCCGCCAGCTTTGTTGAAGCCAGCTTGCTGGTGCAGGCGCGGCGCGAGGACAAGGCGCTTCACCTGAGCGCCGAAGTGGCGGCAGAAAACTCGCCGCAGGCTGATCTGTGGCACGCCCTGGTGCTGGGCGTGCGCGATTACATCGGAAAAAATGGCTTTCCCGGCGTGCTGCTGGGCTTGTCCGGCGGCATCGACTCGGCACTGGTGCTGGCACTTGCGGTCGATGCGCTCGGCCGGGACCGGGTTCGCACCGTCATGATGCCCTCGCCCTACACAGCCGACATCAGCTGGATTGACGCGCGTGAAATGGCGCAGCGCATGGGCGTGCGCTATGACGAAATTTCAATCGTGCCGGAGTTTGAGGCCTTCAAACAGTCTCTGGCCGGACAGTTTCAGGGTTTGGCCGAGGACACGACCGAAGAGAATATCCAAGCCCGAATTCGCGGCACCTTGCTGATGGCACTATCCAACAAGTTTGGCAGCATCGTGTTGACAACCGGCAACAAGTCCGAGATGGCCACTGGCTATTGCACGCTGTACGGGGACATGGCCGGTGGTTTTGCCGTGATCAAGGACCTGGCTAAGACGACCGTGTTTGCGCTGGCACGCTGGCGCAATGAGAACGATCCGTATGGCAGCGGGAGCGAGCCGATCCCGCAGCGCATCATCACGCGACCCCCGAGCGCCGAACTGCGCCCGGACCAGACGGACCAGGACAGCTTGCCCGACTACGCAATTCTCGACGCGATTCTGGAGCGCTACATGGAGAACGACCAGAGCATTGAGGACATCGTGGCCGCCGGCTTTGCGCTGGCCGACGTCGAAAAAGTAACACGCCTGATCAAAATCAACGAATACAAGCGCCGTCAATCCCCGGTGGGAATTCGCGTGACGCACCGCAGCTTTGGCAAGGATTGGCGTTATCCTATAACCAATCGCTTTCGCGCTTGATCAAAAAGCAGTGTTACGACCCAATCAGGAGAAAAAATGAAACAGATCACAGCCATCGTCAAACCATTCAAACTCGAAGAAGTGCGCGAAGCGCTGGCCGAATGTGGTGTCACCGGACTGACCGTCACCGAGGTCAAGGGTTTTGGTCGGCAAAAAGGCCATACTGAACTCTACCGTGGTGCGGAGTATGTGGTTGACTTCCTGCCCAAGGTGAAGGTTGAAGTTGTCGTCAAGACTGAAGATCTTGACCGTTGCGTTGATGCGATCGTGAAGGCGGCGCACACCGGCAAGATTGGTGATGGCAAGATCTTTGTGACCAGCGTTGAGCGGGTTGTGCGCATTCGCACGGGTGAGCAGGACGAGTCGGCCGTATAGCTGCAGCCAGCCTGGCGGACCGGTCACTTTTTCAGGCGCGGCGCCAGCACCAGTTGGGTGCCGGCCAGCGCATCGTGCCAGAACTGCCGCTGCGGGTGCAGGCCGCTCAGGATGGCCCATACCGCGACCCAACCCAGGATGATGACGATCGATTCCTGCGCTGACAGGTTAAATCCTGCGGCTGCAATCAGGGCTGGCAGGAACCACAGCCAACTGATGAGATAACGCAACAAGGCGCGTGCCTGGGTTAACGGCTTGCCGGCGCGATCCAAGACCGTAATGCCCCAGGTTTTCATGGCCAGGGTTTGACCCTTGGCCCAGAGCCAGACAAAGTAGATGCCGAAGACCACGAACAGAAAAGCCTGCAGTGCGTGGCGATTGTCCAAGGCATTTCGGGTTTGGCTCAAGGTCCCGAACAGATAGCCGGCGACAAACACCACTCCCATCAGCAGCAGACCTTCATAGGTCCAGCAAGCCATGCGACGTGCCAAACTGGGTGTTTTCAACTCGGCTTGCATCGGAGCAGCACCGACGGGGCTCAGTCCTGGGGTGCCGGTGATGGCTCGGACGCTGGCTTGGCCCGTGGCAGCAGCGTATTGCGGTCCAGGGACTGGCCTGCCGCCGCCATCTTGGGTGCCTGTTTCGCTGTTGGTTTGCTTACTGGAACGGTTGCCATCTTTTGCGGCGGAACAGGTTTTGCCGCCGCTGCGGCGCCACTGGGCTTGGGTGGCACGGCATGCGCAAGCTTCTGCTTTTCTTCCGGGCTGAGCGCCTGATAAGCGGTCCAGGTGGCGGCCTTTTGCGTTGGCGTCAGTTTTTTTGATTCGGCAAAATTAAGCCTGGCCTGGGCACGCTGCTGCTGGCTCAGGGATACCCACTCAGTCATGCGGCTGTGCAGTTTTTCCTGCTCGGGTGCTGTAAGTTTTTGGTAGTTCGCGGCTATGGCGATCCACTTGCGCTTCTGGGTTTCACCCAGCGTGGTCCATTTCTCAGCCAGGGGCCTGAGTGATTTTTGCTGCAGTGGCGTCAGGTCTTGCCAGTCGGGCTTGATGGCGTTTTTTGAAAGGTTTTTTGCTTTGCCTGGGCTGCTGACCGCGGATGCGCTTGCCGATGCAACGGTCAGAGGCGCGGACGCGGGCTCAATGACTGCTTGAGCCACCGCATGGGAGGCAGATGCGCCAAAGACAGCGAGCAGCATCCAGGCGAGGACGCTGCTCAGTGAAGTGGCCAATAGACGGTTTCTGTATCGATCAAGACGGCGCATGAGCATTGTCATGTCCGGTTTATTGGTCTTGCCCGGAACTGCTTTTGAGGAATTGGGTAAAGGCCGGGTCTGCATAAGCAGCTGGCGGAAGGTCGTCGGTCAGTAAGGCGGCATCAATTTCAGCCAGTTCGTTGGCACGATTTTCAGTTTGAATCATGTTGATCGTGATCAAACCAAAAACCAGCGCCAGCACCGGAACCGCCGCCGCCAGACGATCCCACCACCCTGGGTATCCCATTGTCATGGTTCCGTTGCCGCCCGATGTGGCCAGACGGCTGGCGGTGCGAACCAGCGCCACTTTGCGTTTGCCCAGAGCCTGGGTGCGAGCTGCGCGCAAACGTTCCGAAATATCGTAAGGGAGTTCGTCGGCCGCGTCGGACAGGCGCGCAGCCACCTGCAAACCGAAGCGGTCCTGTGCCAATTGATACTGATAGTGGTCCGAATTGCTCATAACGTGATTCCCTTTGCCCTCAAGGCTGTTCCAAGGGCTTGTACCGCTCTTGAGCAGTGTGTCTTGACACTGCCTTCCGAGCAACCCATTGCCGCAGCAGTCTCTGCCACGTCCAGTTCTTCCCAGTAACGCATGAGGAAGGCTTCTCGTTGACGGGGTGGCAGTTCCTGAATTTCAGCTTCGATCGCATGCAAGGTTTGTGCCCGCTCGGTTGTGCTCTGCGCGCTCTCTGTTTGCTCTGAGTGGTTTTGTACGTTTAAAGTTTCCAGAATGTCAAATTCTTCGTCTTCGCCAGCCATGGCGAAATCACCAAAATTGGAGAAAAGCACGTTTCGGGTCTTTTGCCGCCGAAACCAGTCCAGGGTGCAGTTTGACAGGATGCGCTGGAACAGCATGGGCAGTTCGGCGGCGGGCTTGTGCCCATAGTGCTCAGCCAGTTTCATCATGCTGTCCTGCACGATATCGAGGGCGGATTCGTCGTTTCGTACGTGGTAGACAGAACGCTTGAAGGCGCGCTTTTCGACGCTTTTCAGAAACTCGGAGAGTTCTTGTTCTGTTGCCAAGAGGTGTTTGCCTTGAGACGGTCGTTAAGTTGGCTTGTCTTGTGGCACGCTACAGACGAAATCGCGTGCCAACGGGCCGATTATCTCATTTGAATCGGGTATTACTGGCCGGTTGGCGCGGGTTCAATTGCTGCAGTGCCATAATCCGTCCTGCAATTCAAAAGGCAAACGGGTCATGGTCCGGCGCAAGAATCAGTGCGCTTATGGCTTTGGCTTTAAGTTCCGACGCGACGCCACGAGTGTTTGCGAAGGGGCACCCAAGGTCTTTCGTTAGAGAAATTCACAAAGGTTGAACATGGAAATATCAAAAGCTGAGATCGCTTCGGCTGCTGCAGCAACGACTGCGGCGAAAAATCTATCGGCAGGAAAAACGCCCGCTGCGCCGGCAAAGGATCAGGAACTTCGCGGTGCCGAGATTCTGATCAAGGCCTTGCAGGCCGAGGGTGTCAAATATGTATGGGGCTACCCGGGTGGGGCTGTGCTCCACATTTACGATGCTTTGTACAAGCAGGACACCATACAACACATTTTGGTGCGGCATGAGCAGGCTGCTGTGCATGCTGCCGATGGCTATGCACGTGCCACTGGCGACGTAGGCGTTGCCCTGGTCACATCCGGGCCTGGCGCCACCAATGCAGTGACCGGTATTGCCACGGCTTACATGGACAGTATTCCGATGGTGATCGTGACCGGCCAAGTGCCGACGCAGGCGATCGGTCTTGACGCTTTCCAGGAGTGCGACACCGTTGGCATTACCCGTCCGGTCGTGAAGCACAACTTTCTCGTCAAGGATGTACGGGATCTGGCCGAAACAATGAAGAAGGCCTTCCATATTGCCCGCAGTGGCCGCCCCGGCCCGGTCGTGGTGGACATCCCCAAAGATGTGTCGTTCAAGAAGACGCATTACGCCGGCTATCCCGCGACGGTCGAGATGCGCTCCTACAACCCGGTTCGCAAAGGCCATGGCGGTCAGATTCGCAAGGCGCTTGCGCTCTTGCTGGCGGCCAAACGTCCTTATATTTACACGGGCGGCGGCGTTGTTTTGAGCAATGCTTCGGCTGAATTGCGCACCCTGGTCGACATGATTGGCTGCCCCTGCACCAATACCTTGATGGGTTTGGGTTCCTATCCGGCCAGTGATCGCAAGTTCCTGGGCATGCTGGGCATGCACGGCACGGTGGAGGCGAACAATGCGATGCAGCATTGCGATGTCCTGCTGGCGGTAGGTGCGCGGTTTGATGATCGTGTCATCGGCAACCCGAAGCACTTCGCCCAAAATGAGCGCAAGATCATTCATATTGACATCGATCCGTCCAGCATTTCCAAGCGCGTGAAAGTGGACATCCCGATTGTGGGCGATGTCAAGGATGTACTGACCGAAATGATTGCGATGATCCGGGAAGGGTCAACCAAACCCGATGTCGGGTCCCTGGCACCCTGGTGGGACACGATTGAGGGCTGGCGCAAGAGCAATTGCCTCAAGTACGATCATGGCAAGGACGACGTCATCAAGCCGCAGTACGTCATCGAGACGCTGGGGGCTATGACCAAGGACGTTGACACCTACATCACGTCCGACGTCGGCCAGCACCAGATGTGGGCGGCCCAGTACTTTCGCTTTGAGGAGCCGCGGCGCTGGATCAATTCCGGTGGTCTTGGCACGATGGGCGTTGGCATCCCCTATGCCATGGGTATCAAGATGGCGCGACCCGAGAGCGAGGTCTTCTGCATCACTGGCGATGGCTCGGTCCAGATGTGTATTCAGGAACTCTCGACCTGCCTGCAGTACAACACACCGATCAAGATCATTTCCCTCAACAACCGCTACCTGGGCATGGTCCGTCAGTGGCAGGAAGTGGAATATGAGGGGCGCTACAGCCACAGCTACATGGACACGCTACCCAACTTCGTGAAACTTGCCGAAGCCTACGGTCACGTTGGCATGCTGATCGAGCGTGCGCAGGACGTGGAACCGGCGCTGCGCGAAGCGCGCAAGCTCAAGGACCGCACCGTGTTCATGGACTTCCGCACCGATCCGACGGAAAACGTGTTCCCGATGGTGCGCGCCGGCAGTGGCATTACGGAAATGCTGCTGGGCTCGGAAGATCTTTAATTTGTAAATCTATTGACTGCCAAGCCCTGTGGTTACCGCTGCAGGGGGAGGGCATCGAAAAGAGGAATCCCATGAAACATATCATTGCCGTATTGCTGGAAAACGAGCCGGGCGCCCTGTCGCGCGTCGTCGGTCTTTTTTCAGCCCGTGGTTACAACATCGAGTCGCTGACGGTCGCGCCGACCGAGGATCCCAGCCTGTCGCGCATGACGATACAGACCGCAGGCTCGGATGAAGTGATTGAACAGATCACCAAGCACCTGAACCGCCTGATCGAGGTTGTGAAGGTGGTTGATCTGACCGAAGGTGCTTACACCGAGCGTGAACTGATGATGGTCAAGGTGCGTGCCGTGGGCAAGGAGCGCGAAGAAATGAAGCGCATGGCCGACATCTTCCGAGGCCGTATCATCGACGTCACCGAAAAAAGCTACACGATTGAATTGACTGGCGATCAGTCCAAGAACGATGCCTTCCTGGAGGCCATCGAGCGTGGCGCAATACTTGAAACCGTGCGTACCGGCTCCAGTGGCATCGGTCGCGGTGAACGTATCCTGAGAGTTTAATTTTTTACAACGGAGAAGAGAGAATGAAAGTTTTTTACGACAAGGACTGTGACCTCAGCCTCATCAAAGGCAAGACGGTTGCAATCATCGGTTACGGTAGCCAGGGCCATGCCCATGCCCAGAATCTGAACGAGAGCGGTGTCAAGGTTGTCGTTGGTTTGCGCAAGGGCGGCGCTTCCTGGGCCAAGGTGGAAAAAGCCGGCCTCAAGGTTGCAGAAGTCGCTGCTGCAGTCAAAGGCGCAGACGTCGTCATGATCCTGCTGCCCGATGAACAGATAGGTGCGGTTTACGCCAACGACATCGAGCCCAATATCAAGCAGGGTGCCTCCCTGGTATTCGCGCACGGTTTCAATGTGCATTACGGCCTGGTCAATCCGCGTGCCGATCTGGACGTCTGGATGGTTGCGCCCAAGGCGCCGGGTCATACCGTGCGCGGCACCTATGTCCAGGGTGGCGGTGTGCCGCATCTGGTCGCAGTGCATCAGGACAAGTCGGGTCGCTCGCTTGATCTGGCCCTGAGCTATGCCATGGCCAATGGTGGCGGCAAGGCCGGCATTATCGAAACCAGTTTCCGCGAAGAAACCGAAACTGACTTGTTCGGTGAGCAGGCCGTTTTGTGCGGTGGCACGGTGGAACTTATCAAAGCCGGATTCGAAACGCTGGTCGAAGGCGGTTATGCGCCCGAGATGGCCTACTTCGAGTGCCTGCATGAACTCAAGTTGATCGTCGACATGATTTATGAAGGCGGCATCGCCAACATGAACTACTCGATCTCCAACAATGCCGAGTACGGCGAGTACGTGACCGGTCCGAAGATCGTCAACGCCGCCAGCAAGGAAGCGATGCGCCAGTGCCTGAAAGACATTCAGACCGGCGAATATGCCAAGAGCTTCATTCTGGAAAACAAGGCCGGCGCCCCGACTTTGCTGAGCCGTCGTCGACTGATGTCCGAGCACCAGATTGAGATCGTCGGCGAATCGCTGCGCGGCATGATGCCCTGGATCAAGAAGAACAAACTGGTCGATCAGACCCGCAACTAAGCTGCTTGACTGTCGCGACAAAGGCCACTTCGGTGGCCTTTGTTACTATGGGGCGCTGGAGGCTGAATTGTATGCATGACGGAAATGACTTGGACATCCCGGAGGGTGAAGCCGTTGTGGTGAGAAAGCGCCGCAAGGGCATTTATATACTGCCCAATCTGTTTACGCTGGCGGCGCTGTTTGGTGGGTTTTATGCCGTTGTCATGGCCATCAACGGCCACTTTGATCTGGCTGCGATGGGAATTTTTTGGGCCATGGTGCTCGACAGTCTCGATGGCCGTGTCGCCCGCATGACCAATACCCAGAGCGCTTTTGGCGAGCAGATGGATTCGCTGTCCGATATGGTGTCGTTTGGTGCTGCGCCCGCCCTCATCGCTTATGTCTGGGCTCTGCAGGGCTTGGGCCGTTGGGGCTGGATCGCGGCTTTCGTTTACTGCGCCTGCGCGGCTTTGCGCCTGGCTCGCTTCAACGTCAACACCGGTATTGTCGACAAGCGTTATTTCCAGGGCTTGCCCTCTCCGGCTGCCGCCGCACTGGTGGCCAGTTTCCTTTGGGTTGTGACTGAACTCGGCCTCAAAGGGCCCAGCGTTGCCTGGCCCATGTTTGTGTTGGCCTTGTATGCCGGACTGAGCATGGTGACCAATGTGCCCTTCTACAGTTTCAAGGATTTGTCTAAAAGGAGTGTGCCTTTTGTCGTGCTGGTCCTGATAGCCCTCGTGATTGCTGCCATCAACATTGATCCGCCCAAAGTGCTGTTTGCCCTTTTTGTGGTGTACGGCATGAGTGGCTATGTGATTTACGGCTGGCGCAAAACCAAGGGGCTTCAAACCAGTGTCATCAGCACTTCAACCGATGAGCCGGACGAGCGAGGGTTGCACAAGTGAGTGGAAAACTTGTGGTACATTGAAGTCATGAATCAGATTTTGCTAGCGCTACTGCTAACGCCGGACGGGCGGAGACGGTAGCGCACGCGCTTATCGAAACCAAAAGCCCGTATGCGTCCGCAGCGGGCTTTTTGTTTGATACGACTTTTTTGCTTGCGGATTTTGAGGACAACAGGAGAACCCGGATGGCTGACAAAGTAATTATTTTTGATACCACTTTGCGCGATGGCGAGCAATCGCCCGGCGCGTCGATGAACAAGGACGAGAAACTGCGCATAGCCCGGCAACTGGAGCGGCTCAAGGTTGACGTCATCGAAGCCGGTTTCGCCGCGAGTTCCAATGGCGATTTTGAAGCCGTGCAGACGATCGCCAACGCGATCAAGGATTCAACGATTTGCTCTCTGTCGCGTGCCAATGACAAGGATATTTCGCGTGCTGCCGAGGCCCTCAAGGGCGCCAATAGCGCCCGTATCCACACCTTCATTGCGACCTCGGCCTTGCACATGGAGAAGAAACTGCGCATGTCGCCCGATGAGGTGTTTGAGCAGGCCAAACTGGCAGTGCGCTTTGCGCGCAATCTGGTTGCCGATGTCGAGTTCAGCCCGGAGGACGGCTACCGCAGCGACCCTGATTTTCTGTGCCGTGTGATCGAAGCCGTGATTGCCGAGGGAGCAACCACCATCAACGTGCCTGACACGGTGGGTTACGCCGTGCCGGAGCTCTATGGCAATTTCATCAAGAATTTGCGTGAACGTATCCCGAATTCAGACAAGGCTATCTGGTCGGTCCATTGCCACAATGACCTGGGCATGGCGGTCGCCAATTCCTTGGCTGGCGTCAAAATCGGTGGTGCGCGTCAGATCGAATGCACGATCAACGGCTTGGGCGAGCGGGCTGGAAATTGCAGCCTGGAGGAAGTTGTCATGGCGCTGAAGACCCGGCGCGACTATTTCGGACTGGACCTGGGCATTGACACCAAACACATCCTGGCTGCGAGCCGCATGGTCAGCCAAACTACCGGTTTTGTGGTGCAGCCGAACAAGGCGGTTGTCGGTGCCAATGCTTTTGCACACGCTTCGGGCATCCATCAGGACGGTGTGCTCAAGGCACGCGACACCTACGAGATCATGCGGGCCGAGGATGTGGGCTGGAGCAACAACAAGATCGTTCTGGGCAAACTCAGTGGACGAAACGCCTTCAAGCAGCGTTTGCAGGAACTTGGCGTCCAGATGGAAAGCGAAGCGGATATCAATAGCGCGTTCACCCGATTCAAGGAACTGGCTGATCTCAAGAGTGAGATTTTTGATGAAGACATACTGGCGCTGGTCAGTGACGAAGGCGTTACGCATGAGCACGAGCAATATCGCTTTGTTTCCTTGTCACAGCGCAGTGAAACCGGTGAGCACCCGTTTGCCAGCATTGTTTTCACCGTGAATGGTGAAGAAGTGAAGAGCAGTTCGGACGGCAATGGGCCAGTCGATGCTTCCCTAAAGGCGATCGAAGCGCACGTCAACAGTGGTGCCGAGATGGTGCTGTATTCGGTCAATGCCATCAGCGGTTCGACCGAAAGCCAGGGTGAGGTGACCGTGCGGCTGCAAAACAGCGGACGCGTGGTCAATGGCATCGGCGCTGACCCCGACATCATCGTCGCCTCAGCCAAAGCCTACCTCAGTGCACTGAACAAATTGCAGAGCAAGGCAGACCGGGTGGCAGCACAGGGCTAGCTAATGTGCCTTTTGTATGTTCTGGATTAAGAAAAAACCGCAAGTATTTGATATCTTGCGGTTTTTCTGTTTAAACTTCCCTACTCGGGAAATTAATCAGGAGAAAGATGCATGTTGTGCTTTCGTCAGTCAGTGTTCGGAAGTATTTTTCGCAAGGCGATCTTTCTCTTCGGTTTGACGGCTTTTGCCGTCCTCACGTCCTCGGTTCAAGCCGAAACAGCCCACAGCAAGCGCTCGCATGTCAAGTCATCCAAGAGCAGCGTCGCCAAAGTCAGAGTCCACAAAAAATTTGTTGCTGCAAAGCGCAAGGCCGTCATCGCTGCCGATGTTGTTCCGCTGCGGGCTTCTTATGGACAGATCGCTGGCTTGCACGGTGGTCGCGATTCACTGGCCTTGAAGTCCAGCGTGGCGCTGGTGATTGATCAGGATACAAGCGAGGTTTTGTACAGCAAGAACGACAAGGCCATTCTTCCGATTGCTTCCTTGACAAAGCTGATGACCGGTCTGGTTCTCAGCGAGGCCCGCTTGCCCATGGATGAGATCATCACGATTTCTCAAGCTGATGTGGACACCGAAAAGGGCAGTACCTCGCGCTTGCGGGTTGGGACGCAATTGAGCCGTGGGGAATTGCTGCATCTGGCATTGATGTCCAGTGAAAACCGGGCGGCGCATGCCCTTGGCCGCAGTTACCCGGGTGGCCTGCCGGTTTTCGTTGGCTTGATGAACGCCAAGGCGCGCGGGATCGGCATGCAGGATACGCATTACGAGGAACCCACCGGGCTTTCCAGCAAGAATCAATCGAGTGCGCGTGATCTGGCCAAACTGGTTAACTTTGCGTATGGCGATGCAACCTTGCGTGAGTTGTCGACTTCGCCCGGTCACCAGGTGGCAGTTGGAAAGCGAACGCTTCAATACAACAACACCAACCGTCTGGTGAAGAACCCGTCCTGGGATATCGGCTTGCAGAAGACTGGCTACATCTCTGAAGCCGGTCAGTGTCTGGTGATGCAGGCCAAAGTTGCCGGCCGCAAGATCATCATGGTGTTTCTCGACTCGGCCGGCAAACTCAGCCGCATAGGCGATGCCGAGCGCGTTCGCCGCTGGGTCGAGTCCAAACCGACGACGATCGCCGACGCCGTGCCTTTGGCAGGCGCGGCTGCGGGTCAGGTCTTCAGCACCAAGGGTTGAAGCCGACTTGCCGTCAGCGGGTGGTGTCTGGGCGGTAGCCCAAAGTCGTTGAGATTTCTCGCGCGGTAGCCTGCAGTTTTGGCAGCCAGGCGTCCTCCAGGCGTTCGCTCGGGGCCGAAATCGACAAACCAGCCACCAAGGTGCCCTGATCGTCATAAATTCCGGCCGCCATGCAGCGCACGCCCAGTTCCAGTTCTTCGTTGTCGTGTGCGTTGCCATACTGGCGAACCTTCGAGAGCTCACGCTCAAGAGCCACCAACTGGGTCAGGCTGTTTTTGGTATGGCCGCTCAAGCCGGTACGGGTGGCATAGGCGCGGACCCGTTGTGGGTCATCCGCAGCCAGAAACAGCTTGCCCACTGATGTGAGGTGCAACGGGGCGCGGCCGCCAATGGCCCGCACGACCTGCATGCCAGAGCGTTCGCTGTAGGCGCGCTCCACGTACACGATTTCATCGCCCTGGCGCACGCTCAGGTTGACGGGCTGCTGGATCAATTTGTGCAGTTCCCGCATCGGCAGAAGCGCGGCATCGCGCACGTTGAGACGACTTTTGACCAGATTGCCCAGTTCCAGCAGGCGCATGCCGAGCCGATAACTGCCTGGTTGCGGATGATCGACAAAGCGGCCGATTGCCAGATCATTGAGCAAGCGGTGGGTTGTGGACAGGTGCAGCCCCGATTTTTCGCTGATTTCTTTCAGGGAAATTGCCTCCTCTTTCGAGGCCAGAACGTCCATCAGGGTAAACATGCGCTCAATGACCTGGACGGTTGGGGTCGTTGGAATACTGGAATCTGTCTTGCGCATGGCTAATCCTGAACGGTGTTGTCACTATTTTATCTGGTGAAATGTCTAATCGGTTGCTGAGATCATTAAAGATGCCTATTGAGCACCCATTGCCCTGCCATCAGGAACTCGGCGGGCATAAATCTGGCCTTGTAATTCATCTTTTGACTTTCCTTGACCCAATAGCCCAGGTAGACATGGGAAAGCCCCAGGGTTCTTGCCTCCGCAATCTGCCAGAGGATGTTGTAGGTGCCGAAGCTGTCGCTGTTCTGCTGGGTTTCGTAAAAGGTGTAAACCGACGACAGGCCATCGTCGAGCAGGTCGATGATCGATACCATTTGGAGTCGGCCGGGTGTGCCGTCGGGGCGAGATTCCCGAAACTCGACCAGGCGCGAATTAATGCGGCTTTGCAGCAGGAATTGCTGGTACTGCTCGACGCTGTCCTGGTCCATTCCGCCTCCGGTATGGCGGCTGATCTGGTAGCGCTGGTAAAGCTCGTAGTGCTCCTGCTCAAAGCGGAGTTCCAGAACCCGGGTCTGCAGATCCGCATGGCGCAGCCAGGCGCGCCGCTGACTCCTGTCAGGCTGAAATGAATTGACCGGAATCCGTATCGGCACGCAGGCTCGGCAAGCATCGCAATGGGGTCGGTATGTGAACAAACCGCTGCGCCGGAAACCCCGGTTGACCAGTTCGGAATAGGTGTGGGTGTTGATCAGATGGCTGGGTGTGGCCACCTCTGATCTGGCCTGTTGGTCTGGCAGATAACTGCAGGCATAGGTCGCCGTGGCATAAAACTGGAGCGTCTGCAGTGGCAGATCGTTGAGGTTTGTCACCGACGGGCTCCCGTTTCCGGCACGACCTGATGCCAATCGCGGGGTTCAAAATGCCACGCAGGAGCGGGCTTTGCAATGCCTCGGCTCACATGGGTGAGGAACAGTTCACGCGAGATTTCACGCGCACCCAGCGAGGCCAGATGACGCGTGTTCTGCTGGCAATCGATGTGCGCCATTCCATGCTGGCGACAAAAACCAACCAGCGCTGCGAGGGCAACTTTAGAGGCGTCGCTTGCGTGGCTGAACATGGATTCGCCGAACACGAATTGACCCATTGCCACGCAGTACAGGCCTCCAGCGAGCCGCCCGTTGACCCAGGTTTCGACGCTGTGCGCGAAGCCAGCCCGGTGCAAGGCGCAGTAGGCCGTGATCATGTCCGGCAGGATCCAGGTTCCGGCTTGTCCGTTGCGTGGACTGCTGGCGCAGGCCTGTATCACCTGTTCGAAGGCGCAATCCATGCGGATTTCGCAGCCGCTGGTTCTTTGTAACCGAACAAGTGTCTTGCGAAATGAGGGATGCAGTCGGAATTCGGAAACGTCGAGCACCATTCTCGGGCTCGGGCTCCACCACAGGATCGGTTGTTCTTTGCTGTACCAGGGAAAGATTCCTTGGCCATAGGCCTTGTGCAAACTATCGACATCCAGCGTGCCCCCCGCAGCGAGCAAGCCCGGCGCGGCGGAGTTTTCATCCCAAGCCTGATTGACCGGCGGAAAATCCTGACCCGGCGCAAGCCATGTGAGCGGTGGCGTTGGTGCTGGCATGTTCAGACTGTATCCGATGATTCGGGCTGAAAAGTCGGGTTTTCCAGAGGGAACGCTTCTCTCACCCGTTACAATACACGCATGTCGGGGCGTAGCGCAGCCTGGTAGCGCATCTGGTTTGGGACCAGAGGGTCGAAGGTTCGAATCCTTTCGCCCCGACCATATCTTTTTGAGCCAGCCCGGTAGGGGTTGATTCTTCTCTAAATCCCTAGACTTTCCAGTTTGATGACACCTTTGGGTGTGTGCAGCGTCGCCGTCAGATTGGCAGCGCCGGTTTCAACGGCAATGCCGGTGAGCCCGATGGCGGCGTAGGCTGCCAGCAACTTGTCCGCTGTCGGATGGGTGACGGCAATGCTCTGCAGTGTGACGCCAGAGCGCGGCAGACTGTTGCGCGGGTGCAGGCGCAGCGCCTCGGCTTCATCCGGCTTGCCCCATTGAATCAGACTTGGCAGCGCGCCATTGAACAGTCGCTGCCCATCGTCACGCACGGTTATTTGCCATTGCAACAAGCCGCGGCGTGAATGACGGCTGGCGTGCACGGCGGGTCCGCGATCAATGCCTTGCGCTTTCAAAGCGATCCGGGCCGCCTGAATACTATCCGTGTTGGCAACAAAGTGAACCAGCCGCGGTTCGTTGGCGACGGTCGCCTGCAGTAGCGCATCGTCCATGTCGAACCAGCGCTTCGAGGGCGCGTTGGCGGGTCGCGCTGCCGCTGAATTGATGGCAATGATTTCCAGATAGGCCAGCGGGTTGGCTGGCGTGGCGACCTTGA
This sequence comes from uncultured beta proteobacterium, assembly GCA_903876735.1. Taxonomy (GTDB): domain Bacteria; phylum Pseudomonadota; class Gammaproteobacteria; order Burkholderiales; family Burkholderiaceae_C; genus Rhodoferax. Next base: position 104,224 of record CAIRAW010000014.1, on the reverse strand, counting down.
ACAAGCGGTTGTGGGTGCCGTACTGCGCATGTTCGCCGCCCGGCCCGGGCGTGATGCCCATTGTGGCTTCGCACCACTGCACGCCAAGCTCGAGTGTTTTTGCCACGACAACCAGATGATCAATTTGTGTTTTCATGCACTGACCATAACATCCCGCCAGCTACGCATCTGCTGCGCAGCATGCGCTCAAGCGCGCACAAACAAGGTGATGAGGGGGTCAGGGCCTAACTGGCGGCTCCAATGCCCATGCAGCGCCGGGTCAAAGGGCTGCCCTTCGGGCAGAAGATCGGCCGAATAGAAATGATCGCCTGGCTTGAAGATGCGCGACACACCGTCCTGGATGCCAATCTCCATTTGCCCCTGCAGAATGAATACCCACTGCGTGTAACCGGAACAATGGAATTGGCTGCGAAAACCGACCGGGCTGGTCCGCAATTGATAACCGCCCGACGCAAACAGCTCGGACAAGCGCGCCTGCGGGGAACCTTGCTCCAGGGCAAGCGTTTCCTCGCGGAAGCGGGCGCGACCATCGGTGTCGGTGAACAGAACAATTTTGGTGAATAAGGCCATGGCGCACTTTGCTGTCAATGATGATGTGCATTATCGCCACCGGTATGCACAAAGCAGCCGCTTATACTTGGGAAAGCATTCACTGCAGGCTTCAAACCTCTGCAAGCTTGCGCACAAACACAAAGAAACCAGGGCAAGCAGGCCTGAGTTCAAGCACCTGCCCGTAGCTCAGTTGGATAGAGCAACAGCCTTCTAAGCTGTGGGTCGGGGGTTCGATCCCCTCCGGGCAGACCAATTTGGTAGTTCAGTTCATCCAGCAGTCCCTTTTGCCCCGCAGCGCTGCGCGGGCAAGCACAGTTTGACTACACTTGGCCGATGCGAGATAAAGCGTTGACATACCTGATAAAGCAGCGGGGATCTTTGCGACTGGGTGGCGTTCGCGCCCTGTTGCTTGCCTTGGCGTTGGGCGGATGCGCCGATGCGGCGTTCGCAGCGCTCGGGCAAGCGCCTTCAGCGGCGCCGGTTTTGGCGACGGCAAGTTCCGTTCCGGGCGCCCGACGCCTGGCGGCTGCGTCAGCGCCGCGCTCCGATCTGTACACGGTGCACGAGACCGTGCTGGAAACCGGTACCAGCGTTCTCGAGTACGCCAGCGCTTCGGGGGTCGTGTTTGCGGTGGTCTGGCGCGGGCCGGTACTGCCCGACCTGAGTGCACTGCTGGGCAACTATTTCGATACCTTCAAGACCGAAACCGATCAGGCGCGTGCGCTCGGCAAACGGGGTTCTCCGGCCAGCGTGCTGCGTGACACGCTGGTGCTGCGCTCTAGTGGGCGCATGCGCAATTTTTCCGGCTACGCTTATGCACCCGGGTTGATTCCTGCGGGGGTCAATATCAAAGATGTACTTCAATAGTTTTTCAATCCGGGTTGCAGCACTGGTGCTGCTGGTATTTCTGCTCACCGCCTGCGGTGGCGGCGGCGCTGCGGGACCTGCCCCAACGCCAACACCAATACCGACACCGACACCGACACCGACACCGACACCTGTCCCAACGCCAACGGCTGACAACGTACTTGGCGTCGTGGTTGACGCGGGTCCGGTCGATTCGGGTTACAACGTCAATCGCCTGTACGCTTCAGTCACGGTTTGTCATCCCGGTAGCAGCACCCAGTGCCAGACCATAGACCATGTTCTGGTCGACACCGGGTCCGCAGGGCTGCGCTTGTTGTCCAGTGCCGTCGGATCTTCCCTGAACCTGACCCGATTGACCGGTACTGCGGGTTTTCCGCTCCTTAATTGCGTACAGTTTGTCGACAACACCTATGCCTGGGGTCCGGTCGTCGGTGCCGACATCGTGCTCGGTGGCAAGTCCGCTGCCAGTGTGCCGATTCAGATCATTGCTGATCCCGCGTTTGGCAGTCCGGCGGCGGCGTGTTCAATTGGCGGAACTTCCATCACCACGGCGACCACTCTGGGCGCCAACGGCATTCTCGGGATCGGATTGTTCAAGAATGACTGCGATGCTGACTGCGCGGCGACGACCCACAACGGGTCCTATTTCACCTGCGCCGACATCACCTGCCGGCGCACCGTGGGCGCAACGGCCAGTATCGCCAAGCAGTTGAAGAACCCGGTGCCCTTGTTTGCACAAGACAATAACGGCTTTCTGATTGACCTGCCGGCGCTTGGTTCGGCAAGCGCCTCAAGCCTTGCGGGGCAACTCATTTTTGGCATTGGCACTCAGTCCAACAACCGGCTCACGTCGGGCACCGTGCTTAGCACCGACGCGCTGGGTTATTTCACCACCGAGATGCCGGCGCAAAGTTACACGACCAGTTTTTTTGACTCGGGCTCCAATGGCCTGTTTTTTGATTCAAATTTGATCGCGAGTTGCACCGACAGCAGCGTCGGCTTTTACTGCCCGGCGTCGCTGACACCGCTGTCGGCTACTTTGGTGGGTGCGAATGCCGCCAGGATTTCCCTGTCGTTTGCGATTGAAAATGCCACGTCGCTGTTTGTCGACAGCAGTCAGGTTGTGTTGCCGACATTGTCAGGGCCGTTTGGTGATGCCACCAGTTTCGACTGGGGCCTGCCGTTCTTCTACGGGCGCCGTGTTTTTATCGGTATCGAGGGGCAGAGTTCGTCGCTCGGAACTGGCCCTTATCACGCCTTCTGAAGCACGGCTCAGTTGGCCGCTTCAAGCCCGTTTCTGAAGTGCTCCTGCATCCGCTGCATGGCAAGCGCTGAATCCCGGGATGCGATGGCGGCCATCAGGGCCCGGTGCTCATTCAGTGATTCTTCAATGCGGCCGCTCTTGAGCAGCGAGTTGTGGCGGTTGAGCTTCATGACTTTGCGCAGATCGGCCACCATCTGATCACGCCAGCGGTTGTTGGCAATCTCCAGCAGCAGCGTATGAAAGCGTTCGTTGACCTTGAAAAATCCTTCCCGGTCCTGTGTCTCGGGGTTGGCGCAGTTTTCCAGTTCCTGGTGCACGGCCTGCAGGGTTTCGATCTGGGTCGCCGTTGCCGTGCTGGCCACCACACTGGCGGCGTCTGACTCCAGCAGGCCCAGCAGGTGGTAGACGTCGGTCAGGTCGCGCTCCGACACTTCGGTCACATAAGCGCCGCGGCGCACCTTCATGGTGACCAGACCTTCGGCGGCCAGCACCTTGAGCGCTTCGCGCAGTGGCGTGCGACTGATGCCGTAGGCTTCGGCAATTTTCAGTTCGTCAATCCAGCCGCCGGGTTCGAGTTCGCGCAGGAAAATGCGTTGGCGCAGAAGTTCGGCAACCTCTTCATATAGTGCGCGCGGCGACAGGGAGTGTGCTGACATGGTCGAAATTGTAAGCTTGAAATAATTTTTTGAATCAATAATTATGAATAACGTAAACTACTTCTGAATCCCTGAAGCAGGCGTGGGGCTGGCGCTGTCCCGGGCTGTTCGGGTCGTATCATCTGGATAAACTCATTGCGAACGGCTGCCGATATGACACATAAACATCCTGAATTCGAAATCGCCAACCTTGCGGCGTGGACCAAGGCGGCTGCCAAGTCGGCCCCGGGCGGCAATGTCGAGGCCCTCAACTGGCTAACGCCAGACGGCATATCGGTTAAGCCCCTGTATACGGCCGCCGATACGCAAGACCTGCACTATTCCAACACCTTGCCCGGTTTCGAGCCCTACCTGCGCGGCCCGCAGGCCACCATGTACGCTGTGCGCCCCTGGACCATCCGGCAGTACGCCGGTTTTTCCACCGCCGAAGAATCGAATGCCTTCTACCGCAAGGCGCTGGCCGCGGGTGGGCAGGGTGTCAGCGTTGCTTTTGACCTGGCGACGCACCGCGGCTATGACTCCGATCACCCACGTGTAACGGGCGATGTCGGCAAGGCTGGCGTGGCCATCGACAGCGTCGAGGACATGAAGATTCTCTTCAATGAAATTCCGCTGGACAAGGTGTCGGTCTCGATGACCATGAACGGCGCCGTGCTGCCGGTGCTCGCCGGATATGTGGTTGCTGCGGAAGAGCAGGGCGTGAGCCAGGACAAACTCTCGGGAACGATTCAGAACGACATTCTGAAAGAGTTCATGGTGCGCAACACCTATATCTACCCGCCGCAGCCTTCGATGCGCATCATTGGCGACATCATCGAGTACACGGCGCGCAACATGCCCAAGTTCAACTCGATCTCGATCAGTGGCTACCACATGCAGGAAGCCGGCGCGAACCAGGCACTGGAACTGGCCTTCACGCTGGCAGACGGCAAGGAGTATGTGAAGACCGCCACTGCCAAGGGCATGGACGTTGACGAGTTCGCCGGGCGCCTGTCTTTCTTCTGGGCCATCGGCATGAATTTCTATCTGGAAGTGGCCAAGATGCGTGCTGCGCGCCTGCTTTGGTGCCGCATCATGAAGGGCTTCGACGCCAAGTCGCCCAAGAGCCTGATGCTGCGCACGCATTGTCAGACCAGTGGCTGGAGCCTGACCGAGCAGGACCCCTACAACAATGTCGTGCGCACGACGATCGAGGCCATGGCTGCCGTGTTCGGTGGCACACAAAGTCTGCACACCAACAGCTTCGATGAAGCGATTGCGCTGCCGACCGAATTTTCGTCACGTATTGCGCGCAACACCCAACTCATCATTCAGGAAGAGACCCACATCACCAATGTGATCGATCCCTGGGCCGGCTCTTACATGATGGAGAAACTGACGCAGGACATGGCGGATGCGGCCTGGACCATCATTGAAGAAGTCGAAGCCATGGGTGGCATGACCAAGGCCGTTGACAGCGGCTGGGCCAAGCTCAAGATCGAGGCTGCTGCGGCACAGAAACAGGCTCGCATCGACAGCGGCAAGGATGTCATCGTCGGCGTCAACAAATACAAGCTCAAGACCGAAGACGCGATCGACGCGCGCGACATCGACAATGTTGCGGTGCGCGACGCGCAGATCGGACGCCTGAACGCGATCAAGGCCAAGCGCGATGGCGCAGCCGTGCAGGCGGCGCTGGCTGCCATCACCGAAGCTGCGCAAACTGGCAACGGCAATCTGCTTGATCTGGCCATCAAGGCCGTGCGTCTGCGCGCCACGGTGGGCGAGGTCAGCGACGCGCTGGAACAGGTCTACGGCCGGCATCGCGCCGACACGCAAAAAGTCAGCGGTGTTTATGCCGCCGCCTATGACTCGGAAGGGGACAGCATGGCGTTCTGGGAGGGCCTCAAGGCCGAAATCAGTGCCTTTGCCCAGGAACATGGGCGTCGGCCGCGCGTGATGATTTCCAAACTCGGCCAGGACGGCCACGACCGTGGCGCCAAGGTGGTGGCCACGGCGTTTGCCGACCTCGGTTTTGATGTCGACATCGGCCCGCTGTTCCAGACACCCGAGGAATGCGCGCGTCAGGCGATCGAGAACGATGTGCACGCGGTCGGTGTCTCGACGCTCGCGGCCGGGCACAAGACCCTGGTTCCGGCCATCATCGCCGAGCTCAAGAAGCAGGGCGCCGATGACATCATTGTGTTTGTTGGCGGCGTCGTGCCGCGGCAGGACTACGACTTTCTGTATGCAGCCGGCGTCAAAGGCATCTACGGCCCCGGCACGCCGATTCCGGTCAGCGCCAAGGACGTGCTGGCGCAGATCAAGAAGGCCTTGAAGGCTTGATTGACACCATGCCCGGCATGAGTTTGTTCGAATCCATTGTTCATGGGTCCCCGCTGACGCAGCGCCGGTCCATCGCCAAGGCCATTACCTTGCTGGAATCGACACGTGCCGAACACCGCGCTCAGGCCGACGTGCTGCTGACCGCGCTACTGCCGCATACGGGCAAGTCGTTCCGGATCGGCATCAGTGGCGTTCCCGGCGTTGGCAAATCAACTTTTGTGGAAGCGTTGGGTCTGTACCTGATCGCGCAGGGACACCGCGTGGCGGTGCTGGCGGTTGACCCGTCTTCCTCACTGTCGGGTGGCTCCATTTTGGGGGACAAGACGCGCATGGAAAAGCTCTCGGTGCAGGAGCGCGCCTACATCCGGCCCAGTCCGAGCAGTGGCACGCTGGGTGGCGTGGCCGAGAAAACGCGCGAAGCCATGCTGGTCTGTGAAGCGGCTGGTTATGACATCGTGCTGGTCGAAACCGTCGGTGTCGGCCAGTCGGAAACCGCTGTGGCCGGCATGACCGACATGTTTGTGCTGATGCAATTGCCCAACGCCGGTGACGATCTGCAGGCGATCAAGAAGGGCGTCATGGAACTGGCCGATCTGGTGCTGATCAACAAGGCTGATATTGACGCGATTGCCGCCAGTCGGGCCCAGGCGCAGATTGCGTCCTCGTTGCGCCTGCTCGCCATGCATGGCAGCCCGGACGCCGTTCAACAGCGTGAAAGCAACTGGCAGCCGCAGGTCATGCAACTCAGCGCTTTGCTGGGGCAGGGCGTCGACACGTTCTGGGCTGCGGTGCAGCGCTTCAAATCTATGCAGGAACAAGGCGGCAGACTGGTGGCGCGGCGCCAGCAGCAGGCGCTGGCCTGGATGTGGGAGCGCATCGACGCCGGACTCAAGCAGGCCTTTCGCCAGCACCCGCAGGTGCAGCGCCTGTTGCCCGGTTTTACCCAGGACGTTCAGCAGGGCCGCATGGCGGCCTCCACTGCGGCCCGGCAATTGCTCCAACAAATGAACCAGGCCTGAGATGGCGCAAGACAGGCCCGAACACGATTAGCCAAGCAAGAACCGAGACAACAGAACTTTTCAAAGAGAAACACCATGCACGACATACTTGAACAACTTGAAGCCAAGCGCGAACTCGCGCGCATGGGCGGTGGCCAGAAGCGCATCGACCTACAGCACAAGAAGGGCAAACTCAGCGCTCGCGAACGCATTGAGTTGCTGCTCGACGAAGGCACGTTCGAAGAGTGGGACATGTTTGTCGAACACCGCTGTGTGGATTTCGGCATGGAAGAGCAGAAGATTCCGGGTGACGGCGTCGTCACGGGCTACGGCATGATCAATGGCCGCCTGGTGTTCGTGTTCAGCCAGGATTTCACCGTCTTCGGTGGCGCCTTGAGTGAAGCCCATGCCGAAAAGATCTGCAAGGTGATGGACCAGGCCATGAAGGTCGGCGCACCGGTGATCGGCTTGAACGATTCGGGTGGCGCGCGCATTCAGGAGGGTGTCGCCTCGCTCGGTGGTTATGCCGACGTGTTCCAGCGCAACGTGATGGCCAGCGGCGTTGTGCCGCAGATCAGCATGATCATGGGCCCTTGCGCCGGCGGTGCGGTTTATAGCCCGGCCATGACCGACTTCATCTTCATGGTCAAGGACAGTTCCTACATGTTTGTCACCGGTCCAGAAGTGGTGAAGACGGTGACGCACGAGGATGTGACAGCCGAAGAACTTGGCGGCGCCATCAGCCACAGCACCAAGAGCGGCGTGGCCGATCTGGCTTTCGAGAACGATGTGGAAGCGCTGCTCATGCTGCGTCGCCTCTACAACTACCTGCCGCTCAACAACCGCGAAAAAGCGCCGGTACGTCGCGGGGGTGATCCGGCTGATCGCATGGACCTGAGTCTGGACACGCTGGTGCCGGACAATCCGAACAAGCCCTACGACATGAAGGAGTTGATCGTCAAGACGGTGGACGATGGCGACTTCTTTGAGCTGCAACCCGAGTACGCCAAGAATATCCTGATCGGCTTTGGCCGCATGGAAGGGCAGACTGTTGGCATCGTGGCGAACCAGCCGCTGGTGCTGGCCGGTTGTCTGGATATCAAGAGCTCGATCAAGGCGGCGCGCTTTGTGCGCTTCTGCGATGCGTTCAACATTCCGGTTGTCACCTTTGTCGATGTGCCCGGCTTCATGCCCGGTACGGCGCAGGAATACGGCGGCATCATCAAGCACGGTGCCAAACTGCTCTATGCTTATGCCGAGTGCACCGTGCCCAAGATCACGGTGATCACGCGCAAGGCCTACGGTGGCGCTTACGACGTGATGAGTTCCAAGCACCTGCGCGGCGACGTCAACTTTGCCTGGCCCAATGCCGAGATCGCGGTCATGGGCGCCAAGGGCGCGGTGGAAATCATCTTCCGCGAAGACAAGGGCGATCCGGTCAAACTCGCGGCCAAGGAAGCTGAATACAAAGCCCGCTTTGCCAACCCCTTCGTGGCTGGCGCGCGCGGTTTCATCGATGACGTGATCCTGCCGCATGAGACGCGCAAGCGCATCTGCCGCTCGCTGGTGATGCTGCGCGCCAAAAAGCTCGAGAACCCGTGGCGCAAGCACGGCAATATCCCACTCTAAGGCCTGAGGAGAATAAGAACATGTTTACAAAAATTCTGATCGCCAACCGTGGCGAGATCGCATGCCGGGTCATCAAGACGGCGCGCAAGATGGGCATCAAGACGGTTGCCGTTTACTCGGATGCCGACAAGGAAGCGCGCCATGTGTTGCTGGCCGACGAGGCCGTCAACATCGGGCCGGCACCAAGCCGCGAGAGCTACCTGCTGGGCGACAAGATCATTGCTGCCTGCAAACAGACCGGTGCCCAGGCTGTGCACCCGGGTTATGGCTTCCTTAGCGAGAACGCTGCCTTTGCCAAGCGGGTCGAGGAAGAGGGCATTGTCTTCATCGGTCCCAAGCACTACTCGATGGCCGCCATGGGCGACAAGATCGAGTCCAAGAAGCTCGCCGGCTCGGCCGGTGTCAACTGCATTCCCGGCGTCAACAGCGCGATCGAAACAGCCGAAAAGGCGGTTGAAATTGCCAAGGGCATTGGCTACCCGGTGATGATCAAGGCCAGCGCCGGTGGTGGTGGCAAGGGCCTGCGCGTGGCTTTCAATGACAAGGAAGCTTTTGAAGGCTTCACCAGTTGTCGCAACGAGGCGCGCAACAGTTTTGGTGATGACCGCGTCTTTGTTGAAAAATTTGTCGAGGAGCCGCGCCACATCGAGATCCAGTTGATCGGCGACAGCCAGGGCAACGTGGTCTACCTCAACGAGCGTGAATGTTCGATCCAGCGCCGGCACCAGAAGGTGATCGAGGAAGCGCCGTCGCCCTTCATCAGCGATGCCACGCGCAAGGCCATGGGCGAGCAGGCCGTGGCATTGGCCAAGGCCGTCAAGTACCAGAGCGCGGGCACGGTCGAGTTTGTGGTCGGCAAGGACCAGAGCTTTTACTTCCTCGAGATGAACACCCGGCTGCAGGTGGAGCATCCGGTGACCGAATGCATCACCGGTCTGGACCTGGTCGAGTTGATGATCCGTGTGGCAGCCGGCGAGAAATTGCCGCTGACGCAGGCTGACGTCAAGCGTGAGGGCTGGGCCATCGAGTGCCGTATCAACGCCGAGGATCCGTTCCGAAATTTTCTGCCCTCGACCGGACGTCTGGTGCGCTTTCAGCCGCCGCCGGAGACCATGTTCGCGTCCGATGTCAGCCAGTGGCAGGGCGTGCGGGTGGACACCGGCGTTCAGGACGGTGGCGAAATCCCGATGTTTTACGACTCCATGATCTGCAAACTGATCGTGCACGGCAAGAACCGGCTCGACGCGATCGCCAAGATGCGCGAAGCGCTCAACGGTTTTGTCATTCGCGGCGTCAGCAGCAACATCCCGTTCCAGGCGGCCTTGTTGGCGCACCCCAAGTTTGTTGCCGGCGATTTCAACACCGGCTTCATCGCCGAGAACTATGCCAAGGGGTTTCGTGCAGAAGACGTGCCGCACGATGACGCCGACCTGCTGCTGGCGCTGGCGGCTTTTGTGAATCGCAAGTACCGCGGCCGGGCCAGCAACATCAGTGGCCAGTTGGAAGGCCATGAGGTTGCGATTGGCGAGGAATTCGTGGTTCTGACCCTGGGGCAAAAGGGTGCGACCACACCAAGCTCGGTCTCGGTGACGCAATACGATGGCAAGACCGGATCGTGCCTGATTCACGTTGGCGGCAGAAAGTACCAGTTGTCCAGTGCTTACAGACTGGGTGAAGTGCGAATTACCGGCAACTGCAACGGCGTGCCGTTCACGGCGCAAGTCGAGCGCGGCAGCCTGGCTGGCAAGAATCCGCTGGCAATCCGGGTCTCGCACAATGGTACGCAAATCGATGCGCTGGTGCTCTCGAAGCGGGCGGCGGAACTGTATGCCTTGATGCCTTTCAAGGCGCCGCCGGACATGAGCCGATTTGTGCTCTCGCCCATGCCGGGTCTGCTGGTGGATGTGGCGGTGCAGCCGGGCCAGAAGGTACTGGCCGGTGAGCGCGTCGCTGTGATCGAAGCCATGAAGATGGAGAACGTGTTGTTTGCCGTTGCCGATGGTGTTGTCAGCAAGGTGCTGGCGGCCAAGGGCGAGAGTCTGGTGGTGGACCAGGCGATTGTGGAATTCGCATGAAACCCATTGAACGCCCTTTCAAGGTGCTGGGCATCCAGCAGATCGCCATTGGCGGTCCCGACAAGACGCGGCTGCAAAGGCTCTGGGTTGACATGCTCGGGCTTGAAGTCACCGGCACCTTCCGCAGCGAACGCGAGAACGTTGATGAAGACATTTGCGCCATGGGCATTGGCCCGTTCAAGGTTGAAGTCGATCTGATGCAGCCGCTCGACCCCGAAAAAAAGCCCGCCGTCCACAGCACGCCGCTCAACCACGTCGGCCTGTGGATCGACGACCTGCCCGTGGCGGTGCAATGGCTGACGGCGCAGGGTGTGCGTTTTGCCCCGGGTGGCATCCGCAAGGGGGCGGCCGGCTTTGACATCTGTTTCCTGCACCCCAAGTCGAATGATGAGTTTCCTGTCAGCGGCGAGGGTGTTTTGATCGAGTTGGTGCAGGCACCGGCTGAGGTCGTCAGCGCTTTTGCTCGATTGGCTGCCAGGCCGGGCTGAGCCCAGCGCCTGCTTGGCCGCGCGACATTTGATATAGCTCAATATCTTATAAACGGCTCAAACTGACCAGGGTCAGCCGGGGGCTTTTGCCGGGTTGCTGACGTACACTGCGACCCTACCCGGCCGCAGTTGCGGCCTAACAAGGGTTTAGGAGACAGACTTGAAGCCTACCAATATCGCAAATCCGAACTATTTTCACAAAGTCGTAGATTGTCAATGGGCCTGTCCTGCCCACACCCCCGTTCCCGAGTACATCCGCCTGATCGGCCAGGGTCGCTACAGCGATGCCTACATGATCAACTGGGTCTCCAACGTGTTTCCGGGCGTCCTGGGCCGTACCTGTGACCGCCCCTGCGAACCGGCCTGCCGGCGCGGTCGGGTCGAGGAAAACAATGGCGAGAAACCCGAACCCATCGCCATCTGTCGTCTCAAGCGTGTCGCCGCTGACAACAAGGACGATGTCAAATCCCGCATGCCCAAAGTGGCGCCATCCAATGGCAAACGCATTGCCTGCATCGGTGCCGGTCCGGCCTCGCTGACCGTTGCGCGTGATCTGGCGCCGATCGGTTATCAGGTCACCGTGTTTGACGGTGAAGCCAAGGCCGGTGGTTTTATCCGCTCGCAGATTCCGCGTTTTCGCCTGCCCGAGTCGGTGATCGACGAGGAAACCGGCTACGTTTTTGACCTCGGTGTCGAGTTCAAGAGCGGCCAGCGCATCGAATCCATGCAGAAACTGCTGACGCAGGGTTATGACGCAGTGTTTGTCGGCTGCGGCGCGCCGCGCGGACGCGACCTCGACGTGCCCGGGCGCAAGGAGGCTGCAGCCCACATTCATATCGGCATTGACTGGCTGGCATCGGTTTCGTTCGGCCACATTACCAGCGTTCCACCGCGGGTTATCGTGCTCGGCGGCGGCAATACCGCCATGGACTGCTGCCGTTCTGCCCGTCGGCTTGGTGGCGCCGACGTCAAAGTCATCGTGCGCAGCGGCTACGAGGAAATGAAAGCCTCACCCTGGGAGCGCGAAGACGCTGTCCATGAAGGCATCCCGATCGTCAACTACCATGTTCCCAAGAGCGTGCAGCACAAGGACGGCAAACTGCTGGGCATGACCTTCGAAATTGTCAGTGCGATCTATGACGAGAAGGGTCGCCGTACATTGGTGCCAACCGGTGCTCCCGACGTGTTTTTTGAATGCGACGAGGTCCTGGTGGCCGTCGGGCAGGAAAACGCCTTCCCCTGGATCGAGCGCGAGTGTGGCATTGAGTTCGACCGCTGGGGTCTGCCGGTGCTCGGCCAGGAGACGCTGCAGTCGACCGTGCCGAATGTGTTTTTTGGTGGCGATGCGGCATTCGGGCCGAAGAACATCATCACTGCCGTTGCGCATGGACATGAGGCGGCGGTCTCGATCGACCGATTTCTCAATGGAGAAGACGTCAGTCGCCGGCCAGCGCCGCGTACCAACCTGCTGTCCCAGAAAATGGGGATCCATGAGTGGAGCTACCACAACGACGTCTCGGACGACAAGCGGTCCAAAGTGCCATGGGTCAAGGCCGAGATGGCGCTCTCCAGCATCCGGATTGAAGTTGAACTCGGCTTCGACGCGGCAACCGCCTACAAGGAAGCCAGCCGCTGCCTCAATTGCGATGTCGAAACGGTGTTCAACAAGGACACCTGCATCGAGTGCGATGCCTGCGTTGACATCTGCCCGATGGACTGCATCACGTTCACGGCCGACGGCGATGAGCCCGACCTGCGAACACGGTTGAAGGCGCCAGCACGCAATCTGGTGCAGGACCTGTACGTCTCGGGCTCGCTCAAGACCGGGCGCGTCATGGTCAAGGATGAGGACGTTTGCCTGCACTGCGGGCTGTGCGCCGAACGCTGCCCGACCGGGGCGTGGGACATGCAGAAATTCCTGCTGAACACGACACAGGCTGGTCCCGCCTGTCGTGACAGCCGCACATCTCAATTGGAGGTCGCATGAAGCGCATTGAAGCCATTAACGATTTCGTCATCAAGTTTGCCAATGTCAATGGCTCCGGATCGGCTTCGGCCAACGAGTTGTTCTCCAAGGCCGTGATGCGCATGGGCGTGCCGGTCAGTCCACGCAACATCTTCCCGAGCAACATCCAGGGCATGCCGACCTGGTACGAGGCACGTGTCTGTGAAAAAGGCTATCACGGTCGGCGCGGTGGGGTCGATATGCTGGTCGCCATGAACCCGCAGACCTGGGATACCGACGTCGCTGAAATCGAACCCGGCGGCTATCTGTTCTATGACAGCACGCGTCCCATCCCCGAGTCGAAGTTTCGCAAAGACGTGCATACCATCGGTATGCCGCTGACCGAAATCAGTAATGCTGCCTACCAGGACCCGCGGCAACGCCAACTGTTCAAAAACATCATTTACGTTGGTGCCCTGTCGGTTCTGCTCGACGTTGACGCCGACGTTTTCGAAAAACTGTTTGCCGAGCAGTACAAGGGCAAGGAGCGCCTGCTGGCGTCCAACATCCAGGCTTTGCATCTGGGTCGTGACTATGTGAAGAAGCACATTGAAGCGCCGCTGGGCATTCGCGTGCGCAAGTCGGACAAGGTTGGCAATCAGATCTTTACCGACGGCAACAGCGCTGCGGCCCTGGGCTGCATTTACGGTGGCGCTACGGTGGCGGCCTGGTACCCGATCACGCCTTCGTCCTCGATTCCCGAGGCCTTCCAGAAGTATTGCGACAAATACCGGATCGACCCGGTGACGGGTCGGCACAACTTTGCCATCGTGCAGGCGGAAGATGAACTGGCTTCGATCGGCATGGTCGTGGGGGCGGGCTGGAACGGTGCGCGGTCTTTCACCGCGACCTCGGGTCCCGGTGTTTCGCTGATGACTGAATTCATCGGCCTGGCCTATTTCGCCGAGATCCCGGTCACCATCATCAACGTGCAGCGCGGCGGGCCTTCGACCGGCATGCCGACACGCACGCAGCAGTCGGACCTGATTTCCTGCGCCTACGCATCGCACGGCGACACCAAGCATGTGCTCTTGTTCCCGCAGGATCCATACGAGTGCTTCACCCATTCGGCGGCGGCGCTGGACCTGGCCGACCGTTTGCAGACCCCGATTTTCGTCATGACCGATCTCGACATCGGCATGAACCAGCGCCTGTGCAAACCCTTTGACTGGGACGTAACCAAGCAGTACGACACCGGCAAGGTGATGACGGCTGCCGAACTGGAAGCCGGCAAGGACTTCGGGCGCTACAAGGATGTCGACGGTGATGGCATTCCCTGGCGCACGCTGCCCGGTACCCATCCGAGCAAAGGCGCCTTTTTCACGCGCGGTACAACGCGTGACCCCTACGCCCGTTACTCCGAGCGCGGACCGGACTACATTTACAACATGGAACGCCTGCTCAAGAAGTTCAAGACGGCGGCCGACCTGGTGCCCCAGCCGCTGCTGCGCAACGCTTCACAAAAGACACCCTTGGGCGTGATCTACTTTGGTTCTACCGCGCCGGCCATGCGTGAGGCCCTTGACGTGCTGGACGCTGAAGGCGTGCATCTGGACGCCATGCGTCTGCAGGCCTTTCCCTTCCCGGAATCGGTCAACCGCTTCATCGCCGAGCACGACAAGGTGTTCATCGTCGAACAGAATCGCGACGCCCAGATGCATTCCATGATCGTCAATGAACTCGACATCGATCCAGCGCGTCTGGTGCGGGTTCTGCATTACGACGGAACGCCTATCACGGCGCGCTTCATTGCTGGCGCCATTCGTAAAAGTGTGGCACCGGATGCTGCCAAATCGTCCAAGCAGAAGGAACTCGCATGACTTACATCGCAAAACCCAAACTGCATCATCCGACCTTGACCGCCAACAAGGTTGGTTATACGCGCCGCGACTATGAAGGCCGCATCTCCACGCTGTGCGCCGGTTGCGGCCACGACTCGATTTCCGCCGCCGTGATCCAGGCCTGCTGGGAACTCGACATCGAGCCGCACCGCGTCGCCAAGCTCTCCGGCATTGGTTGCAGTTCCAAGACGCCTGATTACTTCCTGGGCGCGTCCCACGGGTTCAATACCGTGCACGGCCGCATGCCTTCGGCCCTGACCGGTGCCAATCTGGCCAACCGTGATCTGCTGTACCTGGGTGTCTCAGGCGACGGCGATTCGGCTTCGATTGGCCTGGGGCAGTTTGCCAATGCCATGCGGCGCGGCGTGCGCATGTGCTACATCGTTGAAAACAACGGCGTTTACGGGCTGACCAAGGGCCAGTTCTCGGCTACGGCGGATCGCGGTTCCAAGAGCAAGAAGGGTGTCATCAACAGCGACAGCCCGGTTGATCTGGTGGCGCTGGCCCTGCAACTGGGTGCGACCTATGTCGCGCGCAGTTTTTCCGGTGACAAGGCGCAACTGGTGCCCTTGATCAAGGGCGCCATGTCGCACGGCGGCGCGGCCTTTATCGACGTCATCAGCCCCTGCGTGACCTTCAATAACCATGGTGGCAGCACCAAGAGTTACGACTATGTGCGCGAGCACAATGACGCAGTCAGCCGCATTGACTTCATCACACCGCGCAGCGAGATCACCACGCTGTACGCGCCGGGTGAAGTGGTCGATGTTCAGCAGCATGACGGCACAACTCTGCGCCTGCGCAAACTGCATACGGACTACGATCCGACCGACCGCTACGCCGCCATGAGCTACATGCAGACGCACCAGGCGCGCGGCGAAGTCGTGACGGGCCTTCTGTATATTGATCCGCTGGCGACTGACCTGCACACCGCGCTCAATACCAGCGAAAAACCACTCAACACCATGGGCGCCGATTTGCTGTGTCCGGGTTCGGCAGCGCTTGAGAAAATCAACGCATCGCTGCGTTGAGCCAGCGGCGCAATCAGCAAGCCAAGTTCATCTCGTTATTTGAAAAGGGGCCGCATCATGTCTGAACGTACCGTTTCTCAATCCATGGCGCAACGGCACCCCGTCAGTCTGGCGCCGCAGGCCACGATCTGGGATGCAGCCTGCACCATGACCAAAGCCAACTGTGGCAGCGTCCTGATCATCGACGGCGCAGGGGTGATGCAGGGCATTGTGACCGAGCGTGACCTGATGACCCGGGTGCTGGCAAAAGCACTCAACCCCGAGACGACTACTGTTGCCGACGTGATGACGCGCAGCCCCTATTGCGTTGGTCCCGAGACACTGGTGTCGGACGCGGTGCTGATCATGATCGAGCGCGGCTTCCGTCATTTGCCGATAGTTACTCCGGCTGGCAAGATCATCGGCGTGTTCTCGGTGCGCGACGCGCTGCCGCGCGAAATTGGTGCGGCGGTCAGTCTGGCCGAGTTTCACGACCAGGTCAACGACGCCTTGGGCTAGACGCGGGTGGCAGCTTAACCGCCGCTTTTCTTTCCAGACTCCCGCTGCGCGCGCGAGCGTGCCAAGGCCGCTTCGATTACGGCACGTTTTTTGTCGAGTATGACGGGGTCGGTGTGGCGCGAATGCTCGGCCAGATCAGCCAGCTTGAGCTCGGCCTTTTCTTCAAGCCTTAGTGCGTTCTCGTCATGCGCACGCTGGCGTCGCAAAACATTGAATTCATAGCGTCTGCGTGCCTGATCCGCCAGTTCCGGCGACCATGCCTCCCAACCGGTGGCTGCGCCTGAAACGTTTTCCAGTTCAATGCAATCAACCGGGCAGACCGGCAGGCACAACTCGCAACCCGTGCAATAGGCTTCCAGCACGGAGTGCATCAGCTTGTTGCTGCCCATGATGGCGTCAGTCGGGCAGACCTTGATGCAAAGGGTGCAACCGATACACCAGTTCTCATCGATGAAGACCGTGCTGCGCGGACCCTCAACCCCATTGACCGGGTTCAGGGCGATGATTGGCTGGCCGGTGAGGCGGGCCAGCCGTTCAATTCCTTGCGCACCGCCGGGCGGGCACTGGTTGATGGCAGCCTGTCCTGATGCGACCGCTCGCGCGTAGCCGGCGCAGTCAGGGTAGCCGCAGCGGGTGCACTGGGTTTGCGGCAAAGCCGCCAGCACCCGATCCGCCACGGCCGCCATGGCTATTTGCGTGCAACCTTCTTGACGGCGGCTTTGGCTGCCGGCTTGGCCGGCTTCGCGATAGCCTGGACTGCCTTGGCCTTGACACTTGCCGGCGTGGCAGGCGCTGCTGCTACCGATGCTGCAGCAGGCTGGTGCCTGAGGATGAAGGTCTTGACCTGCGGATAGACGATGTCACGCCAGCGGCTTCCTGCGAAGATGCCATAGTGCCCCGCGCCCGGAACTTCCAGGTGTTTTTGCTCCGATGCAACAACCCCGCTGCAGATGCCGTGGACCGCCTTGGTCTGACCCGAGCCCGAGATGTCGTCGAGTTCGCCTTCGACCGAGAACATGGCGGTCGTGGTGATGTCCTGTGGGCGCACACGCTCCACTTTGCCGTCCACGCCTTTGACGTCCCAGGTGCCGTTGACCAGGCTGAACTCCTGGAACACGACCTTGATGGTGTCGAGGTAGTAGTCGGCGTCCATGTCGAGCACGGCGTTGTACTCGTCGTAGAACTTGCGGTGTGCCTCGGTGCTGGCATCATCGCCCTTGATCAGGTCCTGAAAATAAGCGTAATGGCTCTTGGCGTGGTTGCTCGGGTTCATGGCTACAAAACCAGAGTGCTGCAAAAAGCCAGGATAGACGCGCCGGCCAGCGCCAGCAAAGTTGGTGGGCACACGGTAGATCACGTTGTGCTCAAACCAGTCATGGCTCTTGCTCATGGCCAGGTTGTTGACGGCTGTGGGTGACTTGCGGGCGTCGATCGGGCCGCCCATCATGATCATGCTCAAAGGCGTCGTCTCGCCGCGGCTGGCCATCAGTGAAACAGCAGCCAGTACGGGCACGGTCGGCTGGCACACGCTCATGACGTGGCAATTGCCGTAGCGACCCTGCAGATGGCGAATGAATTCCTGCACGTAGTTGATGTAGTCGTCCAGTGAGAACTTGCCGTCCGACAAGGGGATCAGGCGCGCGTTTTTCCAGTCCGTGATGTAGACCTTGTGGTCCTTGAGCATGGTCTTGACCGTGTCACGCAGCAGCGTTGCATAGTGGCCCGACAAAGGCGCCACGATCAGAACCGCCGGCTGGCCCTTGAGCTTCGAGAGCGTTGCCGGATCATCGCTGAAACGCTTGAATCGACGCAACTCGCAAAAGGGCTTGTTGATCTCCACACGCTCATGAATGGCGACGTCAATGCCGTCGACATCAACCGTGCGCAGGCCGAATTCGGGCTTGATGTAGTCCTTGCCCAGTCGGTGCATCAGGTCGTAGCCCGCAGACAGGCGCTGTGCGAACGGATTTTGTCCAGCCAGCGACAGCGGGTTGCCATATAACTTGGAAGCCGTTTGCGCCAGATCGGTCAAGGGCTCCATCAAGGAGCGGTGGGTTTCGTAAAGTTGGTACAGCAAAATAGATTCACTTTCTGGAAATGTTGCAGTGCAATATAACAGTTCTTGACCCTGTCAGTTGGAGTGACTCTACCAATTATTGACAAATTTTCTCAAGATAGTACAAGTCCTGGCCCAAAAGCGCTGGCACAGCGCTCGACAAGCCCCGACTTTTCGTCGCAAGGACTTCCGGGATCGTCTATTTTTGGGTTGAATCCTTGAGCACGCCCCGCACCAGGTTGCGGCTGTGGCTGCCAAAATTACCCATCAGTTCGGCCGTGGCCGCATCGAGCCGGGACCGTTTGGCGGTGTCTTGCCGGCCGATTTCTGCCACCAGATCGATGCCAGATTCTTTCACACCAAAGTCAAATGTGGGATCCGACACGTAAGACGCCGGCAGTGTGTCAACCAGGATGTCGGTAACGCGAGCCCCCAGCGCGCGGGATTCGCGGCTGACCACGTCACGTGGGTACAGGTCGGACCAGGATGGGTAGCCGCTGTCCTTGTCGCTGCTGCGCAGCGATATTTCGATGCTGGTTTCGGAGTGGGCCTGGGCTGCCTGGTAGATCATCTGATTCTGGTACTTTTCCAGCGCCAGATGGCGGTTCGAGAGCAGCACGATCATCTCGTCTTTCATCTTCGCAAGCCCCGCCATTGCCAACAGGTTGATGCCAATCAGCTTGGCCGAAGCGTTGCCCGGCGACAGGCTGGCGTGATAGGGCTGCGTCAGGTCCTGTACATAGTGCAAGGCCAGACCAGTGAAGCGCCAGCCCCAATACGCATGGCCGCTGCGAAATGCCAGCGCAGCCAGACTGCTGTACTGGTGCACGCGCAGCAGCGGAAAGGTCTTCTTGACAAAGGGTGCTGCCAGGTAAATGACGCGGTCTTCATGGTAGAAGCCCATGTGAAAGGGCGCCTGCGTCGAGAAGTACAGCGCCGGGTTGCCGAAGGGCAGCGCCCCGAAACCGTAGACCTTGCCCCAATCGGACGGGCTGTCCGACCACAGATTGATGTCCAGGCCGTAGTCCGGTTCGTCGCAAGCCGAGGCCAGCACTGCCAGCGGCGCAACTTTTTCACCCGCCTTGAGGGCGACAAAGCGGTAGCTTGAATTGGGCTGCTCGGGCAGCGTGTCTACCGCCGAGTGCGCCAGCAGACGACTCGCATCAGTTGCATCACCCCATGGATCGGGTTGAAAGTAAAGCGCAAACTTGCTGTTGGGTGCCACGCGCAGCGCCATCAGAAAAGCCTGACGGCGCGCCTCAAGGGTTCGGCCGGGGTCAGCCTTGAAAGCCAGCGCTGATGGGCGGGGCGGATAGAAATCGAGCTTCGCGGTGGCCCAGTCTTCCTGGCCGGCAAGCAGGATTTCAATCGCCTTCTCCTGTGCCTTCAGAAAGCTTTCGAGTGGTTCCGCCGCTACCGGCGCGGCATTGATGACTTCGGGCATTCGCTCGAACGCACGGTAGGCCGCATAGCTATGGTTGCTCCAGGCCAGAGCGCTTCCAGTTGTCAAGGCCAGCAGCCCGGCCAGAGTCAGAGAGAACCAGAGACGTTTCATGGGCAGCTTGTTGCAGTAGTGTGGCCGCATCATAGCGAACCAGTGGCAGGACGGACCCACGACGGGGTGATTTTGGCAAGACTCATGGAGTCGCTACCATCACCCCGGCGCTTTCGGTGTCTCAAACGCGGGTTTGAGCGGGTGCTAGAGCACCTTGGCGATCGATGCGCAGACGTGGTTGATGTTCTTGCTGTTCAGGGCGGCCACGCACATGCGGCCGGTGTCGGTGCCGTAGACGCCGAACTCGTTGCGCAGGCGCACCATCTGGTCCTTGGTGAGGCCCGAATAGCTGAACATACCGATCTGCGTTGTGATGAAGCTCATGTCCTGCTTGACGCCGGCGGCCTTGAGTCCATCGACCAGTTTCTGACGCATGGCCTTGATGCGCACGCGCATTTCACCGAGTTCCTTCTCCCACAGTGCGCGAAGCTCCGGGTTGCCCAGCACCGCAGCGACGATGGCGCCGCCATGGGTTGGCGGGTTGCTGTAGTTGGTGCGGATCACGATCTTGAGCTGGCTCAGCACGCGTCCCGCTTCTTCCTTGCTGTCGCACAAGACGCTCAGGGCGCCGACGCGCTCACCGTACAGGCTGAAGCTCTTGCTGAAGCTGGTCGAAACAAAGAAGGTCAGGCCGGCGTCAACGAATTTCTGCACCACAGCGCCATCTTCGGCCAGGCCGTTGGCAAAGCCTTGATAAGCCATGTCGAGGAAGGCCACCAGTTGCTTGGCCTTGATGACGGCAACCACCTGATCCCACTGCGCCGGTGTGATGTCATAGCCGGTCGGGTTGTGGCAGCAGGCATGCAGCACGATCACGGTGCCGGCGGCGGCGGCGTTCAGGGCCGCAAGCATGCCGGGGAAGTTCAGGCTGCGCGTCTGCGCGTCGTAGTACGGATAGGTTTCAACCGTGAAGCCGGCATTGGTGAACAGGGCGCGGTGGTTCTCCCAGCTCGGATCCGAGATCAACACCTTGGCCTTGGGGTTGAGGTGCTGCAGGAAGTCGGCGCCAACCTTGAGGCCACCGGTACCGCCCAGGGCCTGGATGGTGGCAACGCGACCCGATTTGACCGGTTCGCTGTCCGCGCCAAAGACCAGCGACTTGACCGCTGCGTCATAGGCCACAATGCCGTCGATGGGCAGGTAGCCGCGCGCGGTGGGCTTGTCCATCATGGTTTTTTCGGCCGCTTGCACGCATTGCAGCAGGGGCAGCTTGCCGTTGTCGTCGTAGTAAACACCAACGCCGAGGTTGACTTTGTTTGGGTTGGTGTCGGCCGCAAATTGTTCATTCAAACCCAGAATCGGGTCACGCGGGGCCATTTCGACATTGGTAAAGAGTGACATGAAGAAGTCCTGTAAAAAAGTCAAAGAAAAACGAAACCGGAAAAATTCTGTGGCTGCGGGTTTACCCTGAATTTTAACGGCGGCGCTGCACGCCGGGACGGGCTTTTTCACACAACATTGACCTTGATCGGATTCCATGCGTGTGGCCCGCTGGCGCGCAGATCCGGGAAAGCGTCGGCACAAATCGCTACCATCGCTCCTTTACGCAGTTTGCGTCTCACCCTGAATCCTTCCGTCATGCCCATTGCCGCACCCCCTGTCACCTTGGCCAGCGACAACGCCGACGCCTTGCGTGCCGGCACGTTCGTGCGCTTCCCCGATTCGCCGTTTGAGTTGTATCAGCCTTACCCGCCAGCAGGCGACCAGCCCGAGGCGATTGAGCAATTGGTGGCCGGTATCCAGGACGGCGAGGTGTTCCAGACGCTGCTGGGCGTGACCGGCTCCGGCAAGACCTTCACCATGGCCAACGTGATCGCGCGCCTGGGTCGTCCGGCCATCGTGTTCGCGCCGAACAAGACGCTGGCGGCCCAGCTTTACAGCGAGTTTCGCGAGTTCTTTCCGCGCAACGCAGTCGAGTATTTCGTCAGTTATTACGACTATTACCAGCCCGAAGCCTACGTGCCGCAGCGCGACCTGTTCATAGAGAAGGACTCGGCCATCAACGAGCACATCGAACAGATGAGGCTGAGTTGCACCAAGAGCGTGCTGGAGCGCCGGGATGTGGTGATCGTGGCTTCCGTCTCGGCCATCTACGGCATCGGCCAGCCCGAGGCTTATCACAAGATGGTCATGACGCTGCGCGCCGGCGACAAGATGGGCCAGCGCGACCTGATCATGCAACTGGTGCGCATGCAGTACCAGCGCAACGACATTGATTTTTCGCGCGGCAAGTTCCGCGTGCGCGGCGACACCATCGACGTCTTTCCGGCCGAGCACAGCGAGATGGCGTTGCGCATCGAACTGTTCGACGACGAGATTGAGTCGCTGCAACTATTCGACCCGCTGACCGGGCGCATCCGCCAGAAGATTCCGCGCTTCACGGTCTATCCCAGCAGCCATTACGTGACGCCGCGCGAGCAGGTGTTGGCGGCGGTGGAGACGATCAAGACTGAACTCTCGGAGCGGCTCAAGGAATTGACCGGCATGGGCAAACTGGTCGAAGCGCAGCGGCTTGAACAGCGTACCCGCTTCGATCTGGAAATGCTCAGCGAAGTCGGGCACTGCAAGGGCATCGAAAACTACAGCCGGCACCTCAGTGGCGCTGCGCCTGGCGAGCCGCCAGCGACGCTGACCGATTACCTGCCCAAGGACGCGGTGATGTTTCTGGACGAGAGCCATGTGCTGATTGGGCAGTTTGGCGGCATGTACAACGGCGACCGCTCGCGCAAGAGCACGCTGGTGGAGTACGGCTTTCGTCTGCCCAGCGCGCTCGACAACCGGCCCCTCAAGTTCGAGGAATTCGAGCGCCGCATGCGCCAGGCCGTTTTTGTCTCGGCCACACCGGGTCAATGGGAAAAGGACCATACCGGGCAGGTGGTGGAACAACTGGTGCGCCCGACGGGACTGGTTGACCCTGAAGTGGAGGTGCGCCCCGCCACCAGTCAGGTTGACGATGTGCTGCAGGAAATCCGCATCCGCGTTGAAAAGCACGAGCGTGTGCTGATCACCACGCTGACCAAACGCATGGCCGAGCAACTGACCGATTACCTGAGTGACAACGGTGTCAAGGTGCGCTACCTGCACAGCGACGTCGACACCGTTGAGCGGGTCGAGATTCTGCGTGACCTGCGCCTGGGAACTTTTGATGTGCTGGTCGGCATCAACCTGCTGCGTGAAGGGCTGGACATCCCGGAAGTCTCGCTGGTGGCGATTCTCGACGCTGACAAAGAGGGTTTTTTGCGCTCCGAGCGCTCGCTGATCCAGACCATTGGCCGGGCCGCACGCAACCTGCATGGGCGGGCCATCCTGTACGCCGACAAGATCACTGACTCGATGAAAAAGGCGATGGGCGAAACCGAGCGTCGCCGTGCCAAGCAGGTGCTTTACAACCAACTGCACGGCATCACGCCGCGCTCCATCGTCAAGGAGGTTAAAGACTTGATTGATGGCGTCTACAGCGAAAAAGCCGGCAAGGAAGCGGACCGGCTGGAACGCGATGCGGTGCAGCGGGCGCAGGTGGAAGACATGAGCGAGAAAGACATTTCGCGCGAAATCAAGCGCCTGGAGAAGTTGATGCTCGAACACGCGCGCAACCTCGAGTTCGAAAAGGCGGCGCGCGTTCGCGACCAGTTGGCCATCCTGAAAGAACAGGCCTTTGGCGCATCCGGCCACGACAACCTGGTGGTTTTGGCGGCCAACGGTAAAGCTGCGTAAATCAGGCCCGGTTTCGGGCTTACCCGAGCAAATTGCTGGGTTTCTTGCTATACTTGACTCCGTTAGTCAACCAAACAGATCGAAGGAGCATGTGATGCGACTTACCACCAAAGGCCGCTTTGCGGTTACCGCCATGATTGACCTGGGTTTGCGTCAGAGCAATGGCCCCGTCACTTTGGCCGCCATCAGCCAGCGCCAACAGATCTCCCTGTCCTATCTGGAGCAGTTGTTTGGCAAACTGCGCCGCAACGAACTGGTCGAGTCGACCCGCGGCCCTGGCGGCGGTTACACGCTGGCGCGCAGCCCGGCTGACATCACCGTGGCGGAAATTATCAGTTCGGTCGATGAGCCGATCGACGCAACGCATTGTGGCGGCAAGGAAAACTGCCTGGGCGAGTCCGAACGCTGCATGACACATGACCTGTGGAGCGCCCTGAACGTGCGCATGGTCGAGTTTCTGGAGTCGGTCACCTTGCAAAAACTGGTGGACGACCAATTGGCCAAGGGTTTCCGGGTTGAGGACAAGCCCACGCTCAAGCGCGCCATCTCCAGCATGCCGACGGTGCGGCCGATCCGCATGAACGTGCCAAATTCTGTTTTTGCCCTGGGCAATGCCTTTTCCAAGTCATAAGCCGGGCTTGGTAAATTGACCTTCCAACCAACAAAAGCTTTGCAAACCTAATGGATACCACCCCGCATTTCCCGATTTACATGGATTACAGCGCCACCAACCCCTGCGACGAGCGGGTGGTGGATGCTATGGTTCCCTGGCTGCGACAGCATTTTGGCAATCCGGCCTCGCGCAGCCATGCCTGGGGTTGGGAGGCGGAAGCCGCCGTTGAGAAGGCACGCGAGCAGGTGGCAGCGCTGATTGGCGCCGACGTACGCGAGATTGTCTGGACTTCCGGCGCGACCGAATCAAACAACCTGGCACTCAAGGGTGCAGCCGGCTTCTACAAGACCAAGGGCCGTCACATCATCACCGTCAAGACCGAGCACAAGGCGGTGCTCGATACCTGTCGCGAACTGGAGCGCCAGGGTTTCGAAGTGACTTATCTTGACGTTCAGGCTGATGGCTTGCTCGACATCGAGGTCTTCAAGGCCGCGATCCGGCCCGACACGATTCTGGCCAGTGTCATGTATGTGAACAACGAGATCGGCGTGATCCAGGACATTGCCGCCATCGGCGCGATCTGCCGCGCCAAGGGCATCATTTTTCACGTGGACGCGGCGCAGGCTACGGGCCGCGTCGAATTTGATCTGAGCCGCCTGCCAGTGGACCTGATGAGTTTGACCTCGCACAAGACCTATGGCCCCAAGGGCATTGGCGCGTTGTTTGTGCGGCGCAAGCCGCGCGTGCGCATTGAGGCGCAAATGCACGGTGGCGGTCACGAGCGCGGCATGCGATCAGGCACGCTGCCCACGCACCAGATCGTCGGCATGGGCGAGGCTTATCGCATCGCCAAGGAAGAAATGGTGGCCGAGAACGTGCGCATCCGTGCCCTGCACGACCGCATGCTCGCGGGTCTGAAGGACGTCGAGCAGGTTTTCATCAACGGCAATCTCGATCAGCGCGTGCCGCACAACCTCAACATGAGTTTCAATTATGTTGAGGGCGAGTCCCTGATGATGGGTATCAAGGGACTGGCCGTATCTAGTGGTTCGGCCTGCACCTCGGCCAGTCTGGAGCCCAGCTACGTGCTGCGCGCCCTGGGTCGCAGTGACGAACTCGCGCACAGCAGCCTGCGCATGACAATCGGCCGCTGGACCACCGAGGCTGAAATCGATTACGCCGTTGAGACCATCAAACTCAACGTGGCCAAACTGCGCGACCTGAGCCCCTTGTGGGACATGTACAAGGAAGGCATAGACATTTCCACGATCCAGTGGGCGGCGCACTAAATTCAAGAGGTACTGATATGGCATATTCTGAAAAGGTCGTTGACCACTACGAAAACCCCCGCAACGTCGGCTCGTTCGAAAAGGGCGATGACTCGGTGGGTACCGGCATGGTGGGTGCGCCGGCTTGCGGCGACGTGATGAAGCTGCAGATCAAGGTGAATCCGGTCTCCGGTGTGATCGAAGACGCGCGCTTCAAGACCTACGGCTGTGGCTCTGCCATTGCCTCCTCGTCGCTGGTGACCGAGTGGGTCAAGGGCAAGACGCTGGACCAGGCGGCAGCGCTGAAGAACAGCGAGATCGCCGAAGAACTGGCCTTGCCGCCGGTGAAGATTCACTGCTCGATTCTGGCTGAAGACGCGATCAAGGCGGCGGTGAACGACTACCGCCAGAAGCATGGCGCAGGGCAGGCGACTTGACATGGCTGTGACGCTGACAGAAGCCGCTGCCCGGCATGTCACCCGCTACCTTGCCAAGCGCGGCAAGGGCGTTGGCGTGCGCCTGGGTGTCAAGACCACGGGCTGCTCGGGCCTGGCTTACAAGCTGGAATACGTGGACGAGGTTGGCCCTGAAGACATGGTGTTTGAAGGCCATGGCGTCAAGGTGCTGATCGAACCCAAAAGCTTTGCCTACCTCGATGGCACCGAACTCGATTTTGTCCGCGAAGGACTGAACGAGGGTTTCAAATTCAACAACCCGCGCGAGCGTGATCGCTGCGGTTGCGGCGAGTCGTTTCGCGTGTGAATCTTCAATCGAACGATTTCGAGCTGTTTGGTCTTGTGCCGCAGTTTGAGCAGGACCGCGACGCTGTCGATGCGCGCTGGAAGGACTTGCAGCGCGAAGCGCACCCGGACCGTTTTGCGGCCCAGGGCGGTGCCGCGCAGCGCGTGGCCATGCAGTGGTCGGTGCGCATTAACGAGGCCTATCGCAGGCTGAAGGACCCGCTCAAGCGCGCCGCCTATTTGTGCGAGTTGCACGGTGCGCCGCTCAATGCCGAGGACAACACCGCCATGCCTGGCGCGTTCCTGATGCAGCAGATGGAATGGCGCGAGTCACTCGACGATGCCGGCAACGCGGTGGAACTCGACCAGTTGAGCGCCGAGGTTCGGTCGGCGCGGCAAGCGGCGCTGCAGGAATGTGCTCGGCTGCTTGATGTGGCGCACGATTACCCGACGGCGGTGGGCCAGGTGCGCGCGCTGATGTTCATCGAACGCTTTGCCAGCGATGTTGAAGCGAAAATTGACCGGATCGATACCGCAGAGCACGGACAATAGGTCTCTTTTCCAAAAAATCAAATATGGCGCTGCTACAAATTTCCGAACCCGGTCATTCCCCTGACCCGCATCAGCGGCGTATTGCAGTGGGCATCGATCTGGGCACCACGCATTCGCTGGTGGCGTCGGTGCGCAACGGCGTCGCAGAGTGCCTGCCCGATGCACAGGGCCGCGTCATCCTGCCGTCGGTCGTTCGCTACCTGGCGGGCGGTGGGCGCCAGATCGGTTTCGACGCCAAGAGCGCGCAGGCACTTGACCCGGAAAACACAGTCGTTTCGGTCAAGCGCTTCATGGGTCGCGGCCTGCAGGATGTGTCGGGACACGACAAGCTGCCCTATCACTTTGTCGACAAGCCCGGCATGCTCGCAGTGCACACGGTGCAGGGCGAGAAATCGCCGGTTGAGGTCAGTGCCGACATCCTGGCCACCCTGCGCTACCAGGCTGAAGATACTTTCAACGCCGACCTGTTTGGAGCCGTGATCACGGTGCCCGCTTATTTTGATGATGCGCAGCGCCAGGCGACCAAGGATGCGGCCCAGCTTGCCGGCATCAATGTGCTGCGCCTGATCAACGAACCCACCGCTGCGGCCATCGCCTACGGGCTTGATAACGCCAGCGAAGGCGTCTACGCGATTTACGATCTGGGCGGCGGCACCTTCGATATTTCCATCCTGCGCCTGACGCGGGGTGTTTTCGAGGTGCTGGCCACGGGCGGCGACTCGGCACTGGGTGGCGACGATTACGACCGCGCCCTGGCGGACTGGGTGATGGCCCAGGCCGGCGTCAAGCTCAAGACGCCGCAGGACAAGGCGATTGCCATCATCGCGGCGCGGGCCTGCAAGGAAGAGTTGTCGGCCGCGCATTGCGCCGCCTGCCACGCCTGCATCGGCGGTGAAAACGTGCGATTCGAGGTGGTCAATGAGCAGTTCGAGCAGCTCACCGCCACCTTGACGCAGCGCACCATGCAGGCCGTGCGCAAGACACTGCGCGATGCCGGTCTGGACAAGGATGAGGTCAAGGGTGTCGTCATGGTTGGCGGCTCCACACGCATGCCGCAGATCCAGCAGGCTGTTGCCAACTTCTTTGGCCGCGCGCCGCTGACCAACCTCGACCCTGACCAGGTCGTGGCGCTGGGCGCTGCGATCCAGGCCAACCAGTTGGCCGGCAACAATACCAGCGGCGAACTGCTGCTGCTTGACGTCATCCCGCTCTCGCTTGGCATCGAGACCATGGGCGGTTTGGTGGAGCGCATCGTGCCGCGCAACGAAACCATTCCGACCGCCAAGGCGCAAGACTTCACGACCTACAAGGACGGCCAGACCGCGCTCGCCTTGCACGTGGTGCAGGGTGAGCGTGATCTGGTGGCCGATTGCCGCAGCCTGGCACGCTTTGAGCTGCGCGGCATACCGCCGATGGCCGCTGGCGCAGCGCGCATCCGCGTCACCTTCACGGTCGATGCCGACGGCTTGCTGACGGTCAGTGCCAAAGAACAGATCAGTGGCGTCGAGACCCACATCGATGTCAAGCCGTCGTACGGACTGGGGGATGAACAGATCGCCAAAATGCTGCAGGACAGTTTCACCACCGCCGACGCCGACATGAAGGCGCGCGCGCTGGTCGAAGCGCGGGTCGATTGCGACCGCATGCTGCTGGCCAGTGCGAGTGCGCTGGCAGCCGATGGCGATCTGCTGACGCCCGAAGAACGCGCGGCCATCGATGCCTTGATGGCCGCCACGCGTGACGCGCTCGCGCTGGCAGACCCGGCTCAGATCGAAGCCGCCACCCAGACGCTGGCCAAAGGCACGGAAGCCTTTGCCGCGCTGCGCATGAACCGCGGCATTCAGCAAGCGCTGGCCGGACGCAACATCGAGACCGTTTAAGCGCGGTCAACCGGAACACCCCATGCCCATCATCAAAATACTGCCCAACCCTGACTACTGTCCGCAGGGCGCCGAGATTTCTGTGCCAGCAGGCACCTCGATCTGCGAGGCGATGCTGGACAACCACATCGAGATCGAGCACGCCTGCGACATGAGCTGCGCCTGCACCACCTGCCACGTGGTCGTGCGTGAGGGCTTTGAATCGCTCAACGAGATCGATGAGAACGAAGAAGACCTGCTGGACCGCGCCTGGGGCCTGGAGCCGAACTCGCGCCTGAGCTGCCAGGCCTACGTCGGGCAGAAAGACGTTGTGGTGGAGATACCCAAGTACTCGATCAACCACGCCAAAGAAAATCATTAGGTTTCGTCCATGCGTCAAATTTTTCTGGATACCGAGACCACCGGCTTGTCGGCCGACAGTGGCGACCGGATTGTTGAAATTGGTTGCGTCGAACTCTTCAACCGCCGACTGACCGGCAACAACAAACACTTTTATCTGTACTCGGGTCGTGAAAGCCACGAAGAGGCGTTCAAGGTGCATGGCATCAGCAGCGAGTTTCTCAAGGACAAGCCTGCATTCAAGGTGGTGGCCGACGAACTGCTGGCTTACCTGGAAGGTGCCGAAGTCATCATCCACAACGCGCCGTTCGACACCGGTTTTCTGAACATGGAACTGGCCCTGATCGGCCGCCCGGCGCTGCACCACCATGTGGCCAGCGTGACCGACACACTGGTGATGGCCAAGGAAATGTATCCAGGCAAGCGCAACTCGCTCGACGCACTGTGCGCGCGCCTCGGTGTCGACAACTCGGGACGCACCCTGCACGGCGCGCTGCTTGACGCGGAACTGCTGGCTGACGTCTACATCAACCTCACGCGCGGGCAGGACGCTTTGCTGATCGATGCCGGATCGGAGCCCAGCCTTGGCACCAGCATCGTGTCGGCCGACCTGCGCGCCTTTGAACTGCCGGTGCTGCGCGCCAGTGCGCACGAGATCGCCGAGCATGACGAAATTCTGGGGCAACTGGACAAAGCCAGTGGAAACAAGACGGTTTGGCGGCAGAAGGCCTGAAAAGTAAGGCATAATTCAGCCCTTCCTGAAACAGATTCAGGGCGGTTAGCTCAGGGGTAGAGCACTGCATTCACACTGCAGGGGTCGCAAGTTCGAAACTTGCACTGCCCACCAAATCATTGGTGATTTTTGAATAGCCCGTAAGTCGTTGAGACTACGGGCTTTTTCTTGTCTGTACCGGCCGCAGAGCCCGACTTAAGTAGTAAGGTAAACATTGGTTTTGGTTGTGTATAGTCCGTTCAGCCCGGTTTTTGGAAATCGGGCAACTGAACACAAACAGGAGTAGCAGATTTTGAAAGCATCAACGCAACGCCGCCAGTTCTTGAAAGTCGGGAGCGCAGCTCTCGCCATGATTCCTGTCGTCGCTTTTACAAACCACGCATTTGCCGCCACCAACGCAGCGATGCGTACCGCACTGAAGTACCAACCCAAACCGCTGGCTGAAAAGAACTGTGGCAATTGCCTGCAATTTGTCCCAGGCGCTTCCGCAAAAGTTCCCGGTGGCTGCAAGATCATGCCGGGCGACACCGAAATTTCTGCAACCGGCTACTGCACCGCCTGGGCCAAGAAGGCCTGATCACGCGGCACGCCGCGGCTTCAGTCAGCCTGTGATGCCCTGAAGCCGGCCCGGGCCGGCTGCGCCGCTGAGGCGGCAATGTTTCGGCATTGTTCAAACGGCACCACAAAAAAATAGCCAACAGTTTGTTGTTGGCTGATCTCCAATAATCCAGCTTCGGACCCGGTCTGTCGCTGGATTTTTCGATTAATATCGTATATCGGTACCCGAATACCAACATTGATTGATGACCGGGTTCAAGCTGCGGTGCTTTGCCACGGGCGTGGAACACACTCCAGGGTGAACCAACGAGGAGACTAATTTGCAATCACGGACAGCCCAAGCAAGCAGCGTATCCATGGCCCTGGCGGGCAGCGGTGGCAGTGGTGTCATGACGGCTGGCACCCTGTTGCTGGCCGCTGCGGCCAAGGCCGGTGCCTATGGCCTGATGGTGCGCACCAGCGGGCCGCAGATTCGCGGTGGCGAGGCCGCTGCGATGCTGCGCCTGGGCTCGCAGCCCATGAGCTCGCTCGATGACGGCTTTGATCTGCTGCTGGCCATCGACTGGCAGAACGTCAACCGCTTTGCCGACGAGATCGTGCTGGGGCCACGCAGCATTCTGATTGGCGACCCGGACGAGGGCGAGCCGCCCGAAGTCTTCAAGGCCATGGGGGCGCGCTATGCGCCCTTGGGCATGAAGAAGATGGCCAAGGCCATTCCCGGCAGTTGGGTCAACATGGTTGCGCTGGGCCTCTCGGGCGCACTGGCCGGCTTGCCGCTGCGGGCATTGCAGGATGCGGTGCGCGATAGCTGGAAGAAACCCGACACACTCGACGCCAATCTGCAGGCGGTAGCGGCTGGCGCGGCGGCGGCGGTGCAGATTGCCGAACAACTCGCGTCCAACGGGGGCACCATGGCGCAACTTCAGGTCAGTGCACCCGTCACCACGCAGCGCTGGATGATGAGCGGCAACGAGGCGACCGGCATGGGTGCTTTGAAGGCCGGCGTGCGCTTTGTCGCGGCCTACCCGATCACACCCGCGACCGAGGTGCTGGAGTGGCTGGCACCGCGCCTGCCCAAGCTTGGCGGCACGCTGCTGCAGGCCGAGGACGAACTGGCGTCCATCAACATGATCATTGGCGCGTCTTTCGGTGGCGTGCCGGCGCTGACGGCAACGGCCGGGCCGGGCTTGTCGCTGATGACCGAGGCGATCGGCCTGGCCGTTGCCTCCGAGGTGCCAATTGTGGTGGTGGATGTGATGCGCGGCGGACCTTCGACCGGCATCCCGGCCAAGAGCGAGCAAAGTGATCTGTCCTTTGCTGTCAGCGGTTTGCATGGTGATGCGCCGCGCCTGGTGGTGGCACCCAGTTCGATGGCCGACTGTCTGGGCGCAACGCAATGGGCGGTGCACCTGGCCGAAGCATTGCAGGCGCCGGCCATTGTGCTGTCGGACCAGTTCATGGGGCAGTCGCGCGTTATCACCGATAGGCCGCCTGATCGCGGCCATGCGGCCCAGCGCGTGATGGCCGTTGCCAATGCGCCCGACTACAAGCGCTACCGCGACACACCGTCGGGTGTCTCGCCGATGGCCATTCCCGGCACCGAAGGCGTGACCTACACCGCCGACGGCCTTGAACACTCGGAAGCCGGCATTCCCAGCAGCCAGTCGCGCGACCATGTGTTGCAACTCGACAAGCGCCAGCGCAAGCTCACGCTGCACGATTACGGCAGCTACTGGGCCGACATCGAGGGCGAAGCCGATGCCGCCGTCATCACCTTCGGTTCCGCCTCGGGTCCGGTGCGCGAGGCCATCGCGCGTGCCGGCGCGCAGGGGACCGCGCTGCGCCTGATCGTGCTGCGCCTGCTCTCGCCAACCCGGCCCGAGCAGATGGCAGCCGCGCTGCTGGGCGTCAAGCGCGTCATCGTGGTCGAGCAGAACCACGGTGCCCAGCTCTACCGCTACCTGCGCGCCTGGTACGACTTTCCGACGCCACCGGCAACCTACCACCGACCCGGACCGCTGCCCTTGCGTCCGGCTGAATTGCTGACGGCCCTGCTTGAATGGAGGAACGCATAATGAACACGGCGCTCAATCAGGATGCGGCAGAGGCCCAGCCCCTGGTCGGTTTTACCTCGGCCCAATTCAAGTCCAGCTACAAGCCGATCTGGTGCCCCGGCTGCGGCGACTTCACCGTGCTCAGCTCGGTCACCAAGGCCCTGTCCATCATGGGCGTGCCACCCAAAGACTGCGCCGTGGTCTCGGGCATTGGCTGCTCCTCGCGCATTCCGGCCTATACCACCTGCTACGGCTTTCATGGCGTGCACGGGAGATCGCTGGCGGCGGCCACCGGCCTCAAGGTGGCGCGACCCGACCTGCAGGTGCTGGTGGCGGGCGGTGATGGCGACGGCTACTCGATCGGCGGCAACCACTTTCTGCACGCCTGCCGGCGCAATGTCGACATGACCTACCTGGTGATGGACAACCATGTCTATGGCATGACCAAGGGCCAGCCTTCGCCGACGACCGAGCCAGACTGGGATTCAAAACTGTCGCCGGGCGGCACCGGTGTGCGGGTTTTCAATCCGATGGTGGTGGCGCTGGCCTCCGGCGCCAATTTTGTCGCGCGCGCTTTTGCCGGTGACCTGCACGGCACGGCCGACATCATCGCCCAGGCCATGAAGCACCCGGGCTTTTCCTTCGTCGAGATCCTGAGCCCCTGCGTCACGTTCCGGCCCGAGCAGCGCGACTGGCGCAAGCTGGTGCACGCGCCCGAAGCGCCGGTGACCGACGACGCGGCACTGGCGGCACGCCGCCTGATGAAGGACGACGGACTGAACATTGGTGTGCTCTACGCGGGCGACCGCGCGCCATACCCGGCCTCGGCGCGCCTGTCGCGCTCCAGCGTGGCCGAGCTTGAAGCGGAGTTTGAACTGTGAGCCCGAGCGCCAGCGCGCCGGTACCGGCCACGCTGGAAGAATTCATGGCGCAGGCCTTGCAGATGGAGCTCGACGCGGCGCAGCGCTACATCGAGTTTGCCGACATGATGGAAGTCCATAACAACCCGGAGGTCGTCGAATGGTTCCACAAGATGGCCGACATTGAAGGCAAACACGCGGCCCAGATCATGGCGCAGATGGGATGGAAGCAGGCACCTGCGCCAGGCGCCGATGCGCCACGGGTGGCGGGCTTTGAAGCGGTGGAGGGCGCCGCCGTTGACGAACTGCATTACCTGATGCAACCCTGGCATGTGTTGCAACTGGCGCTGGCCGGTGAAGAGCGGGCCGAGCGCTTTTTTGCGCAGCTGGCGCAAGCCGCTACCGATGAGTCGGTGCGGCAGGCGGCGTTTGCCCTGCAGCAGGAAGAACACGACCACGTGGAACTGGTCAAGGCCTGGATGCGCAAGCTGCCGCAGCCCGACGCCAACTGGGACCAGGACCCTGATCCGCCGCGCTACGACGACTGAGCGTTTGTTGTTTCTTGCTGGTAAACCCCGGTGTCCGTTTTGCCCGCACCTGCTTAAGATGTTGTTTGCATAGCACGTTGAAATTAACCTGAAGGTGGACAAGGCTATTTTTCCCTGAAGCGGTCTTGCTATGGGCCGGCTTTCCAATAATTTTTAACCGGAGACAGACAATGCGCATCAAGAAGACCCTGCCCCTGCTGGCTGCCCTCATGGTGGCCACGCTGGTCCATGCCGACATCAATGTCGGCGTTACCGTGTCGGCGACCGGCCCCGCTGCCTCACTGGGTATTCCGGAAAAAAACACGATCGCCCTGATGCCCACCACCATCGCCGGGCAAAAAATCAATTACATCGTGCTCGATGACGCCTCGGACACCACGGCCGCCGTCACCAACGCGCGCAAGCTGATCAGCGAGCACAAGGTGGATGTGATCCTGGGTTCGACCATCACGCCGGCGTCGCTGGCCATGATCGACGTTGTGGCCGAAGCGCAGACACCGATGATTTCAATGGCCGCCTCGGCGCGCATCGTTGAGCCGCAGGACGCCAAGAAGCGCTGGGTTTTCAAGACGCCGCAGAACGACATCATGATGTCCCTGGCGATTGCTGGCCACATGGCTGACAGTGGCGTCAAGACGGTCGGCTTCATCGGCTTTTCCGACGCCTACGGCGAAGGCTGGTACCAGGAGTTCATCAAGATCGCGGCCCTGAAAAACATCCAGGTTGTTGCCAACGAGCGCTACAACCGAACCGACACCTCGGTGACCGGACAGGTGCTCAAGATCGTCGCGGCCAAGCCCGACGCCGTGCTGATCGCCGGCTCGGGCACACCGGCCGTGCTGCCGCAGCGCGCGCTCAAGGAGCGTGGCTACAACGGCAAGTTCTACCAGACCCACGGTGTTGCCAACAACGACTTTCTGCGCGTCGGCGGCAAGGATGTCGAAGGCACTTTCCTGCCGTCGGGCCCGGTGCTGGTGGCAGCGCAACTGCCGGCGAACCACCCTCTGAAGAAGTCCTCGCAGGACTATGTTGCCAAATATGAAAAAGCCAATGGCGCCGGGTCGGTCTCTACCTTCGGCGGCCACGCCTGGGACGCCGGCAAGCTGATGGAAGCCGCAGTCGGGCCGGCCTTGAAGAAAGCCAAACCCGGCACGCTTGAATTCCGCGTCGCCCTGCGTGATGCGCTTGAGAACGTCAAGGAAGTGGCCGGTGCGCATGGTGTCTTCAACATGTCGGCGGCCGATCATCTGGGCTTGGACCAGCGCGCCCGCGTGATGGTCAAGATTGAGGGTGGTGCCTGGAAATTCCAGCCCTGAGATGGACGGTCAGATCGCCTTGCTGCTGGGCCAGGACGGCATCGTCAACGGGGCGGTCTATGCCTTGATGGCGCTGGCCCTGGTGCTGGTGTTTTCGGTCACTCGGGTCATCTTTATTCCGCAAGGCGAGTTCGTTGCATTTGGCGCGCTGACCATGGCCACGCTGCAGGCCGGTCGCGTCCCCGGAACCCTGTGGCTGCTGCTGGCGCTCTCGGTCGTCACGCTGCTGGTCGAGGCGGTGCGGCACCAGCGCGGTGTCGCTGTGGACTGGAAGTCAAGCGTGGTCTGGGCCATTGTGTTGCCGGCACTGGCGGCCCTGCTGGTGCTGGTGCTGCGACCCACATCGATGTACGGCCAGGCCGGCATGAGCCTGCTGCTGATCACGCCGCTGGGCCCCTTGCTCTATCGACTGGCGTACCGGCCACTGGCGCATGCGACGGTGTTGACGCTGCTGATCGTGTCGGTGGCGCTGCACGGTGTGCTGGTCGGTCTGGGCCTTTATTTCTTTGGTGCCGAAGGTTCGCGCACCACGCCGTTTTCAGAATTGCGGCTGGACCTTGGCGGCATTCCGGTCAGCGGCCAGTCGCTGGTGGTGATGGGCGTGGCCAGTCTGCTGGTGCTCCTGCTGTTCCTGTTTTTCGAGCGCACGATCGTCGGCAAGGCCTTGCGCGCCACCGCCATGAACCGTGTCGGCGCACGCCTGATGGGCATTCCAACCGAACTCTCGGGTGACCTCAGTTTTGCGCTGGCGGCGCTCGTCGGCGCGGTCTCGGGCCTGTTGATCGCGCCGCTGACCACGGTCTATTACGACACCGGTTTTCTGATCGGGCTCAAAGGCTTTGTGGCCGCCATCATCGGTGGCTTGACCAGCTACCCGATCGCGCTGGCCGGCGCCCTGATCGTTGGTTTGCTTGAGTCCTTTTCCTCGTTCTGGGCCAGTGCCTTCAAGGAGGTGATCGTCTTCACGCTGATCATTCCGGTGCTGTGGTGGCGCTCGCTGCACAGCCATCACGTTGAGGACGAAGAATGACGAAGCGCCAGTTCACACTGTGCGCCGTCGCCCTGTTAATGGCAGCCTGGGGCTTTCTGCCCGAGTTCACCGTCACCCTGCTGAACTACATCGGCCTGTACGCGCTGGTGGCAGTCGGCCTGGTGATGCTCACCGGTGTTGCCGGCATGACCTCGTTCGGGCAGGCGGCCTTTGTCGGTCTGGGCGCCTACGCCACCTCCTGGTTTTGCACAACACCGGCCGCCGGTGCCTTGTTCGGCTTGGCGCCGGATGCTGCGGCGCTGCCCTGGATCGGCCTGCTGCTGGGCTTTTTATTGAGCGCCACGGTGGCCTGGATTCTGGGTTCGGTCACCTTGCGCCTGTCGGGCCATTACCTGCCGCTGGGCACGATTGCCTGGGGCCTGAGTCTGTACTTCCTGTTCGGCAATCTTGAGTTTCTCGGCGGCCACACCGGCATGGGCGGCGTGCCGGCCCTGACCCTGGGCAGCCTGACCCTGCGCTCGGTGCGTGAACTGGGTCTGGTGACGTGGAGCGTGCTGCTGCTGATTCTGTGGGCTTTGCACAACCTGCTCGATTCGCGCGAGGGCCGCGCCATCCGCTCGCTCAAGACCGGTCGCGTCATGGCCGAGAGCATGGGCATCGACACCGCGCGATACCGCATCAAGGTCTTTGTGCTGGCCGCTCTGCTGGCCAGCCTGTCGGGCTGGCTATACGCGCACCTGCAGCGCTTCGTCAATCCGACACCGTTCAACCTCAGTATCGGTATCGAATACCTGTTCATGGCAGTGGTCGGTGGCGCGGGTCATCTGTGGGGCGCGCTGCTGGGCGCCGCGCTGATCACGCTGATGAAGCAGTACCTGCAGGATGTGCTGCCGAGTCTTCTTGGCAGCAACGGCAACTTCGAGGTGATCGTCTTTGGCATGCTGATGCTGCTGGTGTTGCAGCGTTTCTCGGATGGCCTGTGGCCCAGCCTGGCGCGCTTGGCCAACCGCTTTTTGCGCGCAACACCGCTGGCAGAGACGACGACGCTGCGCGCACTGGCGCAGCGCCAGTTGCCGCAGAAGGGCAGTGTGGTGCTCTCGGCCAGCGCGGTCAGCAAACGCTTTGGCGGTTTGATCGCCAACAACAAGATCGATCTCGATGTCAGGGCCGGTGAAATTCACGCCCTGATCGGCCCCAACGGCGCGGGCAAGAGCACTTTCTTCAACATGATCTCGGGTGTTGACGACCCCAGCTCCGGCACAGTCAAACTGCTGGAGCGCGACATGCACGGGCAGTCCTCGCGTGCCTTCGCCGCTGGTGGTTTGAGCCGCACTTTTCAGCACGTGCGACTGCTCGGGCCGCGCAGCGTGCTCGACAACGTTGCGCTCGGCGCCCATCTGCGCGCCAGCCGCGGCTGGCTTGCTGCCATGCTGCGGCTCGACCGTGGCGAGGAAGCCGCCCTGATGCGCGAGGCACGCCAGCAGATCGAGCGCTGCGGCCTGGGCCCGCAAATGAACGAGACAGCGGCCTCGCTGGCTCTGGGGCAGCAGCGCATTGTCGAGATTGCGCGCGCGCTGGCTGGTCAGCCCAGCGTGCTGCTGCTCGATGAACCGGCCGCCGGCTTGCCGCACATGGAAAAAGTGGCGCTGGCGCGCTTGCTGACGCAACTGCGCGGCGAGGGCATGGCGATCCTGGTGGTGGAACACGACATGGAGTTTGTCATGAACATCGCCGACCGCATCACGGTGCTGGACTTCGGCCGTGTCATCGCACATGGCACGCCGGCCCAGGTGCAGGTTGATCCCGCGGTGCTGGCCGCTTATCTCGGGGGCGACGATGGGAACTGATGGCATGAGGCAGCCCGTCCTCGAACTCAAGCGTCTGAGTGTCTGCTACGGTGTGGTCGAAGCCGTGCACGAGGTTGATCTGGTGGTGCAGCCGGGCGAGATCGTGACCGTGATCGGCCCCAACGGTGCCGGCAAATCGACGTTGCTTTGTGCCGCCATGGGGCTGTTGCCAAGCCGCGGTGAGATCTGGGTTGAAGGCAAGCACATTCGCTGCCCCACGGTGCATGCCCTGGTTGAATGTGGCGCCGGTCTGGTGCCCGAGCGGCGCGAACTGTTTGGCGAGATGTCGGTTGAAGACAACCTGCTGCTGGGCGGCTTTTCGCGCTGGTGGAGCGGCACGCGCGACCAGATCGCTTGTCGCGAAGAGGTCTACGCCATCTTCCCGCGCCTGCTGGAGCGCCGCACGCAACGGGCATCAACCCTGTCGGGCGGCGAGCGTCAGATGCTGGCCGTGGGCCGCGCCCTGATGGCCAAGCCCAAGTTGCTGATGCTCGATGAACCCTCGCTGGGTCTGGCGCCCAATATCGTGCGCGAGGTGCTGCAAGTGGTGGTGCGTCTGCGAGCGCATGGCGTCTCGATTTTGCTGGTCGAGCAGAACGCGCGCGCTGCCCTGGCCGTGGCCGATCGCGCCTACGTTCTGGAAATGGGCAAGGTCGTGCTGACCGGAAAATCCAGCGACCTCGCCAGCGACCCGCGCATCATCGAAACCTACCTCGGCATTGGCGCTCGCAAGGTACAGTAGTTGTCAACCCGACCACCCTGGATGTCATTCGAGCCGCACTGGATGTCATCCCGGACAGTCACTGCGTCATCCCTGACACCCACTGCGTCATCCCGGACTTGATCCGGGATCCATGCCTTCTAACAGTGCCACGCGAAGCATGGATTGCGGGTCGGGGCCCGCAATGACAAGCATTTGGCGCTTGTGTCGGCCCGCAATGACCAGTCAGGCTCAGCCCGCTGCCTTGGCCTGTTTTGCCTTCAGGCGTTGCGCGGTCTTTTCCAGCCCGACGATAAAGCGGCTGTGCTTGCCGCGTGCCACTTCTTCAATTGCGTCGCGTGCCGTGAAAGCAAAGGTGACGGCCGCTCCGTTGACTTCGCTGATGGTGACCGTGATATCGACCCACATGCCCAGCAGCGTGGCGCCGACGTGGTCGAGTTCGACGCGGGTGCCGACCGAATCCTTGCCCGGCTCGATGTGAGAGAGCAGCAGGTCGCGGCAGGCCATTTCGATGTCGTAGAGCAGGTTCGGCGTTGAGTAGACGCGGCAGTCCTCGCCCATGAAACTGATGGTGCGCGCACGGTCAACGTCAACGTGGCGCGTGGCACTCAGGCCGGCCTTTAAAGTCTCGCTCATGTTTTTCCTTGTCTTGGTGGTCGATTAGTCAATTCTTGGCTGCGCGAATTGCATCGGCAATCAGCCGCGCATCTGTGTACTGCACCAGTGCGCGTGTGCCGCGGGCGCAGTTGCGAAAGACGCAGACGCCCTGGTCCATCAGGGCGGCGGCCATGGCGTCGTACAGGCGCCCGCCATCGATGATGCCGATCAAGGGCTTGTCGCTTTGCCGCACCAGGGGTGGCATCCGATGCACCGTACTCATGGCATCGCTCAGGTCGTAGCCGGGGCGCAGCTTGCTCTCGACCAGTGCGCGAACCGAGGGCGCGGTTGGATCCAGCCCGACCACCACCGCGTCGATGTTGGGGTCAAGCAGAAAGGCCTCCGTGATCTGCAGGTGCGCCTCGTCGTCGGCACCCGGGTTGATGTCGATCGGGTTGCGCACTTCCACCAGCGCGGCGAGCTTCTTGGCCAGCAAAATTTCCTCAACACGCTTAACGGTTGCACCGTGCAAATCGCCCATCTGCATCGAAAAGCGCTCGGTCTGCGTCGCGTCGGCCATGCCGACGGCCTCGAAACCCGCGCCGCTGATGGCGCCCAGGCGGGGACCGACCTTCTTGTGGTGCAAGGCACCGGCGATGTAGAACAGGTCATCAAAGTTGTTGATGTCGTCCGCCACGATGGCGCCGGCCTGGCGCAGCACGGCATCAAACAGATCGGGGTCCCCCGCAATCGATGCCGTGTGCCCCATCACACCCGCCGCGCCGCTGGCGGTCTTGCCGGCCTTGTAGACCACGACCTGCTTGCCAGCGAGCACGGCGCTGCGCACGGCTTGGGCAAAGTGCAGGCCATCGCCGTCCTTGAAGCCCTCGATGTAGACGCCAATGGTCTCGATCTCGGCTCGCAACGCGAAGTAGCTCAGCAGGTCGCCGTGCGTGAGGTCGGACTGGTTGCCCAGCGCGAGCATGTAGCGCGGATCGAGCCAGGGGTTCTGGCTCAGGCGTGTGATCATGAAGGCGCCGCTCTGGCTCAGCATGACCGAGTTGCGCTCGGGCTTTTTCTGCGGCTTGGGCAGACGCTCCAGCGGGATAAACCAGGAGTCGTAGTGGCCCGGGTGCGAGACCACACCAAGGCAGTTGGCACCCAGGAAGATCGGGCCGCCGCCGCTCAGGCCGTGCGCGGCATTGATCCGCTCAGCCAGCGCGGCGGCCGGCTCGTGGCTCTTCTTTGTCTCGCCCAGGCTGCCCGGAATCAGCATCACCGACTCGACCTTGCCGCTGGCGATGATCTCGTCAACCAGACCGTAAACGGCATCGGCCGCGACGGCGACGATCAGCAGGTCAAGCTTGTGGGGCAGGGCGCTCAGGCTGGGGAAGCAGGGCACGCCGTCGATTTCGGTGTCGTCGGGGCGAATGATGCTGAGCTGTGCTTTGGGGTAGCCGCTGCCCATCAGATTGCGCAGAATGATGCGGCCGAAATTCATGCCGCTGCCTGAGACCCCGATCAAGCCGATCGTGTCCGGGTGCAGCAGTTTGTCGATCTTGGCAATCGGGCGCGCGAGCCGCTGCGCTGGTGCTTCACCGACCATGCAACTCGCGTGCGTGGCAAGAAAACTCCCCTGACGCAGCATCAGCGTCAAGTCCAGCGACTGCAGCGTTCGGATCGTGTGCCGGGCTGGGTCTGCGGCCAGGGCCAGCATGCGCTCGAACAGCAAAACCAGTTGCGCATCAGGCGCGGCTTCCTGGCGCTGCTGCGCGCGCAAGCGCAACTTCTGATAGGCCATGGTTTGCTGGAAGCACTGTAGAAAATCGGCTCCGCTGCTGAGTGCCGCCAGGGCTTGCGCCGATGCGCGGCC
This sequence comes from uncultured beta proteobacterium, assembly GCA_903876735.1. Taxonomy (GTDB): domain Bacteria; phylum Pseudomonadota; class Gammaproteobacteria; order Burkholderiales; family Burkholderiaceae_C; genus Rhodoferax. The sequence continues at coordinate 63,180 of CAIRAW010000014.1, read as the reverse complement.
CTTTCGGAACAGGCTTTGCTCAAGCGCGCCGTCGAGACCGGCGGCTGTGGCGCTGATGACCATGCCGAATTCACGGCTTTGATGCAGGCGCAGGCGCAACTCGCCGCTGCTGGCGGCCGCCGCGGCCTCCACTTCGCCGGCGAGCGTGACGCCAAGTGTGCCGAGCAGGGCTTCGAGTGCCTGGCGGTTCAGTTCGGTGTGGGCGGCGTCGTGCCGCAAATCAATCTGCATGGCTCGTCTCCATTATTGTTTTTCGCGTTGCCTGCGTGCGATTCTCGGTGATGGTCAGCGCTTTGTCATCACTTTCGCCCAAACAGTTTGCGCACCACACCGCGCAACCAGCTGTGCGCCAGGTCGGGTGTGGCGCTCGGATGCCAGACCATGTGCACCTCGTAACTGGCGCCGCTTTTTGGCAAGTCCCACAGGCGCACGTCGTAGCGCGGCGAGAGAGATTTGGCGTACATCAGGGGCACGATGGCCAGCAGGTCGGTGCGGGTGACCAGTTCCGGCAAGGCGCCGTAGTGGCGTGCGCGCAGCACGATGGTCTCGTTGAGTTCAAGCTTGCTCAGCATCAGATCGACGCTGCCATGAAAGGTCGCGGCCGGCGAGGCCACCGCCAGCGAGGCCGTCGCCAACTGCTTGGGGCTCAAACGGTTGCCGGCGCGCCAACCGTCCGGGCGCCAGTGGTCAGCCGTGATTGCGACAAAATGTTCCTTGAACAGCAACTCGCTTGCGCTGGCGTTGCGACCGCTCTCCAGGATGCCGATCGCCAGGTCGATCTCGTGCGCCTCCAGTGCGGCGTTGACCTCGTTGGCCGGCACTGCGATATTTGAAATATGACTGCCCGGTGATTCCTGGCGCAGCACCTCGGCCAGTGGCGGCAGGAACATCATCTCGCCCAGATCTGACAGCGACAGGCGCCAACGCATGTGGCTGCTGGCGGGCTCAAACGTGTCGTCGCTGTTGACCGTGTTCTCCAGCAGGTGCAGTTGTTCGATCACCGCCGGCACCATGCGCTGCGCTTTGCGCGTTGGCTGCAGTCCCTGTGGCGAGCGGATGAACAACTCGTCGTCGAAGATGGCGCGCAGCCGCGCCAGCGCGTTGCTGGTGGCCGGTTGCGACAGCGCCAGATGGCGCCCAGCCTCGGTCACCGAGCCGTAGCGGTAGACCGCGCACAGCACGCGCAGCAGGTTCAAATCAAGTTGTCTGAAATTCATTTTGGCGTATACGGGTTTGTCCGGATTATGCGTTCCATGAATGTAGCTGATTTGAAAAATGAATTGGCCAGATGGCGTCAATGCGCCTAAATTCGGCCTCAAATAAATCCCTTTCGGGAACACAACCATAACGAATCTGTTACTCGCGCAAGCGTTGGCAGAGACGGGAAGGAGACAAACAGTGCTTGAGATCATCATTCAGGGCCGTGGCGGCCAGGGTGCTCAGACCGCTGGCAATCTGCTGGCCGGCGCGTTTCACGCGCAGGGCTTGCACGTCCAGTGCTTCGCCAGTTATGGCGGCGCGCGTCGCGGCACCCCGGTTAATTCCTACATCCGCGTTGACGAGCGCCCCGTGCGCGTGCGCTGCGACATCGAGCGTGCTGACGCCATCCTGTGCTTCGACGCCAGCCTGCTCGAAGGCCGCTTGCTGGCCTGCGCCGACGCCGACACCTTGATTGTTGTGAACTCGGCGCGCAGCGCCGCCGAGTTTGCGCAGATCCTGCCGGGCAAGCGCATCGTTCCGATTGATGCGCTGACGATCTCGCGCGAACAGGGCTTGGGCCGCATCGTCAATTCGGCCCTGCTGGGCGCGCTGGCGCGCGTGATTCAGGCGCCCTCGCTGGAAGTGCTGACGCAGGCGCTGGTGGACAACGCGCCGAAACACCATGACGAAAACGTTGCCGCCTGTAGCGAAGGTTATCGTTGTGCCGATCTGCAACTGCAGGGGGTCACAGCATGAACGCGCCCGTTCCTGTTCCCACGACCTGGACCACCGGCAGCACCGCCGTCATCAAGACCGGCACCTGGCGCGCCTCGCTCGCCACGCACATCAAGGCGCCGGCACCTTGCCACGGTGCCTGCCCGGTTGATGGCGACATTGCAGAGTGGATCGGCCTGGCGCGTGCGCGCGATTTCCGAGGTGCCTGGGAGGTGCTCACACGGCACAACCCGTTCCCCTCGATCGCCGGGCGCATCTGCCACCACCCCTGTGAAACCGCCTGCAACCGCGCCGGTTATGACGAGGCGCTATCGATCTGCAAACTCGAGCGCTTCGTCGGCGACCAGGCCATCGCACAAGGCTGGGGCTTCGAGGTGCCGAGCGCCATAGCGGGAAGTGTCGCCATCGTCGGCGGCGGGCCCTCGGGGCTGTCGGCGGCTTTCCAGTTGCGCCGCATGGGCTTTGCCGTCACCTTGTACGAGGCGCAGCCTGAACTCGGTGGCCTGATGCGCTACGGCATTCCGGCTTACCGGCTCGCGCGCGATGTGCTCGATGCCGAAATCGCGCGCATCGTCGCCATGGGCGTGACCGTGCACTGCGGCGCGCGCATCGGCAGTGCTGACGAATTCACCCGCCTGCGCGAGCAGCACGACGCGCTCTATCTCGCGCTCGGCGCGGCGCGCCACAAGCGCCTGCCCAATCTGGATTACAGCCAGCCCTGGGTTTGCGATGGCGCTGTCTTTCTGGCGGCGGCCAACGCCGGCCAGCCGGTCTCGCTGGGCCAGCGTCTGTTGGTAATTGGCGGCGGCAGCGCGGCACTGGACGCGGCGCGCAGCGCACGGCGCCTGGGTCATGCTGTCACGCTGCTGGCGCTGGAGCAGCGCGCGCAGATGCCGGCGCAGGCCGAAGAAGTGCTCGAGGCGCTGGAGGAGGGCATTACCCTGCTCGACGGCGCACGCCTGGATGCGGTGCGCAGCAGCGCGGATGGTTTGCGCGTCAGTTGCAGCCGGGTCGAGTTCATTGCCGGCGAACAGCGTGGGCAGTTCACGCTCAAGCCCGTGCAAGGCAGTGGCTTTGATATCGCGGTGGACGCCATCGTGAGTTCGATCGGTCAGGACCCCGATCTCTCACTGCTGGGTCAGGGTTTTGTCGCTGCCGGCGGCCTGCTGCAAATCGACGCCAATCTCGCCACCAGTTGCGACGGGGTTTACGCTGGCGGCGACCTGGCGAGCATGGCGCGTTTTGTTACCGAAGCCATTGGCATGGGCCAGCGCGCCGCGCATGCGATTGCGGCCGGTCTGCGTGCTGGCCACGCCAGCGCCACCGCGAGCAAACCGTTGGTGCAGCTTGACGCCATCAGCACTTTCTACCACCCCAAGCGCGCGCGCGCCGTCACCGGTCTGCTCGACGCGCAGGAGCGTTTGTCGCGCGATGCCGAGGTGCAACTCGGACTTGAATTCGAGCAGGCGCTGGCCGAGACCGAGCGCTGCTTCTCCTGCGGCACCTGCATCTTCTGCGACAACTGCGTGGTCTATTGCCCGGACATGGCGGTCAAGCGCGTCGAGGGCGGCTACACGGTGCTGACGGACTACTGCAAGGGCTGCGGTCTGTGCATCAAGGAATGCCCGACCGGCTCCATGGCGATGCAGGAGGAACTGAGATGAGTACGAGCGCCCCATCCATTTTGCTGACCGGCAACCAGGCCGTGGCCTGGGGTGCGCGCCTGGCGCGGCCCAAGGTGGTGCCGGTTTACCCGATCACGCCGCAGACGCCGGTGCTGGAGCAACTTACCGAGTTTGCGGCCGAGGGCACGTTCGACGCCGAGATCATCACGCCAGAATCCGAGCACTCGGTGATGTCGGCCTGCATCCCGGCCTCGCTGGTGGGCACGCGCGTTTTCACCGCCACCGCTTCGCAGGGGCTGCTGCTGATGCACGAACTGCTGCACTACGCCAGCGGCGCGCGCGCACCGATCGTGATGGTCAATGTGAACCGCACCGTGGCTTCGCCCTGGGCCTTCTGGCCGGACCAGACCGACAGCCTGTCGCAGCGCGACACCGGCTGGATTCAGTACTACGTTGAAAGCGCGCAGGAGGCGCTCGACAGCGTGCTGCAGGCGTTTCGTGTCGCAGAGGAACTGCTGTTGCCAACCATGATCAATCTCGACGCCTTCTACGTCTCGCACGCGTTGGAGCCGGTGCAGGTGCCGGCGCAGGATCTGGTGGACGGCTACCTGCCGCCCTTCAATCCGCCGCACCGCTTCGACACCGACAAGGTCGAGTCCTGGGGCAACGTGGCAACGCAAGACATGTACTACCGCCATCGCCAGGGCCTGTCCGAGGCGATGGCGCGCGTGCCGGCGCTGGCGGCGCAGGTCGATCTTGAATGGGCGCAACTCACCGGCCGCAGTTACGGCGTGATCGAGCGCTACCGCTGCGACGGCGCGCGCACGGCCATCGTCACCATGGGCAGCATGTGCGGCACGGCGCGCGACGCGGTCGACGCCATGCGCGATGCCGGCCTTGCCGTCGGCCTGGTCAAGGTGCGCCTGTTCCGGCCGCTGCCGGCTGCCGCGCTGCGCATCGCGCTGACCGGCTTTGACGACATCATCGTGCTCGACCGCAATTACTCACCGGGCTACGGCGGCGTGCTGCACCAGGAACTGCGCTCGGTGCTGTACGGCGCGCCGGTGACGCCGCGCCTGCATGGCCTGCTGGCCGGCGTTGGCGGTGTCAATGTCTCGCCGGCAAAAGTTGCCGAGTTTGTCAGGCAGGCCCTGCACGGCGATGTGCAGAGTGAATCCCAATGGGTGAGGTGAACCGCATGATTCCAATCCAGCAAGTGCAACCGGAACCGATGCTGTGCTCCGGCCACGCGGCCTGCCCGGGCTGCGTCGATGCGCTCTCGGCGCGCCACATCCTGACTGCCATGGGCCCCAATACCATGGCGGTGATTCCGCCGTCCTGCATGGCCATCATCGCCGGGCCGCAGCCCTACAGTTCGCTCAAGATTCCGGTCTATCAGCCCACGCTCGAGGCCAGTGCCGCTGCCGCCACCGGCTTGCGCCGCGCCCTGGACGCGCAGGGCAAGCACGACACCCAGGTTATCGTGCTGGCGGGTGACGGCGGCACCTACGACATCGGCTTTCAGTGCCTCTCGTCAGCGGCCGAGCGCAACGAGGACTTCATCTACTTCTGCCTCGACAACGAAGGCTACATGAACACCGGCGCCCAGAAGTCCTCGTCAACGCCGCACTTTGCCCGCACCGGCTCCACGCCCGCGGGCAAGACCTCGCGCAAGAAGAACCTGACCGAGATCATGGGCGCGCACCGCGTGCCCTATGTCGCCACCGCCAGCGTTGGCCATCTGCCCGATCTGCTGCGCAAGATCGAGAAGGCCAAAGCGATGCGCGGCACGCGCATCATCACGCTCATCATTCCCTGCATGGACGGCTGGGGCGTGGCCGACGACGCCGGCCTGACCACGGCGCGCTACGCGGTCGAGTCGGGTGCTTTTCCCCTGTACGAGATCGAGGACGGCCATCGCTACACGCTCAACCACACCAGCAAGACGCGGCCGGTGTCCGACTACCTGGGCTTGCAGCGGCGTTACCGTAATCTGAGCGCCGCCGACATCGAGGTGCTGCAGGCCGAGATTGACGAGGGCTGGGCTACTTTGCAGGAGCGTGTTGCCAACAGCGAACGCAAGCGCCATGCGTGAGGCCGGCACGCCGCTGTCAATTCAGGCTTTGGCGGGTTTGGGTTTTGGCGCCAGCGATGAGCCGAGCGGCTGCTGGCGTTCGACGATGCGCAGCATGGTCTCGAGCGTGATGGAACTCATGGAGGCTTTGGCGATGGCGTCGATTTCAGACAGCACCGAAGTCAGCGCCTGCCCAACCGGAGTCGCCTCGCTGTGCTTGCCCTCAACCGGCAGCACGTCCTCGAAGCACGCGATCACGTCCATCAGCGTGAGCCGGCGCACGTTGCCGATGAAGCGGTAACCGCCGCCCACGCCCCGGACCGACTGCACCATGCCGACACGCGACAACTCCGCCAGTACCTTGGCCAGATGGTGCGATGAGACGTCGTATTTCTGCGCGATCTCGGCGGCCGGTATCTGGCGCTGCGGATCGGCGGCAAATTCAAGCAGGCTGAACAGGGCCAGGCGCGTGTTCTGTTGTAGTTTCATGGCTTCTCAGGCGGAATCGGGCTCGTGCTCAACCAAGGTCCATTTCGAGTGGAATAAAGGGGCCGATCATCATGCCCTGGCTGCGAAAGAACGACAGGATCAGCGTGTTCTCGCGCGACAGCAGGGTGCGCACCTTGCTCACGCCGGCACGTTTGAAGCAAGCGCTGATGGCTTGCAGCAACTGCGTGGCGGCGCCCATCAGACGGGCGTCGGGACGCACATCGATCGCAAAAACCCAGCCGCAGGGCGGCGAGCCGAACTCCCAGTCGCGCACCTCGCCAATGACAAAACCGATCACTTCGCTGCCGGAGGTTGCCACCAGGAAGTGCTGGCCCGTGGCCACTGCGTCGGCGTAACGACCGTACAGCGAATTCCAGTAGTCGCGCTTCTTGATGCCGGTCACCAAGGCATCCATTTCAATCACCGCATTCAGGTCGTCCAGACGCACCGGGCGGATGCTCAGCGCTTCGCGCGTCGGCAGCGCCGGCAGCGTTGCCGGATCGGGCGGGATGGGCTTGTTGCGGCGCTTGGCGGCAACGCCTGTTTGCGTGGTTCTGCTCATGGTGAATTGGGTTCGGGGAATTATTGCATGCAAATGCAAGAATCTGTAGAATGAAATTTACCGTAGCCAATAAACGCTGTCAAAGTCCTGCCCCCGGCAGGCTCTGGCAAGCCATACAAACGGAGACATTTGATGAACACCCTTGTTGCCATCGGCATGGCTTTCGCGCCTGCGTCGCCTTGAGTCACAACGGACGCGTAGGCCCATGAAGCCCGAAGTCAAGGATGTGCGCCGGGTTCCAACCTACTGCTACCAGTGCGTGGCCGGCCCCGACCTGCTGACCGTGAAGGTTGAGCAGGGTGTGGCGACCGAGGTCGAGCCCAATTTCTGCGCCGCCGATATTCATCCCGGCGGCGGCAAGGTTTGCGTCAAGGCCTACGGTCTGGTGCAAAAGACCTACAACCCGCACCGCGTGCGCACGCCGATGAAGCGCAGCAACCCCTTGAAGGGTCGCGATCAGGACCCCGGCTTTGTGCCCATCAGTTGGGAGGAAGCCTTTGGTCTGATCGAAGAAAAGCTCAAGGCTGTGCGCGCCACCGGCATCCTGGATGAATCGGGTTACCCGCGTGTGGCAGCCAGTTTTGGTGGTGCCGGCACGCCGCAGTCCTACATGGGAACGCTGCCGGCTTTTCTGTCGGCCTGGGGGCCGGTGGACATGGGTTTTGGTTCGGGCCAGGGCGTCAAGTGCTACCACTCCGAGCACCTGTACGGCGAGTTCTGGCACCGCGCCTTCATCGTCACGCCCGACACGCCGCTGTGCAATTACCTGATCTCCTGCGGCAACAACATCGAAGCCTCTGGTGGTGTGGTTGGTGTCTGGCGCCATTCCCAAGCGCGTTTGCGTGGCTTGAAGCGGGTGCAGGTTGAGCCGCACCTGTCGATCACCGGTGCCTGCTCGGCGCAGTGGGTGCCGATCAAGCCCAAGACCGATGCGGCCTTTCTTTACGCGCTGATCCACGTGCTGCTGCATGAAGTGCCGCGTGCGCGGCTGGATGGAACCTTTCTGGCCAGCCGCACGGCATCACCTTATCTGGTGGGACCGAACGGCTTTTACCTGCGGGAGCGCAGCAGCCGCAAGCCTCTGGTATGGGACCTGGCGCAGGGCTGTGCCCGGCCGCACGACAGCGCGGGTTTGCAGGAGGCAATCGAAGGCAGCTACGAGGTCGATGCCATCGAGATCGGCGCCGACGAGGAAGTCCTCGCCGAGGGTCGGCTCAAGGGCAGCACCAGCTTCACGCAACTGCTCGAGCACATGCGGCCCTACTCACCCGAGTGGGCGCAAACGATCTGCGATGTGCCGGCGGCCAACATGCGCACGATTGCCAACGAGTTCATTGACCAGGCCTGCGTCGGCCAGACCATCGAGATCGACGGCATCACCATGCCCTACCGTCCCGTGGCGGTGACGCTGGGCAAGACCGTCAACAACGGCTGGGGTGGTTTCGAGTGCTGCTGGGCGCGCACGCTGTTGGCCACGCTGGTCGGTGCTCTGGAAGTACCGGGCGGCACCATCGGCACCACGATTCGTCTGGCGCGTCCCATGTCGCAGCGCCACGAGAGTGTCAAGGCCGGACCCGACGGCTTCATGTTGTTCCCGCTCAATCCGACCGACAAGCAACATTGGTCGCCAAGCCCGAACATCCGCAACGCCTACCGCTCCATGGTGCCGCTGGCGGCCGATGGACCCTGGAGCCAGGCGCTCGGGCCAACGCATTTCTCCTGGCTGTTTCTGGACGAGACACCGAAAGGCCTGCCGCGCGTCAACCCGCCCGACGTCTGGTTTTTGTACCGCACAAATCCGGCCATTTCGTACTGGGACACGGCCACACTGGGCGAGAAGATGGCGCGCTTTCCGTTCACCGTGGCCTTTGCCTACACGCGTGACGAGACCAACCATTTCGCAGACATTCTGCTGCCCGACGCGACCGATCTGGAAAGCCTGCAACTGATGCGCATCGGCGGTACCAAGTACCAGGAACAGTATTGGGAGGTCAACGGCTTTGCCTTGCGCCAACCGGTGGTGCAGGGCAATGGAGAAGCACGCGACATGACCGACATCGCCAGCGAACTGGCGGCGCGCAGCGGTCTGACAGCCGGCTATATCGCGGCCATCAACAAGGGCGCGGGCAGCGTGCCGCTCAAAGGCGTGCACGGTGATTTTTCGCTGGACACCGAGCAGCGCCACAGCCGCGACGAAATCTGGGATGCGGTCTGCCGCGCCGCCAGCGCCGAGGTCAGCGAAGGCAAGCACGCGCACGGTCTGGACTGGTGGAAAGAAAACGGCCTGGCGACCAAGCCTTTGTCACGCGCCACCTGGTACCTGGACCAGACCATGGTCAAGACCGGCCTGCGCTACGAGTTGCCGTACCAGGAGCGCTTGCTGCGCGTCGGCACCGAATTGGGCCGGCGCCTGCACGAGCACGACATGCACTGGTGGGACGAGCAGCTCAAGGAATACCAGGCGCTGCCGGTCTGGAAAGATTTTCCTGGCTTGTGGGAGGCCATCATCACCCAGAGCGGCGAGGCCGCGCAGGACTACCCGTTCTGGCTGCTCACCGCGCGCAGCATGCAGTACGCCTGGGGCGCCAATGCCGGCATCCCCTTGATGCACGAGGTGGCAGACAACATTGCCGGTCACCGCGGCGTCATCATCAACAGCGGTTCGGCTGCAAAGCTGGGCATCGCCGATGGCGACCCGATCGAGATTTCGACCCCGAAGCGCAGCGTGCGCGGCAACGCTGTGCTGCGCCAGGGCATACGTCCGGACACGCTGCTGCTGATTGGGCAGTTTGCGCACTGGGAGACACCGGTGGCGAAAGACTTTGGCGTGCCCAGCCTGAACACGCTGGCGACGATGTCGATCTCGCTGACCGATGCCACGGGGTCCGGCGCTGACATCGTTCGCGTCAAGATCGGGCGCGCGCCCAAGGGGGCCAAATGACACGCTGGGCCATGACGGCAGACCTGCGCCGCTGCGTTGGCTGCCAGACCTGCACCGCCGCCTGCAAGCACACCAACGCCACGCCACCCGAGGTGCAGTGGCGCCGCGTGCTCGACATGGAGTTTGGCGAGTACCCCAACGTCAAGCGCGTTTTTGTGCCGGTGGGCTGCCAGAACTGCGAAGACCCGCCCTGCATGCATGTGTGCCCGACCACCGCCACCAAGCAGCGCGCCGATGGCATCGTCACCATTGATTACGACCTGTGCATCGGCTGCTCTTACTGCGCTGTCGCCTGCCCGTACCAGGCGCGCTACAAGACCGACAAGGCCAGCTTCGCCTTCGGCGCGCCGTTGCAGAGCGAGACCCAGCGGCGTGACGATTCGCGCCTGTCGGTCGCAACCAAGTGCACCTTCTGCGTCGATCGCATCGACGCCGGTCTGGCCGCCGGCCTGAAACCGGGTGTTGATCCGGCGGCCACCCCCGCCTGCGTCAACTCCTGCATTGCCGAGGCGCTGGCCTTTGGCGACCTGGAAGACCCGGCCAGCAACGTGTCGCAGTTGCTGGAAAAAAATCAGAGCTTTCGCATGCACGAAGAACTGGGCACCAAGCCCGGTTTCCACTACCTCTGGGACAAGGCGGACACATGAGCGGTGCATCCCACTATGGCCCCAATCCGTGGCAGCAGAGCAGCTGGGACTGGCGCGCTGCTGGCAACTACATTTGCGGCGGCGCTGGCACCGGGCTGCTGATCGCCAGCGCGCTGTTTGGCACACCGGCGCCGGCTTCGCTGGGCTCACCGGACTGGCTGGTGTTTGCCGGTCTGGCGCTGGTGGGCTTGGGCCTGCTCAGCGTCTGGCTCGAGATCGGGCGCCCGCTGCGCGCGCTCAACGTGTTCATCAACCCCTGGACATCGTGGATGTCACGCGAAGCCATCATCAGCGTCATGCTGTTTCCGGCCGGTCTGGCGGCGATGCTGGGCTTTGCTGGTTGGGTTTGGGTGACGGCTTCGCTGGCCCTGGGCTTTCTCTATTGCCAGAGCCGCATGCTGCCGGCGGCGCGCGGCATACCGGCCTGGCGCTCGGTCTGGCTGTCGCCGCTCTTTCTGATCACGGCGGCGTGCGAGGGTTGCGGTTTTTTTCTGATGCTCGGCGTTCTTCATGGCCGCACTACGGGCGCAGTGCTGATCGCGTTCCCGCTGTTGCTGGTCTTGCGTTTGTTGGTTTGGCAGCGTTACCGCAGCAGTGTCGATGCCAGTTTGGCGCTGACGGCACGCCGCGCGCTGGACCGCGCTCATCTGCAGTTGGCATCGCTCGGCACCACGGTACCCGCTCTTCTGGTGCTATTGGGCTGGTGGTTTGGTGGCACGGCGCAATCCCTGCTGTTGGCCCTGGCCGGCGCCAGTGCTGTCTGGACCGGGGGTAACATGAAATACATGCTGGTGACGCGTGCCGCCTTCAATCAGGGCTTTGCCCTGTTCAGGATTCCGGTGCGTGGCGTCCGCGATAAGCCATGAGCGAATTGAAATTGAGCAACTGCGCGCATTGTCATTGCGGACCCGATCCGCAATCCATGGTGCGCATGGCAATGGATGCCGGATCAGGTCCAGCATGACGAAAGTGATGTTTCGGTGATGACAAACAGAATAACAATGAGGAGAAGAATATGGGCGCAAGCAGCATGAAGGAATCAGCGGTGCTGAACCACAACGCGTATTTCGACAGCACCGTCGAAACCATGCCGCGCGAGGTGCTGGCCGAACTGCAGTTTGAACGCCTGCGCAAGACCTTGCGCAACGCGCATGACAACGTGGAATTGCACCGCCGGCGCATGCTGAAGGCGGGGGTTGTGCCGGAGGAAGTTCGCACGCTGGCCGACCTGCGCCGCATCCCCTTTACCTACAAAGCTGACCTGCGTGATGGTTACCCGTTTGGCATGTTTGCCCGGCCGCTGCCGGAAGTCTCGCGAATCCATGCCTCCAGCGGCACCACCGGTAAGGCAACGGTGGTGGGTTACACCAAGGGCGACATCGACAACTGGGCCGGCCTGATGGCGCGTTCCATGCACGCGGCCGGCGCGCGTGCTGGTGACATTATTCACAACGCCTACGGTTACGGTTTGTTCACTGGCGGTCTGGGCGCGCACTACGGTGCCGAGCGACTCGGCGCCACCGTGGTGCCGATGTCGGGCGGTTCCACCGAGCGCCAGATCGCCCTGATCATGGACCTGGGCGCCACCGTTTTGTGCGCCACGCCGTCCTACGCGCTGGCGATGGCCGAGGTGGCCGAGCAGCAGGGCGTTGACCTGCGCAAGAGCGCGCTGCGCGTTGGCATTTTTGGCGCCGAGCCCTGGAGCAACGCGATGCGCGCCGAGATCCAGGAGCGCCTGGCATTGAAGGCGATCGACATCTACGGCCTGTCCGAAATCATGGGCCCGGGCGTGGCCTGTGAATGCCCGGCGCAGGCGGGTCTGCACGGCTGGGAAGATCACTTTCTGTTCGAGGTGCTGGACCCGGAAACGCAGCAACCGGTGAGCGAGGGTGACGCCGGTGAACTGGTGATCACCACCTTGACGAAACAGGCACTGCCGATGCTGCGCTACCGCACGCGCGACATCACGCGCGTCACCACCGCGCCTTGCGAGTGTGGCCGTACCCATTTGCGCATTCTGCGCATCACCGGGCGCAGCGACGACATGCTGATCATCCGCGGCGTCAATGTTTATCCGTCGCAGATCGAAGCGGTGCTGGTGGGCCGGCCCATGATCGCGCCGCATTACCAGTTGCTGGTCGAGCGGCGCGGCACGCTCGACCACGTCACGATCGAGGTCGAGGCGCAATTCGGCGTCGATGCGCAGGCCTTCCCGGCGATTGCGCGCGATGTGCGTCACCACGTCAAATCCATGGTCGGCATCACCACCGATGTGCTGGTCAAGCTGCCGGGTGAAATCCCGCGCTCGCAGGGCAAGGCCGTGCGCGTGCGAGACCTGCGGCCCAAGGAGTAAGCCGTGGCCAAGCGAATTGTCAACCTCAGCGTCAACGGGCGTGCGCGCGAAGACGCCGTGGCCGAGCACACCCTGCTGCTCGACTACCTGCGCGAGCAGCTTGGCCTGACTGGCTCCAAGCGCGGCTGCGACGGCGGCGAATGTGGTGCCTGCACCGTGCTGGTGGACGGCAAGCCGACCCTTTCCTGCATCACACTGGCCTGCCGCTGCGAGGGCAAGGACGTGCAGACGATCGAATCGCTGGCGAGCAACGGGCGCTTGAGCGCGTTGCAAAGCGCTTTCAACGACAAGCTCGGCACGCAATGCGGCTTTTGCACGCCCGGCATGGTGATGGCGGCGCAGGCCTTGCTGTTGCGCGAGAGCGATCCGAGTGAAGACCAGATCCGAGAGGCCCTGTCGGGCAACATCTGCCGCTGCACCGGCTACGTCAAGATCATTGAATCGGTGCAGGCGGCCGCTGCCGCGCTGGCCGCACCCAACTGAGCCGCATCATGGATACCGAAACGCGCAATGCGACCCAGATGCAGCACGCCATCGGTGTGCGCCAGGCCCTGATCGACGGCGTCGAAAAGGTTTCCGGTCAGGCGCGCTACACGGCGGACTTGCCCGCGCGCGACGCGCTGGTCGGCGCCATTCTGCGCAGCCCGCTGGCGCACGCGCGCATCCGCAGTATCGACATCAGCCGCGCCCAGGCCATGCCGGGCGTGCATGCTGTCATCACCGGTGACGTGTGCGACGTGCCCTACGGCGTGATCCCGATTGCGCAGAATGAATTCCCGCTGGCGCGTGAGCGCGTGCGCTACTGCGGCGAACCCGTTGCTGCCGTCGCTGCCGTTGACCAGGCGACAGCGCGCGCCGCGCTGGCCGCCATCGTGCTCGACCTGGAGCCGCTGCCCACGCACTTTGACGCCGCCAGTGCGCGCACACCTGAGGCCTTCCAGCTGCACGACGATCAGCCGGGCAATATCGCGCGCGATGTCGATCACACCTTTGGCGATGTGGAGGGCGGCTTTGCGTCGTCGGACCTGGTGCTGGAAGAGCGCTTCCATTACGCCGAAGTGACGCACGCCATGATGGAGCCCAACGCCTCGCTCGCGAGTTGGGACGCCGAGCGTGGCCGCCTGACGCTGCACACGGTGTCGCAAGTGCCGTATTACGTGCACCTGATACTGGCGCAGTGCCTGCAGCTCGACGCGGCGCAGATCCGCGTCATCAAGCCTTTTGTCGGCGGCGGTTTCGGCCACCGCACCGAGACGCTCAATTTCGAGATCATCGCCTCGCTGCTGGCGCGCGCGGCGCAGGCCACGGTCAAGCTTGAACTCTCGCGCGAGGAGTCTTTCATCACGCACCGGGGTCGGCCTGAGACCGATGTGCGCCTGAAGATCGGCCTGTCGAGTGCCGGCATCATCAAGGCGGTCGATTGCGAAGTGGTGCAGCGCGGTGGCGCCTACGCCGGCTACGGTCTGGTCACGATTCTCTATGCCGGCTCCTTGCTGCACGCCATGTACCAGTTGCCGGCCTGCCGCTACTACGGTTTGCGCGTCTACACCAACACGCCGCCGAATGGCGCCATGCGCGGCCACGGCTCGGTCGATGTGCGCCACGCGTTTGAATCGATGCTCGACACCATGGCGCAGATGCTTGGCCTCGATGCCTTTGCCTTGCGCCGCGCCAACCTGCTGCCGATTCCGACGCGCACCATCAACGACTTGCAGGTCAACTCCTGCGGCCTGGCCGAGTGCCTGGACATTGTGCAAAAGGCTTCGGGCTGGAACGAGCGCCGCGCCAGCATGCCCAAGGGCCGCGGCCTGGGCCTGGCCTGCTCGCACTACGCCAGCGGATCCGCCAAGCCGGTGCACTGGAGCGGCGAGCCGCACGCGGTGGTGAACCTCAAGCTCGACTTTGATGGCGGCATCACGGTGCTGACTGGCGCGGCCGACATCGGCCAGGGCTCGTCCACCTTGCTGGCGCAAATGGTGGCCGAGGTCATGGGATTGTCGATGGACCGGCTGCGCGTGGTGGCCAACGACAGCGCGGTCACGCCCAAAGACAACGGCTCCTATTCGTCGCGCGTGTCGTTCATGGTCGGCAATGCCGCCATCAATGCCGGCAAGGCGCTGCTGCAGATTCTGCTGGAAGCGGCAGCGAAGAAACTCGGTGTGCCGGTTGAAACAGTCGAGTGCATGGGTGAGAGTTACGGCGTACCCGGCAGCGACAAAGTGCTGAGTTACAAGGACGTGGTGACGCTGGCGCTGCAGGTCGGCGGCACCGTGACGGCGCGCGGCCACTGGTCAACGCCACGCGAGACGCAGGGCGGCAAGTTCCGTGGTGCGGCGGTCGGTACCAGCGCGGGTTACTCCTACGCGGCGCAAGTGGTCGAGGTCGAGGTCGACGAAGACATCGGCATGGTGCGCATTGTCAAGGTCTGGGTCGCGCACGACTGCGGTCGCGCCATCAACCCGCTGGCGGTGGAGGGGCAGATTCAGGGTTCAGTCTGGATGGGAATGGGCCAGGCGCTGTGCGAAGAGACGCAGTACCACAATGGCCTGCACATGCGCGCCAATTTTTTGGATTACCGCATCCCCAACATTGTTGAGTCGCCGCCGATCGAGACCTACATCGTCGAAGCGCCCGACCCGAACGGCCCCTTCGGTGCCAAGGAAGCGGGGGAGGGTTCGTTGTCGGGTTTTCTGCCGGCCATGACCAACGCCATCGCGCATGCCACCGGCTTGCGCCTGCACGAGCTTCCGGCCTCGCCGGACCGCATGCTCGACGCCCTGGTGGCGCGCAAGCGCGCTCAGAAACTCGCGGCGGCCAAGGCCGCGGCCTTGCAGAAAGCGCAGGTCTGATGTGGATGCCATGACACCTTTCTTGCTGCGCTCGCCGACATCGGCGCTACAAGCCATTGAACTGCTGGCCGCGCATCCGCAGGCGCGCGTGATCGCCGGCGGCACCGATCTGATGCCCAATCTGCGCCGCGGTATCGGCAGCCCCGACATGCTGGTGGACTTGAGCGACATTGAAGAGCTGCAACATCTGAGCCGCGACGGCATCGCCTGGCAGATCGGCGCTGGCGTGACCTTGCAGCACCTGGCCGATCATCCCGATATCAAGGCCGAGCTGCCCGTGCTGGCGCAGGCGGCGGCGTCCATTGCCGCACCGGGCCACCGCAGCGTGGCCACGCTGGGCGGCAATCTGTGCCTGGACACGCGCTGCGTTTTTTACAACCAGAGCGAGTGGTGGCGTGAGTCGAACAATTACTGCCTCAAGCATCGCGGCGATACCTGCCACGTGGCACCACAGGGCGCGCGCTGCCACGCGGCCTGGAGCGGCGACCTGGCACCGGCGCTGATCGCATTGGATGCCACGCTGGAGCTTCTGAGCGGCGCCGGTTTGCGCGTTTTGCCACTGGCCGACTTCTACCAGGACGACGGTGCCAAGGCGATCAAGCTCCATCCCGGCGAGCTCGTCATGGGTGTGCGAATACCACCGCAAGAACAAGGCATGGTCTGCGCCTACCGCAAGGCGCGCGTGCGCGGCGCCGTCGACTTCCCGCTGGCTGGCGTCGCCATGCGTGTGCTGATGGCCGATGGCGTTCTGACCGATCTGCGCGTCGCCCTGACCGGCACCAACTCGCAACCGATCCTGCTGAGCGGCGCCGACGCGCTGTGCGGCAAACCAGTGAGCGACGAAACGCTGGCCGCGCTGGGCAAGCTGGTGCAAAAGCAGGTCA
Organism: uncultured beta proteobacterium; assembly: GCA_903876735.1. Lineage (GTDB taxonomy): Bacteria > Pseudomonadota > Gammaproteobacteria > Burkholderiales > Burkholderiaceae_C > Rhodoferax. The sequence goes on along the minus strand of CAIRAW010000014.1, from coordinate 46,821 downwards.
GCCCCATGCGCAGCACCGTCACCGCATCCAACTACCGGCGCCAGGTGGCGACGGTGCTGGCGCAGCGGCTGCTGAGCGAACTGGCCGGGGTCTGAGGTCGGTAGCAAAGGGTTTTTCGGCCATAGCCAAAGGCCCTACCCGATTTCGCGAAACAAATGGATTTGCCTGTCAGCAGTTGACGGCGCAAAAATACACCCTTCGCGCAAAACTGACGCACTGTCCGGCACTCAGTAAACCTGTATGCGATGGATGTAGTCGACAAGCGTGAGAATACGCGAGCGAACATAGACCTGCCGGTCCGGCGCCGAGCCAATTACCCAGTCATGGGATTGGGCGCGATAGGTGTTGCCCCAGATTGGCATGTCGCGTGAGCCGTGAGACGGAACGTGCTCCCCCTCGATCATTTCATAAATCCGTTTGACCGGAAGCACGCCACCGTTGCGCTTTGCGAGCGTGGTCAAGTCCGTTGGGTCTTTGCGCAAAAACTCGATGTAAGGACCATTGCCTTTGCCCTCGTTGCCATGGCAGACGGCGCAATTCGCCTGGTATTCTTCTCTGCCGAAATCGGATTTTCCTGCCTGAGCGAGCACCGTGCCACTGATGGTTGCCGTAGCGACCAAAACCAGGAAAGTTCTTTCCGAGAACGAACATTTCATGATTAACTCCAATTGTTTGCCGAACACATAGAGATCATTCCAATGCACCAAAGGTGAGGCGCTTGAAAGTCTCCAACCCTGTTCGAATGTAGAAGTTCAGAAACTAACCGAACTGATATTTCTCAAGGAACCCGCCTGGAGAAGCCATTGACGCTCTCTTGACAGCAGGATCGGTGCAATCAGAAAGTGACCAGATCGGCATGCCCGAAGCCCTTTGAGTAATCAAGGACGGAGATGATTCAGGACTTCCGCCTGACCAGCCTGCAGAGAAGACATGATGAGCCAAGCACTCATCGGTAGGGTCGACGGTCGTTGTCTGTGATCAGCCTTCGGGTCTCGGCAGGGTGGGCAGAGATGGGTGGAGTTTGGCGCTGTTGCGAAAAATCAAGCCGATAGTTCGTTTTGCGCTCAGGATACGCAAAAGAAGTTGTTGCCGCTGGCATTGCATTGGTTTGCAATGCGTGTGCCAATTTCCATCATTCAGGAGGTTAATGTGACGAACATCACGCGAACATTGGTTGTGGCTCTGACGACGGCCTATCTCGGCGCAAGTGGCATGGCACAAACGCAAAGCGGGGGGAAGCCGGATATGGGCAAACGGGAGTATGAGTCCAAATGCATGGTTTGCCATGGACCAGTCGGGAAGGGTAACGGATCCTACGGCGAACTGTTGAAGAAGCCCGCGAGTGACTTGACGATGCTGAAAAGGAATAACGGCGGCGTGTTCCCTTTTGATTGGATTTCAGCAGTCATCGACGGCAGACAGTACGTCAAAGAACACGGAGCCCGCGATATGCCTATTTGGGGCAGAGAGTACAGCGCGGACAAGGTGGCGGCCGGCGCGTACTACGTGGATGTTCCTTACGATCAGGAAATGTTCGTGCGTGTGCGCATTCTTGCGCTGGTCGACTACCTGGACCGGTTGCAGACCAAATGACAGGCTGCGCCGACGCTCAGCTCAGGGACCCAGGGACTTTTTCACGGATGCCTGATTCTTCAGCACCTTCTGAATGACGGCCGCCAATTCGGGGGCGCTGAACTTTGGCACGTAGGCATCCGCACCGACTTTCTTCACATGCTCCACGTTGGTGGTGCCGGTCAACGACGAATGAATGATGACGGGGATATTCGCGAATCGCGCGTCCTGCTTGATGTTGCGCGTCAGGGTGAAGCCGTCCATCTCGGGCATTTCCAGATCGGACAGGACCAGGGCAATCCTGCTTTCCGGCAGCTTGCCTTCGCGTTCTGCCTGCGCTGAGATGCTCTGCAGGCGGTCCCATGCTTCTTTGCCATTCTTGGTCATAACGTAGTCCACATTCATGGCCTTGAGCCCTTCCTCGATCATCATGCGGGCGACCGCCGAGTCGTCCGCAGCCAGAATGACCGTACCGGGTGGCAGTTTGACGGTGGTGCCTATGGCCTCATCCAGAATTTCTGGCGTGTCATTCGGAAACACATCGCGCAGGATCTGCTCGACGTCGAGCACCTGAACCAGACGGTCATGGATGCCGTCCCCATCGAGCTTGGCGACGCTGGTGACCAGGTTGCCGCCGGTGCCTTCGGCGGACAGGACCCGTTTCCACTCCAGCCGCACGATCTCGCTGACTTCTTCGACGGCAAAGCCCTGGGACGTGCGCGAGAACTCGGTGACCAGCAGCAGGCCCGGTGGTTTGTCGAGGCTGCAGCCCATGATTTTTGGCAGGTTAACCACCGTGATCATTTGTCCCCGGATATTGGCCACGCCCATGATGCTCGATGATGCGTTGGCCATGGCGGTGATTTCCGGCATCACCAGAATCTCGCGCACCTTGAACACATTCATGCCGAACAGTTCATGCCGACCCGTGCCAGGCGCTTCGCCCAGTCGAAACAGCAGCATTTCGAACATGCTGTTGCTGGTCAGGTTGGTTCGTGCATCGACTTCCTGCATTACCGAATTCATGGCTACATTCCTTCAAATCTAGTAGGTCGCTTGATGCCCTGCTGCATCAGCCGTCAAGGCACGCATAGTTGCGACGCCCGCGCAGTTCGATGACTGGTTCTTTGAAATGAATTATCAGCCGCGCCGTTTGACGGCGAATGGCCGAATTGAGCCCTTGATTGGCTTCAATTGACGCGCTGACCAGACGCTTGCCGAGCCGTCCACCAACTGAGTGCCATCGCCACCAGCAGGCCCGCCAGTCCGAACCAGTGCAGCGAAGCCATCTGGCCCTGCGCGATCAACCAGCCGCCGCTGCCGGCGCCCAGCGCCTGGCCGGCGTACATGGCCGACGAGTTGAGTGCGATCGACCCGGAAGCCAGTGCCGGCGCAATGCCCAGCAGCCGCGCCTGCTGGGCCGAGTTGGCGGCAAAGCAGCCCAGCCCCCAGGGCACACAGATCAGCGCCGCCAGCACCACGCTGCTGCCCAGGGACCACAGCAGCAGGCTAAGCGCGATGCTGCCCATGCTCCACATAACAGCGTGTGCGGCGCCAATGCGGTCAATGCGGCGTGACATCAGGATATTTCCGATCAGTCCAAAGGCGCCAAACCAGGCGAACAGCAGACTCAGTTGCAAGGGTGTGGTGTGCAGTTGCGCCTTGTAGTAGGGCGCAAAGTAGGCAAACAGCACGAACTGGCCGGCCGACTGCAGCAGCGTGACCGCCACGCACAGCATCAGCGGTTTGGAGCGAAGCGTCTGGCCCCAGGCGGCCCTGGAAAGCGCGGGTGGTTTGATGCCGTCGGGCAGGGTCCGCCACAGCCACACGGCGCTGACCAGGCCCAGCAGGGCGACAAACGCGAACGCGCCGCGCCAGCCCAGTGTGCCGCCAATCCAGGCGCCCAGCGGCATGCCCAGTACCGACGCAACAGACCAGCCCAGAAATACAAAGGTGATGGCCCGGCCGCGCTGATGCGGTGGCACCAGCAGACCAACGCAGGCGGCGGCCTGGGGCGTGAAAATGGCCGGAGATACAACACCCAGCACGCGCACCACCAACAGCGAGCCAAACCCCGGCATCAGGGCGCACAGGCCCAGAAACAAGGCGTACCAAAGCATGGACAGCGTCAGCAGACGGCGCCGGTCCCAGCCCGCCACGACGCTGGCAAACAGGGGTGCGCCCAGGCACATCGTTACCGCAGCGGCCGTGATCAGTTGCCCGGCAACAGCCACCGGGATGTTCAGTGAGTTGCTGATCTCATTGAGCGTGCCTGCCACCACCATCACGCCGCTGCCGATGACGAAGTTGCCAAACAGCAAGGGCCACAAGACCTTGGGCAATGAGTCGCCGGTGGTGCCCCGGGGCATGGTGGGTCGGGCGGGCGCGTCCTGACCGCGAAGGCGAGCGGCCTGCAATATCAGGCGTGCAGCTTTTCGTACTTGGCCTGCAATTCTTCCGGACTTTCCTTGAAGGCCGGGTTGAACGTGATGCAGTCAGCCGGGCAGACCACCTTGCACTGGGGCTCGTCTTCTGCGCCAACGCATTCGGTGCAGCGCTGCGGGTCGATCACATAAAGCGGATCGCCGACACTGATGGCCTCATTCGGACAGGCGGGGCGGCAGGCGTCGCATGCGGTGCAGTCTTCGGTGATGAGCAAAGCCATGGTGGGGTCTCCGTTATGTTTGTAAGAGCGTTTGAAAACCGGGTCGCAGTGGGTGTCGACTCCAGCGATTATTGTGCCTGAAGTGATTCTGCTGCGCGGTTCCCTTCGCGACACGGGACGAGCGCGGCCGACGCGCAAAAACGGTTGACGCCAAGCTGACAAGCAGGGCTTGCGCAGATGCGATACTTGCCACCCAGGAGATCCACCGAAGATCCCACGCACACTGGAGCAAACATGTCTGAAGTCATTCTGCTGGGCGACGAAGCGATTGCGCGCGGCGCCATTGACGCCGGTATCAGCGCCGCCTACGCCTACCCGGGTACCCCATCGACCGAGATTTACCAGACCATCGAGGACTATGTGAAAGAGCACGGTCTGTCGGTGCGCGGCATGTGGTCGAGCAACGAGAAAGTGGCGTTGGAGGAGGGTGTTGGCGTCTCCTACGCCGGGCGGCGTGCCATGGTCTCGATGAAGCATGTCGGGCTCAATGTAGCGGCCGATCCGTTCATGAATGTGGCGGTCTCGGGCGCGCATGGCGGCCTGGTGCTGGTGGTGGCCGACGACCCTTCGATGCACAGCTCGCAAAACGAGCAGGACTCGCGTTACTTTGCCGACTTTGCCATGGTGCCCTGCCTGGAGCCGGCCGACCAGCAGCAGTGCTACGACTTCACGCGTGAGGCCTTTGACCTGTCGGAGAAGCTGCAGGTGCCGGTCCTGCTTCGCTTGGTGACACGCTTGGCGCACAGCCGCTCCAAGGTTCAGCTGGCCGCGCCACGACCGCAAAACGAGGCGCACTATGTGGACGATCCGAGTCGCTTTATTTTGCTGCCCGGCAATGCCCGGCGGGCCTATGCCAGCCTGGTCGAGAAGCAGGGCGCGTTGCAGGCCTACTCGGAGGCCCATGCGGTCAATGCGCTGACGCTGCGCGCTGGCGAGCGCCCCGGCATTCTGGTCAGCGGACTGGCCTGGAACTACCTGCAGGAGGCGCTCGGTGATGCCCTGGAGAACTACAACCTGTTGCGCGTGGGCTGCTATCCCCTGCCGGTGAAGAAAATCCGCCAGTTGCTCGACGCCTCGAGCGAAATCTGGATCGTGGAGGAGGGCTATCCCTTCATCGAGCGCTACGTCAGTGCGCTCGGGCTCATGCGTGAGCGCCCGATCCGCGGCAAGCTCAGCGGCGACCTGCCGCGCATGGGCGAGCTGTCGCAGGATGCGATCAAGCGCTGTTTCGGCCTGCCGATCCAGGCTTCGCTTGAAATACCGGGTCTGGCCGACGTGCTGGTTGGCCGGCCGCCCTGTCTGTGCGACAAGTGTCCGCACAGCGACGCCTACATCGCCATCAACGAAGTGATTGCCGAATTTGCGCCGAACACACGCGTGATGGGCGACATCGGCTGCTACACGCTGGGCGCGATGGCGCCCTACCACGGCATTCACTCCTGCCTGTGCATGGGGGCCTCCATCGGCATGGCGATAGGCGCTTCGCATGCCGGTATGAACCCCTCGCTGTGCGTGATCGGCGACGGCACTTTCACCCACTCCGGCATGGCGCCGATGCTGGACGCAGCGCGCGACAACACCAACATCAAGGTCTTTATTCTGGACAACAGCATTGTTGCGATGACCGGTGGGCAGCCGACCATGGCGACCGATGAAGAAGTGGTCAATCTGGTGGCTGGCCTGGGCGTACCACGCGAGCACATCCGCATCGTCGTGCCCTCGCCGCACAAGAAGGCGCAAACGGTGGCAACCCTGCGTGAGGAACTGGCCTACACCGGCTTGTCGGTGATCATTGCGCGGCGCGCTTGCGTCACCTACGCCAAGGAGATCAAGGACATCAAGGAAGCACGCGAACTCAAACACGCAATCAAGGTGGTGGCAGCATGAACTACGACCTGGTGGTGTGCGGCGTTGGCGGTCAGGGCGTGCTGACGATAGCAGCGGTGATTGACCGCGCCATTCATGAGGCTGGTCTGTACCTGAAACAGTCCGAGGTTCATGGCATGGCCCAACGGGGTGGAGCGGTGTCGGCCTTTGTCCGCATTTCGGATCAGCCCGTGTCCAGCGACCTGATTGCCGAGGGAACGGCCAGCATGGTGCTTTCGGTGGAACCGATGGAGGCCCTGCGCTACACGAATTTGCTGCGCCCGGACGGCTGCATCGTTACCGACATCACGCCGATGGTCAATGTCACGACCTATCCAAAACCCGCCGCGTTGTACGAGGTGCTGTTTTCGGCGCCGCGGCTGGTCGCAATCAATGGCACGCGCCTGGCGCAAAAGGCTGGCAGCGTGAAGGTGCAGAACGTTGTGGTGCTGGGTGCGGCGGCTTCTCAGCTGCCCTTGCCGGCTGAATTGCTGGAGGCGCAACTGCGAGCCCTGTTTGCGCCCAAGGGCGAGCGCATCGTCAAGGCCAATATCAACGCCTTTCGCATTGGGGATGCGGCCAGTCGCTTTGCCGCGGCGCTGCTCGTGGCGGGCGTGGCACCGGCTGTCATTGCACGGGTCGTCTCGCAGATTGTCTTTGAGCCCGAGGCCGTGGCGCCATCCTGCGTGGCTGCCTGGTGCCAGCGCCTGCTGTGCGCCGACGCGGTCAAATTGGCACAAGGTCTGTTCGAGGCCGACAAGGCCGTGGCGCCTGACGCCATACCGGCGGCTTAGGGGGATCTCCTCAAAGTTATTAGGGTCTGCTGGCGATGCACCTGACGCCAGCGCCTAAAATCACCGGATTACATTCACGGATTTTTCCGCCCCATGGTTACTGCCCCCCGTTCTGCCAAGCCCGCCAGTTTCGAGACCGCTCTGGAAGAGTTGGAGCAATTGCTGGCACGACTCGAATCGGGTGCCATGCCCTTGGAGCAACTGCTGACCCAGTACCAGCGTGGCGCTGAACTGCTCAAGTTTTGCCGTGAGCGGCTCGAAGCCGTTGAAACGCAGGTCAAGGTGCTTGACCAGGGGCTGCTCAAGAGCTGGACGCCGGAGTGACAACAGAAATGGCATTGGACCTCGGCGCCTGGAGCGCCGCGCATCTGCAACAGGTTGAGCGTGCGCTTGACGGTTGGGTATGTGCCAGCGCGCCGGTCAGTCTGGAACACGGTGCACCGGCCGAATTGATAGCGGCCATGCGCTACGCCGTTCTGGATGGCGGCAAGCGGCTGCGACCGCTCCTGGTGCTGGCGGCCTGGGAGTCGGTGAGCGCCGAGCTTGTGGATTGGGCGGGTGCTGGCGCGTCGGACCGCGGGCCCTATGAGGCGGCGCTGCGCGCGGCCTGTGCGGTTGAGCTGATCCATGCCTACTCGCTGGTGCACGACGACATGCCCTGCATGGACAACGATGTTCTGCGCCGCGGCAAACCAACCGTTCATGTCAAGTTTGGCGAGGCCGGCGCCCTGTTGGCCGGCGACGCCTTGCAGGCGCTGGCGTTTGAATTGTTAACCCCTGAGGCCGGTATGCCGGCGGCGCAACAAGCCCGTTTGTGCAGCCTGCTGGCCCGTGCTGCTGGCAGCGCCGGCATGGCGGGCGGGCAGGCGATCGATCTGGCCAGTGTCGGCGTTGCACTGACCGAAGACCAGTTGCGCCAGATGCACCGCCTCAAGACCGGTGCCCTGTTGCAGGCCAGCGTGATGATGGGCGCTGCCTTGGGTGAGATTTCCGATGCCGCGCAGCGTGGTCTGCAGGACTATGGCGCCGCCATCGGACTGGCGTTTCAGGTGGTGGACGATATTCTGGACGTGACGGCCGACTCCGTCACGCTGGGCAAGACGGCGGGCAAGGATGCCAGCCATGACAAGCCGACCTATGTGTCGGTGCTGGGCCTGGAGCGCTCGGCCGCCTACGCCCAGAAACTGCTGGCGCAGGCTTTGTTGGCACTGCGGCAAAGCGGCTTGCACCAGACCCAGACCTTGCAGGGGCTGGCCGCCATGGTGGTAAACCGGGTCAGTTGATGATGACCGGCAAGACCATTCTTGATAGCCAAGCTCCGAACGCAGCGAAAATAGAGCCTATGTCGAAAAATTTGTACCCGTTGCTCGAAACCATCAATGACCCTGCTGCGCTGCGGCGTTTGCCGCGCGCCCAACTGGAGATGGTGGCGGCGCAATTGCGGGCCTATGTGCTTGACAGCGTTTCCCAGACCGGTGGGCATCTGAGCTCCAACCTCGGCACGGTCGAACTAACCGTCGCCCTGCACTATGTCTTCAACGCGCCGCAGGATCGCATTGTCTGGGACGTGGGCCATCAGACCTACCCGCACAAGATCCTGACCGGAAGGCGCGAGCGCATGGGCTCGCTGCGCCAGCTCGGTGGCCTGAGCGGTTTCCCGCAGCGCGCCGAAAGCGAATACGACGACTTTGGCACGGCCCACTCGAGTACCTCCATTTCGGCGGCGCTGGGCATGGCGCTGGCGTCCCGGATCAAGGGCGAGGAGCGCAACTGCATTGCCGTGATCGGCGACGGCGCGCTGACCGCCGGCATGGCCTTCGAAGCGCTCAACAACGCGGGCGTGGCGGACTGCAATCTGCTGGTCATCCTCAATGACAACGACATGAGCATCAGTCCGCCGGTGGGCGCGCTCAACCGTTACCTAGCCAAACTCCTGAGCGGCCAGTTTTATGCTGCTGCCAAAAATGCCGGCAAGACCGTGCTCAAGGGCGCACCGCCCCTGTTCGAACTGGCCAAGCGCATTGAAGAGCACGCCAAAGGCATGGTCGTGCCGGCTACGTTGTTCGAAAAATTTGGTTTCAACTACATCGGTCCGATCGATGGCCATGACCTCGATTCCCTGATTCCCACGCTCGAGAACATCAAGCATCTCAAGGGACCGCAGTTTCTGCATGTGGTCACAAAAAAAGGCCAGGGCTACAAGCTGGCCGAAGCCGATCCGGTGGCCTACCACGGCCCCGGCAGGTTCGACCCGGCCGTCGGTCTGCAGCAACCCAGCACGCCGGCCAAACAGACTTTCACCCAGGTCTTTGGCCAATGGCTGTGTGACATGGGCGCGCATGACAAGCGTCTGGTGGCCATCACCCCGGCCATGCGCGAGGGCTCGGGTATGGTCGAGTTTGAACAGAATTTTCCGGATCGTTTTTTCGACGTCGGGATTGCCGAGCAGCACGCTGTGACCTTTGCCGCCGGCTTGGCCTGCGAGGGGCTCAAACCGGTGGTGGCGATTTATTCCACCTTTCTGCAGCGCGCCTACGACCAACTGATTCACGACGTCGCAATCCAGAATCTGCCGGTGGTGTTCGCGCTGGACCGCGCAGGTCTGGTCGGCGCCGATGGTGCCACCCATGCCGGCGCCTATGACATCCCGTTCCTGCGCTGCATCCCCAACATGAGTCTGGCCTGTCCGGCCGATGAAAACGAGTGCCGTCAGTTGCTGTCCTGTGCCTTCGAGCAGCAGCACCCGGTGGCGGTACGCTACCCGCGCGGTGCGGGTTCTGGCGTGGCGGTGCAGCCCGGGCTGCAGGCCTTGCCTTTTGGCAAGGGCGAAGTCAGGCGTGCTGGCAATCGGCTGGCCATTCTTGCTTTCGGTACGCTGTTGTATCCGGCGCTGGAAGCAGCCGCGGTGTTGGGCGTGACCGTGGTCAACATGCGCTGGGTCAAACCGCTGGACCTGGCACTGCTGCTCAAGGTCGCATCCGAGCACGAGGCGCTGGTGACGGTTGAAGAGGGCGCCATCATGGGTGGAGCCGGTAGCGCCGTGAGTGAAGCACTGCAGGCAGCCGGTGTTGTCAAACCCCTGCTGCAACTGGGTTTGCCGGATGAATTCATCGAGCACGGCGATCACGCCAGATTGCTGGCCTTGCAGGGGCTGGATGCGGCTGGTATCCAGGCTGCCATACGGCGCCGCTTCGAGCCGCTGCTGGCGTCGGGTGGTCCTGCGCTCAAAGCCGTTGCCTGAGGCGTCTGCGCAAGGGAAAACCCGCCTCAGAAAGCGGCGCTGTTGACCTTACAATGCCTGTGGACTCCTATGGGTCGTCGTCATGCCGCGCGGCATGGTGAGACCTCCAATCAACAACTTGCAAAGGTGAAGTTCATGGATCGTCGTTCCGTAATCAAAAATGCCGGTATCGCCGGCGTGTTGGCCGCTGGTGCTGCGCCTGCAGTGCATGCCCAGGCTGCCGCCATTCGCTGGCGTCTGGCTTCAAGCTTTCCCAAGTCGCTCGACACCATTTATGGTGGCGCCGAAGTGTTCGCCAAGGCGGTCAAGGCGATGTCGGGCGGCAAGTTCGAGATTTCGGTGCATGCCGGTGGCGAGTTGTTGCCCCCGTTCGGCGTGGTTGACGGCGTGCAGAACGGCACGGTTGAGATGTCCCACACCGTGCCCTATTATTTTTATGGCAAGAACCCGGCCTTCGCGCTCGGTTCGGCTGTTCCGTTTGGCCTGAATGCGCGCCAGATGAACGCCTGGATGATGCACGGCAATGGCCGCAAGCTCATGAACGAGTTCTATGCCGGCTACAACATGATCAGCTTTGCCGGCGGCAACACCGGCACCCAGATGGGCGGCTGGTTCCGCAAGGAAATCAAGTCGATCGCCGACTTCAAGGGCATGAAGATGCGCCTGGGTGGCGGCCTGATCGGCGAAGTTATGCAAAAACTCGGCGCTGTGCCGCAGAGCATTCCGGGCGGGGAAATTTACCAGGCGCTGGAAAAAGGCACGATCGACGCCGCTGAATGGGTCGGTCCGTATGACGACCAGAAGCTTGGCTTCAACAAGGTTGCGCCGTTCTACTACTATCCCGGCTGGTGGGAAGGCGGTCCGGAAGTGGACTTCTTTATCAACCAGAAAGCGTTTGACGCGCTGTCGCCCGAGTACAAGGCGATCATCGAGGCTGCTTCAGCTCTTGCCAATTCGGACATGTTGGCCAAGTACGACGCGTTCAACCCCAAGGCCCTGAAGCAACTGGTTGCTGCCAAGACCAAGGTATTGCCTTTCTCGCAAGCGGTGCTGGAAGCTTCGTTCAAGGCCTCGATGGCGGTGTTCGCCGAGAACGATGCCAAGAGCCCGGAATGGAAGAAAATTTACGCTGACCTGCGCGCATTCCAGCGTGATCAGGTGGCCTGGTTCCGTTTTGCCGAAAGCCGTTTCGACTCCTTCATGGCAACGCAGAAACTGTAATTTGCTGGCTTTGCCAGTTGCATCAAAAAGGCCTCGCAGTGCGAGGCTTTTTTTCGGGCGCGATTAAAAGCTGAGCCGGTGAGCGGCAACAATTCAGCGCGCCGCAGGCTCCGCTGCCGGCGCAGTCTGTGCCGCAGTTGCTTCGGCCGCGCCTGGCACGCGACGAGCGCCGTCATAACGGCGTTTCCAGTAGCTCAGGCCCATGTCCTCGACCCGTACTTCAGAGCCGGGTTTGGGCGAGTGGATGAATTTGCCTTCGCCGATATAAATGCCGACATGGCTGAAGGCGTGGCGCATGGTGTTGAAAAAAACCAGATCGCCGGGCTGCAGGTCAGCGCGCTCAATCCGCTGCGTGGCGGCGGCCTGCTGCGAGGCTTTGCGTGGCAGGACCAGGCCAACCGTCTGCTCGTACATCGACTTGACGAAGCCGCTGCAGTCAAAACCGGTCTCCGCCGTGCTGCCGCCGCGCCGGTAGGGCGCGCCAAGAAAGCCCATGGCCGTAAAGACCAGTGCCGAAGCCTTTTCGCCGACCGTATGGCGCACCTGGTCGATTCGCGCCAGCAGACCCTTGTCGGCCAGCGCCGCATCCAGGTCGTCTCCCGCCGGCACGGGGCTGGCTTGCACCGTGGCGGCAAACAGAAGGACGACGAGGAAGGCTGGGATTCGCATGGCCCCGCAGTATACGTGCCCGGCCAGGGTGGCCCCAAACCGCGCAAACCTGCGGTCTAATAGCGGTGACCCACACGGGCGCCTCCGTTTCAGAAAGAAAACCATGCTGCTTGACGCCGAACAATCCCAACTCGTCCTGGTCGACTACCAGGCTCGCCTGATGCCCGCCATTTTTGAAGGCACGCTGGTGCTGGCCAATGCCCAGCGCCTGGCGCAGGCGGCGCAACTGCTGGAGGTGCCGGTCTGGGGCACGGAACAGAATCCTTCCAGGCTCGGCGAGAACCCGGCCGAACTGCGAAGCTTGTGCCGGCGCACGCTGAGCAAGATGCAGTTCAGCGCGGTGGAGGAGGGCCTGGGCGAGTGGTTGCGTCCGCCCGCAGCGCCAGTGGCGGGCAATGCGCGCAGCCTGCCCAAGCATCTGCAAAAGGCGGCCTCGGGTGGGGCAGAGCGCAACACGGTGGTCATCGCCGGCTGTGAAGCTCACGTCTGCCTGCTGCAAACCGCGCTCGATCTGCTGGAGGATGAATTTGAAGTCTGGGTTGTGACGGACGCCTGCAGCTCTCGCACCGAGCGCAACCGCGACGCCGCTTTTGACCGCCTGGCCGGCGCCGGTGCCGAACTGGTGACGACCGAGATGGTGGTGTTTGAATGGCTGCGCAGCGCCGAGCACCCGGCCTTCAAGGCGGCGCAGGCGCTGATCAAGTAGCCGCAGCCACCTTCAACGGTCGATCGGGCGCGAGTAGCGCACGAGCTCACAGCTCATGCCACCGAGCTCGACGCGGCGTGGCGTGGGTGGCGTCGGCGCAAATCCGGCGCTGCGATAAAACCGGATGGCGCGTTCGTCCTGCGCGAACACCCACAGGATGCTGGTCATGTAGCCGCGCTGGATCAGAATGTCCTTGGCGCGCAGCCACAGGCTCTGGCCCACGCCGCTGGACCAGGCTGTGGGCGCCACGTTGTGTGCCATGATTTCACCCTCGGTCGTCGGCACGCCAGGGTCGCGCGCGGGGCCGCAATGCAGCCAGCCCTGAAGCACGCCATCGCGCCGGGCCAGCAGCACATCGCACATGCGGTCTTCTGTGGCCTGACGAAAGCGCGCTTCAAGTTCGGCCACGTCCAGCCCGGCCAGATAAGGCTCGGGCAGCAGGTCGCGGTAAGCCTCGCGCCAGCTGGCGACATGTATCTCGGCGATGGCGCGAGCATCCTGCGCGGTGGCATAGCTGATTTCGGTTTTCATCATCGCAGTTTGCCACAGGACCGGGATGATGTGATCGGACGACAGTCGAGGGTGGTGCTAAACAAGTTGTCCGTCAACGATCCGGATCTGGCGCTGGCAGCGCGCGGCCAGACGCGGGTCGTGCGTCACGATCAGGCAGGCCGACTGGCGTTCGCGGTTGATGGTCTGCAGCAATTCAAAAATGTCGTCGGCGCTGTGCGTGTCCAGATTGCCGGTGGGCTCATCGGCCAGGATCAATCGCGGCGACAGCGACAGGGCGCGTGCAATCGCCACGCGCTGTTGCATGCCGCCCGATAGTTCGGCCGGCCGCTTGTGCGCCGCGTCCTTCAAGCCGACCTGCTGCAGCAACTGCAGTGCCGTCTCCTGCGCCTTGGCGGTTGACCAGCCGAGGTCGATGATGGAGGGCATCATCACGTTCTCCAGCGCGCTAAAGCCCGGCAGCAGGTGGTGAAACTGGAAGATGAAACCGATTGAGCGCCCGCGCAGCCTGGTGCGGGTAGCGTCATCCATGCCCGCCGTGTCCTGGCCGTCGATGGCGAGGCGCCCGCTGCTGGGCGCTTCAAGCAGTCCGATGATGTTGAGCAACGTGCTCTTGCCCGATCCGGAAGGGCCGGTGAGCGCCGCAAATTCGCCGTTCTCGATTGAAAGGTTGATGCCGTGCAGAATTTCTGTGGCGACAGCCGTGCCCAGGCCGTAGCTCTTATGGATGTCCTGCAGTTCGACGATGGCGCTCATGGTCTGCCTGGCTTTACGCGCGGATCGCCTGCACCGGGTCCAGCCGCGCCGCGCGCCGCGCTGGCAGCGCTGCCGCCGCCAGGCCCACGGTCAGGGCCAGCGCACAGGCCCAGGCCATGACGGACGGCTCAATCTCGGCGCTGATCAAGAGCGTGCCGTCGGCATTGCGCGAGACGCGCGAAAAAAAGTTGAGCAGCGCCAGCGACAGGGCGGAGCCCAGGGCTGAGCCGAGCAGGCCGTAAAAGCCGCCTTGCAGCAGAAACACCGACATGACCCGGCGCGGGCTTGCGCCCATGGCGCGCAGGATGCCGATCTCCTTTTGCTTTTGCACCACCGACACCACCAGCACGCTGGCAATGCCAACGGCGACGATCAGCACAACGAACAGACGGATCAGGTTGTTCGAGGTGCTCTGGCTTTTCAGGGCGGTGAGCAACTGCGCATTGGTCTGCATCCAGCTTTCCACATAGAGGCCGGTTTGCGCCTGCAACTGGCGCGCCGTCGCTTCGGCCTGGAACAGGTCGTCCACGCGCAGGTCGATTTCGGTGACACCGCCGGAGAGGTCCAGCAGAGACTGCGCCATCTTGATGCTGGTGTAGACCCAGCGCCGGTTCAGGTCGCGGCTGCCGATGTCGAAGATGCCGGAGATGCTCAGCAGGTCATTGCGCCCGTCCATCGTGATGACGCGGATCTTGTCACCCAGCGCGACGCCCAGGTCTTTTGCCAGTTCAATGCCGATGACCGCGTTGGCGCCGCTGAGGTCAAAGCGCCCCTGCGTCAGGTACTTGTCCATGCGCACGATGCGCTGGTGCGCCAGCGGGTCGACACCGAGCAGGGCAATCGGCTGGTTTGCTTCGGCGCGCGCGGCAAAGCCGGCGCCTGAGAGCACCGGCGAGACCGCCTGCACGCCGCTGGTTTGTGCCGCCAGGCGTGCCACCGCTTCCCACTGGTCGATCGAGCGCAGGCGCTGCGCACGCGGCTGCACGATGGCGGCGGTGTTGCCCGGCGGCAGCAGGGTCTGGTTGGCCGCGCGCGGCGGCTTCAAAACGATGTGGGCCTGGCTGCCCAAGGTCTTTTCGATGATGGAAGCCTGCAATTGCGTGATCAGGGTGGTCAGAAAAATGATGACGGCAACACCCGCCGTGACGCCGGCCAGAATCAGAACTGTCTGCATGCGGCCTTCGCGCAGGTAGCGCAGGCAGACCATCCAGGCAAACGGGAGCCGCATGGCCGCCATCAACTGGTGAAGCCGGGCATGGCGGGCACCTTGCCCAGCGGCGCGCGCGTACTTTGCTCGCGCACCTTGTCGCCTTCAGCGAGCGTGCCGCTCGGCAAAATCACGTGCTCGTCCTTGGCCAGTCCCTTGACGATCTGCGTGCTCGCAATGCCCTGCGCCCCGGTCTGCACGCTGACCTGGCGCGCACGACCGTCGCGATTGACCCAGACAAAGCTGGCGCCGTTGGCATCGCGCCGCACGGCATCGGTTGGCAGCATCAGGGCGTTGGGCAAGCGTGCCGTGACGATCTCGACCGACACCGTCATGTCGGGGCGCAGGTAGTTCACCGCGGGCTCCACGCGCAGTTTCAGTTCCACCGTGCCGCGCAGCGGATCAACGGCCGGCGCGATGTAGATCAGGCTGGCCTTGAACGGCTGCTGCGGGTAGGCGTCGGCGCTGGCGAGCGCGGCCTGTCCCAGTTGCAGAAACTTCAAGTTCTTCTCGTCCACGCTGGCCTGGATGCGCGTCTCGCCACCACCGACCAGCGTCAGGATTGCTTTGCCGGCCTGCGCTGTGTCACCCGGGTCGTTGCTGCGACTGATCACGGTGGCGGCAGCGCTCGCGCGCAGATTCAGCTGGTCAAGCCGGGCTGCGCTCGCACGTTGCGCCGCCGCGGCCTGATCGAGTCGCGCCTTGGCCAGTGCCAGTTCAACACCACCGCGCTGGTTGCCCTGCGCCTGCACCCGCGCCGCCTGCATGGCGGCCTTGGCGCTGTTGGCGGCGCGCTGCGCGTCGTCCAGGCGCGACTGCGAGACAAAGCCCTGGCGCAGCAGATCTTGCGCGCGGGTGAGTTCCTGTTGCGCTTGCAGGTTAGCCGCCTCGGCCTGCGCCAGCAGTTGCACGCTGACCGGGTCCTGCACGGTCTCGATCTGACGCAAACGCTCGCGTGCTTCCAGCACGGCGGCCTCGGCCTGGACCAGGCTGGCGCGGGCTTCGTCATCGCGCAGGCGCACCAGAATCTGGCCGGCTTGCACGCGCTCGCCCTCACGCACAGCGATGCTTTCGATGCGCGCCGTGTTCTGGCTGGAAACTTCTGTGCGGGCCAGATCGACGATGCGTCCGCTGGTCACGACCGACTGCAGCATCTCGCCCTGCGTCACCAGCGTCACCTCGACCGGCTGGCCGCGCTGGCTGTAGGCGAAGATGCCAGCAGCGCACAGCGCCAGACCAAGAGCCCAGAGCGTTTGGGTACGGGTAAATTTCATGGCTTGATTGTGCCCTGTGCTGTGGCCTCGCAATGGCGAAATCCGATTGCGGGTCTGTCCGTCCGATAATTGGTTCAATCCGAGGAGTTGTTATGCCGATTTATGAGTACGCCTGCGCTGCCTGTGGTCACCGGTTCGAGACCTTGGTTCGCTCCGGCAGCGAGCCGCAGTGCCCGAATTGCCAGTCCAAAGCGCTTGAAAAGCAGTTGTCGGTTTTTGCCACCACCGCTTCCGCCAGTGCGCTGCCGGCCATGCCAAGTGCCTGCGGCGGCTGTGAACACCGGGGTGGACCGGGTGCCTGTGGCATGAATTGAGGGCACTTCGCAAAGTCAGCTTGTAGCAAGTTGAGTGGCCATAATTATGAATTCAGTTTTCTGACCCGACTGGAGACAACAATGACAAGCTATGCTGATTTTCATCGCCGTTCCCTCACCGACCGCGACGCTTTCTGGGCCGAACAGGCTCAGTTGGTCGACTGGAAGACCCCGCCGCAGCAGATTTGCGACTACAGCAATCCGCCCTTTGCCAAGTGGTTTGTCGGTGGCACCACCAATCTGTGCCACAACGCAATTGACCGGCACCTGAAAGACCGCGCCGATCAGGCAGCGCTGATCTTTGTTTCGACCGAAACCAACCAAGAAGTCGTTTATTCGTTCCGCGATCTGCACGCCGAAGTGCAGCGCATGGCGGCGACCCTGCTGGACCTGGGTGTTACGAAAGGCGACCGCGTCCTGATCTACATGCCCATGATTGCCGAAGCCGCGTTTGCCATGCTGGCCTGTGCCCGCATCGGCGCCATCCACTCGGTGGTGTTTGGCGGCTTTGCCTCGGGTTCGCTGGCCTCGCGCATCGAAGACGCCTCACCCAAACTCGTCATCAGTGCCGACGCCGGCTCGCGCGGCGGCAAGGCCGTGGCCTACAAGCCGCTGCTGGACGAGGCGATACGTCTGTCCAGCCACAAACCCGCCGCCGTGCTGCTGGTGGACCGCCAACTGGTGGCCATGGACCTGGTGGCCGGGCGCGACCATCTGTGGGGCGCGCTGCGCCAGAAACACCTCAACACGGTGGTTGCCTGCGAGTGGGTGGACGCCACACACATCAGCTACACGCTCTACACCAGCGGCACCACCGGCAAGCCCAAGGGCGTGCAGCGCGACACCGGTGGCTACGCCGTGGCGCTGGCCGCCAGCATGAAGCACATTTACTGCGGCAATGCCGGTGAAACCTATTTCTCCACCAGCGACATCGGCTGGGTTGTGGGTCACAGCTACATCATCTACGGTCCGCTGATCGCAGGCATGGCCACCATCATGTACGAAGGCCTGCCAACGCGGCCGGACGGCGGTATCTGGTGGAGCCTGGTTGAAAAATACAAGGTCACCGTGATGTTCAGCGCGCCCACAGCGGTGCGCGTGCTCAAGAAGCAGGACCCGGCCCTGCTCACCAAGTACGATCTGTCGAGCCTGCGCGCCCTGTTCCTTGCGGGTGAGCCGCTGGACGAGCCGACGGCACAGTGGATCGCCCAGGGGCTGGGCAAACCGATCATCGACAACTACTGGCAGACCGAAACCGGCTGGCCGATCCTCTCCTTGTGCAACGGCGTCGAGAAGGCCGACAGCAAGTTTGGTTCACCGGGCAAGGCGGTCTATGGCTACGACGTCAAACTGCTCGACGACCAGACCGGCGAGGAACTGATCGGCCCGAACCAGAAAGGCGTGGTTGCCATCGAAGGCCCACTGCCACCGGGCTGCATGCAGACGGTCTGGCGCGACGACGAGCGCTTTGTCAACACCTACTGGAAGACGGTGCCGGGCAAACTGGTCTACAGCACTTTCGACTGGGGCATCCGCGACGCCGACGGCTACTTTTTCATTCTGGGCCGCACCGACGACGTGATCAACGTCGCCGGGCACCGCCTGGGCACGCGCGAGATCGAGGAGAGTATTTCGGCACACCCCAACGTCGCTGAAGTGGCGGTGGTGGGCGTGGCCGACCAACTCAAGGGCCAGGTGGCGATGGCTTTTGCCGTGGTCAAGGACGCCAGCCTGCTCGGCGACCCCGCAGCCTGCCTCAAGCTTGAGGGCGAGATCATGAAACTGGTCGATGGCGACCTGGGCGCCGTGGCGCGCCCGGCGCGTGTGCGCTTTGTCACCGTGCTGCCGAAAACCCGCAGCGGCAAGCTCTTGCGCCGTGCCGTGCAGGCGGTGTGCGAAGGGCGCGACCCGGGCGACCTGACCACCATGGACGACCCGGCTGCGCTGCAACAGATCAAGGATCTGGTGGCTGGCTGATTTCTTCTGCTGAAGCATTGAGACGGGGACTTCGGTCCCCGTTTTTGTGTACAGTGTGATTTGTTTGCATGACCACTTTGAGGGGTGTGATCATGGGCAGGGTAGTGGGAGCGGACTTACAGAAGTTCAGATGGACCGCCCGACGCCGCTTGTTGTTTCCTGTAGCGCAAGGACAGCAGTCTGGTTGCGAAGTCAATCAAAGGGATATCCGGATACGACCATCAACGGTCTGCCGCAATACGAGGACGAGCAGTCACTTAAGACACATAGCCGGCGTTCCCGGAAACCGACATTTCTCGCACGACTTGCCTAAGCGGCTGTTCACCAGTGGCAGCTTTAGGGCGCCCAGGTAGCGAGCATGACCTGCAAGGTAAAACGTCTCGAAGAGTTTTCCGACTGGCTCAAAGGCCTGAAGGATGGACTGACCCGGCTGCTTCTTATCAAACGCTTGCGTAAGGTCTAACTTGGTAACTTGGGCGATGTGGAGCCGTTGGGTGAAGGTGTTTACGAAATGCGCGAACATTTCGGTCCGGGCTGGCGCATGTACTACGTCCAAAGAGGTGGCGTTTTAATCGTGATGCTTGGCGGTGGGACTAAGTCAACGCAGCAAACTGACATCAATCGGGCAATCGAACTTGCCCAGTCTTTAGAGGATTGAACCATGAGCAAGAGAATCAAAGTTTCCGAACTTCCCGAGTTCGATGCAGCCGAGTACCTGAGCAGCGAAGAAGACGTAGCGGCCTATCTCACCACCGTTCTTGAAGAGAATGACGCGGCACTGTTGGCGGCTGCGCTCGGCGACATTGCCCGATCGCGGGGCATGACGCAGGTTGCGAAGGATTCCGGCATCACCAGAGAAGCCTTGTACAAAGCACTTCGGCCAGGTAGTGAACCGCGTTTCGATACAGTCAGCCGTGTTTGCGCAGCCCTTGGTGTACGTCTAGTCGCGCAGCCGACGCACGCCTCCACCTAACTTTCTAACCGACCTCAGTCCAAGGGCAGTCAAGTCCGAACTCGGGCGTTCAAGGGCTCTGATGTGCCCATTCTGGTCAGCCGTGAAAGTCAGGACCGGCCGTTCGTCGCCATGGTCCGGGGAGCCAAAGCGGCCCTTCAGATTGCCGGTTCGTTTTCCTTGACCTGTCGGGCTCTAGTGCAGCGTCAGAAGTCATTGGAGTTTCGGCCGGCTACGACTCCAGAAGGCAGGAAGCTGGCATACGGCGCTTGCCGTGGCGGGCCCGGTTGAGCGAGGGTTAGGCATCGCGGTTAGCGCTCGGCATGACAGCAGTTACTTCTATTCCCACAAGAGCGCCAAAGGGGAGTTTGACTTCTGGTGTACTCCTTGCAGGGTAGGGGCTTGGGACAAGTTCAGCATAAACAGCGTTCATCGCATCGAAGTCTTCGATATTGGATAGGTATACGGTTGAACGAACAATGTCTTTAAGCGTCAAGCCGAGTTCATTCAGAATCTCTCCAATGACCTCAAGGCATCTTGTGGTTTGCTGGGAAATATCGCCATCAATTACCTTACCCGTAACCGCATCACGCGCTGTCTGGCCTGCAATGAACGCAAAGCCATTTGCTACGACCGCATGAGAATACGCCCCGTATACCTTAGGAATTTTTGAGTCGGGAAATATGTGGTGGTCCATGATGGGCGAAGTTGATTCGAGTGGTTTAGGCGCAAGGAGGTAGCTTATCGCGGTTATTGTTAGGCTACGCTCAAATTGAACGACCAACCCGAACGGCCGCTATCGCTGGCGGACTTGACTCACGAAATTTGTCCGTGACCGGCAGCTTGTGCCCTTACCCGACGATGATTTTCTCGAAATGCCCGCCCGTTACCCGACATTGGACGTTCCATTCGATGTTTGTGGAGCGTTCGCTCATTTAGCCTCTTGGCACCCCATAGAGTTGCCGCTCGGTTGGTGGCGGCCAATCCGCTGCGGGGGCGCTGGCGACCCAGACCCAGTTCACAGCAGGGCAGCGCAAGCGGATCCTCGTGACCGGTAGCTTCCTGAAAGGCCAGACACAAGATTGATATTGCCTTGTACCAACCGCTGGACTTCAAAAATATATCCATCCAGCAAAAGTATTGCACCGTCCAGCAAAGGTTTGTCGATTGAGCGTGCCCAGAATGCCCAAGGTGACCCTTTGATCCAAGTGTACTTATAACTACGCCGCACCCTTCATGAAGAACCATCACATCGGCCCTCTTTTGCTGGCGCTGGCCGCGCCATTTACGTCGATCAGCGTGGCGCAAACGACACCCGACGCGGGCTCGCTACTGCAACAGCTTGAGCGCGACCGCAAGCCCGCTCTGCCGCCTAAAGCCTTACCAACCGAGTCGGCACAGCCTGCGGCTATGCAGCCACTGCTGGGTGCAACGGTCACCGTCAGCAGCTTTCGCTTTGTCGGCAATACACTGCTCAGCGCCGAGCAACTCGCCCCCGCAGTGGTCGAGTACCTGAATCGACCACTCGATTTTGCGCAATTGCAAGCCGCCAGCGCTGCAGTTGCCAAGATTTACCGATCGGCGGGCTGGATCGTGCGGGCTTACCTGCCGCAGCAAGAAATTGTGGGTGGCGTGGTCATCATCCAGATCGTGGAAGCCGTCTTTGGCGGCGTGAGGTTCGAAGGTACTCCAGCAACACGTGTGAGCCTGGCACAAATCCAGCGCGGCTTTGATGCCGTGCAGGCTACCGGAGCGCCGCTCAATGCCGACGCCATCGACCGCGCGCTGCTACTGACCGAGGACCTACCCGGCGTGGCTGTCGCAGGGAGCCTGCGCCAAGGCAAGCAGGCCAACGAGACCGAACTGGTCGTCAAACTCGCGGACAAGCCGCTCGTCATGGGCGATGCCACTTTCAACAATACCGGCAGCCGCTCCAGCGGTGCCAACCGCCTGAGCGCCAACCTCAATTTCAACAGTGCGCTCAAACTCGGTGATCTGCTCAGCGCCAACCTGATCCACACCGACGGCAGCGACTACCTGCGCCTGGGTGGCACCTTACCTGTTGGTGCTAACGGTTGGCGTGTCGGCGTCAACGCTTCCAGCATGCGCTACCGGCTGGTAACTGCAGAATTCGCGGCACTCGACTCAAAAGGCACGTCTGGCACAGCCGGGCTGGAAGCCAGCTACCCGCTCATTCGCGCGCGCCTGCAAAACCTGTATCTCAACGCCAGCCTGGACCACAAGACCTTTGACAACCAGGGCAACGAAGCAACTGTCTCCAACTACCATTCCAACAGTTTGAGTATGGGCCTGTCGGGCAATCTCTTTGACAGAATAGGTGGTGGCGGCGCCAACGTTGCCAGCCTGATCCTGACAAACGGTCAGCTCAATCTCAACGGCTCGCCCAACCAGCCCGCCGATGCCGCCACCAGCCAGACCGAAGGCAGCTTCAACAAGCTACGCTACAGCGCCAGCCGCCAGCAGGTCATCACCGAAGAACTCTCCTTTTACGCAGCCCTGTCGGGCCAGTGGGCCAGCAAGAACCTGGATTCTTCAGAAAAGTTCTACCTCGGCGGCTCCTCCGGCGTGCGCGCCTACCCTGGCAGCGAGGCCGGTGGCGCACTGGGACAACTCATCAACCTTGAACTGCGCTGGCGCCTGCCCCAGGGCTTCAATTTGACCGGCTTCGTTGACGCTGGTCATGTCAGCGTCAACGTCGATAACAACTTTGCCGGTGCACCGCTGCTCAACGACTACAGCCTCAAGGGTGCGGGTTTGACACTGGCCTGGCAGGGCAACTCGGGCCTGAACCTCAAGACCACGCTGGCGCGGCGCATCGGTGACAACCCGAACCCGACCACCACCGGTAACGACCAGGACGGCTCCCTCGTCAGCAACCGCCTCTGGCTCGCGGCTAGCCTGCCTTTCTGAGCCTGACAGAACGTCCGTATCAAGAGCTGCACCATGAACAATAGCTACCGCCTCATCTACAACGAAATCACCAACACCTGGGTGGCCGTCTCGGAAACCGCCAAGACGCGTGGCAAGCGCGCCGCCGGCGCCGTGCTGCTGGCCGCTGCCAGCGTCGTGCTCGGCATCCCGCCTGTGACAAGCTATGCGGCGCCACCCAATCCGCCTGCGCCCACTCAACTGCCCACTGGCGGCCAAGTGGTGGCAGGCCAGGCCGGCATAGTGCAGAACGCGGCCACGCTCAACGTCAACCAGAGCAGCAACCGCGCCGTCATCGACTGGGCCAGCTTTAACGTCGGCAGCCAGGCACGGGTCAACTTCAATCAGCCCGGTGTCAGCAGCGTCACCCTGAACCGCGTGCTCGACGCCAACCCGAGCCAGATCTTCGGCAAGATCAGTGCGCCGGGGCAGGTCTTCCTGACCAACCCCAATGGCGTCTACTTTGCACCCGGCGCAAGTGTTGATGTCGGCGCCCTGGTGGCCACCACGCACAGCATCAGCAATGAAGACTTCATGGCCGGTGGCAACAGCTTCACGCGCAGCGGTGCAAGCGCCAGCGTCGTCAACGAAGGCAACATCACCGCATCCCTGGGCGGCTACGTTGCCCTGCTGGCACCCGAAGTGCGCAACAGCGGCGTCATCGTGGCGCAACTGGGCACCGTCGCACTGGCTGCAGGCGAGGTCTTTGAGTTGCAGTTTGACGGCAACAACACCTTGGCCAATATTCGCGTCACACCAGCCAGCATCGCCGCGCTGGTAGACAACGGCAATGCCGTGCACGCCCCCGGTGGCCTGATCATTCTGAGTGCCCAGGCACTCAACCACTTGCAAGGCGGTGTGGTGAACAACAGTGGCAGCCTCGAAGCCAGCGGTCTTACCGCCAGCGGCGGCGTCATCCGGCTTGAAGCCAGCGACCGCATCACGCACAGCGGCATCATCCAGGTGGACGCAGCGCCGAACAGCAGCGGCAAGGGTGGCACGGTGAGCTTGATCGCCGACCTCGCCAATGCCGGCAGCACGACACAGATCGACGGCAGCATCAGCGCGAGAGGTGGCAGCCTTGGTGGTGATGGCGGGTTTGTCGAGACCTCCGGCACACGGCTCAAGATCGGCGACACCTTCAGCGTTGATACGAGCGCAGCGCAAGGCAAAGCTGGCACCTGGCTGCTCGATCCGAACGACTTCACGATTGCTGCCAGTGGTGGCGACATCACCGGGGCAGCGCTAGGTACCTTGCTGGCCAGCAACAGCATCACCATCCAGACAAGCACCGGCACGAATACGGCGACCAACCTGTACGCAACTACCAATGGTAGCGGCGACATCAACGTGAACGACGCGGTAAGCTGGAGTGCCAACACCGCGCTCACGCTGAACGCTTATCGCAACATCAACATCAATAAATCCATTACCGCATCGGGTGCAACCGGCTCTTTGGCTTTGCTGTACGGACAGGGCGCAGGGCCTTTTAACCCTCCCCCTACCTACAACATCAACGCACCGGTGAATCTGCACGCCGGTTCCAACTTCAGCACCAAGCTGGGCAACATGGATGCAACTGGCTACACCGTCATCACCGATCTTGGCCTGGCGAGCGACGCGACAGGCGGATCAAGCCAGACCTTGCAGGGGATTGCACGGTCGGCCAATCTGAGCACCAATTACGCCCTGGGCGGCAATATCGACGCCAGCGCCACCTCATTATGGAATGGCAGTGGTTTACCTGCGGTTTACGCAGGCTTCCTCCCCATTGGGGACGGTGCCACCAACTTCACCGGCACCTTCGACGGTCTCGGTCACACCATCAGCAACCTGACCCTCAACCGACCAACTACCAACTATGTCGGATTGTTTGGCAGCGTCGCCTCAGCGACGATAAGCAACCTTGGTGTGGTCGGTGGTTCGGTGACGGGGCAAATCTGGGTTGGCGGTCTGATGGGATTTGGTGGCAATTCAACCATCAGAAACAGCTACACCACCGGCGCCGTCACCGGGTCAGGTTTCGTCGGCGGTTTGGTGGGGGAAAGCTTTAGCAGCGTGATTAGCAACAGCTACGCCACCGGTTCAGTCACCGGCAGCATCGAATCCATATACGTCGGTGGTCTGGTGGGGGAAAACTTTGCCAGCTTGATTAGCAACAGCTACGCTACCGGTTTAGTCACCGTCGGCAGCGATTCCATATTATTCGGCGGGTTGGTGGGCTCAAATGACGGTGGCTCTGAAATCACCCAGTCGTTCTACGATAAGGGCGTCAATCCTACCCTGAAGGATATTGGTAACGCAGCCGATGGCGCCGATAACGTCTGGGGTAGGAGCACAACGGATCTGAAGGTGCAGGCGAGCTTTACGGGTTGGGACTTCACCACCACACCGGTCTGGAAAATTGCGGCTGGCAAGAATGGTGGCTACCCCTACCTGGCTTGGGCTGAGGCTTATGTTTCGTCGAACACCACCATCTACGTTGACCTGATCACCGGCAGCAGCGTGTATGGCAACACGCCGAGTTTCGGTTGGTCCTATTTCACCAATCCGGACGGCACGGGCCCCACAACGGTGGATGGTGTCAGCGGATCAATCGCCTGGAGTGGCGCACCCTCGGTGCCTACATCAACGTCTGGCGTCGGAACCTATAACCTCAGCTACGCCGGAAGTTTGGCATTAAGCAATTACACCTTCCTCGCGGGTCCTGCTGTGCCTTGGTACATCACCGCCCGCCCAATCACCGTCACCGCCAGCAGCACCGGCAAGACCTACGGCGCTGCCGATCCCGCCTTGATCTATACCGAAGGCGGCTTGGGGCGGGTCAATGGCGACACATTCACCGGTGCTCTTTCCCGCAGCGGCGGCAATGGTGTCGGCAATTACACCATCAACCAGGGAAGTCTTGACCTTGGTGGCAACTACAGCCTTAGCTATAACGGTGCCACCTTCAGCATCAGCCCGGCGCCGCTCACTGTCACCGGCAACAGTGCCAGCGTCACCTACAACGGCAAGAGCCAAAGCGCCAGCGGCTTTACGGCCAGCGGCCTGGTTAACGGTGATACCGCCAGCGCGCTCAGTGCTGTCAGCGCCAGCGGCTCAGGCACCAACGCAGGCAGCTATGCCGTGGTGCCTACGGGCACTGCCGCCAACTACACGCTGAGCTTTGTCAACGGCAATCTTGTCATAGCCAAAGCCGCTGCCACTGTGACAGGCAACAGCGCCAACGTGACCTACAACGGTGTGAGTCAGAGCGCCAGCGGCTTTACCGCCACCGGCCTGGTCAATGGTGAGGCAGCGAGTGTGCTCACCGGTGTGAGCGCCAGTGGCTCAGGCACCAACGCAGGCAGCTATGCTGTAGTGCCCACCGGCACTGACGCCAACTACACGCTGAGCTTTGTCAATGGCAATCTGGTAATTGCCAAGGCCGCTGCCACTGTCACGGGCAACAGCGCCAGCAAGACCTACAACGGCGTGAGCCAAAGCGCCAGCGGCTTTACCACCACGGGACTGGTCAATGGTGAGACAGCGAGTGTGCTCACTGGTGTGAGCGCCAGCGGCTCAGGCACCAACGCGGGCAGCTATGCCGTGGTGCCTGCGGGTACTGCCGCCAACTACACGCTGAGCTTTGTCAACGGGCACTTGACCGTGACACCCGCCCCGCTGACGGTGACTGCCAACAACGCAGCCAAGACCTACGACGGTCTGGCCTATCAAGGGGGCAATGGGCTGGTCGTCAGCGGCTTTGTGAACGGCGAAGGCAACAGCTTGGTGAGTGGCACACCCGTTTACACCGGCAATGCGCAAGGCGCGACCAACGCGGGAGCCTACACCATCTCTGTGGCGGGTTTGACTGCCGGTAACAACTACACCTTGTCGTTTGTGGACGGGCAATTGCTGATCAGCAAGGCGCATCTGACCGTCACGGCGAATGATGCCAACAGATTTGTCGGTGCCGTGAACCCCGCTTTCAGCGCCACGCTCAGCGGCTTTGTGCATGGTGAGACCCTGGCTACTTCAGGTGTCAGCGGCAGTGCTGCCCTTTCCACTTCGGCCGACATCACAACACCGGTCGGAACTGCGGCGATTGTCGCCAAGCAGGGATCGCTGGCCGCCGGCAATTACGACTTCGCTAGCTTCAAGGATGGAACCCTGACCGTCAATGCGGTCTATGTTCCCCCGTCGACTCCGCTCCCTCAGACTCTGCCCAATCTCAACCCTGAAGCCAGTTTGACGCCAAGCGCAACAGCAGCCACTTCAACTGCGAGCGATTCGCCGTCCGCTGACACGGGCTCCAGCAGCGCAAATACACTCCCAACGGGTGGTTCGTCTACAGGGAACAGCGGGGGTAGTTCGAATACCATGCCCACCGCAGTTGACGTTACGCGGTCGTCCAATGGATCGTTCCGTGTCGCTCTGCCAAATCCCTCTCAGTATGGGTCTCAGTTTGCCGGAGAAGGAATGGCGCGGCCACCGGTGGCATATATGGCCAATGGCGCTGCACTGCCGGGCTGGTTGAAATTTAACCCGAGTACCCTTGTCTTTAGCGGTGTCCAGCCACCCGGCATCATGACGATCAAGGTTCGCGTTGTCATCAATGGTGTTCCAACCGATGTGACCCTGAACTTCAAAGCACCGAATAAATAGCTCGCAAGCAAATGACTTAGCAAGTCGGTAGCCTGTTACATGAGTGACATGTCCCAGGCTTGCCCATTGAGCAGTCAAGGCAAGATGCTGAACACCACAATGCTCCTTTACCCCGTTGAGATGGAGCACCCGTAACCAGCCACTGGCCAATACCCGCGTTTGGTCGGGGTCCTGCGATTGCCATTCCTGATTGGCAAGCCGTAAAGTCGACAAAAAACTCGATTGCCGGACTGCTGTCACTGGCGGGCACGAACTTTGTGCCCATAGCGGATCCTCCCCCTTGAGTGGAGCGGTCATTCAAATCGACTATAGAAATCAGAAAGCTGACTTTCGAAATGGCAATTGTTTTCTGACACGACGGCCGTCGTCAATACCCCGTGCATGGCAACACGGGGTATCTCAAAAGTAAACGCATCCGACCCAATGATCGGAGAGTTTGGGATGATGAAAATTCAGATTCTTGTCTGGGTGGCCGATGCAAGTGCACCGGCACCCATCAATGGCTGGAATTCTGGCGAGATACCTCTGCCAAAATCCGAGTCACTTTATTCGCGACCTATACGCACCGTGCGCACAAAGAATCAGGCACGACGCATCGAGAGGATGACCATCGACAGACCGCCGAGGGCACCGATCACCACCAGGAACATCAATCCACTGAAGTAAGTGCCACTGCTCTGAATCAGCAGCCCGATCACGGTGGGGACCAGCGCAGAGCCGAGGCTGGCAACGCCGTTCATGACACCGGCTGCAGCGCCCACGGCAGCTTTGCTGACAATGGCCTGCATCATGGTCCAGTAGGTGGCCAGTCCCATGCCGAGAAAGCCGATGGCGGCCGCCATGCACAGTGCGCTGTCGTAGTTGTCGCCAACATTCGCCCCGGCAAAAATCGAGGCGGCGGCGCCGAACAAAGCGATGATCGGGAAGATCGCCTTGCGGGTGACGCGGTCTGCAAGGTAGCCGCTCGCCACCACCGTCACCGAACCAAGAATGTACGGCAGAGTTGCCAGCGAACCCATCTGGCCCCAGCTGAAACCCCGCGCCACCTTCAGATAGGAAGGCAGCCAGGCAACCGTACCCCAGAACATGCTGGCAGACGAAAGAAAGGCAATCGTAATCAGCCAGAAGCGCGAATCCGTCAGGAAGCTTCTTGCGCTCGAACCCGCGGCTGCGTTTTCAACCTCCTGGTTCTGTCCCGCCTGAATGTAGGTCAGCTCAGCCTGGTTCACATACTTGCTCTGGGATGGCTGGTCGCTTGTGAAGAACCAGATCAGCAGCATGGGCAGAAAGCTGCACAGAACCAAGACGCCAAAGCTGACACGCCAGCCGGTGCTACCGACGATGGCCGACAGGATCGGCATGGAGATCATGGGCCCGATCATGATGCCGAGCAGCCAGGCCGAGTTGGCCTTCGCGCGCTCCTGGATAGGGAACCAGTTCTTGACAAAGCTGCTCTGCATCGGCCAGTGCAGACCCTCGCCGACGCCGAGCAAGATTCGCGCGGCAATCATCATAGGAAAGGTCCCGGCAAGACCGCCAAGCCCAACGGACACAGCCCACAGGACCACGGCCAGCAACATGGCTTTGCGCGGACCCATCACACTGCCAATCGGACCCGCCACCAAGTTGGACAAACCATATGCGAACAGGAAGGTGGTCATCAGCAAGCCCATTCGCGCGGGCTGGCCTGCGATGCCCATGTCGGCGAGGAATTTGGGGTCCGCGATCAGGACCGACACGTTGACGCGGTCAAGATAGGAAATAAGCAGAGTGATGAAGAGAATGACGGCCAGCCCGATGCGGGCGCGCGTCGGTGCTGGTTGAGAAGCAACGGCTGAAGTGTTCATGGTTCAAAGTCTCGTTTTGTGGATGATGAATTCGGCTAACGACCCATATCTTTCGCGCTGACGCCGGCAATGCCCCAGTTCTCCTTGGGCACGTCGTGAATCCAGACGCGGACGTTTTCCCGGGGCGCGCCGACGGCGTCGACCAAGGCCTGTGTGACCTTTTCGATGACCGCGCGCTTTTGTTCTTCGGTCCGACCTTCCATCATGTAAATTTGGGCGAATGGCATGGTGATTTCTCCTTGTTAGATCTATTCGGGTTTGATGTTGGCGGCCTTGATCAGCTTGCCCCAACGCTCGGTTTCCGCCCGGATGAAGGCCCCGAATTCAGCCGGTGTCGTGGTCTTGACTTCAGCGCCGATGGCTTCGAAGCGATCTGCCACAACCTGCGTATGCAGGCCTTCGACGAGGGCCTTGTTCAGCTTGTCGATCACCTCGCGCGGCAAGGCCGCCGGGCCGACGAGACCAAACCAGCTGACCACGTCATAGCTGGGATAGCCTTGCTCGGCTACTGTCGGCACGCCAGGCATCAGTTTGGAACGGGCGCCCGAGGTGATGGCAATCGCCTTGAGCTTGCCCAACTTCACGTTCGGTGCCGCCGTTGTGAGCGAGGTCTCGAAGCTGATCGGGACGACGCCCGCCAGCAGATCCTGCGCAGCAGAAGACGTGCCCTTGTACGGGATATGCACCAGTGAAATGCCGGCGAGCGACTGTAGGTATTCGGCTGCCAGGTGGTTGCTGGTGCCAATGCCCGAGGTGGCGTAGGCCAACGTGCCAGGGTGCGCCTTGGCATAGGCGATCAAACCCTTGAGGTCGGAGAACGGCGCCGACGGGTGCGCCACGATGGCGCCAGCCGCCGTGCCCACCAGGGTGATCGGCGCCACATCGCGCGCCACGTCATAAGGCAGTTTGGCGTACAGACCCGGGGCAATCGCCAGGCTGCTGATGGCGCTCAAGACCAGTGTGTAGCCATCGGGCGCAGCCTTAAGGTCGGCGTCAGTTCCAATGTTGCCACCTGAACCGGCCCTGTTTTCAACGACCACCGGCTGACCGAGTTTCTCGGTCAGGATCTTGGCGGCGGTGCGCCCCATGATGTCGGTCGGCCCACCCGGCGCGAACGGAACGATCAGTCGAATGGGTTTGGAAGGATAGACGTCAGCCGCCGCCGCTGGCAAGGCCAGAGCGGAAGCACCGGCGACCAAGACTGGCAATGCCAGTTGCCGCGCGACAGCGACCAGTTTTCGAATGAGTTTCATTGGATTGCCCAAAGTAATTGGAGTGATCAAGGTGACTTCGGATATCAGACGAATCGCATGCTGGTGCTGCCCATGCCTTGCACACGCAATGTGACGGCGTCGCCCGCCTTGACCGACACCGCTTCGGTGATGCCGCCCGACAGGATCAGGCTGCCAGCCGGAATGCACTCGCCGCGTGCGCCCAGGTGATTGGCCAGCATGGCGATTGCGGCAGCCGGGTGGCCCAGCACGGCCGCGCCGGCGCCAAAGGCCACAGCCTGTCCGTTCTTCTCCAGCACGATGCCGACCGTACGCAGGTCCACGCCCGACACACCCATCGGTTGTCCCCCGACCACGAAGCGCGCCGCCGAGGTGTTGTCGGCGACCACACTCTTCAGGTCGAACTTGAAGTCACGGTAGCGGCTGTCAATGACTTCAATGCCGGGCAGCACGAAGTCAGTGGCGGCCAGCACGGTGCCGATGTGGCAGCCCGGACCTCGCAACTCGGCCTTGGTGACAAAGGCGATCTCCGGCTCGACCTTTGGATGAATCAGTTCTGCAGCTTTGCATTCACCGCCGTCGGGCACGGCGTAGTAATCGGCCATGAAACCAAACACCGGCGTGCTGATGCCCATCTGCTTCATCTTGGCGTGGGAAGTCAGGCCCGCCTTGAGCCCGATGATGCGGTTGCCGCGTGCCGTCTTGCGCCGGCGGATTTCATCCTGGATCGCGTAGGCATCATCCCAATCCATGTCGGGATAGTCGTCGGTGATCTTGGTCGTGTCATGCGCCTGCAGTTCGCAGTTCTCCAGACGCTCGGCAAGAGCGGCAATGGTCTTTGTATCGAGTTTCATGCGGATACCTTTCTTGTGTTGCTGCGCTCACGAGACAGCGTCATGGCCGTGTCTTCAATCATGTCTTCCTGGCCACCCACCATGCCGCGACGGCCCAGCTCGACCAGAATGTCGCGCGCCGGCACGCCGTACTTCTTCTCGGCGCGTTTGGCAAACAGCAGGAAGCTGGAATAGACGCCGGCATAGCCGAGCGTGAGTGAGTCGCGGTCGATGCGGATGGCCTGGTCCATGATGGGCACCACCAGGTCTTCGGCCACATCCTGGATCTTGAAGACATCGACGCCAGTCTCAATTCCCATGCGGGCGCAAACCGCAATGAACACCTCCATCGGCGTGTTGCCGGCGCCGGCACCGAGTCCGGCTGCCGCCGCATCGATGCGGTTGGCGCCAGCCTCGATCGCGGCGATCGAATTGGCAACGCCCATCGCCAGGTTGTGGTGGCCATGAAAGCCCAATTCAGTGCCTGGCTTCAAGGCCGCGCGCACCGCGCCCAGGCGCGCTGTCACATCGTCGGGCAGCATGTAACCGGCCGAATCGGTGACGTAAATGCAATTGGCGCCGTAGCCTTCCATCAGCAACGCCTGGCTTACCAGCTTTTCAGGGCTCGCCATGTGCGCCATCATCAGGAAACCGACGGTGTCCAGGCCGAGGGCGCGGGCCTTGGTGATGTGCTGCTCCGAAACGTCGGCCTCGGTGCAATGCGTGGCGACGCGAATGGTGGAAACGCCCAGATCTTTGGCCATCAGCAGATGCTCGACCGTGCCGATGCCGGGGATCAGCAACGCCGACACCTTGGCACGCTTCATCAGCGGAACGACAGCCCCGAGGTATTCCTCGTCTGTATGAGCCGGAAAGCCGTAGTTGACTGAAGCGCCGCCGAGTCCGTCGCCATGGGTCACTTCGATCAGCGGCACGCCGGCCGCATCGAGGCCGCGGGCAATGGCCTTCATCTGTTCGAGCGTGATCAGATGGCGTTTGGGGTGCATGCCGTCACGCAAGCTCATGTCGTGAACGGTGATTTTTCTTCCTTGCAGGTTCATGTTTGTTCCTTGCCGCTCAGGCAGCAGCCGGGGTGGTGACGGGTTTGAGGGTGAGCCGGCCGGCGATGATTTCTTCGGCAAACATCTCGGCTGTGCGTGCCGCAGCCGCGGTCATGATGTCGAGGTTGCCGGCGTACTTGGGCAGGTAATCACCCAGACCTTCTACTTCCATGAAGACCGAGACGCGGTTGCCGTCAAACACCGGGCCATTGACGAGCCGGTAGCCCGGCACATACTTTTGCACCTCGGCCATCATCTGGTGGATGGAGGCGGTGATCTTGTCCTGATCGGGTGCGGTCTCGGTCAGGCAATGCACGGTATCACGCATCATCAGCGGCGGTTCAGCCGGGTTGATGATGATGATGGCCTTGCCCTTTCTGGCACCGCCGACCTTTTCCACGGCACCAGCGGTGGTGCGCGTGAACTCATCGATGTTTTTGCGCGTGCCCGGTCCGACCGAGCGGCTCGAGACGGTGGCCACGATTTCGCCATAGGCCACCGGCTGCACGCGGCTGACGGCAGCCACCATCGGAATCGTCGCCTGGCCGCCGCAGGTCACCATGTTGACGTTCATCTCGCCCGATCCCAGGTGCTGCATCAGGTTGACCGGCGGCACGCAGAACGGCCCGATGGCGGCCGGTGTCAGGTCAATCATCATCACGCCCAACGCGTTGAGCTTGCGTGAATTCTCGGCGTGCACATAGGCGCTGGTGGCGTCGAAGGCAATCTGCACACCGTCGGCCAGCACGTGGGGCAACAGGCCATCGACACCCTCGGCCGTGGTCTTGATGCCCATCTCGCGGGCGCGCTTGAGACCGTCGGATTCAGGGTCGATACCCACCATCCAGACTGGCTCCAGCACCGGACTGCGTTGCAGCTTGGCCAGCAGATCGGTGCCGATATTGCCTGGGCCGATCAAGGCGCATTTGATTTTTTTGCTCATGTTGATTTGTTTCTTCAGGGGTTCTGCCAGACGTCAATGGAAGCGCACCGAGCAGCTGCCCAGCCCGCCAATCGAAACGCGGAAGTTGTCGCCGGCTTTGGCCGGCGACATGGCCGCCAGTGCGCCCGACAGGATGACCTCGCCGGCCTTGAGGCCGATGCCCAGACGACCCAGCGTGTTGGCCAGCCAAGCCACCGCATTGACCGGCGAACCCAGTGCCGCCGCACCGGCACCGGTGGCCACGATGTCGCCGTTCTTTTCCAGCACCATGCCGCAGGTCGAAAGATCGATGCGGCGCGGGTCCACCGCGCAGTCGCCGAGCACGAACACGCCACATGAGGCGTTGTCGGCCACGGTGTCCTGGATCTTGATCTTCCAGTCCCGGATGCGCGAGTCCACAATTTCAAAGCAGGGCATCACGCATTCGGTGGCGGCCAGGACGTCGGCGTTGCTGATGCCGGGGCCCATCAGGTCCCTTTTCAGGATGAAGGCAATCTCGCCTTCTGCCTTGGGCTGTATCAGGCTGCTGGCTGCAATCGACTGACCCTCGTTGTAGATCATGCCGTCGAGCAGGTAACCGAAATCGGGTTGATAGACCCCTAGCATGTTCATGACGGCGGCCGAGGTGACGCCGATCTTCTTGCCGACGATGCGCTCGCCCGCATCAAGCCGGCACTGCAGCAGGCGCTGCTGGATGTGGTACGCGTTGTCGATGCTGATGTCGGGGTAGCGGTTGGTGAGCGGCTCCACCACGGTGCCTGCAGTCATGGCCCGGTACAGCTCGTCACCCAGTGTTTTAATCAGTTTGGTATCCATTGCGAAATCCGGTTGGTTTTTGAGAGGTGGTGTGGACGCGCATCAGGGTGCGGCCGGTGCAGCGGCGAGCTGGTCCGCTTCGGCCAGGAAGTTCCCGACCAGTTGCGCAAAACGCGCGGCATGCTCGATCTGGGTCCAGTGGCCGCAGCGGCCGAACACATGCAATTGGGCGCGTTCAATCCATTGCGCCAGGGTCAGCGAATTCGACAGCGGCAGGATCCGGTCTTCGCGCCCGTGGATGACCAGGGTCTCGTGCGGCAGCGCGCGTATGTCTTCCTCGCGGCTGGCCAGCGCCTCCACGCCGTTTTGTCGGGGAACAGGGAACATGCTCTCGAAAGCTTCCTGAAAGCCCGGCTGTATGCTGGCCTTGTAGCGCAGCTCGGCCAGTTCATCGCTCATCAGGCTGCGGTCAAAGGCGAAGAGGTCGAGAAGCTGGCGCATGTTCGCGATCGAGGGCTGGTAGCCCCAGACGGCTTCGAGTCCCGGCGTGATTGGGAACGACACGCCGGCCGCGCCCATCAGAACCAGCCGCCGCACCCGTGCCGGATGGCGAATCGCCAGCGCCAGGGCCAGGCCACCGCCAAAGGAGTTGCCAACCAGGTCGGCACACTCGATCTGCAGGGCATCGAGCAGGCCGATGGCTTGGGCCACCCAGGTGTCCAGGTTGTAGCGCACGTCGGCCGGACGCTCGCTAAAGCCAAAGCCCACCATGTCGGGTGCAATCACGCGGCGCTGGGCGGCCAGGGCCGGAATCGTCAGGCGCCAGTTGGCCCAGGCGCTGACGCCGGGTCCGGAGCCGTGGATCAGCAGCACCGGAAAACCGGCTCCGGTGTCGTGGTAGTTGGTGCGAATGCCATTGGCAACAATGGACTTGCCGATTTCAGGATTCGGGCTCATGGATCGGCCTTCAGTACTTGATCATCACGTTGCGCAGCTCGGTGTAAAACTCCAGCGAATGCACGCCGCCCTCGCGGCCAATGCCGGAGCCTTTGGCGCCGCCGAATGCGGTTCGCAGGTCGCGCAGGAACCAACTGTTGATCCAGCACAGGCCGACTTCGATGGCATTGGCCATGCGGTGCGCGCGGCCTAGGTCTTGCGTCCAGATGGTCGTGGCCAGACCGTAATCGGTGGCATTGGCCATTGCGATGACTTCCGCTTCCGTGTCAAACGGGGCGATATGGCAGCACGGGCCAAAAATCTCTTCTCGCACGACGCTGGCCGTTTCAGGCAGGCCGGTCCAGATCGTGGCTTGCACAAAGTGGCCGTTGGCAAACTCACCTTGCATGTCGGGCACGCCACCGCCGGTGACCACCATGGCGCCCTCGGCTTTCGCCTTGGCGTAGTAGCCCAGCACCTTTTGCTTGTGCTCGGCGGAGATAAGCGGACCCAGACCGACACCGGGCATGTCGCTGGGACCCACCTTCAGGCCTTCGGCCTTTTCCTTGAGTGCGGCGACAAATCGGTCGAAGATGGGGCGCTGCACATACACGCGTTCGGTGCCCAGACAGACCTGGCCGCAGTTCTCGAAACAGCTGCGCGTGATCCCGGCGACCGCCTTGTCGAAATCGGCATCGGCAAATACGATGCCGGCGTTCTTGCCGCCGAGCTCAAACGAGACCGGACGCACACCCTTGGCAGCAGCGGCCATGATAGTCTCGCCGGTGCGGGTCTCGCCGGTGAAGGTGATGCCATTCACGCCGGGATGTTTGGTCAGAAATTCGCCTGCAGAGTTGGGGCCAAAACCATGCACGACGTTGTAGACCCCATCGGGGATGCCGACCTTCTTCATCACCTCGCCGAGCAGCGTGGCCGTGGCCGGGGTTTCCTCCGAGGGCTTGACGATCACTGTATTGCCGCAGGCCAGGGCCGGACCGACCTTCCACGTCATCAGGAGCAAAGGCAGGTTCCAAGGGCAGATCACGGCCACCACGCCCAAGGGCGAGCGCACGCCGTAGCTGACGGCTGTGCCGCCGTCCGGCGTGGCCATCTGGAAGCTCTCGGTGGGCACGTTCTTGACGATGTCGGCAAAGACCTTAAAGTTGGCTGCGCCGCGCGGTATGTCGATGTGGCTGGCCAGCGAACGCGGCTTGCCGGTGTCCGCGAGTTCAGCCGCCAGAAAGTCGTCAAAACGGCGGTTGATTTCATCGGCCACGGCGTAGAGCAACTCCACGCGCTTGACGACGCTCATCTGCCCCCACTCGCCCTTCAGGGCTGCGCGGGCGGCCTTGACGGCGGCGTCGACTTCGGCCTGCCCGGCTTCATGCACCAACCCAATCACCTGGTTATTGACCGGGGCGCGGTTTTCAAACGTCTTGTCCGTGGCTACAAAGTCGCCGTTGATGAAGTTGAGAAAGTGTTTCATGGGTTTGAAAGGTGAAATGAAATTCGGTCTTGCCTTGAACGATAAAGTGATGCATCCATACTGTCCAATACCTATTTTCTTAACTACAATACCTTTTGGGTATGGTGATAACAGAAAGAAATCAGCCATGGATCTGCGTGAGATGCGTTATTTTCTGGCGCTGGCCGAAGAGCGCAATTTCGGGCGTGCGGCCGAGCGGCTGCACATGTCGCAGCCGCCGCTGTCGCGTCAAATCCGCGCGCTCGAAGAAAAGCTGGACACGGTCCTGTTTGTCCGTACGCCGAAGGGCGTGGAACTGACTGACGCCGGCCAGACCCTACTCGACGAGGTGCCCAATCTGTTGGCTCTGGCGCAGCGTGCCAAGGAGCGCACCCGCTTGGCCGGGCAGGGTCTGATGGGACGACTTGATGTGGGTATCTTCGGCTCAGCCATGCTGGATGTGATTCCACGTATGCTGGCGCGTTTTCATGCCGAGCGCCCCGATGTCAAGATCGTGCTGCACAACCTCACGAAGAACGAGCAGATCCAGGCATTGCACGAGCGGCGCATTACGGTCGGCTTCAATCGCCTGGTGCCCGACGAGCCTGAACTCGTGATCGAAATGGTGCTGCGCGAGCCGCTGATGGTGGCACTGCCCTCGGCGCACCCATTGGCGGCCAAACCGGTATTGACGCTGACCGACCTCGACAACCAACCCTTCATCCTCTACCCCAATGTGCCGATGCGCGGACTGGCGCAGGAAGTGGCCGAGGCCTTTCGCCAAGGCGGGGTTCGGCTCAATGTGGAGCAGGAGGTAGAGGATGTGCTGACCGCCGTCGCATTGGTGGCCAGCGGTTTTGGCATGGTCGTGACCACGCAATCGGCCACCAGTTTGCGCTTGCCCGGGGTCGTGTTCCGGCCTCTGGACTGCCCGTATCTGCGTGATGTCGAATTGAGCTGTCTGTACCGCAAAGGGGACAACTCCCCGGTGTTGGCCGGCTTTCTGGATGTGGTGCACGATTTTGTGAAAACGCTTGAACCTGAATTCAGATTGAAGGCGCAAAGATGAGCCTGCATTGAACTCATCACCATAGAATTTGTGATGAACCAGCCGTGGTGAAATTCGGGTTGGTGCCCATTGCGGGTGCTCCGGCTTGAGTCAAGCTGACGTTCGATTTCCGCCCAAGAATCAGAAAGCCGACCTTCGGAGGCACAGCGCAATTTATGCCGACCTGGATCTTCAGTGCAGCGGCAAGGTATCAGCATGGCAGAACACGCGAAGCCCTTTTTCATGAAGTATCGGGTTTTTGTCGTGCCAACGTGAGTTCAACCACCACCTGCCCGCGCCTCGCGCAATCAATTTTGACAGGTCCGTAATAAATACGCTCCAGAGCGTATTTCCAACAACGCTGCTGCGTCATACGATAGCCACGAGGAGATTGACCTGATTCCGGTTGATTTGACTCGATCAAGGAGATGCAGATGAAACTTTCGCACATCACAACTACCCTGCTACTTTGCGCGGTAACCAGTGTTCCGGTGGGCGCCCAACCGTCCGCCACCCCAGGTCCCGGCATGAGTCCGGGCTACGCCAGGGGCATGCAGTACAAGTTCAACCAGGACAACACCCGTGGCTGGGCGCTAATGACGGACAAGGAACGTGCAGCACATCACTCAGCGATGATGTCGGCGACGACCTATGAAGAATGTAAGGTCGTGCAAAGCGCACAACATCAGACCTTGGAAGCTCGAGCCAAGGAAAAAGGCGTGATGCTGCTAGCAGCTCGTGAAAATGCTTGCGACCGCATGAAGGCACAAGGACTCTTCAAATGATCTCTAGGTGGGCATGCGAAAGCACTTGCCCACCCGTGCATTAAGATGGGACGTCATCCCCCCGGAAGGATCACTATGCACTTTCCCGGATCCGGTTCCACACGTGCCACCGATCCGAGGCCGCAAACCGGTCCTCGCACGCAAATTTTTAGTGGCCAATTCGATAACGCGAAGGTTGAAGCTCGATTTCGTTCTGAGACCGGCAGCGGTTTTGCGCGCCAGGATCGCCACGCCATCGCCTTGATCTTCGGTGTGGAAGTTATTCTGTTCGTTGTCGATGTTTTCAAGTTTTCTCCCGTATCAGAGCTAGGCACCTTGCACATCGGACTGCATGTGCTCTTCATGATGACGTTGGTTACTGGATTCTTTTATTATTTTTCCACCGGCAATGACACCAGAGGCAGCCAGGGCTTCATTATGCTTAGTATGGCAATGCACAACCTGCTGCTCGCCACCTACCACCATCCCTATCTAGCAGGGAGCATGGCACCCGGCTATTTGCTCACGGTCTACATGGTGACGATTGCCATCTATTACGTCTTCCTCAGTTCATGGTTGACAAGCACGATGCTGATCTCAGTGGCCTTGGGTATCCAGTACATGATGCTGCGCTGGTGGTTCGACTCCACCGACACGGATCAGGTTTACGCGCCCATTCTGTTGTTTGGCATGATTGCCGTTTCTCACTACGCCCGAGTCAGTCAGGCGAGTCTGCACCGCCTGACCTGGCTGGGTTCCGAGCGCGCGCGGCACCTGCAACGGCGTGCCGAAGAAATTGACGTCTTCCGCAGCCACCTGCTCAAGCTTGTCGGCCATGATCTGCGCCAACCGCTTGGCGCACTGCGCTATTCCGCTGCAGCCTTGCGTATAGGCGCCGCCAATCTTGGCGTTGACGAGTCCAATCGTGCGGTCCTGATGGCAGATCAGGTGAACCTGGCGGTCGACCAGGTCACAGAGATGTTGGACAAGGCCCTGGAACTGGCCCAACTGGACAACGACAGCGTTGTAGCCCGCTGCCGCAAACAAACCATTGCACCGCTAGCCAAGCAACTGCGGGAACATTTTTCGAACGCTGCAGCGACCGCCGGAGTCGAGATTCGCATGCATGGCAGCAGTCGCGCGGTGTTGCATGATCCGGCTCTGATGTTGCCTGTCTTGCGCAATCTGGTGAGTAATGCGCTTCAATACCATGACCATAAAACCTTCAGGCCGCGTGTGGTGGTGGCTTTTCACGGCAAAGCGGACGACCGGATCGACATCGTTGACAACGGAGGCGGGTTTTCCACACAAATCCTGAGGGACCTGATGCAGGTTAACCGTCGGCAGGTAGCCGACACCCGTCGTGGCCTTGGGCTCACCATCGCCAGCCATTTCGCAAAGAAACAGGGTTGGCAGATGGAAGTCGCCAGTTACCCAGGGCATGGAACTTTCGTGCGCCTGCACCTATCAAGCGAGCCTGTACTGACCGATCCGGCGCGGTTCACGGTCGCCTAGGAATCGCGAACATGACGGACTCCCTTATCAGTCCTCAAAAGTTCACCCTTGTCATCGCTGATGATCACCCGCTGGTGCTCAACAGTCTACGCATGCTGTTCGAGAGCGTTCCGTGGATCGGCCGCATCGAGCTGAGCCGCGACGGGTTGGAACTCCTAGATATGGCCCGGTCCGCATCGGCGGATGCCATCATCACCGATCTATCGATGCCGCGACTTGACGGACTGAGCAGCATTCGCCGTCTGCGCCGCCGTGATCCGCAACTGGCCATTGTGGCCATTACCGGTGCTGAGCATTGGTTCCCCGAGCCCGAGGTGCTTGAGGCCGGTGCCGATGCCTACCTGTCAAAGCATCGCCCTGGAGAGGAAGTGGTGTCCGCGCTTGCCGCTGCACTGGAGCGACATCGCAGCGCGCCTGTCCGAATCGCAGTGACGCGCAGTGGGCGTGCCATGGTGCGGATTCATCCCGAAGATCTTTCCGAGCGCGAGCGCGAAGTGCTCAAGTTGCTGGCCGAAGGATTTAATATCGAAGAGGCCGCAGAAATGCTGTACGTGAGTCCTGCCACCATCCGCAAGCACCGTGAGCATCTACACGAAAAACTTGACACCAGCAACACCGCACGTCTCACACTGATCGCTGTGCACATGGGGTTGGTCCAAAGCTGAATGGCCTGCATTTATGGCGGCGACCAGCCAGGTGCAATTTTCGGCAACAAGATATTTCTCCACGCTCGCAAAATACGCTCTGGAGCGTATTTCCAATAGTAATGCAGCGTCATACGATGAATGCGGAAGGATCAACCCGATCCCTGTTATTTGGGAGATCATCATGAAGACCAAATTAGTAGCTGTATTGGCGGCCACATTGTTGGCGGTAATGTCGGGCGTCTTTGCCCAAGGCGGTGCAGGTGGTGCTGGAGCCGGTGGTGCTGGAGCAGGTGGTGCTGGAGCAGGTGGTGCTGGAGCCGGTGGTGCTGGAGCAGCTGGTGCTGGAGCCGGAGGTGCGGGCGCTGCATCAGGCAGCGCTGCGGTAGGTACCGGGACCGGCGTGCCTGCAAACGATGGCAGTGGACGCGGCGCACCGGTTGGTGCGGCGACCCAGCAGAGTCAGCCTGCACAAGCCATACATGCGCCTGGTACAGGGTTGACAAAGTAGCCGTGCATTGAAAACGGTTGCCACTAAGGCAGCGGGCGCTTTTAGCGCCCGTATTGTTCTGGTGACTGACAGTAGCAACTAGCCAGCCAGTGGAAATTCGGGGCCCCCGTGGTAGGCGGGATGTTAGGCAGAACTGTCGCGCTAGGAATTGCTCGGAACTTCACCAGCAATTTCAAACTGCGACCGATCATCTCCGCTGCGCTTGAACCGTACAGTCGGCAGATATACATGGGCTTCGTTGAACGACTGTGCCCGAGAGATGGGCAAATTCGGACGAACGTCAACTTTCTTCGGACCGAACTCAAGTTGTTTATTCTTGGCGCTCAAGTTGGATTTCCGCGATATGCCCCTTGAGGTCAGCGAGTGGGGGTAGGTCCTGCCTTTCGTCACGATGCATCTTGGATGCAAGAGCTGACGCTCAGTGGAGGAAACGCGGTGGTTCCGTCCCTTGGTTTAAGTGGTCGTTTTGCGAAAGTCAGCCTGGTGTGTGTTTCGATGAATTCCGCTTTCGGTCGTTTGAGCGACAGCCGTCCTGGGCGGTGGTGTGTACCATGATCGTTCGAGAACAGTTGGAGATTTTTCCCTATGAACACCCCGCTCGCGTCTGATGCGCCGCACGGCCGCCTGGAACATATGCCAGTCTCCCTTTTTTCTATTGTGATGGGACTGGCGGGCACTACTATTGCTGTTGAAAAAACAGAACATCTTTGGGGCTGGTCGATTGCGCCGAGCTCCTACTTGCTGGCATTTACCGCAACGGTGTACGCCCTGATTGCTTTTGCGTACCTAGCCAAGTTTTTGTTCCATCGCCAGCACGTCATTGACGAATTCAATAACCCGATCCGCATGAGCTTTTTCCCAACCATGTCCATCGGCATGCTCTTGCTCAGCATTGCAGCCCTGAGTCGTTATCCGGTGATTTCACTTTACCTGTGGGCAATTGGCAGCTCAGCTCAGCTGCTGTTCACGCTCGTGATTTTGTCGACCTGGATGCATCACGAGAAGTTTCAGGTGCAGCACAGCAATCCGGCTTGGTTTATCCCGATTGTGGGCAACATTCTGGTACCCACTGCCGGTGTGCCGATGGGTTTTCCGGAAGTGTCATGGTTTTACTTCAGCTTCGGCATCATGATGTGGACGCCGCTTCTAGCCGTGTTGTTGAACCGATTTTTCTTTCACCCGATGTTGCCAGGCAAACTTGTGCCCACTTTGTTCATTCTGCTTGCGCCACCAGCAGTCGGCTTCATCGCATGGGTCAAATTGCACAACGGAGTCCTCGACGATGTGGGGCGCATCCTGTACTACTTTGCCCTGTTCACCACTATGCTGCTGTTTTCGCAGATGAAGCACTTTGTTAAGCTGACATTTGCCCTGCCCTGGTGGGCGTATTCGTTTCCGATGGCAGCGATGACCATTGCCAGCACCGTCATGCTGGAAAAAGTGGGCGGCATCTTCTTTTCCGTCTTGGTACCCGTGCTGATGACGCTGCTGCTATTGCTGGTGAGCATGCTGGTTGTGCGAACCCTGCTGGCAATGAAACGTGGGCAAATTTGTGTGCCGGAGTAGGGCCAGAACGATCAGCTTGTAGAGACGGGAAGCACAATCCAGGCTTCCAGGCCACCACCCGCTCGTGCACTCAAGATGATCTCCCATCCATTGGCACGCGCAAGTTCACGCACGATGGCCAAGCCCAACCCGGAGCCACCGGTTACCGGGCTGCGCGAGGCATCAAGGCGGTGAAAGGGCTGAAACATCGTCTCGATCTGGTCAGCTGGTATGCCGGGACCACGATCCAGGATGCCGATGCGGCACTGCCGGTCTGTCACGGTGCAGGTCAATTCCACGGTCGCTGCAGGTGCATAGCGAATGGCGTTCTGCAGCAGATTGCCAATCGCGCGGTGTAAGGCTGAACGTGCCAGCACGAACTGGGAAGCCGGGCAGTTGACAACAATCTCGCAGTCCGGTGTCGAGAAGTCCTCCGCAAGTTCGTTCAGAAACTCAGCCAGATCAACGCGTACGGTTTCCTCGTGTTCGAGGCCGCGTGCCAGGTCCAGCACATTGCCGAT
This sequence comes from uncultured beta proteobacterium, assembly GCA_903876735.1. GTDB lineage: Bacteria > Pseudomonadota > Gammaproteobacteria > Burkholderiales > Burkholderiaceae_C > Rhodoferax. The sequence goes on along the minus strand of CAIRAW010000014.1, from coordinate 3,880 downwards.
CAACTGATTCATCTGCCCGATGTCGTGTTCCATGCGCTCGATCAAGGCCGGCGCAGGGTCGGTCTTCATGATTTCGAGCGCCAGGCGCATGCGCGCCAGGGGTGTGCGCAAATCATGGGAAACACCCGCCAACAAGGTCGTGCGCGCCGTAAGCAACTCGCTGACCTGTCTGACCATGGCGTTGAAGCGCCGGCTCAAGGTAGCCAATTCGCGAGGGCCGGTTTCGGGCAACAGCAAAGGGGTTTCGCCCTGACCGACCAAGGCGCTTGCCGCTTCCAGCCGTGCCAGTGGCCGTGTGATGCGCCGCGCCAAACCGTAAGCCAGGGCAACGACAAAAAACAAGCCGCCCACCAACCCGATCAGCAAGGCCGTAAAGGGTTGGCTCTCAATCCGTGTTTCCGCCAGACCTACCGCCAATTGACCACTGCCGGTGGGTACGTTCGACCAGTACCACGTGGCATTACCAACTTTCTCACGCACCAGATGCTGCGCACCGCCGGTACGCTTGGCAAGAGCCTCTTCAAGCACGTAGAAATAGATGGGATGCCATTCATCCACGCCTGCCAAGGGGCTTGCCGGACGCAGCGCTAAGGCATGACTGGCGAGTAGTTCTTCTTCGAATGCGGGTCGCGTCTCGGGTGGCAGTTCAGCCCAGGTCTGTGCCGACAGCACCATCAGCCCAGCCAGATCATCGGCGGAGCGCCGCCCCAACGGCAGCAGGACGAAAAAAACGAACAACGCAACCACCAAGACCTCAATCACGATAAAGGCGCCCGCCAGCATCAGTGTGGTTTGGCGTGCCAGACTTTGCGGGGTACTCAAGGGGTACTGCCTTGCGGATTGAATAGATAACCTTCGCCACGCACGGTGCGGATGTAGGCAGGGGCCGACGCATCGATCTCGATCTTGCGCCGCAAGCGGGTGACCCGGTTGTCGATGCTGCGATCAAATGGATCCCGGTTATAGCCACGCAGAAGGTCCACCAGCATGTCGCGCGAGAGAACGCGGTTGGGATGCGCGACAAAGGCCGCCAGCAGATCAAACTCGGCACTGGTGAGCGGCACTTCAAGGCCCTCGCGCAGCAGACGACGCCCCGCACTGTCGAGAGAAAACAGACCAAAATGCGGATAGCCTTCGGAGTTTGCCACCTCGGGCTGGCTCGGATGGCCGCGCCGCAACAAAGCGCGCAGGCGCGCCAGCAATTCACGTGGTCCGAACGGCTTGGCCAGGTAGTCGTCGGCCCCCACTTCCAGGCCAATCACGCGGTCCATTTCTTCGCCGCGCGCCGACAACATCAGGATGGGAACCGAAGAATGCGCCCGCACCGAACGCGTCAAGGACAGGCCGTCTTCACCCGGCAGCATCAGATCCATCACGATGGCATCGGGCATGCCCGTGGCCAAGGCCGCCCGCATGGCCACACCATCACCCGCAGTCTGAACGCCAAAGCCGTTGGCACCCAGATAGGTGCGAAGTAGCTCACGCAGATCGGGGTCGTCGTCAACGACAAGAATGCGGGGGGAGGTTAGAGCGCTCATGATGGGGGGTGAAGGCAGTTTAAGCCCTGCAAGGCTGTCTGTGAGCGATTTGACATACGGCGATACCTGCGGCGACAAACTGATACACAGCGCGGCAGGCGTGACATGATGGCGCGACGCACGGGATGCATCCTACAAACACCGGAAACAATCATCATGAACAAGCGCACCTCTCTCCTCTCATTGTTGCTGCTGATCGTTACCGTTTCGGTTTCTGCCCAGACCTTGCCAGCGCGGCCAGCCAGTGCGCCAGCAGTTCCGCTCAATCTTTCACTGCCGAAAAAAGCAGTGACAGAAAAGGCGCCAGGTACCGAACAGGAGAAGTCGGATGCCCCGGTAACGGATCAAGCCGAATTCTCCGAGATCGGTGGCAAGAAAAAAGAGGAAAGAAGTGCGCTGCGTTTGCCTTACGGCGCTGGCTTTGAAAATCGCCAGCAAGGTATGGGCACAGGTGGTGGTTTTCGGGGCGGCATGGGTCGCGGAAGGTAGTTCATTTATTCACTTCAAGGAATGCATCATGAAATCGTCAATCATCTCCACTATCGCCCTGGTCAGCATCCTGGCCGTCTCTTCAGTTGCTGTTGCACAGGGTCGTGGCGCACCGGCGGGTGCGGGTTCGCAAGGCGCGGCCAGCACCGCTGGCACCCAAACCCGCATCCACACGCCGGGCACGGGTCTGACCACCGGCACAACGCCGCTGCAAACACGCATCCAGACGCCGATCACGGGTCCGGGCGCCGTAGCACCTGGAACGGGGCAAGCCGGATCGTCCAACGGTGGACGCGGCATTCACACGCCCGGCACCGGCCTGACCACCACTGCACCGATGCCAGTGCCCGCTCCCGTCACTAACTGAGCCCCACTGCAGTAGCAGCAAGCGCAGGGCCGCAAATGCCCTGCGCAGGGTGTCAGCACGTCAAATTTATTGAAAGCCAGTCATGAAACACGTCAAAATCATCTTAAGAGTCGCTCTTGTAACGCCAGTCTTGGTGCTGGCTGCTGGCGCCGCTCTGGCCCAGGAACTGGGGCAAGTCATTTCCTCCACGCCGGTTACGCAACAAGTTGGCGTTCCCCGTCAGGTGTGCACGACCGAGCAGGTCGCTGTGCAAGCACCCAAGTCTGGCGCTGGCGCGCTGATGGGCGCCATCGCTGGGGGAGTGATCGGCAATGCCGTGGGCAGTGGCAGCGCCCGCGCAGCGGCGACCATGCTGGGCGTCATCGGCGGCTCGGTTGTGGGTGACCGTGTCGAAGGTCAGGGATCTACCCATCTCGAAAACGTCCAGCGCTGCGAAATCAGGACGCTGTATGAAAACCGCGTTGTGGCCTACAACGTGGTGTACGAATATGCCGGCAAGCGCTATGCGGTGCAAATGGCGCAGGATCCAGGCGCCACGCTGCAGATTCAACTTATGCCGGTCGGTGCGTCGGCGCTGATTGGCGAGCAAACCCAAGCACCAATCAACGCACAGTCGGTCTATCTGTTACCCAACGGGGCAGTTGTTGGCGCGCCGGCTTACCCGACTTACTACACACAACCCTATTACCCGCCCATCGCCATTCAGTTCGGGTTTGGTTACTGGGGTTCGAGTCGTTATCGCCATTGATGCCGCTTCAAGGCCTCGCGATTGACCCACTCACTCACAAAGAAATACCATGAAAACACTTTTAGCGAAAATCACGGCAACCTTGTTGGTCAGCCTTTCCTTGCTCGCCTGCGGGGGCGGCGACAACGCAAATGGCGCAGGCAATGGGGGACCGCCCCTGGTAGTCGATGCCAACGGCGTCTCCAGTTTCAACAGCACAGCGCTCGGCTTATCCCTGGCGGCCTTACCCATCGAAAGCCTCAGTGTGGCCGAGCAGGAATCCCTGGTCTACATGCGCGAAGAAGAAAAACTCGCCCACGATGTCTACGCCCAAATGGATGTGCTGTGGGGCGCGAGCACCCGTGTTTTTGGCAACATTGCCAACAGCGAAGCCACCCACACCGAAGCGGTGCGCCAATTGCTGCTGCGCTACAGCCTGAACGACCCGGCCGCAACATTGGCTGGCGGACTGTTTCAAAACACGATGCTGCAAGGGCTGTACACGCAACTGTTAGCAAGTGGCCTGACTTCATTGATCGAGGCGCTCAAGGTTGGCGCTGCGATTGAAGAAATCGACATGCTCGACATCAATACGGCCTTGCTCGGCGTCGACAACCAGGACATCCGTCTCGTCTACGACAACTTGCTCAAGGGCTCACGCAACCACCTGCGTTCGTTCGTCAACACCTTGCTCAACCAGGGCGTCACCTACGTGCCGCAGTACATGGACCCAGCAGCCTACGCTGCCATCGTCAACTC
>CAIRAW010000013.1 GCA_903876735.1 uncultured beta proteobacterium | reverse complement strand
GGCCTTGCGGTTGATCTGCACCTGGCGCAGGCCTTTTTGCGTGATTTCAACCGGGTCTTCGGCGGTCCAGATCTTGGTGTCGGGCGTGTTGAGGTGCTTGAGGATGGAGTGCAGCGTGGTGGTCTTGCCCGATCCCGTGGGGCCGCAGACGTAGAACAGGCCATAGGGGCGCTCGATGGTGCGCACGACGCGCTCGCGGTTGTGGGGCGTCAGGCCCAGTTTGTCCAGCGGAATCGGCTCGCCTGCGGCCAGAATCCGCATCACCACGTCTTCCACGCCGCCGGCTGACGGAATGGTGGCCACGCGCAGTTCGATGTCGAGCGGGCCGTATTTCTTGAACTTGATCTTGCCGTCCTGCGGTTTGCGCCGCTCGGAGATGTCGAGGTCGCACATGATCTTCAGGCGCGTCACCATGGCCTGGCGAAAATGTGCCGGCACTTCGACGTAGGGCATCAGGGTGCCGTCAATACGGAATCGGATGCCGGTCTTGAGCTTGCCCGGCATCGGCTCGATGTGGATGTCCGATGCCTTCTGGTAGTAGGCGTCGATGATGACCTTGTTGACGAACTTGACGAGTTCGTTGTCGGCTGCCGCCGACTCCAGCGAATCGTCGTTGGTGCCGTCGTCGATCGGTCCGGTGTCCATGTCGGCCAGCAACTCGTCGATCGAGCCGCCCTCGGCGCTGCCGCCAAAGATCTGTTTGAGGGTCTCGGCAAATTCGGCCTGTGTGGTGACGCGATAGGCAAAGCGGGTGATGCGGGGAACCACCTGAGGCACAACGCGCGAGTTGCGCACGGCCTCCGGGTCCATGCACATGATGACCAGACCGTCGGGCGACTCCTCCAGCGGCAGCCAGCCCTGCGCTTCGATGAACTCGCGCTTGAGCGCGCCATGCAGCATTTCGGAGCGGATGCGCCCGGGGTTGAAGGGCTCGTAAGGCACGGCAAAAAATTTCGACAGTGAGGCGCCAATCAGCGCGGCCGATACCTTGTAGCGGTCGAGCAGCAAAGGCTCAACCGGTTTGGCTTCAAGGCGTGCTGCTTCAAGGCATTGCGCCATCTGCTCCGCACTGATCAGGCCCTCGGTCACCAGGCCGTCGTACTTGGTGGCCTTGCGCCGCGCCAGCTCCGCCGCTTTCTGCATGCGCTGGCGGATGGCGATGGCCAGTGTCTTGCAGAGTTGCGAAACGCCATCAACCTCGAGTTCGCCAAAGGGCTGATTGCCCTTGTTGTTGATGATCTGCAGCACGCCGTGCAGGATGTCACCCTCAAGAATCGGCGCCACCAGCATCTGGCGGGTGCGGTAGCCCGAGCGCTTGTCAACCTCTTTCAGGAAGGTCAGGGAGGGATGAATCTTCTTGAGCGTCTCGCCATCGTAGACGTCGGCCAGATTGAGCAACTGCTTGCTGAAGGCAACATAGCCTGCAATGCTCTGCGGCGTGATCGGCAGCTTGAGTTCCCGACTGCTTTTCAGGCCGGTCTTGACCTTGGAGACAATGGCGCTGCGGTCTTCATTGACGGCATAGAGCGTCAGCCGCTCGGCATTGAACAGCTTGCAGATGTCCTCGCTGGCTTCGAGCATGATTTGCTCAAGATTTTCGGTTTCGTGGATGCGGGCCGTGACTTGCTGCAACTGCCGGTAAAAAAGCGCCTCGAAGGTCATGTCGGGTTTGGCATGGTGCGCATGCCCGCCTTCCAAAACAGCATCTGCCGCCTGCTTGTCTTGCAGCGGTGGTTTCATCACTTCATTCATCAAGGGCACTCCTGAGGTGGCTGCTATCAGTGGCGGCACGTCGCTCAGGACTCTACAAACTGCATTTGGGTTCCGGCCAGTCCGATCAGGTCGCCGTTCTTCAGGCTGACCGGATCTGCTCCGATCTGCTTCCCGTTGAGCACCGGGATGTCTGCACCTTCGACGTGGTGAATGACAAAACCGTCCTTGCGGCGTGTGATTGCAGCAATCGCGACGCCGGGTTTTCCGATGGTGGTGACGACCTTGGTCAAAGCCACCTCGCGCCCGGCTGCAACACCGGACAGGACCCGGATTGCAGCCTGGCCAGGTTCGGGCTCGGCCGGCAGGGTGTTGAAACTGGTGGGCTCGTGCGACCCATAGTACGCGACGGGCTCGGCCGGGGCCGCAATGACGGGGGCGACTTTACCCTGGCCCGGTTTCTCGGCGTCACCAATAAACTTGATCTGGTACTTTCCAACCTCGATGCTGTCGCCGCTTTGCAACAACTGCTTCTTCGTCGCCTTGCCGTTTACGTAGGTGCCGTTGGTGCTGTTGAGGTCTTCCAGGTAAACCTGGTTGCCCGCCATCTGCAGCAAGGCGTGCTCGCCACTGACGGCGAGGTTGTCAATCACAATGTCGTTGTAGGGTCGCCGACCCAGGGTGGTCCGCTCCTTGGTCAACTGGACTTCCCGGATGACAACCCCGTCGATCGACACAATCATTTTCGGCATGACCGACTCCTGTAGCTGAAATTTGGCATGACGGATTCCATGAAATTACTGATTCCAACGCCAGCTCGATATTAACCGGGGCTCTTCGGCTTGGCCGCTGGCCTGTGCCAATACGACCGTAATGTTATCTTTTCCGCCATTTTCGTTGGCTTTCGCGACCAGGTCATCGGCCATTTGCTGCAACAATTGTCGCTGGCGCAAGATCTTTGCAATTTCCTTATCTTGCACCATGTCAGAAAGCCCGTCCGAACACAGCAAATAAAGGTCACCGGGCAGTACCTGGTGTTCATGGAGATCGAGCAGCACCTCGTCTGCCACGCCCAGACCCCGTGTCACCAGATTCCTGATCGGTGAGCTGAGCGCCTGTTTTGGCGTCAGCCAGCCAGCGTCCAGCTGTTCCTGCAGCAGCGAGTGGTCCCTGGTGAGTTGCAGAAACTCCTTGCCGCGCAGGCGGTAGCAGCGGGAATCACCGATATGTCCGACCAGCAGTTGCTGCTCCCGGAAAACCGCCACTACCAGCGTGGTGCCCATGCCTTCGTAGTGGGGCGTGGCGCGCGCGGCATCAACAATCTCGCGATTGGCACGGGCCACAATGTCCTCGATTGCGAGCTTGAGCTCGGCGATGGTGGGCTGTTCACCCGTCGGTGACAAGCAACTGGCCAACTCCGACCTGATCAGGGTCGTGGCCATGCCGCTGGCGACCTCGCCCGCGTTGTAGCCGCCCATGCCATCGGCCAGGACGGCGAACTGGGCTGTTTCATCAATCGCCACCGCGTCTTCGTTGTTGGCGCGAATCCGACCGGGATCGGTTTGCGAGCAGAAGGTGTAATTCATCGTGTACCGGACTGTAGCGCCAAGTCGACAGGTTTGCAGCGTAGCAAGAGCGCCGGCATATCGGCGCCAAACGGTATCGACCCTGGCGCCGCGCCTTGGCGGCGCTTTTGTTCAACAGCCCAATGAACGCTCAGGCAACGGCCTGCGGGTCTTTCGCGTTTCGTTTCTGCAACAAATGCCCCAAACCCAGCACCAGTGCTGCGCCGCTCGCCGCCGCGGCGTAATGCAACCAGGGGTTGGCGCCCAGTACGCCCTTGAGGGCGACATCGCTGACGATAGTTTCACCACCAACCCAGCCGATCAGGGCGGCGCCAAAGGTCACGATGATGGGAAAGCGTTCCATCAGCTTGATCATCAGCGTGCTGCCAAAAATCACCAGCGGGATGCTGATCGCCAGCCCCAGTATCAGCAGCGTCATGCTGCCCTTGGCCGCAGCGGCAACCGCAATGACGTTGTCCAGGCTCATGACAAGATCGGCAATCAGGATGGTGCGCACGGCCGCCATCAGGCTGCCGTGTTCCTTGCTATGGCCTTCGCCCTCTTCCTCATCGCTGAGCAACTGGGTGCCGATCCACAGCAGCAGCAGGCCTCCCACGATCTGCAGAAAAGACATTTCGAGCAGTTTGGCGGCCACCACGGTCAGGCCAATGCGCAACACCACGGCCGCACCGGAACCCCAGAAGACCGCCTTTGTCTGTTGTTGCGGCGGCAAGGAGCGAGCGGCCAGTGCGATCACCACGGCGTTGTCGCCGGACAGGATGATGTTGATCCAGACGATCTTGAGCAGACCGATCCAGAAGTCCACGTTTTGCAGCCATTCCATTGGGATTCTCCTGATTTGCTAAAGAAAGAAGCGCTCAAAACATGACGTTTGGAGCGCTTCCATCTTGTTTCCCCGGCAGTTTAAGGCCCACTCGGGCGCCGGGGCGTTGGTAGTTTTGCTTACAGCATGGCTTTCAGCAATTTCGCCATTTCAGATGGATCACGGGTGATCTTGAAACCGCATTCTTCCATCACGGCCAGCTTCGCGTCCGCCGTGTCGGCGCCGCCCGAGATCAGGGCGCCGGCATGGCCCATGCGCTTGCCGGCTGGCGCGGTCACGCCCGCAATAAAGCCAACGATCGGCTTTTTCATGTTGAGCTTGCACCAGCGAGCCGCTTCGGCTTCGTCGGGGCCGCCGATCTCACCGATCATGATGACGGCGTCGGTGTCCGGGTCTTCGTTGAAGGCACGCATGATGTCGATGTGCTTGAGGCCGTTGATCGGGTCGCCACCAATGCCGACGGCCGTTGACTGGCCCAGGCCGATTTCGGTCAGCTGCGCCACGGCTTCATAGGTCAGGGTGCCTGAGCGCGAGACCACGCCGATGCGGCCCTTGCGGTGGATGTGACCGGGCATGATGCCGATCTTGATTTCGTCGGGCGTGATCAGGCCGGGGCAGTTCGGGCCCAGCAGCAGTGTCCTCTTGCCCCCGGCGGCCTCCTTGGCGCGCATGCGGTTGCGCACTTCGAGCATGTCGCGCACCGGAATGCCTTCGGTAATGCAGATCGCCAGGTCCAGGTCAGCCTCGACGGCTTCCCAGATCGCGGCAGCAGCGCCGGCCGGTGGCACGTAGATGACCGACACGGTGGCGCCGGTTTCTTTGGCTGCGTCCTTGACCGAAGCAAAAATCGGGATGTTGAAGATCGACTCGCCGGCCTTCTTCGGGTTCACGCCGGCAACGAAACAGTTCTTGCCATTGGCATATTCCTGGCACTTTTCGGTGTGGAACTGACCGGTCTTGCCAGTGATGCCTTGGGTGATGACCTTGGTGTCTTTATTGATGAGGATGGACATGATTCACTTTCAGTTAAGGACAGAGTCGACGTGCCGTGTGCAGCGCCTGTCTGTCCAACAAAGTATTAGGATTTGACCGCAGCCACCACTTTTCGGGCCGCATCGGCCATGGTGTCGGCGCTGATGATGGGCAGCCCGGACTCGGCCAGCATCTTCTTGCCCAGCTCTTCGTTGGTGCCCTTCATGCGCACCACCAGCGGCACGCTCAGGTTGGTTGCCTTGCAGGCGGTGATCACGCCCATGGCGATGGTGTCGCACTTCATGATGCCGCCAAAGATGTTGACCAGGATGGCCTTGACCTTGGTGTTCTTGAGCATGATCTTGAAGGCTTCCGTGACCTTCTCCGGGGTCGCTCCGCCGCCCACGTCCAGGAAGTTGGCCGGCTCGGCGCCGAACAGTTTGATGGTGTCCATGGTGGCCATCGCGAGACCCGCGCCGTTCACCAGGCAGCCGATGTCGCCGTCCAGGCTGATGTAGGCCAGGTCAAATTTGCTGGCTTCGACTTCAGCCGGATCTTCTTCGTCGAGATCGCGGTAGGCCACGATCTCGGGATGGCGGTAAAGGGCGTTGGAATCAAAGTTGAACTTGGCGTCCAGGGCCTTGATGTTGCCATTGCCTTCGAGGATCAGGGGGTTGATTTCGACCAGCGCGGCGTCGGTGTCCATGTACACCTTGTAGAGCTTTTGCAGCACGTCAACTGCTTGCGCGGTCGAGGCGGCTGGAACGCCAATGGCGTCAGCCAGTTTCTTCGCCTGCGCGGCGGTCAGGCCGGCAGCCGGATCGACGATTTCGGTGATGATCTTCTCGGGCGTGTCGTGCGCAACGCCTTCGATGTCCATGCCGCCTTCGCTTGAGACGATCATGGCCACGCGTTGCGACGCGCGGTCGGTCACGGCCGAGACGTAGTATTCTTTCTTGATGTCGGCGCCGTCTTCGATCAGCAGGCGGCGGACCTTCTGGCCCAGCGGACCGGTCTGGTGCGTGACGAGTTGCATGCCCAGGATTTCACTGGCGAGTTGCTTGACCTCTTCGATCGAGCGCGCCAGCTTGACGCCGCCGCCCTTGCCACGGCCACCGGCATGAATTTGCGCCTTGACGACCCACACCGGGCCGCCCAGTTTTTGAGCGGCTTCCACCGCTTCTTGAACGGTGAATGCCGGAATGCCGCGTGGCACTGGCACACCAAATTGGCGCAAGATTTCCTTGCCTTGGTATTCGTGAATCTTCATGAGGATGCTCTCAGGAGTGAATGGTTTTTTCTCCGGCCTCGAAGCTAGACTGCTCGAGGCAGGCACTGGACAACACAGCCTTGGACTGTATCATGCAGCACCGCGCCTTACTTCCACCAGTCTTACACAGGCAGGCGGAAGCACCTGATCGAGATCAAGCATGCACAAGATATTCATAGACGGTGAAGCCGGAACCACCGGCCTACAAATTCGCGAACGCCTGCAGGCCATGCCGGGTATCGAACTCGTCAGCATTGCCCCTGCGCTGCGCAAAGACGCCGGCGCCAAGCGCGAACTGATGGCGCAGGTCGATCTGGTTGTGTTGTGCCTGCATGACGAGGCGGCGATTGAATCGGTTGCGGCCATTGATTCTGTGGCCAGGGAGACCGGTCAAGCGGGACCCAAAATCATCGACGCCTCGACCGCGCACCGCACGGCGCCGGGCTGGGTGTTTGGCTTCCCGGAACTGGTTGCTGGACACCAACAACGGGTTGCGGCGGCGAGCCGCGTGGCCAATCCGGGCTGCTATGCGACCGGCGCCATTGCGCTGATTCGCCCGCTGGTTGACGCCGGTTTGATTCCGGCCGATTTTGCGCTCACCTTACCGGCGGTCAGCGGTTATTCCGGCGGCGGACGCACCATGATCGAGGCCTACGAGTGTGGCCAGGCGCCGGCTTTCGAACTGTATGGGCTGGGGCTCAAGCACAAGCATCTGCCCGAGATCATGAAGTACAGCGGCCTGCTGCGCCGGCCTGTCTTTGTTCCATCGGTTGGCAATTTCCGCCAGGGCATGCTGGTGCAACTGCCGCTGGACCTGGACCTGCTGCCGGGGCGACCCAGCGCACGGGACTTGCATGAGGCGCTGGCTCGCCACTATTCGGGCAGCGACGCGGTCAGCGTCGAGCCGGCCACGGCCGACAACAAACTCGACGCGTTGGCGCTGGTCGGGACCAACAAGATGGAGTTGCGTGTGTTCTCCAATGCCGACGCCGGTGACGGGTTTCACCACGCTGTGCTGGTGGCCCGATTGGACAACCTGGGCAAAGGCGCCAGTGGCGCAGCGGTACAAAACCTCAGTCTGATGCTAGGCCTTTGATGGCGCGCCGGATGGCGTCAGCGCCAAAACCGCGCGAGGCCAGAAAGCGCATCTGACGCGCAGCCTCCGAGGCGTTGGCTGCAACGGTTCCGAATTTCTTCTGCCAGACCGCCCGGGCCCGCTCCACTTCAGTGGCTTTCAGGCTCGCCAGCGCATCGCTGATGGCGTCGGGGTCCAGGCCCTTGCCCTGCAATTCCTGCCCGATGCGCGTTGTGCCCAATTTGGCAGCGCGACGGTTGAGCACCGACTCAATCACGCGTTGCTCGCTGATGAAGCCCTTGGTCTGCAGTTCATCGAGCGTGCTTGACAGCGTGCCGGGCTCTTCCTCGAAGGACTTGAGCTTGCGCTCCAGCTCGGCGCGCGAGTGCTCGCGCGCGCTGAGCAGGCGCAAGGCGCGGCCTTTAAGCGAGAGCTGGGCCAGGGACATGGTGCGCTGCGTTTGAATCAGGCAGCCGCCGGGACGGCCTTCTTGCCCGCCGCCTTGGCCTTGGCCTCAGGCTCGGCCGTTGCGGTTTCCGGCAGCAGGGGAATGCCCAGCGAGGCACGGACCTTGTTTTCGATCTCGTGCGAGAGATCCGGGTTTTCGCGCAGGAATTCGCGTGCGTTGTCACGGCCCTGGCCGATTTTTTCGCCGTTGTAGGCGTACCAGGCGCCCGACTTGTCCAGGATGTTGGCGGTCACGCCCATGTCGATGATTTCGCCCTGGCGGCTGATGCCCTCGCCAAACAGGATGTCGAACTCGGCGGTCTTGAAGGGTGGTGCCACCTTGTTCTTGACGACCTTGACCTTGGTTTCGTTGCCGATCGCTTCGTCACCTTTCTTGATGGTACCGGTGCGGCGGATGTCCAGGCGCACGGATGCGTAGAACTTGAGCGCATTGCCGCCGGTGGTGGTCTCAGGCGAGCCGAACATGACGCCGATCTTCATGCGGATCTGGTTGATGAAGATGACCATGCAGTTGGTCTTCTTGATGTGGGCGGTCAGCTTGCGCAGGGCCTGGCTCATCAAACGGGCCTGCAAACCCGGCAGCGAGTCGCCCATTTCGCCTTCAAGTTCGGCCTTCGGGGTCAGCGCGGCGACGGAATCGACCACGATCAGATCGACCGCGCCCGAGCGCACCAGGCTGTCCACGATTTCAAGCGCCTGCTCGCCGGTGTCGGGTTGGCTGATCAGCAAGTCTTGCAGATTCACGCCCAGGTTTTGCGCGTACTGGATGTCCAGTGCGTGTTCGGCGTCGATGAAGGCGCACTGGCCGCCCACTTTTTGCATCTCGGCAATCACCTGCAGGGTCAGCGTTGTTTTGCCAGACGATTCCGGGCCGTAGATTTCAACCACCCGCCCGCGCGGCAAGCCTCCGACGCCCAGGGCGATGTCCAGGCCGAGTGAACCGGTAGAGACCACCTGGATGTCCTCGATGACCTCGCCCTCGCCCAGCCGCATGATGGTGCCCTTGCCGAACTGCTTTTCGATCTGGGCCAGGGCGACTTGCAGGGCTTTGGCTTTTTCACTGTTGGCGGGGGTGGGGGCTTTGACGTTTGCGTCCATTTGGGGCTCCTTGAATGGCGTTGGATTGAATCTGCCGCACCGTCTGTCTTTATCAACAGGCTGGATGCTTAGACAGTAGTTTAGTGGAAGTATTGAAATCTACAAACGGTTATTTTGGTCAATTTGGTTTACTATTTGGACGATGGAAAAAACCACCCCACGCAAGCCGGATCTGGGCTGGCGCCAAGCCCACTTGGGCTACTGGCTGGGCGCCTCCCAGCAGCGCTTTGATGCGCGCGTCCTGTCCCTGATGGCACACAACGACGAGGTGCCGCTGGCCTTGTCCAACCTGGCCGCGCGCGGACGCCTGACGGCCTCGCACATCCACATCACGCGCCATCTGGCGCTCGAAGGTTCGCGCCTGACCGACTTGGCCCGGCGCGCTGGCGTGAGCAAGCAGGCGATGGGCAAGTTGGTGCAGGAATGCGAGGCCTGGGGTCTGGTCAGCCGCTCGGCCGACGCCCGCGATGCGCGCGCGCGCTGCATCGTCTTCACGCCGATCGGGCTGAGCTGGCTGCAGGCCTTTGGCCAGGCCGTGGCCCAGGCCGAGGCCGAGTTTCAGGCTGCCGTCGGGGCCGAAATTGCCACTGTCGTGGCAATCGGCCTGGAAGCGTACGCTGCCTGACATCATGTGCCACTGTTGTGCCGATTCGAGCGGGTCCGCCTAGAATGGGACGAATAAGAAAACCGTTGCCGGCCTTTGCCCACATTGGAGACAGACATGCGAATTCTGATTGTTGAAGATGACCAGGTCCTGGCCGACGGCTTGCTGCGCACGCTGCGCAGTTCAGGTGCCGCGGTTGATCACGTGGCCAGCGGGTCCGAGGCCGATGCCGCCCTCATGACCAACACCGAGTTTGATCTGGTGATTCTGGACCTGGGATTGCCCAAAATGCACGGCCTGGAAGTGCTGAAAAAGCTGCGCGCCAGGGGCTCGTCCCTGCCGGTGTTGATCCTGACGGCGGCTGACAGCGTTGATGAGCGCGTCAAAGGCCTCGACTATGGGGCCGACGACTACATGGCCAAACCGTTCAGCCTGCAGGAACTCGAAGCGCGCGTTCGCGCCCTGGGCCGGCGTGGCATGGGAACGGCCAGCAGCACGATCAAGCATGGGCCGCTGATTTATGACCAGTCGGGCCGCGTTGCCACCATCGACGGTGTCATGGTCGAACTGTCGGCGCGCGAACTGGGCCTGCTCGAGGTTCTGCTGCAGCGCGCCGGCCGTCTGGTCAGCAAAGACCAGTTGGTGGAGCGCCTGTGCGAATGGGGTGAAGAGGTCAGCAACAATGCCATCGAGGTCTACATACACCGGCTGCGCAAGAAGATCGAGAAAGGTCCGGTGCGCATCGCCACGGTCCGCGGCCTGGGCTATTGTCTCGAGAAGATCCCGAATTAAAGGGCGCCGCTTAGTTCGTGAACATCTTCCACCATGAGCAGCGCTCACTGTTCGGGGAAATCCTGGACTGGATGCTTACGCCCATGCTGCTGCTGTGGCCGATCAGCCTGGTCCTGACCTGGCTGGTGGCCCAGAACATTGCCGGCAAGCCGTTTGACCGGGCGCTCGAATACAACGCCGGGGCGCTGGCTCAATTGGTCATCGTCAGCAACAACCGGGTCCAATTCAACCTTCCGCTGCCGGCGCGCGAACTGTTGCGCGCGGATGACTCCGACACCGTTTACTACCAAGTGCTGGGCGCGCGCGGCGAGTTTCTCAGTGGCGAACGCGATCTGCCCTTGCCGGCTGAGGACGAAAAGGCTTTTTTTGGCGAAGTTCACCTGCGCGACGCCGAAGTCCACGGCGTCGATGTCAAGATCGCCTACACCTGGGTCAAGCTGGCCTTGCCCAACGCCCGACCGGCCCTGGTGCAGGTTGCCGAAACCATGGAAAAGCGATCCGTCCTGGCGACGGAAATTGTCAAGGGCGTGATGCTGCCGCAGTTCGTGATCCTGCCAATGGCCGTGCTGCTGGTATGGCTGGCGCTGGTGCAGGCCATCAAGCCGCTGAACCGGCTCGAAGAGCGCATCCGCGCGCGAAAACCCGACGACCTGAGCCCGATCGATGCGCAGGCGGTGCCACTCGAGGTCGTGCCCCTGGTGTCCTCGGTCAACGACCTCCTGATGCGGCTCAAGGAGTCCATCGCAACCCAGAAACGCTTCCTGGCCGACGCAGCTCACCAGCTCAAAACGCCGCTGGCCGGTTTGCGCATGCAGGCGGATCTGGCGCAGCGCGAAGGCGCCAATACCGACGAACTGAAACAGTCGCTGCGCCAGATCGGGCGCTCGAGCATCCGTGCCACCCATACCGTAAACCAGTTGCTGGCATTGGCGCGGGCCGAGAGCAGCGGGTCGGCCATGCCGCGCGTGAGCTGCGATCTGGCGGATTTAACGATCTCCGTGGTGCGCGACTGCGTGCCACGGGCGCTGGAGAAACATATCGACCTGGGTTATGAGGGTACTCAGCCCGGCGCCGATGGCGGACAACTGGCAGGCAATCCCACGCTGCTCAAGGAACTGATCCGCAACCTGGTCGACAACGCCATCAACTACACGCCCTCGAGCGCTGACAAGCAGGGTGTGATCACCGCACGGGTGTTGACCGATCCCTTTGGCAAGACCCTGGTGTTGCAGGTAGAAGACTCCGGGCCCGGCGTTCCCGTTGCCGAGCGTGAGCTGATTTTTCAGCCGTTTTACCGCGCCCTGGGCACAGAGGTCGATGGCTCCGGCCTGGGCCTGCGCATCGTCATGGAAATCGCCCATCTGCACAGCGCCACCGTTGCGGTCGAAGATACGCGCGCCGGGCCGCCGCCGCCGGGGGCCCGCTTCACCGTGCGCTTTACGGCCGAATCGGGCAAGACCGCCTTGTCTACGGACAGGGGCTGAGCGGCTGATTCGCCAGTGCGGCTTTGATCTCGTCGAGCCGGGCGCGCTGCTCATCGTCGGCGCGCGGCACTCGCAGCATCACAGCCTGACCCTTCAAGCCCTCCAGCGTCCAGGAGCCCGGTGGCATGGTCGAGGCCAGAGTCGCGCGCAAAAGCGTGCTCTGCGCTTCGCTAAAAGGTCCGGCCTGCAGGCACTCTGGCGCTTTGGGCGCCTGGGCTTCAGTCAATTCCTGCGGCGAAAGCAGGCGCAGCGCTTCTGGCTGAATCTGTTGTTGCAAGCGGCGCGGTTCGGTTTGTTGCTCCGGCGCCAGTCCGAGCTCGGACAAAAACCCGTGTGACCAGGCGAAATACAGGCTGTTGAGCAGCAGCAGAATCAGGACAAACAAGCGCAGCATGGGGATGGCTTTCTGGGGTGGGATCAAAGGGCCAGCGCTCGCACGCTGACCTCCGAGCTGCTGATCAGTTTCAGGCCCTGCGCGGTCTGCACCCGCAGGGAGCCGTTGCCGTCAACGCCCTGCGCGATGCCGGTCGTGCCGTCGCTGAGCGTGACCGCGGTCGCGCTTAAGGCGTCGCATTCATTGAACGCAGCTTGAAACGGCTGAAATCCCTTTTGCTCGAAGGTCTGGATGGCCTGTACCAGCGGCGCGGCGACGCGCTGCAAAGCCTGCGCCGCGTCGATGCCGGGCAGCACTTCCTGTAGCCAGGCCGGTGGCGTCGCCAAACCGGTGGCCTGGGGTTGCGCGATGTTGATGCCCACGCCCACCACCAAATAGCGGCTGTCGCCCAGGCTGGCTGTCTCAATCAGGATGCCGGCGAGCTTGCGCCCGCGCCACCAGAGGTCGTTGGGCCACTTCAGGCGCAAGTCGGGATGCAGGCTGCGCGCGATGCTGAGGCCAACCGCCAGCGACAAGCCGGACCAGTCTTGTGGCTTCAGGGGCAGACCCAGGGAAAAGCTGAGGCTGGAAATGCCGCCCTCGCCGCTGAACCATTGGCGTCCCATCCGGCCACGACCGGCGCTTTGCTGCTCGGCCACCAGCAGCACGGGGTCGTGCTGGCCGGCGCGGGCGCGGCGCATCAGCTCGGAATTGCTGGAATCAATCTGCGTCAGCACTTCAACGCTGAAGCCCGGCAGGTCCGTCACAACAGCCTCCCAGATCGCCTCAGCGGGCCAGTGCAGGGACGTGGCCATCGGGTCTCAGCGGCGTCCGCGCTTGGGGGCCAGGAGGGTGCCGCGGCAAACTTTTGCGCCACACCAGCACGGGTACTCGGCTTTGAGCTTGGGCGTGTAGCGGCTATCGATGATCAGGCCGTAGTCGTAGCTGAGTTCTTCGCCAGCACGGATGTTGCGCAGGGCTTTGATGAAGATGCGGCCGTCCTGTTCATCGGCCTCGCAGTTCGGGTCGCAGGCGTGGTTGATCCAGCGCGACGAGTTGCCGCCAACCAAGGCGTCGATGACGTGGCTCTCGTTGAGGTGAAAATAAAAAGTGTGATTCGGGTCGCTAGGGTCGTGCGGGTGGCGCTCCTGCGCTTCGGGCCAGCTGATGACTTCGCCCACGTACTCGATCAGGGTTTCGCCTTCGGCAATGTCCTGCAGCGCAAACACGCCTTTTCCATGTACACCGGAGCGGCGGGTTTGAATGCGGCGACCGCTGTCGATGGCAGGTTTTTTGGACACGTCTGAAAAATTTGGTATGGTGAACTCGTATGGGCGCGTGTGTGTGCGCGCTCACGTGCATATGCGTGCGCCCGTGCGCCCGCGAGAACAGGGATTGTAGTCAGATGAATAACGCAGTGGTTAGCAAGACATTGGTCATCGCCGAGAAACCTTCGGTGGCCCAGGACATTGTGCGGGCGCTCACGCCCATTGCCGGCAAGTTCGACAAGCACGACGAGCACTTCGAGAACGACAAGTACGTCGTTACCAGTGCGGTCGGGCATCTGCTGGAAATCCAGGCGCCCGAGGAATTCGACGTCAAGCGCGGCAAGTGGAGTTTTGCCCACCTGCCGGTGATCCCGCCGCACTTCGACGTCAAGCCGATGGACAAGACCAAGACGCGGCTCAACGCCATCGTCAAGCAGGCCAAGCGCAAGGATGTCGGCGCCTTCATCAATGCCTGCGATGCCGGGCGCGAGGGCGAGCTGATCTTTCGCCTGATCCAGCAGTACAGCAAGGTCAAGCTGCCGGTGCAGCGCCTGTGGCTGCAGTCCATGACGCCGCAAGCCATCCGTGACGGCTTCAACGCGCTGCGCAGCGACAAGCAGATGCTGCCGCTGGCCGACGCCGCACGCTGCCGCAGCGAGGCTGACTGGCTGGTCGGCATCAACGGCACGCGCGCCATGACCGCCTTCAACTCGCGCGACGGCGGCTTTTTTCTGACCACCGTGGGCCGCGTGCAGACGCCAACGCTGTCGGTGGTGGTGGAGCGCGAAGAAAAAATCCGCAAGTTCATCAGCCGTGACTATTGGGAGGTACACGCCACGTTCGGTGCCCAGGCCGGTAACTACAACGCCAAGTGGTTCGACCCCACCTGGAAGCGCGCCGCGGCCAATGCCGCTGCCGGCAACGAAGAGGTCGACGCCGAACTCAAGGCCGACCGCGTCTGGAGCCAGCGCGAAGCCCAGGCCATTGCCGATGCCGTGCGTGGCAAGCCCGGCAGCGTGACCGAGGAGAGCAAGCCCACAACCCAGGCTTCGCCCCTGTTGTTCGACCTGACCTCGCTGCAGCGCGAGGCCAATGGCAAGTTCGGCTTTTCGGCCAAGACCACGCTTTCCATCGCGCAAAGTCTGTACGAACGCCACAAGGCCCTGACCTACCCGCGTACCGATTCGCGTGCCCTGCCCGAGGACTACGTGCCGGTGGTCAAGCAGACCTTCGAGATGATCGGTGGCAGCGACATGAAGCACCTGGCGCCGCACGCCCGCACGGCCCTGGCCGGCAACTACATCAGCAAGAGCAAGCGCATTTTTGACAACGCCAAGGTCAGCGATCACTTTGCCATCATCCCCACATTGCAGGCGCCGCATGGCCTGAGCGAAGCCGAACAGAAGATCTACGACCTGGTGGTGCGCCGCTTCATGGCGGTGTTCTTCCCGAGCGCCGAGTACCAGATCACGACGCGCATCACCACGGTGGCGCCGCATAACTTCAAGACCGAAGGCAAGGTGCTGGTCAAGCCCGGGTGGCTCGCCATCTACGGCAAGGAAGCGGCCGAAGAAGTCAAGGACGGCGACGACAAGAGCCCGGGCAACCTGGTGCCGGTCAAACCGGGTGAGCAGGTCAAGGCCGAAGCCGTCGACCCCAAGGGACTCAAGACCCGGCCACCGGCGCGCTATACGGAAGCCACCCTGCTCGGCGCCATGGAAGGCGCGGGCAAGACCGTGGAAGACGACGAGTTGCGCGAGGCCATGCAGGAAAAAGGCCTGGGCACGCCAGCGACGCGCTCGAGCATCATCGAAGGCCTGATCGCCGAAAAATACATGCTGCGCGAGGGCCGCGAGCTGATCCCCACGGCCAAGGCCTTCCAGTTGATGACGCTGCTGCGCGGCCTGGGCGTAGAGGAGCTCTCCAAGGCCGAACTGACTGGCGAGTGGGAGTACAAGCTGGCGCAGATGGAACACGGCAAGCTGAGCCGCGAGTCCTTCATGGCCGAGATTGCCGCCATGACCGAGCGCATGGTCCGCAAAGCCAAGGAATACGACCGCGACACGATTCCCGGTGACTACGCCACGCTGCAAGCCGCCTGTCCGAACTGCGGCGGCATCGTCAAGGAAAACTACCGACGCTACACCTGCACCGGCAAGTCCGGTGCCGAAGACGGTTGCGGCTTCTCGTTTGGCAAGACGCCGGCCGGGCGCACCTTTGAAGTCGCCGAAGTCGAGCAGTTTCTGCGCGATCGCAAGATTGGCCCGCTTGATGGTTTCCGCTCCAAGGCCGGCTGGCCGTTTACCGCCGAGATGGTGATCAAGTTCGACGAGGAAACCAAGAACTACAAGCTCGAGTTTGATTTTGGCGACGACAAGAAGGGCGAGGAAAGCGGCGAGCTGATCGACTTCCAAGCGCAGCAGTCACTCGGTGCCTGCCCCAAATGCGCCAGCGCCGTGTTCGAGCACGGCAAGAGCTATGTTTGCGAGAAATCGGTGCCGACGCTGGCGCAACCGACGCCGAGCTGTGACTTCAAGAGCGGCCAGATCATCCTGCAGCAGCCCATCGCGCGCGAGCAGATGACGAAGCTGCTGGAAAGCGGCAAGACCGACTTGCTCGACAAGTTTGTCTCCATGCGCACCCGGCGCGGTTTCAAGGCCATGCTGGCCTGGGATGCCGAAGCGGGCAAGGTCGGCTTCGAATTTGCGCCGAGCAAGTTCCCGCCGCGCAAGACCGCTGCCAAGACCTTTGGCAGCGCTGCCGCCAAGGCCGGCGCTGCGGTCAAGGTGGCTGCGAAAAAAGTAGTTGTCAAGAAACCCGCCGTCAAGGTGGCTGCCAAGAAAACAGCGGCCAAAACCGTCAAGCCCAAGGTGCCGCGCAAGACCACGGCCGGCACCGGTTTGCAGCCCAGCGCCGCCCTGGCCGCCGTGATCGGTGCCGAGGCGGTGGCGCGGCCGCAGGTCATCAAGAAGCTGTGGGACTACATCAAGGCCAATGGCTTGCAGGACGCTGCCAACAAGCGCGCCATCAATGCCGACGCCAAGCTGCTGGCCGTCTTTGGCAAACCGCAGGTCACGATGTTCGAACTGGCCGGAATCGTGGGCAAGCATTTGGCATAACATTACGATTCATCACACAGGAGAGTGCCATGACGCAAACCGCTTTTGTGCTGTCGAGCCCGGAGATCCAGGCCGACGCCCTGATTCCGCAGCGCTTTGAATACAACGGCTTCGGCTGTTCCGGCGAGAACAAGTCGCCCGCGCTCAAGTGGCAGGGTGCGCCGGCTGGCACCAAGGCCTTTGCCGTCACCGTTTACGACCCCGATGCACCTTCGGGTTCGGGCTGGTGGCACTGGGTGGTGATCAATATCCCGGCTGATGTGACCGAGTTGGCGCCCAATGCCGGTGCCGAAGGTGGCGCCAATCTGCCCAAGGGTGCGCGCCATGTGCGTATCGACTACGGTGTGGCAGCCTGGGGCGGCTGTGCGCCGCCACCCGGTGACGCGCCGCACCGTTACATCTTCACCGTGCATGCGCTCAAAGACGTGCTTGATATTCCGCTCGACGCCACCGCCGCGCTGGCCGGTTTCATGATCAATGCCACCAGCCTGGGCAAGGCCACTTTCACGGCACGCTACGGGCGGCCTTGAACCCGACTCGTTGTTGTTGGAAATTGTCATTGCGCCCGGACGTGTCATTGCGGACCCCGACCCGCAATCCATGCTGCGCGTGGCACAGTCAGAAGGCATGGATCCCGGATCGAGTCCGGGATGACAGTCCGGGGCGGGATGACAAAGTCGGATCAGTCCGGCTCCGGCATCTGCCCGTCGATGTAGTACCAGCGCCCTTCTTCGCGCACAAAGCGGCTGATCTCGTGCATGCGCTGGGCGCGGCCATTCTCGCGGCAGCGCGCCACAAACTCCACCACGCCGGCGTCGCCTGACTGTTCGGCGTGGCGCACTTCCAGCCCCAGCCACTTGAGCGGCGCCAGTTCCAGTTCACCCGGCGCGGTGGCCGGGTGCCAGGTTGCCAGCAGGTAGTTGATCAGCCCCAGCACATAGGCGCTGTAGCGTGAGCGCATCAGGGCTTCGGGTGTGGGTGCGTGGCGGCCTTCGTTCAGTCCGGCGTGCCACGCGCCGCAGCAGTCGACATAAGTCTGGCCGCTGCCGCAGGGGCAGGGCGTATGCGCCGCGAGCTGGTTCTTGGGTCGGGCCGCGATTCTCTGCTCAGCCATCACATCGGAATGCGGAACGCCTTCGAGACCAGCTTGAAGGCCTGCGGGCTGTCCCATTCCTCGGCGCCGTAGTACTTGCCCAGCACCTTGCCATTGGCGTCGACCAGCAGCGTCAGCGGCAACTTCTCGGCGCCCAGCATGTTTTCCAGCAGCAATCGCTGGTCAATGAAGTGGCTGAAGCTGGTGCCCGAGTGTTTCACAAAGGCCTTGGCCGCTTCGGGATAGTCGTCGGTCGAGATGCCAATCACGGTGAACTGCTTGCCGAGCTTGCTGCGCGCCAGGCGCTCGAGCGAGCCTATCTCCTGCCGGCACGGTCCGCACCAGCTGGCCCAGACGTTGATGATCAGCGGCCTGCCGCGAAACTCCGAGAGTTTGCGCGACGGTCCGGACAAGCCCAGCATCGTGGCCTCGCGCAACGTGCCGCCAATTTCAACCTCACCCGGGGTTTTGGCAAAGACCGGCGGCGTGGCCAACGCCAGACACAGCAGCAAAAAAGTAAAGATCGATCGCATGGCCGGCAGTCTACCAGCCGTCGCTCACAGGCGTTGCAGGCGCGCGATCTACCCCCGCTTCGCCCGCTCATACAGCGGCAGCACCTTGGGCAGGTTGGCTTCGATTTCCTTGATGCGCGACTTGCCGGAGGGGTGGGTCGAGAGCCACTGCGGCGGCGCGTTTTTGTTGGCGGTGCCCATTTTTTGCCAAAGTGTGACGCCGGCGCGCGGGTCGTAGCCGGCGCGGGCAGCCAGTTCCATGCCGACCAGATCGGCCTCTGATTCGTCCTCGCGGCTGAACTCCAGCGTCAGCAGGTTGGCGCCACCGCGCGCGGCTGCATCGGTCAGTCGCGGGTCGATGCCCAACACGCTCGCAGCCACGGCGCCGCCGATGCGTGCCGCACCTTGCGTGACGGCGTTCTTGCCCATGCGCTTGCGTGCGTGCTCGCGCAGCGCATGCGCCACCTCGTGGCCCATCACCATCGCCACCTCGTCGTCGCTGAGTTTGAGTTGCTGCAGGATGCCGCTGTAGAAAGCGATTTTGCCGCCGGGCATGCAAAAGGCGTTGACCTGGCGGCTGCCGATCAGGTTCACTTCCCACTGCCAGTCGCGGGCGCGCGGGTTCCAGGCCACGGCAAACGGAATGATGCGCTGGGCGATGGCACGCAGGCGCTTGACCTGCGCACTGTCCTTCGGCCCCAGCGCATTCTGGCTGGCGGCTTGCTGCAGCAGTTGGGCGTATTGCTGCGTGGCCGAGCGCTCCACGTTCTCGGCCGGCACCAGTCGGCTGAAAGCCGAGTTGGCGCCGACGTCGACACCCTCGCGCGCGAGCGCGGGCAGCACTGCAGCGGTGCACAGTGTCAGCGCCAGCGTCAGATTGCGCAGCAAGGGCAGGGGTATCAGGTTCGGCATCGTGGGCAGCAGGGGCAGCGCGTATTATTGACGCATGACTCCAAGTGCCCCCGACGCCCAACAAATCAAGCCCACGTGGCTGGCTACTTTCAAGGTCTACCTTGAGCCACCCAGCCTGCGCATGCTGCTGCTGGGCTTTTCCGCCGGGCTGCCGCTGTTGCTGGTGTTGGGCACGCTGAGCTTCTGGCTGCGCGAGGCCGGCATCGACCGAACCACCATCGGCTACTTGAGCTGGGTCGGCCTGGCCTACGCCTTCAAATGGGTCTGGGCGCCGCTGGTGGACTGGTTGCCGATCCCGATCCTGACGCGTTGGCTCGGCCGTCGGCGCAGTTGGCTGCTGCTGGCGCAACTGGCGGTGATGGCGGGTTTGGTGGCGATGTCGTTCAACGACCCGCGCGTGGCCTTGCAGCCGGTGGTCTGGGGTGCGCTCTCGGTCGCCTTCGGTTCCGCAACACAGGACATTGCCCTGGACGCCTTTCGCATCGAGTCGGCCAACACCGATCGGCAGGCCGCGCTGGCCGCTGCTTACCAGACCGGGTACCGCCTGGCCATGATCTGGTCGGGCGCCGGTGTGCTGTGGCTGGCCGCGCGCTCCGAAGTGCCCGGTATGGCCAGTTACCAGCACAGCGCCTGGCAAAGCGCCTACCTGGTGATGGCGGCGTCGATGCTGCTGGGCATGGTGACGGTGCTGCTGTCGCCCGAGCCGGCGCACCGCCTCATGCCGAAAGCGAAGAACCTGGCCGAATGGCTGCGCGGCGCCCTGATCGAGCCGTTTGCCGATTTTCTGCGGCGCTATGGCCGCCAGGCCATGCTGATCCTGGCGCTGATCGCAATCTACCGCATCAGCGATGTGGTGATGGGCATCATGGCCAATCCGTTTTATGTCGACATGGGCTACACCAAGGACGAGGTGGCGGCCGTGACCAAGATCTACGGCGTCATCATGACGCTGGCCGGCGCCTTCATTGGCGGCGCGATGTCGCTGCGGCTCGGTGTGATGCGCGTGCTGATGCTGGGCGCCGTGCTCAGCGCAGCCAGCAATCTGCTGTTCGCCTGGCTCTTCACACGCGGCCATGACGTGAGCTCGCTGATTTTCGTGATCTCGGCCGACAACCTCTCCAGCGGCATTGCCTCGGCTGCTTTCATCGCCTACCTGTCGAGCCTGACCAACCTCAATTACTCGGCCACCCAGTACGCCATCTTCAGCTCGGTGATGCTGCTGGCGCCGAAGTTTCTGGCCGGTTACTCGGGCCGCTATGTCGATGCCTTCGGTTATCAGAATTTTTTCCTGGCCACGGCCCTGCTGGGCGTTCCGGTGCTGCTGCTGGTGTGGCTGGCGTCCCGAAGCAGAAAAGCCTGATGCGGCTGATTCCGCTTCCGTTTACCTAACTTTACCGTCGCCGCAAGCGCTTGAGCGGGCGCTGGCTTAGACTGCCGCCATGAGCCAGCACTTGTTGATGATTGAAGACGATGCCCGCCTGGCACAGATGGTGGGCGAGTACCTGGGACAGTCCGGTTTCGAGGTCAGCCATGCCGGTGACGGCCATAGCGGCCTGGCCGCCGTGCAGAGCGGCACCCCTGACCTGGTG
This sequence comes from uncultured beta proteobacterium, assembly GCA_903876735.1. GTDB lineage: Bacteria > Pseudomonadota > Gammaproteobacteria > Burkholderiales > Burkholderiaceae_C > Rhodoferax. The sequence continues at coordinate 37,351 of CAIRAW010000013.1, read as the reverse complement.
ATCCTGGACCTGATGTTGCCCGACATGGACGGACTCGATGTCTGCCGGCGCATCCGCGCCCTGCCTGGCGCGCGCGCCCAGGTGCCGGTGCTGATGCTGACCGCCAAAGGCGATCCGATGGACCGCATCATCGGGCTCGAAATCGGTGCCGATGACTACCTGCCCAAGCCGTTCGAGCCGCGCGAGTTGCTGGCGCGCATTCGTGCGGTGCTGCGCCGGCGCGTCGAGGGTGCTCCGGAGCTGAGCAAGCAACTGCGCTTTGGCTCGCTCGAGATCGACCGCGATGCGCGCATTGTCAGCGTGGCCGGCCAAGCCTGCGACCTGACGTCCTACCAGTTTGACCTGCTGGTGGCGCTGGCCGAGCGCGCCGGCCGGGTCTTGACGCGCGACCAGATCATGGAAGCGGTGCGCGGCCGCGAGCTCGATGCCTTCGACCGTTCGATCGACGTGCACATGGGGCGCATTCGCGCCGCCATCGAGGCCGACCCGAAGGAGCCGCGGCGCATCCTCACCGTGCGTGGCGTCGGCTACGTGTTTGCGCGCCAGCAAGACTGAACATGTTCCTGCGCAAGTTGTATGCACGCATATGGCTGGCCGTGGTGCTGGCCGTCGCGGTGCTGACTTTTCTGGTTGGCTGGGCCTGGCGGCTGACGGTTGAGCCCCCGCTGCGCGACGTTGTCATGCGCAACGAGGCCGGGCAAATCATTGGCAATGGCCACACCCGGCGCCGGCGCCCGCCAGGGGCCACCATCGGGGTCCAACCCTCAGGTGAGCCGCAGGCGCAGGCACCTTCGTTCGGTCTGCCGGAAGACCAGAGCGGCTACGGCCCCGAGTTTGTGGTGCTGATGCGCGACGGCCAAATCGTGCACATGCAGTTGCCGCGCCCGCCCCGTTCGCCCTGGAACCTGGCCCCCTTCGGCTTCTTCTGGACCCTGACGCTGGTGGCCGTGGCGGTGGCGCTGGCCACCTACCCGATCATCCGCAAGCTAACGCGTCGGCTTGAGCGGCTGCAAGATGGCGTCGAACAGTGGGGTGAAGGCGACCTCTCGGTCCGTGTATCGGAGTCGGGTCAGGACGAGGTTGCCTTTCTGGCCAAGCGCTTCAACCATGCCGCCGAGCGCGTCGAGAACCTGGTGAAGTCACACGAAACCCTGCTGGCTTCGCAAAGGTCCCTGCTGGCCAACGCTTCGCATGAGCTGCGTTCGCCGCTCACCCGTATCCGCATGGGGCTGGAACTGATGGGGCCGCAGACCGCCGCAGCTGGCGCGGTGCCGCTCAAGTCGCCACCGACCTGGAAGAACGAGATTACGCGCAATATTGCCGAGCTCGACCAGTTGATTGAGGAAATCCTGCTCGCCAGCCGGCTTGATGCCCGGGAAGCCGATCTGGGCACGGTCGAGTCGGTCGACCTGATCGGGCTGGCGGCCGAGGAGTGTGCCCGCGCCGGCGCCGAACTGATCATTCAGGCGCCTGACGATGCTGGGCCGAGCGCCGCCAGCACTGCTTTGCCGGTCCAGGGTGTGAGCAAGTTGCTGCGACGGGTCATGCGCAACCTGCTGGAGAATGCGCGCCGTCACGCCGCCGGCGAGATCAGCGTGACGCTGGAAAAGACGCAGCAGCACGCGCTGATCCACGTTTGCGACCGCGGCCCCGGCGTACCAGCGGAATTGCGTGAACGCATTTTTGAGCCTTTTTACCGCCTGCCCGGTGCCACGGAGCGCGATGGTGGTGTCGGGCTTGGGCTGGCCCTGGTGAAATCGATCGCCCTGCGCCATGGCGGCAGCGTGCGCTGCGAAAACCGGCCCGAGGGCGGCGCCTGTTTTGTGGTTCAACTGCCGCTGGGGGCTGGCAACAAAGCCTGAACTTGGCAAAAAACTGCTGTTTTTCTGCCAAAAAGTCCTCAAAATCCCCCGATCGGGGGATAGATTGTTCTCAATGTGCTGGGTAAAGTTAGGCCAGCTGCTGTCACACAGTGATTGAGCGCTGAAGGTAAGTCAATATAAAAATGGGTTCCAACCTTCCAAAATTGACGCCTCCGGTGTTCTGATCCTTTTTGGGATGTTTCCAAGCCACCTTCGGGTGGCTTTTTTTTTGGAAGTCCGCCGCCGCCGGGGGCGCCTACCGTGTCACGCGTAGCAAGCCTTGCAGCACCATGGCCGGCGTGATGGTGTTCAGGCAGCGGGTATGGCCCAGCGGGCAGACGCGCTCGAAGCACGGTGCGCAATCGAGCGCCGGCCGCAATTCGGGATCGTTCTTGAGCCAGAGCACGGCCGCTTTCGCGTTCAGGGGGGGCGTGTGCAGCGGGCTGCTGGAGCCGAACAGCGCGACCTGTGGCACGCCAAAAGCCGCTGCCACATGCATCAGACCCGAATCATTGCTGATGACGCAGCGTGCCGCCGCGATGGCGGCAAAAGCCTGGGCCAGCGTTGTTGTTCCCGCCAGATTCAGGCACTTGTCCGGTGTCCGTGCGTTCACGCTGGCGGCGATTTCATCGCACAGGTCGAATTCCTTGCCGGAGCCGAGCAGCACCACGCTTCGATCGAGTTGCTGCGCCAGCTCGGCAAAATGGGCTGCCGGCCAGCGTTTGGCCGGGCCGAATTCGGCGCCCGGTGCCATGACGTCGTAGCCGCCGCGCTGCAGGCCCATCTGTTGCAAGCCCTTTTCGAGTTCGCCGGACTTGAGCTGCAACTGCGGGCGGTCGCTGTCAATGTCGCCGTCGCCGCTGAGTGCCGAGTAGAACGCGACCATGGCCGGACGCTGCTTTTTGGGCGGATTCTTCAGCCGGTGCGTCAGCAGGCCAACCCTTGCTTCACCCAGGTAGCCGACGCGCTTGGGGATGCTGGCCAGAAACGGCAGCAGTGCGCTTTTCAGGGAGTTGGGGCAGATGTAGGCGACATCAAACTGGCCTTCAATCTTGCGCGCCAGGCTGTGGCGCGCCTTGAATTGCAGGCCGCCATGGGCAAATGGAAACTCGATGACCTCGGCCACCTGCGCCATGGCCCGGTAAACCGGTGCCACCCAGGGCAGTGCGCCCACCGTGAGACGTTCGCCGCGCGCGGCAAGTCGGCGCAGCAGCGGCTCAGTCATGACCGCGTCCCCGATCCACTGGGGCGCGATGATCAGGCAGCGCAGGTCAGAACCCAAAGGGTTTCAGTGCCCGGCGAAGTGCTCGCCGTCCTTGAGCTTGTAAATGGTGCCGCAATAGGGGCACTTGGCTTCGCCGCTGCGGCCGACGTCAAGGTAGACCTTGGGGTGGCTGTTCCAGAGCTTCATGTCCGCCTTCGGGTTGGGACAGTAGACGCCGCCCTGGTGGTTCAGTTCGGTCGCCAGTAGTTCAATGATCGCGTTACTCATGATGTTCCTATGGATGTTTCGCTTTGCCCGCGGTCTCAGACCTTGGTCAGCCAGTGCGCATACTTCGGGTTGCGGCCGTTGACGATGTCAAAGAACGCGCTCTGGATTTTTTCCGTGATCGGGCCGCGTGAACCGCTGCCGAGCTCGATGCGGTCGAGCTCGCGAATCGGTGTCACCTCGGCTGCCGTGCCGGTGAAGAAGGCCTCGTCGCTGATGTAGACCTCGTCGCGCGTGATACGTTTCTGAATGAGATCCAGGCCTAGGTCCTTGCAGATGTGCAACACGGTGTTGCGCGTGATGCCGTTGAGGGCGCCGGCTGACAGGTCGGGCGTGTAGACCACGCCGTCCTTGACGACGAACACATTCTCGCCCGCCCCTTCACTGACAAAGCCGTTGGCGTCGAGCAGCATGGCTTCGTCGTAACCTTCGTCGGTGACTTCCATGTTGGCCAGGATTGAATTCGTGTAATTGCTCACGGCCTTGGCCTGCGTCATGGTGATGTTGACATGGTGGCGCGTGTAGCTCGAAATCTTGACCCGGATGCCGCGCTTCATGCCTTCTTCGCCGAGGTAGGCGCCCCAGGGCCAGGCGGCAACCATCAGGTGAATGGTGTTGCCCTTGGGCGAGACGCCGAGCTTTTTGTCGCCAATCCAGGTCAGCGGGCGCAGGTAGCAGGATTCGAGCTTGTTGTCGCGCACCACCGCTTTTTGCGCCTCCATCACCTGTTCCTTGGTGAACGGGATCTGCATGCGCAGGATCTTGGCGCTGTTGAACAGGCGATCGGTGTGCTCTTCAAGCCGGAAAATGGCCGTGCCGTTGACAGTGTTGTAAGCGCGCACGCCCTCGAAGGCGCCGCAGCCGTAGTGCAGCGTGTGGGTCAGGACGTGGATCTTGGCGTCGCGCCACTCCACCATCTGGCCGTCCATCCAGATCTTGCCGTCGCGGTCAGACATCGAGGGGGGTTGGGCGCTCATGGTGTTTCCTTTTGTAAATGGTGAAGACGGCGCAGGCTCGGTTCATGTGGCGGCGGCTCGTCCGGTAAAACGCTGATTTTACGAGTCTTGGCCGACCCCGGATGCGGTGCCTGCCGCGTCGTCCTGAGGCGGGCGCACCAGCTCCCACTTTTTCAATTTCCCTTGCTGAAATTCGCAGCTCACATGCGACTGGCTGGCGTCGGTCCAGCGGAACCATTCGGGCTGGGTGTCCTTGGCGCTCCTGAGTTCGCCCAGTGCGCGCGTCATGGCCACGACGTGCATCAGCGTCACGCCCGGGCGTAACTTGGCGTTGAGCATGACGGCGCTGTCAACAAAGCCGATCGGGCGATTGGCGGCGCGCTTGAGAATCTGCATCATGCGCGTGAAATGCAGCAGCATCCACATGACCAGAGCACCTGCGGCGACCGCAACGCCGCCCCAGCCGTAGAAGCGGTGCGCGGCCACGAGCAGGACGGCGATCGCCAGCGAAACCATGATTTTTTGAAATTGCATGGTTCTATTTTGACTCAGCTGGTCTCGAGCAAGCTGGCCGGCGGTCTTGCCTCTCAGGCGGCTTTGGCAGCGGGCCAGCGCACGCTGACCGACAAGCCGCCCAGCAGGGGCGAGCGGTTGACCTGCACCTTGGCGCCGATGACGTCCGCAATTCTTCTGATAATCGACCAGCCCAGACCACTGCCTGGCTGCGCGTGGCCCAGCACCCGGAAGAAGCGCTCGCCCAGGCGCGCCATCTCCGGCTTCGACATGCCCGGGCCGCTGTCGTCCACCTGCAGGACGGCTTGCCCGGCTTCGCTGCCGACGCTGACGCAGACCCGTGCGCCATCCGGGCTGTAGCGCAGGGCGTTGTCGATCAGATTGCGCACCAGCACGCTCATCAGAACTTCATCGCAAGCCACCGCACAGGGGGCCGGCGCTTCGAGTTCCAGGTCTTGCCGGCGGTTGAGCGCCTGAGGCGCCAGGTCGGCTGCAATGCGTCGTACCAGTGCGCGCAGATCGACCGGGCTGGCCGGTGTTAACGGCGCCGCCTCCAGACGTGCCAGCATCAACAGTTGTTCGACTAGCCGGGTTGCCCGATCACAGCCGTTCAAGGTGGCTTGCAGGGCATGCTGGCGCTGCGCTGTATCGGCTCCAGACCCCATCGCGACCTGGGCTTGGGCGCGGATGGCGGCGATCGGCGTGCGCAGTTCGTGCGCCGCGTCGGCCGTGAAACGGCGCTCGAAGGCCAGCATTCGGGCGATGCGCTCAAGCAAGGCGTTGAGGGCATCGACCAGGGGCTTCATTTCCACCGGCATGTCGTCCAGTGCCACGGGTTCCAGATCCTGCGGCTTGCGCTGGCCCAGTTGTCGGCTGAGTTGGCGCAGGGGCGCCAGACCTTGGCGCACGGCCCACCACGGCAGCAGCGCCAGCAAGGGCAGGGCCAGTACCAGCGGCACCAGCATGTTGCGCAGTACGACCCAGACAATATCGCTGCGTGCTTCGGTCTGCTCACCGACAAACACCTGGATATCGTTTTCGGCGTCGTGCGTGCCAAAGACCCGCCACTCTGCGCCGTCCTTGAGGATGACAGTCGAAAACCCCCGCTTGAAGGCGGATAGCGGCTCGACCTGGGCGTTGGCCGAGCGTGTCATCAACTGACCTTTCTGGAACACCTGGAAGGTTACGCGGGGCGCGTATTTATGCAGCGAAGGGGCGTCCTCGACGTCCGAGTCGTCATCAACTCTGACCTGCTGCACCACCAGCAAGGCTGCCGCCTGTGCCAGGTGGCCGTCTAGCAGCTCATCGAGTTCATGGCGCGCGTCAACCCAGGTCATGAGGGCGGCGCCGAGCCAGACCACGGTCAGCAAGGCCATCATCATGGCCAGCAGGCGCGCCTGCAGTGACTTGAGTCTTACAAGCGTCATGCCAATTCGGGACTTCGCATCAGGGTGTAGCCAACGCCGCGTACGGTCTGGATTACATCGGCCCGCAACTTGCGGCGTAGATGGTGGATGTGGACCTCGATCGCATTGCTTTCAACCTCATAGCCCCAGCTGTATAGCTGCTGTTCGAGCTGTTCGCGCGACATGACGCGTCCGGCGTTGCGCATCAGGGCATGGAGCAGGTCGAACTCGCGTGTGGACAGCTGCACGGTCTCGCCATCCATACTGACCTGGCGTGCCAGCGGGTCGAGAATCACCGGGCCGCTGCGCAGGATGTCCTGCATCTGGCCGATGGAACGCCGCACCAGCGAGCGCAGACGTGCGCCCAGCTCATGCAGGTCCACCGGTTTGACCACGTAGTCATCGGCCCCCATGTCCAGACCGCGGATGCGGTCTGGCACCGCGTCGCGCGCTGTCAGCACCAGCACCGGCGTTGTGATTTTGCGGCTGCGCAGGGAGCGCAGCACGTCGATTCCGTCCTTGAACGGCAAGCCCAGGTCCAGCACCGCAGCCGTGTAGTCGCCGGCTGCCAGTTCGCGTTCTGCGGCGACCCCGTCACGCACCCAGTCCACCTGAAAGCCAAGTTGGCGCAGGCCAGCGCGCAGTCCGTCGCCCAGCAGCAGATCGTCTTCAGCCAATAAGATACGCATCAATAAACTCCCTTAGTGTTTATGAGTGTCGATGACGTCCGGCCTTATTCTGGACTCTGTGACATCAGTCGGCAGTGTGTTGTGATTTGATCTTGCATGGTATGGCGCTGGCCTGGCTTGTGCAAGCCTTGGGCGTCATGGATTGCTACTTCGGAATACTGATTTCGCGCTCGCTGAAGCCGCCCTGCGCGGCGTTACGGTGACAAGCACCGCAGTTGGCCGGGCTGCCGACGGTTGCACGCTTCCAGGCGTCTGCCGGTACTTCACCCGGGCGGTGTTTCTGCAGGAACCAGGCGGATTGGGTGATGCGGTCCTGTGGTGGCGCTTCGCTCACCCGTTTGTAAGTGCCGGCATGGGTCTTGAGCCAGGCCGCTATGTCTCGGGTCGTCGCATCATTGAGCGAGGCATCGGCGCCGTAGTGCTGGCTGAGCGAGCCCATGATGCGTTGCCACGATGCGACTGGCAGCATGCCGGGTGGGAAGGCCAGATGGCAGGCAGCGCATTCCTGCTGGTATTTGGACAAATGCGGGACGCTGTTCCCTTTGGATTCGGCATGGGCGCCAGCGACCAGGCTTGCGCAGAGCGCAACTGCGGACGCCAAATGCTTGAGGATTGAAATACGGGGCATGAATTCTCCAGGTGCAGCCATGGTAGGCGCCATAAATTAAGCGTTCCTTAACATGCGCCTCCCTTGCGGCTTGTCAAGTTGCCGGGTCTTGTGCGCTTGGCTGGTAGCGCCATTCACGCTATCCTTTGCACTGCAGGGTCAGGATTCAAGCCTGAAGCATCCACCTTTCGCATCAGGAGCAGATCATGAAAACAAATTTCCCGATACGGGTCGCCGGTCTTTTGCTCGCGGGTCTGGCCTTGACGGCCTCGGGCCAGACGCCAGCAACGCCAAAGGCCCAGTACGCAGCCGACAGCAAGGCGGCGCTGGCGCGCTACGAGGCAGACAAAAAACTGTGCAACGATGAAACTTCTTCGCCAGCACGGCTACAGTGCCGGCGGGACGCCAAATCCGAGTACGACAAAGTGATGGCCAGCGCCAAGGCGCAACTAGCGGCAGCTTCACCCGCCAGCAGTGCGTCGGAATCCAAGGCGGTCTGCGCTGATTGCGGCAAGGTGAGTGCCGTCAACGTGATCGAAAAGAAAGGTGAAAGCAGTCCGGTCGGGCTGATTGCGGGTGGGGTCGCGGGTGCCCTGCTGGGCAATCAGGTCGGTGGCGGGACGGGCAAGAGCCTTGCCACCATCGCCGGCGCTGCAGGTGGCGCCTACGCTGGCAAGAAGGTGCAGGAGAACATGAACACGCACAAGGTCTGGAAGGTCACGGTGCGCTATGAAGACGGGCAGACCCGCAGCTTCGAATTCGACGAAAACCCGGGCCTGCGCGCCGGGGATCGGGTGAAGAATGCCGACAAAAGTGTCGTGCGCTACTGAGCCCGCAAGCGCCTGAGCGCTTGGCGCAAGTTCAGCCCAGCCCGCGCACCACTTCCATCGCCTGCTCGACGCGCTCCACAGCGTGGATCGTCAGGCCTTCGATCGGTTTTTTCGGCGCATTGGCCTTGGGCACCAGGGCCACGCTGAAACCCAGCTTGGCGGCTTCTTTCAATCGTTCCTGCCCGCGAGGCGCTGGGCGCACTTCGCCCGCCAGACCCACTTCGCCAAAAGCAAAAAAACCTTTGGGTAGCGGCTTGCCGCGCAGGCTGGAGGTAATGGCCAGCAGCACCGCCAGATCGGCCGCCGGCTCGCTGATGCGCACGCCGCCGACGGCGTTGACGAACACATCCTGGTCCATGCAGGCCACACCGGCGTGGCGGTGCAGCACCGCCAGCAGCATGGCCAGGCGATCGCGGTCCAGCCCCACGCTCAGGCGCCGGGGTGAGGGGCCGCCGCTGTCGACCAGCGCCTGAATCTCGACCAGCATCGGGCGCGTGCCCTCCAGCGTGACCATGACGCAACTGCCCGGCACCGGCTCGGCGTGCTGGCTCAGAAAAATTGCGCTCGGATTCGAGACGCCCTTGAGGCCTTTTTCCGTCATGGCAAAAACGCCAATCTCATTGACCGCGCCGAAGCGGTTCTTGATGGCGCGCACCAGGCGGAAGCTGCTGTGCGTGTCGCCCTCGAAATACAGCACCGTGTCCACCATGTGTTCGAGTACGCGCGGGCCGGCCAGTGCGCCCTCTTTGGTGACGTGGCCCACCAGCACGATCGCCACACCGCTGGCCTTGGCGGCGCGTGTCAGGTGCGCCGCGCATTCGCGTACCTGCGCCACTGAGCCCGGTGCCGAGGTCAACTGGTCCGAGTAGACGGTCTGGATCGAGTCGATCACCGCGATGTCGGGCTGCATGGCGTCCAGTGTGGCGAGGATTTTTTCCAGCTGGATTTCGGCCAGCACCTTGACCTGGCTGTTGAGCAGACCCAGGCGACGCGAGCGCAGCGCAACCTGGGCGCCGCTTTCTTCACCGGTTACGTACAAGGTGTTCTGGCCGCTGCGCTGCAGCGAGTCGAGCGCCTGCAGCAGCAGGGTGGACTTGCCGATGCCAGGGTCACCGCCGATCAGCACCACGCCGCCCTCGACCATGCCACCCCCGAGTACGCGGTCAAGTTCTTCGTGACCGGTCGGCGTGCGCGCCATGTCCACCGCGTCGATGTCGCCCAGGGTGGCGACGACCGCTGTCTTGGCCAGCGAGGCGAAGCGGTTTTTGGTGGGTGCCGTGCTCTCGGGCAGCGACTCGATCAGCGTGTTCCAGGCGTTGCAGGCCGGGCATTTGCCGAGCCATTTCGGGCTGGTGCCGCCGCAATCGGAGCAGACGTAAACGGTTTTTTCCTTGGCCATGGTCAGCTCAATCGTTGGAGATGCCGCTGGCCACATGACCGGAGGGCACATGGCGCGAGGCCGAATCGACGTGGCCGGTCTGGTCGTCGAAGAAAAAATCGGGCTCGAACTCTCGCAGAAACTCGCCCTTGGCCAGCCCGCCCAGGAACATGGCTTCGTCGACCTCGATGTTCCAGTCCATCAGCGTGCGAATCGCGCGCTCGTGCGCCGGTGCGCTGCGCGCCGTCACCAGTGCGGTGCGGATGCGCATGCTGGGCGTGCCCTCGGTCTGCAAGCGTTGCAGCGCTGCCAGCAGCGGCTTGAAAGGACCCGCCAGCAGCGGTTGGTGCGCTTTCTCGGATTCGTGCTTCTGAAAGGCGCTCAGCCCCTCGCTCTGGTAGACCCGCTCGGCTTCGTCGCTGAACAGAACGGCGTCGCCATCGAATGCAATGCGCACTTCGTTCGGGTAGGCGTCACTGGCGTGGACCGACTGCGGATAGACCTGCGCGGCCGGCACGCCGGCGTCCAGTGCCGCGCGCACATCGCTCAGGTGTGTGCTCAGGAACAGGTTGGCGTGCAGCGGCTTCAGATAGCGCCAGGGCGACTGGCCGCGCGTGAAGCTGCCGCGCTGGATCGGCAAGCCGTAATGCCGCGCCGAGCGGAACACGCGCATGCCCGAGACCGGGTCGTTGCGCGAGAGGATCACCACCTCCACCGGTTCACGCCCAGCGGCTGCGTCCTGGTTGAAGGCCAGCAACTTTTTCACCAGAGAAAACGCCACGCCCGGCTTGGCCGGTGTGTCGAGCCGCTCCAGTTGCAGCGCCATGTAGGCGCGGTCATCGCTCTGCTCAAAAACCTCGTTTTCCTGTTCGAAGTCAAACAGCGCGCGGCTTGATATCGCCACGACCAGCTTGCCGTCCAGTGAGACGCTCATGTCTGCAGGAACATCCGGTAGACCGGATTGTTGGTTTCTTCGACATAGGGGTAGCCCAGCGTGGTCAGGAACTTGTCAAAAGCGGCGTTGTCGGCCGGTGGCACCTGCAGCCCGACCAGGGTGCGGCCGTAGTCGGCGCCCTGGTTGCGGTAGTGGAACAGGCTGATGTTCCAGCCCGGGCGCATCAGGCTCAGGAACTTGAGCAGCGCGCCGGGCCGCTCGGGGAAAACAAAGCGTAGCAGTCGCTCGTCCTGCGCCAGTTTGGAGATGCCGCCCACCATGTGGCGGATGTGCTCCTTGGCCAGTTCGTCGTGCGTCAGGTCCAGCGCAGCAAAGCCGTGGCGCGCCAGGTTGGCGGCGATCTTGCCGGACTCGCCCTTGCCGTGCGTGGTCAGGCCAACAAAGACATGGGCGCGTTGCTGGTCGCTGATGCGGTAGTTGAATTCCGTCACGTTGCGCGGGCCGCCGGGCAGGTTGCCGATCAACTCGCACAGGCGCCGGAAACTGCCGCGCTCTTCCGGAATCGTGATGGCAAACAGGGCTTCGCGCTCCTCACCCACTTCGGCGCGCTCGGCGACAAAGCGCAGGCGGTCGAAGTTCATGTTGGCGCCGCACAGGATGGCGGCGTAGGTCTCGCCCTTGGTCTTGTGGCGCGCCACGTACTGCTTGATGGCCGCCACGGCCAGCGCGCCGGCCGGCTCGACGATGCTGCGGGTGTCGACAAACACGTCCTTGATCGCAGCGCAGACGGCGTCGGTATCGACCGTGATGTAGTCGTCCACCAGCTTGCGCGCGCTACGGAAAGTCTCCTCGCCCACCAGCTTGACCGCCGTGCCGTCCGAAAACAGGCCAACGTCGGTGAGGGTCACGCGCTTCTTTGCAGTGACCGACTGCATGAAGGCGTCCGAGTCGTTCATTTGCACGCCGATCACCTTGATCTCGGGGCGCACCGCCTTGATGTAGTTGGCCACACCGGTAATCAGGCCGCCACCGCCGATGGCAACAAAAACCGCGTCGAGCCGGTTCGAACCCAGCCCCTGCAACTGGCGCAGCACCTCCATCGCAATCGTGCCCTGGCCGGCGATCACGTCCGGGTCGTCAAACGGGTGGACAAAGGTCAGGCCCTGTTTTTTCTCCAGCACCGCTGCGTGGCTGTAGGCATCGGAATAGCTGTCGCCGTGCAGCACCACCTCGCCGCCGAACGCGCGCACGGCGTCGACCTTGAGCTGTGGTGTCGTGGTCGGCATCACGATGACGGCGCGGCAGCCGAGCTTGTGCGCGCTCAGCGCCACGCCTTGTGCGTGGTTGCCGGCCGAGGCGCAGATCACGCCTTTCTTCAACTGCTCGGGGCTCAAGTGCGCCATCTTGTTGTAGGCGCCACGCAGCTTGAAACTGTGCACGGCCTGCTGGTCTTCGCGCTTGAGCAGCACCGTGTTGTGCAGGCGCCGGCTCAGAGCCTTGGCCGGCTCCAGCGGCGACTCCACCGCCACGTCATAGACGCGGGCGGTCAGGATTTTTTTCAGGTAGTCGGCGGGTTTGAGGTGGGGGGTTCGGGTCGTCATAAATATTGGCTGGGTGCGATCTGCGGGTTCAATGCCCGGTTCGTACGCTATGTCCTAGAAAATGCCCTTGCTGGGAGGTGTATCAGTGCAGGCCGAAAATCAGAACGCCTGCTTTCGTGGCAGCTTTCGTCAAATCGGCATCCAGTGTTGCCAGTGGCAGGCCCGCACGCAGTGCCAGTTCCAGATAGGCCGCATCGTAAGTCGACAGCTTATAGCGTCTGGCAATATTCAGTGTAGCGCCCAAGGCGTGTGCCGCCGTTGCCTGATCGGTCACGACGCTGAGTCGCCCCAAGAGGGTGATGAAGCGTTGCGAGTCGGCTTCTGTCACGATGCCTTTGGCTTCGACCTTGGCGACCACGTTGGCTATTTCCAGTGCCCACAAGGATGGAACAAGGGCTTGCGATTCCTTGAGCGAGTTCAAAGCCGCATCGGCATACGCCATCCCTGGGGGATTGGTTTGAGGTACCAGCCAGAGCAGGGCGACCGATGCATCCAGAACAAAACTCATGCCCGCCCTTCGTTGATGAGTGCCTTGAGGTCGACGCTGCCAACTGGTTTGCGGGCGCGTATGAAGGCCAGCATTTCATCAACGGCTGATGAGGCATCAGGGTTTTTGTCGTCTTGCGCTGGCACCAGAGCGGCCACGGCCTCGCCCCGAAGGGTGATGGTGTAGCGCTTGCCCGCCTGGACGCCGCGTATCAGTTCCGGCAACTTCGTCTTGGCTTCGTAGGAACCTACTTCGATGTTCATCGTGCAATCCAAATGAGCAAATGAGAATGTGTAGACCAGTATACAGACCGGTCTGCTTATGTCAAGCGCTGAACCGGTTGGCTCCGGATTTCGATCACAATCCCTCGCCTGATTCGTCGGTTTTTCTGGGCTCGCCCGGATCGCTGACAAAATCCCGGCGTAGTGCGGGGAATTCTTGAAAAGGATGCAAAGTCAATGGAATGCACAGTGAATTGGACCGGCGCCTTGGCCACACGCTCCGGCATGGGTTTTGTCGCCGAAACTGGCAGCGGCCATGTTTTGGTGATGGACGGCGCGCCCGATGACGTCAACCCCGAAAACGGCGGCCTCAATCTGGCGCCGCGCCCGCTGGAAACCGTGCTGGCCGGCACCGGCGGTTGTACTGCCTATGACGTGGTGCTGATTTTGAAGCGTGGCCGCCACAAGGTGACCGGCTGCTCGGTCAAGCTGACAGCCGAGCGTGCCGAAGTTGACCCCAAGGTCTTTACCCGCATCAACATGCATTTCACCGTCACGGGCCAGGGTATTGCGGCCGCTGCGGTGGAGCGCGCCATCGCCATGAGCCACGAAAAGTATTGCTCGGCCAGCATCATGCTGGCCAAGACGGCGCAGATCACGACCAGTTTTGAGTTGATCGAGGGCTGATTCGCTAGATCCGGTGCGCCACCGTCGTCATCACCTTGGCGGCGATAGTCATCAGCGTTTTGACGGGTGCCGGCAACTCAACGGCGCCGGCCTTTTGCGCGTCGAGCGCGTGGCGCGCCTCGTCGTCTTTCATTTGCGCGACGATGGCCCGCGAGGCGTGGTCATTGGCCGGCAGCAGCGTCAGGTGGCTGTCCAGATGCGCTTCGACCTGGTTTTCGGTCTCCACCACAAAGCCCAGGCTGATCGGGTCGCCAAGCCGCCCGGCGATCAGACCCAGGCCGAAGGCGGCGCCGTACCAGAGCGGATTGAGCAGCGATTTGCGCTGGCCCAGTTCCTGCAGCCGCTGTTCGGTCCAGGCCAGGTGATCGGTTTCTTCGAGGCTGGCGCGCGTGAAATGGGCGCGCAGGGCCTCGTTGCGTGTGGCAAAAGCCTGTGCCGTGTAAAGCGCCTGGGCGCAGACCTCGCCGACATGGTTGACGCGCATCAGGGCACCGGATTGCGCTTTTTCAGTTTCTGACAATTCGGTGGGCTGGCCGGCCAGCGTCGGGCAGGCCTGGCTGGCGCGCGGTGTGGCAAACAGGGTGCGCAGGGCGGCGTCGGCGGTTCTTAAGAGAGAGTCCATGGGGGAATTGTAAAACGAGGGGCGACCTGACCCCGATCTGCGCCAGGTGCGCGCCAGGCGGGATCGGCGGCTGCGCCTCTGGTACAAGTCTGTTGCAACCCCGCAACGAAAACGCCCGCTTTGCCAAAGTTTACGACGTTTTCTTTGCCAAGCCTGCCGGGCTCTGGTTCAATCTGCCTAGCTTCCTGAAAAAGGAGGTTGGCCCGGGGCCCGAGACGATCGAACCGGAGCCCCATGTTTAACCTTGGAGTAATTCTGATATGAAAAAAACCCTCATTGCCCTGGCTGCTCTGGCTGCCACCGGTGCTTTCGCACAATCCACCGTGTCCATCTGGGGCGCAGTTGACGCTTCCTACAACTACGCCAGCGCTGACCTGGCTGCCGGCAACCAAACCAAGTCCTTCCTGGGCAATTCGCAACTGGGTTCCAGCAAACTGGGCTTCAGCGGTGTTGAAGATCTGGGCGGCGGTCTGAAAGCCAACTTCTGGCTCGAAGCTGGCCTGGCCAATGACAGCGGCGCTGGCAAGGGCTCTAACAGCAACAACCAAGCTTCGGGTGCTTCACCTGCTGCTGCCGGTGGTCAAGGCATTGTGTTCCAACGCCGTTCGTACGTTGGTCTGGCTGGCAACTTCGGTGAAATCCAGTTGGGTCGCCAATATGTGAACACCTTCCTGGGCGTGCAAGCTGCTGTGGATCCGTTCGGCACGAATGGCCCTGCTGATTCGACACAACTGCAATTGGCTCTGGGTGCTACTCTGGGTGCTCGTACCATCACCAATGCTTCCAACCTGGTTGGTTACATCACCCCAACGATGGGTGGTTTCTCGGCTAACGTTCAGTATTTCATGGGTGAAAACACCAGCGGCGCTGCTAACAGCGACGACGGCAATGGTTACTCGGTGACTGGTCAGTACGCTGCAGGTCCTCTGTTCGTGTCCCTGGGTCAACAACAGACCAAGTACGCTTCGACAGCCGCCATCGGTGACTACACGCTGCGTTCACTGTCTGCTTCGTACAACTTCGGTGTTGCCAAGGCTGTTTACACCTACGCACATGAAGAAATGGCTCTGCTGGGCGCTACTCCTAAGAACGACAGCAACCTGATCGGTGTGATCGTTCCGTTTGGCGCGTTCAACTTCAAGGCTGACTACATCCGCGCTACCAACAACATCGCTACCGTTGCTGACGCAACCGGCGAACTGTTTGGCCTGGGTGTTGACTATGCTTTCTCCAAGCGCACGACTGCTTATGCAACCTACGCTAACGTGAAGAACAGCAGCGGCGGCAACCTGTACAGCACCGGTGGTGTTGGTGCAGTTAAGACTGACGGCAGCTCGAACAACCTGGCTATCGGCATCTACACCAAGTTCTAATCTGACGCTGACGCAAGTCAGCTAGGAAAAGAAATCTAAAACCCCGCTGCGGCAACGCAGCGGGGTTTTTTCAATTGTTCAGAATCAGTTGCAGGATGATGCCGGTCGCAATCGCTACCAGCACGTAGTCGGTACCGACCTGGACCCATTGGTAGCCGTGTGGTGGCGCGCTCAGCTGGTGGCCGCGCCAGTCATTGACCACGTAGTTGCGGTGGCGGTATGCAGGAGGCAGGCGGTCGCCTCGTTGAAAGCGATGGTCCGGGCCGGCGCCACGCTCGTCTCGATGTTCTGCGTAGGGTCCGCGGCCCTGCTGATGCGGGTGCTTGGGTTGGCGTTCCCGGGTGTTGTCGATCGGGTGTCGGGGGAGTTTGACGGGTGGCAGGGGCTCATCGCGCTGGGCGAAGGCAGACCCACCGATGCCGATGGCGACGGCAATCAGGCTGCTAACAAAGGTCTTGCGTTTCATGTTTGGCTCCAGTTGCTTGTGGATCATCATCATGCCTCACGCGCCAAGACATGGCCCGTGACTCGAACTACGATAAGTCGTCTGGTCGGTGAGTTCCTTGCGTCAACGCAAGCTTGGGATGTTCTTCAAAAATCGGCGTCAGATTTCAACCATTTTGCAGTACACGCCCGTGCAGATCGGCCTTCAACTTCTGCGCTGCGTTCATAATGAGAGCTTGATTCATGACCGAGGACCCTATGGGACAAGCTGCACAAAGACCAGCTTTCAGCGCCGCAGACTATCTGGCGTGGGAGGCGTCACAGCCACAGCGCCACGAGTACCTCGGTGGTGAGGTTTTTGCCATGGCGGGTGCTGCACCCGTTTGCCGCCGGCGAACCGGTCACGCGGGTCGTGATTTGTGGAAAGCTCAATAGCGGATGCTAGTTTTCATTCTGCGCCGCCTGTTTCAGGCCCTGATCGTGATGGTGGTGGTGGCTTTTATTGCCTTCATGCTGTTCCAGTACGTGGGTGACCCGGTGGTGTTCTTGCTGGGGCAGGACGCCCGGCCCGACCAGATTGCGCAGTTGCGCACCGATCTCGGTCTGGACCAGCCTTTCTTCGTGCAGTTCTGGCACTTTCTGCTCAATGCGCTGCAGGGTGAGTTTGGCCTGAGTCTGCGCCAGGGCGCCAAGGTCTCGCGCCTGATTGGTGAGCGCCTGCCGGCAACGCTGGAACTGGCGCTGGTCGCGGCCGTGCTGGCGCTCTCAATTGGCGTGCCGCTGGGCGTCTACACGGCGCTCAAGCGTGGCAGTTTTCTGAGCCAGGTCGCGATGATGGTCTCGCTGCTCGGCGTGTCGTTGCCCACCTTCCTGATCGGCATCCTGCTGATCCTGGTTTTTTCTGTCGGCCTGGGCTGGTTCCCGAGTTTCGGGCGCGGCGAGGTGGTCGAGTTTGGCTGGTGGCGCAGCGGCTTCTTCACGCGCGACGGCTGGCAGCATCTGGTGTTGCCGGCCATCACGCTGGCGGTGTTTCAGCTTGCGCTCATCATGCGTCTGGTGCGCGCTGAAATGCTTGAAGTGCTGCGCACCGACTACATCCGCTTTGCCCGCGCCCGGGGGCTGAGCAACCGCGCCATTCACTTCGGCCATGCGCTGCAAAACACGCTGGTGCCGGTGATCACCATCACCGGTCTGCAACTCGGGCAACTGATCGCCTTTGCCATCATCACCGAGACGGTTTTCCAGTGGCCGGGCATGGGGCTGCTGTTCATCCAGTCGGTCACCTTTGCCGACATCCCCGTGATGGCCGCCTATCTGTGCCTGATCGCGCTGATTTTTGTGGTGATCAACCTGGTGGTTGATCTGCTTTATTTTGTGGTTGATCCGCGTCTGCGGCTTGGCCACTCTGGAGGACGTTGATGCCTTTGACCAGTCTGGCTTCTGGCTTGCGGATTCATGGTCGCGCCTTTGCGCACATTGCCGCGTTTCATCCCGAGATCACGGCCCTGCGGCGTGATCTGCACGCCCATCCCGAGCTCGGTTTTGAAGAGCGTTATACGGCAGACCGGGTGCAGCAGGCGCTCAAGCTCTGCGGTGTCGACGAGGTCCACACCGGTATTGGCAAGACTGGCGTTGTGGCGCTGATCCGTGGCCGAGCCGGCAAGGCTGGCGGCAGCGGCAAGATGATTGGCCTGCGCGCCGACATGGACGCCCTGCCCATGACCGAACACAACGATTTCGCCTGGAAGTCGGCGCACCAGGGCCGTATGCATGGCTGCGGTCACGACGGCCATACCGCCATGCTGGTGGGTGCCGCGCGTTACCTGGCCGAGACGCGCAACTTTGATGGCACGGCCGTGCTGATTTTTCAACCGGGCGAAGAGGGTTATGCCGGCGCCAAGGCGATGATTGATGACGGGTTATTCGAGCGCTTCCCGGTGCAGTCGGTCTTTGGCATGCACAACTGGCCTGCCATGCGTCCCGGCACCATCGGCGTCAACCCGGGGCCCATGATGGCGGCGGCGGACCGCATCACGATCGAGATCACCGGACGCGGCGGGCATGGCGCCCACGCCTACCAAACGATTGACCCGGTGCTGGTGGCCGCGCACATCATCACCGCCGTGCAAAGCATTGTTTCGCGCAACGTCAAGGCGGTCGACAGCGCCGTGATCAGCCTGTGCGCCATGCGCGCCGGTGAACTCGCGGCCATGAGCGTGATACCGGGCAGCGCCACCTTGAGTGGTACCGTGCGGACCTTCAAGCCCGAGGTGCAGGATTTGGTTGAGCGGCGCCTGCAGGAGATGTGCAGCGCCGTGGCGCTGGCTTTTGGCGCCAGTGCCAGCGTGAACTTCGAGCGCATGTACCCGGCCACCGTCAACAGCGAGCCCGAGGCACGCTTTGCCGGCGACGTGGCGCAAAGCCTGGTCGGGCGCGAGCACGTGGTGCGCGATCTGGAGCCCAGCATGGGGGCGGAGGACTTTTCCTTTATGCTACAGGTCAAGCCCGGCGCTTACCTGCGCATCGGCCAGGGCGCCGAAAACGGAGTCGGCACTTGTGGCCTGCACAATAGCCGCTATGACTTCAACGACGAGATTCTGCCTTTGGGCGCTGCTTTGCATGCCAGTCTGGTCGAACAGGCCATGCCGCTTGCGGCGCTTTGATTTTTGCTTCATCAACAGGAAACACCCATGAAATTCAAAAGAACCATGACTGTGGCCGCCATCGCGCTGGCCTTGAGCGCGCTCAGCGGCGCCGCGTCTGCGGTCACCCTGCGCATCGGCAACCAGGGCGAGGCCCTGTCGATGGATCCGCATTCGCTCAGCGAATCGCTGCAGTTCACCATTTTGGGCAATGTGTTTGAGCCGCTGGTGACGCGTGGTCGCGATTTCAAGCTCGCGCCGGGTCTGGCAACCGACTGGAAGCAGACGTCGCCGACGGTCTGGCGTTTCAACCTGCGCAAGGGCGTGGTGTTTCATGACGGCACGCCCTTCACGGCCGACGACGTGATCTTCAGCTACGAGCGCGCCAAGGGCGACGGCTCCGATCTCAAGAGTTATGTCGGCCAGATCAAGGAGATCCGCAAGATCAACGACCACGCGCTGGATATCGTCACCTTTTCACCGTTCCCGATCCTGCCGGAGCAGATTTCGCCCTGGTACATGATGAGCAAGAAATGGTGCGAAACCAACCAGGCCAGCAAGCCGACCGACCGGCGCAAGGGCATTGAGAACGCTGCCTCATTCCGCGCCAATGGCACCGGACCGTTTCGGGTTCGCGAGCGCCAGCCCGGTGTGCGCACCATCTACACGCGCAGCGGCAACTACTGGGGCAAAATCGACGGCAATGTCGATGAAGTGATCTTCACCCCGATCGGCAACGACGCCACGCGCGTGGCGGCCCTGTTGTCCGGCGAAATCGATGTCATGGAGCCAGTGCCGGTGCAGGACGTTGACCGCATCCGGGCCAACGCCAAACTCAAGGTGTTGCAGGGCCCTGAGTTGCGCATCGTCTTTTTGGGCATGGACCAGAAGCGCGATGAATTGCTGTACTCCAACGTCAAGGGCAAGAACCCGTTCAAGGACAAGCGCGTGCGCCAGGCCTTCTACCAGGCCATCGACATCGAAGGCATCAAGAAGACCGTGATGCGCGGCGCCTCGACCCCGGCCGCTTTGTTGCTGCCGCCCGAGGTCAACGGCTTTGCGCCGGACCTGGCCAAGCGCCTGCCGTATGACGTTGAAGGCGCCAAGAAGCTGATGACGGACGCCGGTTACCCGACAGGCTTCGAGGTCAAGATGAATTGCCCGAACGACCGCTATGTCAACGATGAGCGGATCTGCCAGGCGGTGGCGGCCAATCTGTCCAAGATCGGCGTCAAGATCAACCTGGAGTCCGAAACCAAGGGCACTTATTTCCCGAAAGTGCTGAGCCGCAACACCAGTTTCTACATGCTGGGCTGGGGCACCAGCACGGTGGACGCGCACCAGGTGCTGTACTCCATCATGGCCTCGCCGGGCGAGGGTGGTCGCGGTCAGTTCAACCTGGGCGCCCACAGCAATACCCGCGTTGATGAGCTGACAGAAAAAGTTGCGTCTGAAACCGATCCGAAAAAGCGCAACGAGATGATCCGTGAAGCGCTCAAGATCCATCAGGACGAGATCGGCCATCTGCCGCTGCACCAGCAGGCCCTGAGCTGGGCTGTGAAGAAGGGCGTTGACGTGGTGCAATGGCCCGACAACGGCATGGTCTGGAAATACATCAAGGTCAACCCTTAACGCAGGCGCACGGCCCGGATGAAGCAATGGTTGACCCGTCTGGGCGATAGCGATATTGGCCACAGTTTTCGCAACTCGCCGGTGGCGATGGCGGCGGCTGCGGTGGCCCTGATCTGCATTTTCTGCTCGCTGTTTGCCAATGTGGTGGCGCCGCACAACCCGTTCGACCTCAGCACGCTGGAGTTGAGCGACGCGCGGCTGCCGCCGGCCTGGGACGCGCTGGGCAGTGCCAAGTACCTGCTGGGCACGGACGACCAGGGGCGCGACATTCTCTCGGCCCTGATGTTTGGCGCCCGCATCTCGCTGGCCGTGGGCTTTGCCTCGGTCATGCTGTCGGTGCTGGTGGGCGTCACGCTCGGCCTGCTGGCCGGTTTTCTCGGCGGCTGGGTCGACTCTGTCCTGATGCGGCTGTGCGATGTGATGCTCTCGTTCCCGGCGATTCTGGTGGCGCTGTTGATCGCCGGTGTCGGGCGCGCGCTGTTTCCCAATGCCCAGGAGGGGCTGGCCTTCTCGGTGCTGATTATTTCGATCACGTTGACCGGCTGGGTCCAGTACGCGCGCACCGTGCGTGGCTCGACCCTGGTCGAGCGCAACAAGGAATACGTGCAGGCGGCCCGCGTCACCGGCGTCTCGGGCCTGCGCATCATGCGCCGCCATGTGCTGCCCAACGTACTCGGGCCGGTGCTGGTGCTGGCGACGATTCAGGTGGCCAGCGCCATCATCATCGAGGCCACGCTCTCCTTCCTGGGGGTCGGGGCACCGCCGACTGCGCCTTCGCTGGGCACGCTGATCCGGATCGGCAACAATTATCTTTTTTCCGGCGAATGGTGGATTACCGTGTTCCCGGGGCTGATGCTGATCCTGATTTCGCTGAGCGTCAATTTGCTGGGCGACTGGCTGCGCGATGCACTGAACCCCCGTCTGCGTTAAAGACATGAGCCTGCTGCAAGTCAAAAACCTGGTGGTTGAGTTCCCGCACCGGCACGGCACGCTGCGTGCGCTGGACGGTATTTCGTTTGAGATCGCGCCGGGTGAAATCCTGGGAGTCGTGGGCGAGTCTGGTGCCGGCAAGTCGATCACGGGGGCCGCCATCATCGGCCTGCTCGAGCCGCCGGGGCGCATTGCCGGCGGGCAGATTCTGCTTGAGGGTGAGCGCATCGATCAGTACAGCTTCGAGCAGATGCGCCATATCCGGGGCAAGCGCATCGGTGCCATTTTTCAGGACCCGCTGACCTCGCTCAACCCTTTGCACACGATCGGTCACCAGCTGATCGAGACGATACAGACGCATCTGCCTCTCAATGACAAAGCAGCGCGCGAGCGCGCCATCGCCCTGCTCAAGGACACCGGCATTCCGGCGCCCGAACAGCGCATCGACCACTACCCGCACCAGTTCTCCGGCGGCATGCGCCAGCGCGTGGTGATCGCCCTGGCGCTGGCGGCCGAGCCCAAGCTCATAGTGGCCGACGAACCCACGACCGCGCTCGATGTCTCGATTCAGGCGCAGATCATCACGCTGCTCAAGAGCATCTGCCAGCAGCATCAGGCGGCCGTGATGCTGATCACGCACGACATGGGCGTGATCGCCGAAACCTGCGACCGCGTGGCCGTTCTGTATGCGGGGCGGATTGTTGAAATCGGCCCGGTGCACGCGCTCATCAACCACCCGGCGCATCCCTATACCGCAGGGCTGATGGCGGCGATTCCCGACATCAGCCAGGACCGCGAACGCCTCAACCAGATTGACGGCGCCATGCCGCGCCTGAATGCCATTCCGGTGGGCTGTGCCTACAACCCGCGCTGCCCGCAGGCCTTTGACAAATGCCGCAGCCAGCGCCCGGACCTGATGGACGCCGCCGCCACGCGCGCCGCTTGCTGGCTGCATGAGCCCGAAACGCAGCGGGAGCCAACATGACAGCCCTGGTTCAGGCCAATGACCTGGCGATGACCTTTGACGTCTCGGCGCCCTGGCTCAACCGCGTGCTCGAGCGCAAGCCGCGCACGCTGTTGCACGCGGTCGACGGCGTGAGCTTCGAGATCGAGCGCGGCAAGACACTGGCGCTGGTCGGTGAATCCGGCTGCGGCAAGAGCACGGTGGCGCGGCTGCTGGTTGGCCTGTATGAACCGACTCGCGGCAATCTGCAGTTTGACGGGCTCGATGCCCACGCCGTCTTCAAGACGCGCCAGGGCTTGCAATTGCGCAGCCGCATCCAGATGATTTTTCAGGACCCCTATGCGTCCCTGAATCCGCGCTGGCTGGTGCAGGACATCGTGGCCGAGCCGCTGATCGAGCATGGCCTGGTGCACACGGCCGCCACGCTGAAGGAGCGCGTTGGTGAATTGCTGGCATCGGTCGGCTTGAGTCCGTTCGACGGCGCCAAGTACCCGCACCAGTTTTCGGGTGGCCAGCGCCAGCGCATTTCGATTGCCCGAGCCCTGGCCACGCATCCCGAGTTTCTGGTTTGTGACGAGCCGACCTCGGCGCTCGATGTGAGTGTGCAGGCGCAGGTGCTCAACCTGATGAAGGACCTGCAGCGCAAGCTTGGCCTGACCTATCTGTTCATCTCGCACAACCTGGCCGTGGTGCGCCACGTCAGCGACCAGGTCGGCGTCATGTACCTGGGCCGCCTGGTGGAACTGGCCGACAAACAGGCGTTGTTTGCCAGCCCGCGCCACCCCTACACGCGCATGTTGCTCGACGCCATCCCCAAGATGAACGATACCGGGCGCGCCCGCACACCGGTACAGGGTGAAGTACCCAATCCCTTGAATCCGCCGCTGGGCTGTGCCTTTAACCCGCGCTGCCCGCACGCCAATGAACGCTGCCGCGCCGAGCGGCCGCAGTTGCTCTCGATAGCGGGCATCAGAATAGCCTGCCACGCGGTGCAGGAAAACAGAATCTAAGCCGTCGCCGATTCAGGTGTAGCGCTTGCTGCGCAGGTTGTTTTTCATCTCGCGCAATATCGGCTGCAGGGTTTCACCGCCGATGCGAAGCGCGACGCAGGTGGCCAGGATGTCGATCACCAGCAGATGCATCAGGCGCGACACCATCGGGCTGTAGCGGTCGTAGCCTTCCGGGTGGTCGGCCGCCAGGTGGATGTGACCGGCAGCGGCCAGCGGCGAGCCGCTGGCCGTGATGATGATGGTGGTGGCGCCGTGCTTGCGCGCGATGTCGCAGGCGTCCATCAGGTCGCGCGTGCGCCCTGAGTTGGAGATGATGACGACGCAGTCGCCCGGCCCCAGCAATGAGGCCGACATGACCTGCATGTGACCGTCGCTGTGCGCGATCACGTGCATGCCCAGGCGAAAGAATTTGTGCTGCGCGTCCTGCGCCACCACGCCTGAATTGCCAACGCCGAAGAACTCGATGCGCTTGCCATCGCGGTAGGCTTGCACCAGCGCGCTGACGGCCTTCTCGATCATCGCCGTGCTGGCTTCGTTGCGGTATTTCAGGAACGCTGCCACCGTGTTATCGATGACCTTGACCATGATGTCGCCGGTCTTGTCGTCGGCATCGACGCTGCGATGGATGAAGGCCACGCCCTCGTTGACGCTGCCGGCCAGCTTGAGTTTGAAATCAGACAGCCCGTCGTAGCCGACGCTGCGGCAAAAGCGCACCACGGTCGGCTTGCTCACATGGGCGCGATCCGCCAGTTCGCTGACCGGCAACTTGGCAAAGCTGCGCGGGTCGCTGAGCACCAATTTTCCAACGCGTTGCTCCGCCGGTGCGAGCGAGGGCAGGCAGGCTTTGATTCGGTCAAGCATGGTATTTCAGCATTCTTCAGCCCAACAATAGCCGTCACGCGCAATCATGGCGCTGGCAGCGCTTGGTCCCCAGGTGCCGGCGGCGTAGAGGCGCGGGCCCTGCGCGTCGTGTTTCCAGTGCTCGATGATGGGCTCGACCCAGCGCCAGGCCTCGATCTGCTCGTCGCTGCGCACAAAGAGGTTCAGACGCCCGTCGATCACGTCGAGCAGCAGGCGCTCATAGGCGCCGACGCGCCCGGAGCCAAAGCGTTTGTCAAAGTCCAGGTCAAGCTGCACTGGTGCCAGTGTCTGCGAGTTGCGCCGGTTGCTTTGTCCCTGCGCCAGCAGATGCAGTTCCAGCCCGTCCTTGGGCTGCAGGTTGATGACCAGGCGGTTTGACACGTCCATTTGGGAGTTGAAGATGGCGTGCGGTGTCGGGCGGAAATTGACCACGATGCGCGCGTCGCGCCCGGCTAGCCGCTTGCCGGTGCGGATGTAGAAGGGCACGCCGGCCCAGCGCCAGTTGGAGATTTCAGTGCGCAGTGCAACAAAGGTTTCGGTATGGCTTTGTGCGTCCACACCTTTTTCTTCGCGGTAGGCCGGTACCGCTGCGCCGGCGATGCTGCCGGCTGCGTACTGGCCGCGAATGACGTCCTGCGCCAGGGTCTCAGGCGTCCAGGGTTTGAGCGAGCGCAGCACCTTGAGCTTTTCGTCACGGATGGCATCCGCATGCGCGTTGATCGGCGGCTCCATGCCGATGGCGCACAGCAGTTGCAGGGCGTGGTTTTGCACCATGTCGCGCAGGGCCCCGGTGGTTTCGTAAAAGGCACCGCGATTTTCAACACCCAGCTCTTCGGCAATCGTGATCTGGATGTTGGCGATGTGCTCGCGCCGCCACAGTGGCTCGAACAAGGCATTGCCAAAGCGCAGGGCAAACAGGTTTTGTACCGCCGGTTTGCCCAGGTAGTGGTCGATCCGGAATATCTGTTTCTCGCTGAAGGACTGTCCGACTGCCGCATTGATAGCACGGTTGCTGGCGAGGTCGTGCCCCAGCGGTTTTTCCAATACAACGCGGGTCTGCGCCGTATTGAGGCCGGCGCGCGCCAACTGTTCGCAGACGGTGGTGAACAGACTGGGCGCCGTGGCGACGTACATCACCACCGTGTCGGCCTGGCGCTGCTGCAGTGTCGCGCCCAGGCGGGCGTAGTCGTCGGGCCGGGACAGGTCCATCGGGACGAATTCCAGCAGGGCGGCAAAGCGCGTGAACTCCTCCACACTGGGGCGTTTGGCCAGTTCGACCTGGTCAAAGCGGGCGCGGATTCGTTCACGGTATTGCTCGGCGCTGAGCGTGTCGCGGCCGATGCCGATGATGCGTCCGCCCGCGGGCAGGGTGCCATGGCGAAAGGCCTGAAACAGCGCAGGCATCAGCTTGCGCCAGGCCAGGTCGCCGGTACCACCAAACAAAACAAGGTCAAAACTCATGGGAAAACCGCGTTAGGGATGGTTTGAAATTCAAGTTACAAGCTTTGGGTCATCGCGTGGCCGAAGGCCCTCGCTGACAGCCACACGGCTGTCAGCGACATGGCGATCGATCCCAGGCTTGTCATACCGGACTCGATCCGGCATCCACTGTAACTTGGTTTCACGTATTTTTTAAAAGTTGGTAACTTTGGGTCTGGCCGAGGTTTGGTCTTGTCGCTTTTTCGGCCCCTTCATGCCCTTGGAAAATGGCTATGCTTGGAGGGTAATCAGATCGCCCTTCGTTTTCCGGCAAGGGCAGCACAGGAGCATTGATGAAGAAGCAAGCATTCGCAGCGTTATTGGCCTTGTCGTCGGTTGGTGCCTGGGCCGATGGCCAGGTCAACATCATCTGCTCGGTGCAGGCCGAGTGGTGCAACATGATCGCAACGGTTTACGCGCGTACCACCGGTGTCAAGGTCAACCTGAGCATGAAAGGTTCGGGCGAGGCGCTGGCGCAGTTGATTGCCGAGAAGGAGAACCCGAAGACCGACGTCTGGTTTGGTGGCACTGGCGACCCGCATCTGCAGGCGGCCGAGCAGGGCTTGTCGCTGGAATACAAATCGCCCAGCCTGTCGCAACTGCATGCCTGGGCGCAGCAGCAGGCGCAGCAATCGGGCTTCAAGACGGTGGGCATTTATTCCGGCCCGCTGGGATTTGGCTACAACACCGAACTGATCGCCAAGAAAAAACTCGCTGTGCCCAAGTCCTGGGCCGATCTGCTCAACCCTGCGCTCAAGGGCGAGGTGCAGGTGGCGAATCCGGCGTCCAGCGGCACCGCCTACACCATGGTGGCAACGCTGGTGCAGCTGATGGGTGAAGACAAGGCCTTTGAGTACCTCAAGCAACTGCACAAGAATGTGGGCCAGTATTCACGCAGCGGCACCGGCCCGATCAAGGCGGTGGCGCGCGGTGAAAGCGTGGTCTCGATCAGCTTTGTGCACGATGGCCCGGGCGAAAAGATCAACGGTTTTCCGGTTGAGACCATCACGCCGAGCGAAGGCACGGGCGCCGAGATCGGCTCCATGAGCATCATCAAGGGCGCTCGCAACCTCGACAACGCGAAGAAGTTTTACGAGTGGGCCTTGACGCCGGCCGCGCAGGAGATGGCGGCAGCGGCCAAGCAGTTCCAACTGCCATCCAACAAGGGTGCAAAGAACGATCCGCGCATTCCGGACTTCAAGAAGATCAAGTTCATCAACTACGACTACGCCAAGTACGGCGCCTCGGCCGAGCGCCGGCGCCTGATTGCAAAGTGGGAAAAAGACGTCAACTCCCTGCCGCGCTGATGCCCGTCTTCGTCCTCCCGGACCTCGTGCTTGTCATCCCGGACCTGATCCGGGATCCATGCCTTCTGACGGCGCCACGCGAACCCTGGATTGCAAGTCGGAGCCCGCAATGACAAAACCGGGCGCAATGACAGACAAGCACAACAACCCCAACAAAGCGATCTGGGCCTGGCTGGCGCTGGGGTTGCTGGCCTACCTGGTATTTCCCTGGTACGCGATTCAGGACGCCAACGGCCTGTTGTCGCTGGGGCAGGTGTTTGCCAACGAGCAGGCCGGCAACGGTGTGGTGCAGGCGCTGCGCTACGGGCGCGGCTGGTTGTGGCCGGGCTTGTTGGCCCTGGCGCTGGCAACAGTCGCCGCACGCATGAAGCCGGGACGCGCACAGGGCACGGCCTTGCTGGTGGCTGGGCTGCTGGGCGCGCTAGCGCTGCTGTTGAGCGGCTTTCTGATCGGTGCCAAGGGCTGGTCTTTCGAGTTCTTGAATCAAGGCCTGGGCGAACTCGGGCGCAACCAATTCGGCATGGGCTGGGGCGGTTTTCTGGCGCTGTCGGCGCTGGTGGTGCTGGGTGCCTTCGGCCTGGCGCGGCGTGGCTATTTCAAGGGTGACCTGTTTATTTCAGCGGCGGTGGTGAGTTGCGCTGCGCTGCTGGCGCTGTTCATTGTCTATCCCGTGCTCAAGACGCTGGCCGCCGCTTTTCTCGGCGAAGCGGGTGGCTGGTCGCCACTGGCCTTGTGGGAGCGCCTGGCCAGTGCGCGCAACTTCAGCCTGAGTTGCCTGGCCGGCGGACTGCGCTGCGGTGTCGCCTGGAACACCTTGTTTCTGGGCCTGATGACAGCCAGCAGCACGGTGCTGCTGGGCACGCTGATGGCGCTGATGGCCGAGCGCACCGGCAAGCGCTTTTCCAGGTCACTCAACGCGCTGGCGATGCTGCCCATCATCACACCGCCGTTCGTGGTCGGTCTGGGGCTGATCCTGTTGTTTGGCCGGGCCGGCCTGGTGAACCAGTTGCTCGAATACACGCTGGGGGTTACGCCAAGCCGCTGGTTCTACGGCTGGTTTGGCGTCTGGGTGGCGCAGACCTTTGCCTTTGCGCCGATTGCCTTCATGATCATGCGAGGCGTCGTTCAAGGCATTGCGCCGAGTCTGGAAGAAGCGGCGCAGACGCTGCGCGCCACGCCCGAGCAGACCTTCATGAGCATCACCTTGCCGCTGCTCAAACCCGGTCTGGCCAATGCTTTTCTGGTCGGTTTCATCGAGAGCATGGCTGATTTTGGCAACCCGATTGTGGTCGGCGGCCAGTTTTCGGTGCTCAGCACCGAGATCTTCTTTGCCATCGTCGGCGCGCAATTCGACCAGGGCCGCGCTGCCTCGCTGGCCTGGATTCTGAGTTTCTTCGCGCTCACCGTGTTCGCCGTGCAGCGCCGTTTGCTGGGCCGCCAGAACTACACCACGGTTGGCGGCAAGGGTGATGGCGGCATTGCCATGACGCTGCCGCCTGCGGTCAAGCATGTGATCTATGCCACAGCCCTGCCGTGGATGGCGTTCACCGTGCTGGTCTACGCCTTTGCTTTTGCTGGCGGTTTCGTCAAGACCTGGGGCCGCGACTACACGCTGACTTTTGTGCATTTCCAGACCGCTTTTGCGCTGGAGTGGTCGCAGTTTGGCGTGGTCTGGGCCGGCACGGCCTGGAACTCGCTGTTCACCACGCTCAAGCTCGCCGCCCTGTCGGCCCCGCTGACCGCCGGTCTGGGCCTGCTGATCTCCTACCTGCTGGCGCGTACCGCGTTCAAGGGGCAGGCCTTGTTTGAATTTGCCGCGCTGCTGGCTTTTGCCATTCCCGGCACAGTGCTGGGCGTGAGCTACATCCTGGCCTTTAACGTGCCGCCGTTTGAGTTGACCGGCACCGCGCTCATCATCGTGCTGTGCTTTGTGTTTCGCAACCTGCCGGTTGGCGTGCGCGCCGGAACCGCGGCCTTCCGTCAACTCGACAGATCGCTGGACGAGGCCTCCGTGATGCTGCGCGCCAGCAGCGTGCAGACACTGCGCCATGTGGTGTTGCCGCTGCTCAAGCCAGCGCTGGTGGCGGCTCTGGTTTACAGCTTCGTGCGCGCCATCACCACCGTCAGTGCCGTGATCTTTCTGGTCACGGCCGAGAACGAACTGGCCACGACTTACATCATTGGGCGCGTCGGCAATGGCGACTACGGCGTCGCACTGGCCTACTGCACGGTGCTGATGCTGCTGATGTCGCTGGCCATCGCGCTGATCCAGTTGCTGGTGGGCGAGCGCCGACTCGGACGGCGCAAAGGAACAAAAAATGAGCGTTGAATTCAGAAACATCAGCAAGCGCTACGGCAGCGATGCCAAGGCGCCGCTGGTGGTCAAGGACATCAGTTTCAGCATCGAACAGGGCACGCTGACGACGATCCTCGGCCCTTCGGGCTGCGGCAAGACCACCGTGCTGCGCATGATTGCCGGGCTCGAATCACCGACCGCAGGCCGGGTGCTGGTCGCCGGCCGTGACGTGACCACGCTGGGGCCGGCGGACCGCAATGTCAGCATGATGTTCCAGAGCTACGCGCTGTTTCCGCACATGAACGTGGGCGAGAACGTGCGCTACGGCCTGAAGATGTCGGGCGTGGCCAAAGACGCTGCGCGCGCACGTGCCGACGAGGCGCTCAAAAACGTCGGTCTGGTCGGCTTCGATGAGCGATTGCCCAGCGAACTCTCGGGCGGCCAGCAGCAGCGCGTGGCACTGGCGCGGGCTTTGGTGCTCGAGCCGGCGGTGCTGCTGTTCGACGAGCCGCTGAGCAACCTGGACGCGCGCTTGCGGCGTGAAATGCGCGAGGAAATCCGCACACTGCAGCAACGCCTGGGCCTGACTGTGGCGTACGTCACCCACGACCAGAGCGAGGCGCTGGCGGTGAGCGACCAGATCATCGTGATGGACGATGGTGCCATCGCGCAGAGCGGCACGCCGCAGGACCTGTACGAGCGTCCGGACACCGAGTTTGTGGCCGGCTTCATGGGCGAGGCCATGTTGTTCCCGGCGGTCGCCGCAGCGGATGGCAGCGTGCAACTCGGGCCGCTGCGCATCGTGCCGCAGCAGCGTCTGGCCGCCGGCGCAGTCAAGGTCGCGGTGCGGCCGGAGGCCTGGCAGATTCACCGCAGCGACAGCGTGATGGGCGCTGCGCTGGCGGGCAAACTGCTCAAGTCGGCCTATCTGGGCAGCCTGTTCGAGTACAGCTTCGAGACCGCGCTGGGCAAGGTCTTTGTTGTTTCCCCGGACCTGAACCATGTGCTGCCACTGGGCGCTGAAGTGGTGTTGACGCTGGCCGAGCACGGGGTTTCGGTGGTCAAGGTGTCGCCGTCCGCTGGGATAATGGCGGCATGAACCAACTCGACGCACTCAAACAATTCACCACCGTGGTTGCCGACACCGGCGATTTCAAGCAGATCGATGCTTACCGCCCACAGGACGCCACCACCAACCCCTCGCTGATTCTCAAGGCGGTGCAAAAGCCCGATTACCGCTCGCTCCTGACCGAGACCGTGGCCCAGTACCGCGGCCGCGAACTGAGCGAATTGATGGACCGCTTGCTGGTGCGCTTTGGTGTCGAGATCCTGTCCATCATCCCGGGGCGCGTTTCGACCGAGGTCGATGCGCGCCTGAGTTTTGATGCCAGCGCCACCGTGACGCGTGCCGAGCGCCTGATCGAGCTCTATCAGGCGCAAGGCGTGCACATCGACCGTGTGCTGATCAAGGTGGCGGCCACCTGGGAGGGCATTGAGGCGGCGCGGCAACTCGAGCGCCGCGGCATTCACACCAACCTGACCCTGCTGTTCTCGTTCTGTCAGGCCGTGGCCTGCGGTCAGGCCAAGGTGCAACTGATCTCGCCCTTTGTCGGGCGCATTTACGACTGGTACAAAAAGTCAGCCGGTGCCGCCTGGGTCGAGGCCGACAACGCAGGCGCCAATGACCCCGGCGTCCAGTCGGTGCGCCAGATCTACAACTACTACAAGCACTTCGGCATCGCCACCGAAGTGATGGGGGCGAGTTTTCGCAATGTCGGCCAGATCACGGCACTGGCTGGTTGTGACCTGCTCACCATCAGCCCCGATTTGCTGGCCACGCTGGCCGCCAGCAAGGCGCCGCTGACGCGCGCGCTCGACGCCACGGCCGCACAGTCTCTGGACCTGCAGCCGATCAACTATGACGAAGCGGGCTTCCGCTTTGCCCTCAACGAAGACGCCATGGCCAGCGACAAACTGGCAGAAGGCATACGCGCGTTTTGCGCCGATGCCGCGCGGCTCGACCAGTTGCTGCTGGCGGCCTGACACCCAATGCAAGGAATCCCCATGGAACGCATTCGCTGCGACCGCACCGCCACCTGGCGCGGACTGCAAAACCTGTTTGCCAACGGCGGCCAGACTTTTGATCTGCGCCGCGCCTTTGCCGACGACGCCACGCGCTTCGAGACTTTCAGCCAGAGCGCGCCGCATGTTTTTGCCGATCTCTCAAAAAACCTGCTCGATTCCGATTCGCAGCGCCTGCTGTTCGCGCTGGCGCGTCAGTGCGGCCTGGAGCAGTACCGCGACGCCATGTTTGCCGGCGAGTCGATCAACAACACCGAGCAGCGCCAGGTGCTGCACTGGTTGTTGCGCAGCCCGGCGGCGCACAGCGGTGTCGCGCCGAATCTGACGGGCGAACTGGCGCAAGTGCACGCTGTACTGGACGCCATGCTGGCCTACGCGCAGAGCGTGCGCGCGGATGAGAGCATCACCGACATCGTCAACATCGGCATCGGTGGCTCGGACCTGGGGCCGCAGATGGCAGTGCTCGCGCTTGATTCGTTTGTGCTGCCCGGCAAGCGTTTTCACTTTGTCTCCAACGTCGATGGCCATGAACTGGCGGCGGTGCTCAAGCGCCTCAAGCCGGCCAGCACGCTGTTCCTGATTGCCAGCAAGACCTTCACCACCATCGAGACCATGACCAATGCGCGCTCGGCGCGCCAGTGGTTCGAGGCCAATGGTGGCAGTGACGTTGGTCGCCACTTTGCCGCGCTGACGACCAATGTGGCGGCGGCGCGTGAGTTCGGTATTCGCACGACCTTTGGTTTTTGGGACTGGGTTGGCGGGCGCTACTCGATCTGGTCGGCCATCGGCTTGCCGCTGGCGATTGCCATCGGCCCTCAGGGCTTTCGCGAGTTTCTCGCTGGTGCGCACGAGATGGACCAGCACTTCCAAAGTGCTGCCCTGGAGCGCAATCTGCCGGTGCGCCTGGGCCTGCTCGACGTCTGGTACCGCAATTTTCACCGCTTCAACAGCCGCTCGATCGCGCCCTATCACAGCGCTTTGCGCCGGTTGCCGGCCTATCTGCAGCAGCTGGAGATGGAGAGCAACGGCAAGTGTGTCGACGCGCAGGGGCAGGCGCTGCGCTTTGGCACGGCGCCGGTGCTGTGGGGCGAGCCAGGCACCAATGGCCAGCACGCGTACTTTCAGATGCTGCACCAGGGGACGGACACCGTGCCGGTCGAGTTTGTGGCGGTCAAGAATGCCCGGCACGATTTGACGGGACACCAGGAACTGCTGCTGGCCAACGCGCTGGCGCAGGCGCAGGCGCTGATGATGGGCCAACACGATACGGGCGGCCACAAGAATTTTCTGGGCAACCGGCCCAGCACCTTTTTGCTGCTTGATGAACTGACACCGTCCACGCTCGGTGCCCTGATCGCCCTGCAGGAACACCGCGTTTTTGTCAGCGGCTCGCTCTGGGGCATCAACAGCTTTGACCAGTGGGGCGTGGAGCTCGGCAAGGTGCTGGCCAAGGACGTGCAGGCGCGTTTGCAGACGGGCGATGTCAACGGGCTTGACGGCTCGACAGCGGGTTTGCTGCAGCGGCTGCGTTGAGCGCTTTGCCCTAATGAAAACTTGTGTCATTGCCATGCGGCTGTTTTTGTTGCCATTGCGAGGAGCGTAGCGACGTGGCAATCCAGGAAGTCGGGGGTCATGGATTGCTTCGCTTTGCTCGCAATGACGAAAAGGACTCGCAATGACAAGCAAAATCTTTCAGCGATTGCCTTGATGGATCACCCATCACTCACGCCAAGCCAGGCGCGCTGTCTGCAACTGGCGGCGCAGGGTTTGCTGGTGCCTCCCAAGCGTGCGGCGACGCGCTTGAGCCTGCGCCGCTGCATTGCGCGCATGCAGTTGCTGCAGATCGACACCATCCATGTCGTGGCGCGCAGCCCCTACTTTGTGCTGTTTTCGCGTCTGGGTCAGTACCCGACGGCGTGGTTGGAGCAGGCGCTGGCCGGGGCTGATGTGTTCGAGACCTGGGCCCATGAGGCCTGCTTTGCGCCGAGCGAAGACCTGGCGCTGCACCGCAGTTACAACCGGCACAGCCGCGCGCATTGGGGTCTGCAGCGCGGCAAAGAAAGCGAAGCCAGCGCGCGCCAGCATCTGGACGCCCTGCTCGCGCACATCGACGAAAATGGCCCGGTCAAATCGTCCGACTTTGAGCGCCAGGATGGAAAGGGCGGCGGTTGGTGGGGCTGGAAGGATGAGAAGCGCTGGCTCGAAGCCCTGTTTGCCAATGGCGAACTGATGGTGGCGCGACGCGAGAATTTTCAGCGTGTTTACGAACTGGCAGAGCGCGTCTGTCCGGCGCTAGCCACCATGGCCGAGCCGGAGCCGCAGGCGGTGCATAAGCAGTTCATCGAGAAGTCGATCCTGGCGCTGGGCATCACGCAGGCGCGCTGGGTGCACGACTACTTTCGCCTCAAACCGCGCTTGAAGGATGCGGATATTGACGCGCTGGTGGCGCAGGGCCGACTACTGCGTGTGCGCGTGCAGGGCTGGGCAGTGCCCGGCTATGTGCACTGCGAAAACGCGGGTCTGCTGAAGAAAGCGCTGACCGGCAAATTGCTTGCAACGCACACCACGCTGCTGTCGCCGTTTGACCCGCTGGTATGGGACCGTGAGCGCGTCGCAACGATGTTTGAATTTGACTACCGCATCGAGTGCTACACGCCGCAGGCAAAGCGCCAATACGGCTACTTCGTGTTGCCGATTTTGCAGCGTGGCGAGTTGATCGGGCGGCTCGACGCCAAGGCGCACCGGGCGGATGGCGTGTTCGAAATCAAGAGCCTTTATCTGCAAGTAGGGGTGCAAGTCGATGAGATCGCGCTGCTGGAACTGGCGCGGGCGATTGCGGATTGCGCTGCGTGGCACGGCACGCCGCAGGTGCAGCTGACACACAGCACGCCGGTCGCACTGCGGGGACGTTTGCGCAAAGCCTTGACCCTGTGCCGGGTGGAGACCGACAAGCCATGAATGTCGTGTTCGATTTCGGCGCCGTGCTGTTCGCATGGCAACCGTCGCAACTGGTGGCGGCGTATTTTCCGGATCGTGCAGCGACGCCGGAGACGGCTGCGCAGTTGGCGCGGTCTGTTTTTGGTCATGCGGACTGGCATGACTTTGATCGGGGCAGTCTGAGCCTGGACGCGGTGGTTGCCCGCACGGCACAAAGGTTGTCTTTGGCCACAGCGCCCTTGCAGTCGCTGATTGCCGGAATCGGCGATGGCCTGCAGCCGATAGCCGCGACGCTCGGTGTGCTGACAGCCTTGTCGCAACGCCGTCAGCAGCGCGGCGATCTGCGCTTGTACTATCTCTCGAACATGCCCGTGCCTTATGCCCGCACGCTGGAGCGCAAGCATGCGTTTCTGCAATGGTTTGACGGCGGCATTTTTTCGGGCGACGTGCTGCAGTGCAAGCCGGACCCGGCGATCTACCAACTGCTGCAGACACGTCACGCGCTGGCGCCCGAGCAGACCGTGTTCATCGACGACCTGCAGGCCAACGTCGATGCCGCCTGCGCGCTGGGCTGGCACGGCATCCATTTTGTTTCGGCGCAGCAAATGCAGCGAAGTCTGGCAAACTTGCTGGGTCAATAAACCAAGGAAGACTATGAAACTGGTACGTTATGGCAAACCCGGAAAAGAGAAACCCGGACTGATCGATGCCAAGGGAGCGCTGCGCGATCTCAGTGGCGTGATCCCGGACCTTGGCGCTGAGCAACTCAGCGATGCGGCACTGGCGCGCTTGCGCCGCATCAAACCTGAAACATTGCCGCTGGTGCGTGGCAAACCGCGTCTGGGTGCGCCGGTTGCAAACGTTGGCAAATTTCTTGCCATCGGTTTGAACTACGCCGACCATGCGGCGGAGGCCGGCATGCCGATTCCGAAAGAGCCGGTGCTGTTCACCAAGGCCATCAGTTGCATCCAGGGACCGAATGATCCCGTCATGCTGCCCAAAGGCTCGGTCAAGACCGACTGGGAAGCCGAGCTCGGCGTGGTGATCGGGCAGCGTGCGCGTTACGTTTCACAAAAAGATGCGCTCAATTACGTTGCCGGTTACTGCGCCGTCAACGACATCAGTGAGCGCGAGTTTCAGACCGAGCGCGGCGGTACCTGGGACAAGGGCAAAGGCTGCGACGGCTTCGGCCCGCTGGGTCCCTGGCTGGTCACGCGCGACGAAGTGCCGAACCCGCAAAAGCTCGGAATCTGGCTCGAGATCAACGGCCAGCGCATGCAAAGCGGCAGCAGCAAGACCATGATTTTTGGCGTCGCCAAAATCGTGAGTTACGTCAGCCAGTTCATCACCCTGATGCCCGGCGACGTGATCACCACCGGCACGCCCCCCGGCGTTGGCATGGGCCGCAAACCGCAACAGTTTCTCAAAGCCGGCGACACCATCGCCATGGGCGTAGAAGGCCTGGGCGAGCAGCGCCAGACTGTGGTGGCGTTCAAGCGCTGAGCGTTAACGAGCAGCCATAAAAAAACCCGCGAGGCGCAAGCCCAGCGGGTTTTTAAATTTCTACGAAGAGCTACAGCGTAGTTCGACGCAGCATGAGGTTTCAGAGCTAGGCGCGGCGGCGTAGACAATACCGAAGGTACGGCAAGCCGTCGCAACGACGCTCTGGAGCCTCAGGCAAGGAAGCTTACATGCCCATGCCGCCCATGCCGCCCATCCCACCCATATCGCCACCACCCATGCCACCCATGCCGCCAGCGCCTTCAGCCTTGGGGGCTTCAGCAACCATGCATTCGGTCGTCAGCATCAGCGATGCAACCGATGCTGCGTTTTGCAGCGCAGTGCGGGTCACCTTGGTCGGGTCCAGAATGCCCATTTCGATCATGTCGCCATAGGTGTCGTTGGCAGCGTTGAAGCCGTAGTTGCCCTTGCCGTTCAGAACGGCATTGACGACCACCGATGCTTCGCCACCAGCGTTGAACACGATTTCGCGCAGGGGCGCTTCGATCGCTTTGAGGACCAGCTTGATGCCGGCTTCCTGGTCGGCGTTGTCGCCCTTGATCTTGCCAGCAGCTTGCTTGGCGCGCAGCAGCGCAACGCCGCCGCCAGCCACAATGCCTTCTTCCACCGCAGCACGGGTTGCGTGCAGGGCGTCTTCAACGCGGGCTTTCTTTTCTTTCATTTCGACTTCGGTGGCAGCGCCAACCTTGATCACGGCAACACCGCCGGCCAGTTTGGCCACGCGCTCTTGCAATTTTTCGCGGTCGTAGTCGGACGTGGCTTCTTCGATTTGCACGCGGACTTGCTTGACGCGGGCTTCGATGTCGGCAGCAGCACCAGCACCGTCGATGATGATGGTGTTTTCTTTGCCCACTTCAACGCGCTTGGCAGAACCGAGGTCAGCCAGGGTGACTTTTTCCAGCGTCAGGCCGACTTCTTCAGCGATGACCTTGCCACCGGTCAGGATGGCGATGTCTTCCAGCATGGCTTTGCGACGGTCACCAAAGCCCGGTGCCTTGACGGCCACAACCTTCAGGATGCCACGGATGGTGTTGACCACCAGCGTTGCCAGGGCTTCGCCTTCGACGTCTTCCGAGATGATCAAGAGCGGACGGCCCGACTTGGCGACTTGCTCCAGCGTGGGCAGCAGGTCACGGATGTTGCTGATCTTCTTGTCGTAGAGCAGCACAAACGGGTTGTCCAGCAAAGCGGCTTGCTTTTCGGGGTTGTTGATGAAGTAGGGCGACAGGTAGCCGCGGTCAAACTGCATGCCTTCGACGACGTCGAGTTCGCTGTCGAGTGACTTGCCGTCTTCAACGGTGATGACGCCTTCCTTGCCGACCTTGTCCATCGCGTCAGCGATGATCTTGCCGATGGCTTCGTCGCTGTTGGCCGAGATCGAGCCGACTTGCGCGATTTCCTTGGAAGTGGTGGTGGCCTTGGAGGCCTTCTTCAGTTCGGCGACCAGGGCAGTGACCGCCTTGTCGATGCCGCGCTTCAGATCCATCGGGTTCATGCCGGCGGCCACGTACTTCATGCCTTCGTGCACGATGGCTTGCGCCAGCACGGTGGCTGTGGTGGTGCCGTCGCCAGCGATGTCAGACGTCTTGGAAGCAACTTCCTTGACCATCTGCGCGCCCATGTTCTGCAG
>CAIRAW010000012.1 GCA_903876735.1 uncultured beta proteobacterium | reverse complement strand
CGCCGAGTACCCTGACGAATACCACCGCAAGATTGACGAGCAGCGTGGCTACCCGGAAGCCTTCGTTGATGCCCTGACCAAGGCCGGCTGGATGGCCGCGCTGATTCCGCAGGAGTACGGCGGCTCCGGTCTGGGACTGACCGAGGCCTCGGTCATCATGGAAGAGATCAACCGCAGCGGCGGAAATTCCGGTGCCTGCCACGGGCAGATGTACAACATGGGCACGCTCCTTCGCCACGGCTCGACGGCGCAGAAAGCGCATTACCTGCCCAAGATCGCGAGCGGTGAATGGCGTTTGCAATCAATGGGCGTGACCGAGCCCAGCACCGGCACCGACACCACCAAGATCAAGACCACGGCCGTGAAGAAGGGCGACCGCTATGTGGTCAACGGGCAGAAGGTCTGGATCTCGCGCGTGCAGCACAGCGACTGGATGATTCTGCTGGCGCGCACCACGGCGCTGTCCGAAGTCACGAAAAAGTCCGAAGGCATGTCGATCTTCATGGTCGATCTGCGCCAGGCGGAGAAGAGCGGCATGACGGTGCGGCCGATTCCCAACATGGTGAACCACGAGACCAATGAACTGTTCTTTGAGAACCTCGAGATCCCCGAGGAGAACCTGATTGGCCAGGAGGGCAAGGGCTTCAAGTACATCCTGGACGGTCTGAACGCCGAGCGCACCCTGATCGCCGCCGAATGCATTGGCGACGGCTACTGGTTTCTGGACCGCGTCACCAAATACGTCAACGAGCGCATCGTCTTCGGTCGCCCGATCGGCCAGAACCAGGGCGTGCAGTTCCCGATTGCCGACGCCTACATCGAAGTCGAGGCCGCCAACCTGATGCGCTACAAAGCCTGCGAACTGTTCGACGCGGGACAGCCCTGCGGTGCCCAGGCCAATATGGCCAAGTACCTGGCCGCCAAAGCCAGTTGGGAAGCGGCCAATGCCTGCATCCAGTTCCACGGCGGCTTCGGCTTTGCCAACGAGTACGACGTCGAGCGCAAGTTCCGCGAGACCCGGCTTTATCAGGTGGCGCCGATTTCGACGAACCTGATTTACTCGTTTATTGCGGAGCATGTGTTGGGGTTGCCGAGGTCGTTTTGATGCTTTGTCTTCAAGCAGATGGCGTGTCGGGATATGCGCCCAACAGCGCAGTAACTTTCTTTTGCTTCGCCAAAAGAAAGTCACCAAAGAAAAGGCGAGCCGACGTCAGGGCCGCTCCGCGGTTCCTTGCGCTGCTCGCACCGCTCGGGGTCTGGCTAAACTCGCTTCGCTCGGACAACGCCAGCCCTTATCCGAGCGCCGCTCCGCTGCTCAGCCCTGCCTCAACGGCGGTGAATTCAAACATCCGAATATCCCCGCAGCGCGCGTTGGGGCTGTTCCTCGCCGTTATGAGGAGGCGAGTAGCGCAGAGGCGGGCGGATCAGGGTTATTGGGGTCGGACACCAATTTCGCTGCGGCACTTTGTGCCGCACCCGGAGGGCGAGCCGAAGGCTCGGCGAATTTGGGCTCTGACCCCAAAAACCGGGCGAGTTTCTGCGCACCCCGCCCGAATCGAGCAACGCAGCGTACCGGCGCAGCCGGGCGACGAATCCGGCTCGCCTTTCTTTTGGGTACTTTTCTTTGGCGAAGCAAAGAAAAGTACCTCGCCCGCCGGGGCGAGACCCGGCTTGCGACGTGGTGACATGAACGATGCAGATCATCTACAAATGGAATTTCAAGAAGAGTAATTGGAAATGAAAACCAGACCCCTGGACGGCATAACCGTCATCTCGTTAGAACACGCCATCGCCGCACCGTTCTGCACCCGTCAACTGGCCGATCTGGGCGCGCGTGTGATCAAGATCGAGCGGCCCGGTGTGGGCGACTTTGCGCGCGCTTACGACACGCGGGTCAAGGGCCAGGCTTCGCATTTTGTCTGGACCAATCGCTCCAAGGAGAGCATGACGCTGGACCTCAAGCATCCCGCGGCGCTGGCGGTTCTGAGCCGCTTGATCGAGAAGGCCGACGTGCTGGTGCAAAACCTGGCGCCGGGTGCGGCTGCGCGCATGGGCTTGAGCTTCGAGGCGCTCAGCACGGCGCACCCGCGTCTGATCGTCTGCGATATTTCCGGCTATGGCGAAGACGGCCCGTACCGCGACAAGAAGGCCTACGATTTGCTGATCCAGAGCGAGGCCGGTTTCCTCTCGGTCACCGGCACACCGGAGGCGCCGAGCAAAGCCGGCAATTCCGTGGCCGACATCGCCGCAGCCATGTACGCCTACACGGGCGTGTTGTCGGCCTTGCTGCTGCGCGGCAAGACCGGCAAGGGCTCGCACATTGATGTGTCCATGCTCGAGTCGCTGGGCGAGTGGATGGGCTACCCCCTGTACTACGCCTTCGACGGCGCACCACCGCCGCCGCGCAGCGCGGCGGCCCATGCCAGCATCTACCCCTATGGCCCGTTCCAGGCCGGCGATGGTGGCACGGTGATGCTGGGCCTGCAAAACGAGCGCGAATGGAAACAGTTTTGCGAACTGGCTTTGCAGGACGCTGCGCTGGCCGTTGACCCGCGCTTTGACAGCAACGCGCGCCGCAACGAGCACCGCGAGGCGCTCAAGACCATCATTCTGGAGACCTTCGCCAGGCTCAGCACCGAGCAGGTTCTCGCGCGGCTGGACCAGGCGCAGATCGCCAATGCGCGCATGAACGACATGGCTGGCGTCTGGGCCCATCCGCAGTTGCAGGCGCGTCAACGCTGGCAGGCCGTGGGATCACCGTCTGGCGACATTCCGGCGCTGCTGCCGCCCGGGCGCAGCAACGCTTTCGACTACCGGATGGACCCGGTGCCGGCGGTGGGCCAGCACACCGAGGCCATTCTGCGCGAGTTCGGGCAGGATGATGCCGCCATCGCGGCCTTGCGCGCAGCCGGTGCGATTTGATCCCTTTGATTTGAAAGAAAACGCTGCGATGAATTCCCCAAGCGCTCAACTCGCCACCTTTGCTGCCGGCCTGCGTTACGCCGATATTCCAGCGCCCGTGATCCGCAAGACCGAGGACCTGCTGGTGGACTGGTTCGGCTCCGCTGTCGCCGGGCATGGCACGCGCCCGGTGGAAAGCATTACCCGCTTTGCGCTGGCGATGGGGCCACAGGGCGGGCCATCAGAGGTGATCATCAACCGTGCCACGAGCAGCCCTTATCTGGCCGCGATGGCCAATGCCGCGGCCTCGCACATGGCCGAGCAGGATGATGTGCACAACGGCTCGGTGTTTCACCCGGCCACCGTCGTGTTCCCGGCGGCCCTGGCGGTAGCGCAGTCGATCGGTGCCAGTGGCGAGCGACTGTTGACGGCAGCGGTAGCGGGTTACGAGGTTGGCATCCGTGTCGGTGAGTTTCTGGGGCGCTCGCACTACAAGGTGTTTCATACCACCGGCACGGCGGGTACGCTGGCGGCCGCCGCAGCGGTTGGCAATTTGCTGGGGCTCGATGCGCAGCAGATGCAACACGCCTTCGGCTCGGCCGGCACGCAATCGGCGGGCTTGTGGGAGTTTCTGCGCACCGCCGCCGACAGCAAGCAGTTGCACACGGCGCACGCTGCTGCGGCCGGTTTGATGGCGGCTTATCTGGCCAAGGATGGTTTCACCGGTGCGGCAGAGATTTTCGAAGGGCCGCAGGGCATGGCAGCGGGCATGTCCAGCGACGCCAATCCGGCCAAACTGACCGATGGCCTGGGCGCACGCTGGGCCACCAGCGAGACGTCCTTCAAGTACCACGCCTGCTGCCGCCACACCCATCCTGCGGCCGAT
Source organism: uncultured beta proteobacterium (assembly GCA_903876735.1). Taxonomy (GTDB): domain Bacteria; phylum Pseudomonadota; class Gammaproteobacteria; order Burkholderiales; family Burkholderiaceae_C; genus Rhodoferax. The sequence continues at coordinate 18,334 of CAIRAW010000012.1, read as the reverse complement.
GCGCTGCTGCGGGTGATGCAGGATGAACGTCTCACGGCGCAGGATCTGGCGCGCGTTGTGACGCATGTGCACCAGGGTGCTATCGATGTGCTGGGTCCTGTGCTCAAACCGAGCACGGTGCACCAGAGCAAGTTTTCCATGGGCACGACGCTGGCGCTGGCCGCGCGTTTCGGCCACGCCGGTCTGACCGAGTTCGAGCAGCACTTTCTGGATCCGCAGACGCAGGCGCTGCGCGACCGGGTCGAGATGGCGCTCGATGCCGAAGTCGACGCGGCTTATCCGCAGCGCTGGATCGGCAAGGTCACGGTCACCACCACCGATGGTCGCGTGCTGAACGGTCGCGTTGACGAGCCCAAAGGCGATCCCGGCAACACTCTGAGCCGTGACGAGATCACGGCCAAGGCGCTGCGCCTGGCCGCCTTCAGCGGCGGCGCCAGCCCGGCTGAAATGAAGCAGGCGGTGGACAAGCTCTGGCGCGTGGCACAGTGGTCGCGCGTCGGTGATTTACTGGAGCGCCAAGCATGAACCCACCCACCGGCGTATCTTCACTGCTGGGCTCGGCGCGCAGTTTCCTGTTTGTTCCAGCCAGCCGGCCCGAGCGTTTCGCAAAGGCCTTGGCCTCGGGTGCGGATGTGGTCATCATCGACCTGGAGGACGCGGTAGCCCCCGAGTCCAAGGCCGACGCCTGTGCGCAGTTGCTGCTCGGTTTCAAACAGATGAGCAACAGCGAGCGATCGCGCGTCATGGTTCGCATCAATGCCACCACGACGCCATGGGTTGGGAGCGATCTGGTTCAGCTCCAAACGCTGATCCCGCTGGGCCTGAGCGCCGTGATGGTGCCCAAGGCAGAATCGGCCGCAGGCCTGGCACACGTGGCAAGCTCCCTGGGCCCGAACTGCGCGCTGTTGCCACAAGTGGAAACGCTGGCCGGGCTGGATGCGCTGGACGAAATCACGCGCGCTCCACAAGTGTTGCGCCTGGTGTTTGGCAACATCGACTTTCAAGCCGATCTGGGTCTGCGCTGCGATGCAGATGAGCTTGAGCTGCAACCGGTGCGGTTGGCTCTGGTCATGGCATCGCGCCGAGCCGGGCTGCCAGCCCCCGTGGACGGCGTTACGCTGGCGACGCAGGACAGCGCTCGTTTGCAAGCCGACGTGACGCGCAGTCGTCGTGGCGGTCTGACCGGAAAGTTGTGCATCCATCCGGCGCAGGTTGCAGGCGTCAACGCCGTGTTCACGCCCAGCGCCGACGAAGTGACTTGGGCGCAGCGGATCGTGTCTGGATTTGAAGCCAGCGCAGGGGCAGTATTCCTTCTGGACGGGCGCATGATCGACGCGCCGGTGGTGCTGCTGGCCCGCAGCACATTGGCGCTGGCCAGGACGCTTTCATCAGCCTCCAAGGATCAGCATGCGTGACGTTCAAAAGCAGCTGCAAGCGTTCTGGGATCAGCGTTTTGGTGTGCCTGAATATGTCTACGGCACCGAACCAAACCAGTTTCTGGCGCAGCAAGCGCAGCACTTTGCCAGCGGTGGTCGGGTGCTGTGCCTGGCCGATGGCGAAGGACGCAACGGTGTCTGGTTGGCAACCCAGGGCTTCAAGGTGCAATCTGTCGACATCTCGGCGCAAGGGGTCGAAAAGGCGCAGTTGCTGGCCCGGCAATGCGGGGTCGAAATGGACACATTGGTGGCAGATGTGAGCACCCTGGACCTGGGGACGGCGCAGTGGGACGGTATTGTTTCGATTTTTTTGCATTTGCCCGCCAAAGTGCGAGTCGACCTTCATCGACGTGTGGTGCGGGCGCTCAAGCCTGGCGGCGTGTTTGTATGGGAGGCCTATGCCCCCGATCAATTGGCACTGAAGACCGGTGGTCCGCGGGATGCCGCGCTGTTGCCTGATCTGGACGAGGTGGCCAGTGACTTTGACGCCAGCGCGCTGCAGCATGCATGGTCAGGTTTGCGTCTGGTGCAAGAGGGAAGCTTGCACACCGGTATCGGTGCCGTGACGCAACTGCTGGTCAAAAAAGCGGCTCACCCGGGCGCTTGAATAGTTCAACGGGCCTCAACGGAGCGGGCTCTGGAAGTTGCTCCGAATTTATAACTAGGAGACATTTCATGAAGTTGTCAAAGCTGTTTGTAACCCTGCTGCTGGGCAGCGCTTGCGCCTGGGCCAGCGCGCAAACCATCATCAAGTTCAGCCATGTGGTGGCTGCCAACACGCCCAAGGGCAAGGCCTCCGATTTCTTTGCCAAGCGTGCCGGCGAACTGACCAAGGGCAAGGTCAAGGTCGAGGTTTACCCGAACAGTGCGCTGTACAAGGACGGCGAAGAGATGTCTTCGCTGCAAATGGGCTCGGTGCAGATGCTTGCGCCTTCGCTGGCCAAGTTCGGCCCGCTTGGTGTCAAGGAATTTGAAGTTTTCGACTTTCCCTTCATGTTTGACGACACGGCCGAACTGCACAAGATCACGCAGGGTCCGGTCGGCGCGGCCATGATGGCCAAGCTCGAATCCAAGGGCATCAAGGGACTGGCCTACTGGGACAACGGTTTCAAATCATTCTCTGCCAACACACCGTTGAAGACCGTGGCCGACTACAAGGGCAAGAAGTTCCGCATCCAGTCTTCCAAGGTGCTCGAAGAGCAGATCCGCTCGCTGAACGGGATTCCGCAGGTGATGGCTTTCTCCGAGGTTTACCAGGCGCTGCAAACCGGCGTGGTTGATGGCACGGAGAACACCACTTCGAACATTTATTCGCAAAAGTACCAGGAGGTCCAGAAGCACCTGTCGCTTACCAACCATGGCTACATCGGCTATGCGGTGATCGCCAACAAGAAGTTCTGGGACGGCCTGCCGGCGGACGTGCGTGGCCAACTCGAGCAGGCGATGATCGAGGCTACAAACTACGCCAACGCCATTGCTCAGGCAGAAAACGACGCGGCCCTGGCCGACATCAGAAGCACCGGCAAAACTGCGGTGTACGAGCCAACCAAGGAAGAACGTCTGGCGCTCAAGAAAGCCATGGCACCGGTGCACATCAAGATGGCCGAGCGCGTTGGCAAGGAAACGCTGCAGGAGTTCTACAAGGCTACCGGCTTCGACCCGACCAAGCTCTGAGCTGGCAGCCGCCCGGCAAGCCGACTGATGCCGGCCCGGGCCGGCGTTCAGACCGGCTTGTGTGTCAGCGTCATGGCGCTATGGCCTTCGGCCAACTCAGCCGTTGCCTGGCGCACTGCGGCCTTGTCACCGGCGCTGGCGAATTTGCTGTATCGGCCCAGGATGCTGACCAGTTGGCCGTAGATGCGGGGGTTGCCCGCCAGACACTCGGCCTGGTCCAGAAAATCGGGTTCACCGGTCAGGTTGCCGACCAGACCGCCAGCCTCGGTCACCAGCAGCGAGCCTGCTGCCACGTCCCAGGGCTTGAGGCCCATCTCGAAAAATCCATCGGTGTAACCGGCAGCAACATAGGCCAGGTCGAGCGCGGCAGCGCCCGGGCGGCGCAGACCGGCCGTGCGTTGCATCACGTCGCCCATCATGCGCAGGTAGGTGTTGAAGTCGTCGGTCGGGCGGAACGGGAAACCGGTGGAGATCAGGCATTCCTGCATGCGGATGCGTTTGGAAACGCGCAGGCGTCGGTCATTCAGGTAGGCTCCGCGGCCCTTGGTGGCGGTAAAGAGGTCATTGCGGCTCGGGTCGTAGATGACGGCCTGTTCGACCTTGCCCTTGACCGCCAGCGCAATGCTGACGCAGTACACCGGCAAGCCGTGGATGAAGTTGGTGGTGCCGTCCAGGGGGTCGATGATCCAGACGAACTCCGAGTCCTTGGCGCCGTGTTCCTGGCCGGATTCTTCGGCCAGGATGCCGTGGCCGGGATAGGCGGTCAGCAGTGTTTCGATGATGATCTGCTCGGCTGCATGGTCGACATCGGTGACGAAATCATTGACCAGCTTTTGCGAGATGCGTACCGACTCGACGTCGAGCGCGGCGCGGTTAATGATGGCGCCAGCGGCACGGGCCGCCTTGACGGCCACGTTGATCATGGGATGCAGATTGGGGGACATGGATAATTTTTACTCAAATATTGCGGAGCAGACCTTGAACTCTGTCTCCTTGATGACTGTCATGCCGGACTCGATCCGGCATCCATGGCTTTTGGGCCAGGCCCCTCGTATCAGCCATCGTTGCCAGCGACAATAGCGTGATTTTAACCGGCACACTGATTTTTCAATTTCTCCGCCCATGCAAACCCGATTTATCCTGATCAACACCAGCCATGCCGGTAATGTCGGGGCCGCAGCCCGGGCCATGAAAACCATGGGTTTCGATGACCTGGTACTGGTCGCGCCACGCTGGGCCAATGTGCTGCGGCGCGAGGAAACGATACAGCGCGCCAGCGGGGCGCTTGACGTGCTGGAGGGTGCGCGCATTGTCGCCACGCTTGACGAAGCGCTCGAGGGCATGACCCATTTGTGCGCCACTGCCATGACGCCGCGCGATTTTGGTCCGCCCACGGTGACGCCGCGCCAGCATTTCGAGACGTTTGTGCAGCAGGAACCCGGTCCTGGGGCTGCAGAGTTGCCGGCGCAGGGCATGGCTTTTCTGTTCGGTTCCGAGCGTTTTGGCATGCGCAACGAAGACGTTTACCGCTGCCATGTGGCCTTGAGCATTCCGAGCAACCCGAAGTTCGGCTCGCTCAATCTGGCCTCGGCGTTGCAGGTGATTGCCTACGAGTGGCGTCTGGCGCTGGGCGGCTATGCCATCCACGATGCCACCGTGCCGGCTGTGCTGGCCGATGCCAGCGAACTCGCGGGCATGTTGGCGCACTGGGAGCGCGCGCTGGTCAGCATCGGATTTCTGGACCCTCAGGCGCCGAAAAAATTGATGCCCCGGCTCAACCAGTTGTTCAACCGGGCCGCGCTGACGCAGGAAGAAATCCATATCCTGCGCGGTATTGCCAAGATGATGGACCAAAGCACAAAACCTTAGTGCCGGCATGAGGCTAGACTTGCATGATGTTTTCCAGAATCCGTTCCGACATTCAGTGCATTCTTGATCGCGATCCGGCGGCGCGCAGCCGCTGGGAAGTGATCACCTGTTACCCCGGTCTGCATGCGCTGATGCTGCACCGGCCGGCGCACTGGTGCTGGGCGCATGGTTTGAAATGGTTGGGGCGTTTCATTTCGCATATTGCGCGTTTTCTGACCGGCATTGAAATCCACCCCGGCGCCCGTATCGGTGAGCGTGTCTTCTTCGACCATGCGATGGGCGTGGTGGTGGGCGAGACCGCTGAAATCGGCGACGGCTGCACCATCTACCAGGGTGTGACGCTGGGCGGCACCTCCCTGTACAAAGGCGCCAAGCGCCATCCGACCCTGGGGCGCAATGTGGTGGTGGGGGCTGGCGCTCAGGTGCTCGGTGGTTTCACGGTTGGCGACGATGCCAAGGTGGGTTCCAACGCGGTGGTCACCAAACCGGTTCCCCCCGGTGCCACGGCGGTCGGCAACCCGGCGCGCATCATCCAGGCCGAACTCGACGTCAAGCGCGAGGAGGCGGCATCGAAGATGGGGTTCTCGGCTTACGGCGTGACGCAGAATGACGATCCGCTGAGCCAGGCGATGCGCGGCCTGATCGACAATGCCGGCTCACAGGAGCACCAGATTGCCCTGCTCTGGGGCGCGATCGAGGCCTTGCAGGCCAATCGCTCGGGTGCGAATTGTGTGCCCGGCGACGCGGCCCGCAGTGAGCACTTCGAGGCCGAAAAACTCAATCAACTGGTTGGCAAGTAAGCCGGCCGCAGCGCCGATTTGGGCCGGAACGACGTGCAGACTTCGTCGTTGGTTTCCAGATACGGTCCGCCGATCAGGTCGATGCAATAGGGGACGGCGGCAAATATGCCGGCCATCATGGAGGCGCCGCTGCTGTCGCGCAGACCTTCAAGCGTTTCCTGAATCGACTTTGGCTGCCCGGGCAGGTTGATGATCAAGGTCTGACTGCGGATCACGGCCACTTGCCGTGACAGGATGGCGGTCGGCACGAATTTGAGGCTGATCTGGCGCATCTGTTCGCCAAAGCCCGGCATTTCCTTGTGCGCCACGGCAAGCGTGGCCTCGGGCGTGACGTCGCGCAGCGCCGGACCGGTGCCGCCGGTGGTCAGGACCAATGCGCAGCCGGCATCGACCAGTTCGATCAGGGTCTCGCTGATGCGCTCCTGCTCGTCTGCAATCAGGCGCGGCTCGAACTGCAGCGGGTTCTTCAGGGCGCGGCGCAGCCACTCCTGCAGGGCTGGCAGGCCCTTGTCGACATAGACGCCGCTGGAGGCGCGGTCGCTGATCGAGACAATGCCGATGCGCACCGGCTCCAGGGCCGGGACGCCCGCGCTCATGGTGTCGCTCCCGTATCTGCCTCGTTTGTCAGTTGCTCGCGCACCATCTGGAAAATATCGCGGTAGGCGCGGCCATGGCGAATCGCGGCACCAGGCTTCTCGGGTACGGCGTCCTTGCGCGCCTGGCGAATCAGGGCGCGCAGTTGCTGGGAGTCCGTTTCCGGGCAGCGCGCGATCCATTCGCCAAACGCGTCCTCTGAGGCCAGCAGGCGATCACGCCAGGTCTCCGCCAGGTGCAGCACCAGGTTTTCCTGCGCCGAGCCGCTGTTTTGCTCGGTCAGCGCCGCACGCATGGTCTCCAGCACAGCCGGGTCAACCCGGCGCATCAACTTGCCGATGTACTGCATCTGGCGCCGCTTGCCTTCAAAGTTGGTGATGCGTTTGGCCTCGGCCACGGCGTCCTTGAGCTTTTCGGACACGTCCAGGCGCGTGATCAGGTCGACGCGCAGCGTCAGCAAATCCTCACCGAGCTTCTGTAATTCGGTGCTTTCGCGCTTGAGGTCGGTGCGGCTTTGTTCGTCGGTTCCCTTGAGCTCGCGCTTGAGCTCGAGATCGCGTTCGCTGCCTTCGGCAACGAACTCACCGCGGACAAAATAGCCTTTTTTTAGTTTGCGTGACATAGCCAAGTATCATAGCCTCCGATATGAAGAAACCGAATACGACCCAGAGCGCCACTTCTGTGGCGCAGCGCGCCGACAGTGGCTTTGCCTACAGTCGGCCCTTTTTTGAAGCGCTGGTAGACAGCGCGCTCTCGCATGCCAAAAAGCTCGGCGCCAGCGATGCCGGGGCCGAAGCTTCCGAGGGCTGCGGTCTAAGTGTTTCGGTGCGCAAGGGTGAGCTCGAAAATGTCGAGCGCAACCGCGACAAGTCGCTGGGCGTGACGGTCTACATGGGACACCGCCGCGGCAACGCCAGCACCTCTGACTTCTCGGGCGCTGCCATCGAGCAGACCGTGCGTGCGGCCTATGACATTGCACGCTTCACTGCGGAAGACCCGATGGCCGGTTTGCCCGACAGCGCGGATGTCGTAGCGCCAACCGCGCAGCGCACTGATCTTGATCTCTTTTACCCCTGGAACATCACCAGTGAACAGGCGGCGCAACTGGCCATGCGTTGCGAAGCGGCGGCGCTGCAGACCAGCCAACGCATCTGCAACAGCGAGGGCGCCAGCGTGTCGGCCCAGCAGTCGCATTTCTTCAGCGCCCACACCCATGGTTTTCGGGGTGGCTATGCCAGCTCACGGCATTCCTTGTCGGTGTCGCCGATTGCCGGCAAGGGCAGCGGCATGCAGCGTGACGCCTGGTACAGCTCGATGCGCAATGCCACTGAACTGGCTTCGCCCGAGGCGGTCGGGCGTTATGCGGCCGAGCGTGCCCTGAGCCGCCTCAAGGCGCGCAAGATTGCCACCACCGAGTGCGCGGTCCTGTTTGAGTCACCCCTGGCCGCGGGTCTGCTGGGCAGTTTTGTGCAGGCTATCAGCGGCGGCGCGCTGTACCGCAAGAGTTCATTCCTGCTTGACTCGCTGGGCAAGCAGGTCCTGCCCAAGCATATTGACCTCGCCGAAGACCCGTTTATCAAGGGTGGCAAAGGCAGTTCGCCGTTCGACGACGAGGGAGTGCGGGTCCAGCCACGCCAGGTGGTGCAGGGCGGTCGCGTCCAGGGTTATTTTCTGGGCAGCTATTCGGCGCGCAAACTGGGCATGAAGACCACCGGCAATGCTGGCGGCTCGCACAACCTGATCCTGAGCTCGCGCCTGACGCGCGCTGGCGATGACCTCGACGCCATGCTGGAAAAGCTCGGAACCGGTCTGTTCGTGACCGAGTTGATGGGCAGCGGCGTCAATTACGTCACTGGCGATTACTCGCGTGGCGCCAGCGGCTTCTGGGTTGAAAAGGGGCGCATTGCCTTCCCGGTTCAGGAAATCACCATCGCCGGCAACATGAAAACCATGCTCAAGGGCATCCTGGCCATAGGGTCGGACACCTACAACTACGGCTCCAAGACCGTTGGCTCCATCCTCATCGACCGGATGAAAGTGGCCGGGAGCTAAGGCCCCCACGCTCCTCGCTTCGCGTAGTTCGCTGCCCCCCGAAGGGGGCTAATTTTCCTAGGGGCTGCCCGTCGGAAAATTGGCTGATGCTTCGTGCGCTGGCGGTTTAGGCCTGAGGTGTTAAGGCGGCTTTGACGGCTGCGGAGACCTGGCCCATATCGGCCTTGCCTGCCAGTTGCGTCTTGACAGCGCCCATCACCTTGCCCATGTCGCCGGGGCCGGCAGCGCGACCCAGTTCTGCGGCCAGGCCGGCCACGATGGCGCGCACGGCGGTACCGACTTCTTCCGCGCTCAGGCGCTGCGGCAGGTAGGCCTCCAGCACCTTCAGTTCAGCCGTTTCCTTGTCGGCCAGGTCCATGCGATTGGCCTGGGTGAAAGCGGTGATGGAGTCCTTGCGTTGCTTGATCAGCTTGTCGACGATGGCGACCAAGGCGATGTCGTCCACGACCACGCGCTCATCGACTTCCTTTTGCTTGACCGCTGCCAGCAACAGACGGATCGTTCCGAGTCGGGCGCTGTCCTTGGCGCGCATGGCGGTTTTCATGTCTTCGGTGATCTGGTCTTTGAGTGACATGGGAATTGTCCTTGCAAAATCTGTTCTGAAATAAAAAAAGCCCGCCTGGAGGTCTCCGGCGAGCTGTTTTGCGGCTCTGAGAGCCTCGACCCCTTGCGGACAGAACTGGGTTCTGCCCCGCAAGCTACCGGGTTTAGTACATCTTCTTGGGTAACTGCATGGCGCGGATGCGCTTGTAGTTGCGCTTGACGGCAGCAGCCTTCTTGCGCTTGCGCTCGGCGGTGGGCTTTTCGTAGAACTCGCGTGCACGCAAGTCAGTCAACAGGCCCAGTTTTTCAATGGTGCGTTTAAAGCGGCGCAGCGCGACGTCAAAGGGTTCGTTCTCTTTTACACGGATGGTTGTCATTTACGTAAAGTTGTCCAGAATATGCAGATTTCGGTCAAAGGAAGATCAGGCCTTTGGCGAACTTTCTGCGAAGTTCCCCGCTAAAAATTGGATCCGGCAGCGAGGGTTTGCCAGCAAAGCAGCGGATTATAGCCTTGTTATCCGGGAATTCCAGCACCGCCCGTCCGGGCTGCCTGGAGTTTGCTTGCCAGACCCCGGGCACAGGCCTGCGCACTGGCCCAGGCCCACTGGAAGTTGTAACCGCCCAGCCACCCCGTGACGTCCACCACTTCGCCGATGAAATACAGGCCGTTTTGCTTCGATTCCATGGTCTGCGAGGACAGGTCACGGGTGTCGATGCCGCCGGCGGTAACCTCGGCTTTTTGATAACCCTCGGTGCCGGTCGGGGTCAATTCCCAGTTCGAGAGCCGCTCCGCGAGGGCCGCCAGGGCCTTGTCGGTCGCTTCGTTGACCGGGCGTTGCCAGCTGTGGCCGGCGCTGCTGCCTTGTTCGATCCAGGTGTCGGCCAGGCGTGCGGGCAGCAGCGTGGCCAGTTCGTTGGCGATCAGCTTTTTGGAACTGGCTTTGGCACGCAGAAGGGCTGGCAGCAGTTCATGGTCGGGCGCCAGGTTGATCCGGATCGGTGTTCCTGTTTGCCAATAGCTCGAGATCTGCAGCACGGCTGGGCCGCTCAGGCCACGGTGTGTGAACAGCAGGTCTTCGCGAAAGCTGATTCTGGCTTTGCGGCTACCGGTTTCTATCCGGACCGGCAAGGACAGACCGGCCAGTGGTGTGTAGGGTGCCCAGGCTTCAGCGTCGAAGGTCAGCGGTACCAGCGCCGGACGCGGCGTGACCATGCGCAAACCAAACTGGCGCGCGATGCGGTAGCCGAAATCGGTGGCGCCTATCTTGGGGATGGACAGACCGCCGGTGGCGATGACGAGCGCATGCGAGTGAATCATGCCCCGGTCAGTGTCGATGGCGTAGCCGGCGGCGCCCGAAGCATCGGGCGTGGCGGGGAGAAGTTGAACGCCGCTGATGCGGCACGGCTGCCAGCGCGTGACCCCTCCAACGGCGCATTCGGCCAGCAGCACATCGATGATGTCTTGCGCCGAACGGTCACAAAAGAGCTGTCCCTTGTGCTTTTCATGGAAGGCCACGCCATGGCGTTGCAGCAGCTCGGTGAAGTGGCGCGGTGTGTAGCGCGACAGGGCAGAGCGGCAAAAATTCGGGTTTTCGCTCAGGAAGTTGTCCGGCGCGGTGTCGCGGTTGGTGAAGTTGCAGCGACCGCCACCCGAGACGCGGATTTTTTCTGCCAGTTTGTCGCTGTGGTCAATGAGCAGCACTTTGAGACACGCCTGCCCGGCGGCGGCGGCGCAGAACAGTCCGGCCGCGCCGGCGCCCACGATCACGACATCAAACTCTTGCATAAGCGTTGTGCAAGTCTCAGCCGGCCGCGCTGCCGGGGATGGCAAGCTCGGTTGACAACTGCGCGGCCGCGACACCCTGCAGCACGTTGCCGACCACCATGACGCTCGGGCTGCCAAGTTGTTCGTGCGCCATGGTGTGCTGCAGTTCCGCCAGGGTGCAGATGGCCTGGCGTTGTTGTGGCAGGCTGGCATTCTGGATCACCGCCACTGGCGTATGGCCGGGCAGTCCGGTCAGTAAATCGTCCTGAATCTGAGCGACCTTGCTGACGCCCATGTAGATGACGAGTGTGAGTTTTGCGCTATGGGCGGTAGCGGCCAGCGCCTTCCAGTCCGTGCCGGTGGCGCCGTGACCCGCATGACCGGTCACAAACACCACGCCGTGGGCGTGGTCGCGGTGTGTCAGCGGCACGCCGAGCGAGGTGACCGCCGCCAGGCCCGCGGTGATGCCGTTGACCACGGTCACCGCGATGCCCGCTGCCTGCAGATGTGCCATCTCCTCGCCACCGCGTCCGAAAACAAAGGGATCGCCGCCCTTGAGCCGTACGACCGTTTCGCCCGCGCGCACGGCCATGATGGTGAGCTTGTCGATGAAGGCCTGCGGTGTTGATTTACAGCCGCCGCGCTTGCCAACGTAGACGATGCGGGCGCTGCTCGCCGCATGGGCCACGATCGCCGGGTTTACCAGGTCATCGACCAGAAGGACTGTGGCAGACTGAATAGCCTTGAGGGCCTTGAGGGTCAGCAATTCGGGGTCGCCCGGTCCGGCACCGACCAGGGTGCAACTGCCCACCGCCGACGGGGAACCGGCGGTTTTGCTGGCGGAAAAAGGGAGCTTGGTATTCATCCTCAGGCCACGATCTGACGCGACAAATTCACGATATGTTCAAGCTGCCTGGCAATCGGCAATGGAACGGGCTCCTGACCCGCCAGCACGGCCTGAGTCCAGGTAGCCGTGCTTTGTGCATCGGGCGCCGGCAAGCCTGGCACGCTTTCCAGCGCGCCGCCTTGTTGTTCCTGCACCCGGGAGGCAGCGCCCTTGAGGAAAACATCCATCGCCGGCATGCGGCGCGGGTCGGCCACCGGCTCGCCTTCCGTGCCGCGCAAGAGCAGGGCGTTGGCTTGCAGCAGGCTGAAGGTGGCGCTCATTGACGCGGCGTATTCCGGATGTGTGTAGTTGCCCACCAGAACTGCCGGGCCATCGCAAGGGTTCATCAGTTTGACCAGGCTGTGGGCCGGGTTGCGCAGGCCCACAACACGACGCACTTCCAGCAAACGTGCCAGACCCGGGCAAAGCAGGTTGGTCGGTACAAACTGGAGCGATCCACTGGTGATGGGCTCGATGGCCGTCTGGGCCGTAATACCGAGGGCCAGCAAGACGTCCTGCGCCGCGACCCGGCTTGATTCGGTCGCCACCCCGTGCAAGACCACGTTCAGGCCCTCGCGTGCCAGCAACAGCGCCAGCAGTGGTGTCAGCACCGGCAACCTGCGTGCGCCGTTGTAGCTTGGCAGCACCACGGTCGGGCGTCCTCCGGTCGAAATCTTGCGCAGGCGGGCGTCGGTAGCATCCAGAAAACCGGCCACCTCCTGTGCCGTTTCACCCTTGATGCGCATGGCTATGCAAAACGCGCCGATTTCCAGATCGGTCACACTCTGGTCCAGAACCTGGCCAAACAGATCGGCCGACTGCTCGCGCGACAGCGAGCGTGCGCCGTCCTTTCCGCGTCCGATTTCCTTGATGTAGTTGCCAATGCCCATGCTGCGATTGTCGGTGAATGCGCATGACTTTGCGCAATGCGCTTATGCCGCGGCTGTGCGCTTGAGGTGCTCTATAGAATTGCATCCGCGCTGGCAAGCGCATGGCGGGCCAAAAAAAGGCGATGCCCTCGTGGTGTACCCTGAGCCTGCGTCGTCAGCGACGACCGGATCGATTATCAATAAGGACGGGCTTGAACGCCCGGTTAACAAGCGCATGAAGCGATGACTTTGCTGGCAATTCTGATGGGCACCCTGGCCGCTGGCGTGGGCAGTGTCTGGTTGGCGGCCCTTCTGAGCTTTGGCGTGCTGGCCCGCTACACGCAGCATATGCTGAGTCTGGCGGCGGGGGCCTTGCTGGCCACCGCTTTTATGCATTTGCTGCCGGAGGCGTTCGAAGGGACGGTCAGCGCGCACAGTCTTTTCTTGGTCCTGCTGGCGGGCCTTATCTTCTTCTTTTTGCTGGACAAGGCAGAACTATGGCACCACGGCCATGAGCATGGCCATGAGCACGGTTCGCACCCGGTGCAGCCAGGGGATCATCAACACCACGGCCATGCGCCGACCAGCGGCATCTGGGCGGTGTTGGTGGGGGACAGTGTGCATTGCTTTGGTGATGGTGTCTTGATTGCCTCGGCCTTCATGGCCGATTTGCGTCTGGGCGTCGTTGCCTCGCTGGCCGTGCTGGCGCACGAGGTACCCCATCACATGGGTGATTTGTCGGTGCTGCGAAGTGGCGCGGGCGACCGGCGCACGGCCTTGTTCAAGGTCTCGCTGGCCGGGGCTGTAACCGCGCTGGGTGGGCTGCTGGGGTACTGGCTGGTCGAGCGTTTGCAAACTTATCTGCCCTATTTTCTGGTTGTGGCCAGCAGCAGCTTTGTCTATGTCGCGCTGGCCGATCTGATTCCCCAACTTCAAAAGCACCTGTCAGCGCGCGAGACGGCGGCACAGATCGCCTGGCTGGCGGCGGGTATCGCTCTCGTGACCGTTGTAAGCGGCTTTTCGCACGTGCATTGAACGCGCCGGCTTAGCCCGCTTGTCCGGCTGATCGCGTGCTGGCCCGCCAGGTGCGAGCTGCCTTGCCGGGAGTGCGCCAGTGCGCGCTTTTCCCGGTCATTCCTTCTCAATCGTCACGGGTTTTATGAGGCTTTGCTTAAGCCCTACTTAAGCTTGCCTTCGTAATATCAACCCAAGCAAAAACGACGCATAAACACACCCATCCACCCACCCGCAAAGACACCAGTGTCCACCGATAACCCAGCCATGAGAAGAAATCCGCCATCGAGTGCGACCTGTTCCGTGGGGCATCAGGATCTCGGGTTTATGGACTCCAGTTTTTCGCAGGCCGCCGCCACGTCCGCAGCGCCGTCGGGCGACAAGGCTGACGGTTTGCGCAGTTCGCTGTCGGTCGACATTCTGGTGTATCTGGCAATCATTTTGGTTTTGCTCGGCGCCTGGCAGATCAGCCGCATGGGCTGGGTTGAGCCCGGTAGTGATCTTGGGTACTGGACCGGCGTCGCCGGTGCCGCCATGATGGTTTTGCTGTTCAGTTATCCCCTGCGCAAACATTTCCGCTTTGCAAGAAACTGGGGTCCCGTCAAGGGCTGGCTGATGGTTCACATGGTGCTTGGTGTCTGTGGACCGGGTCTTATCCTGGTGCATTCAAATTTCCGGGTTGGCTCGCTGAATGCGGCGATGGCGCTCTACAGCATGCTGGCGGTGGCGGTCAGTGGAGTCATTGGCCGCTTCATTTACGCCAGAATCAATCGTGGCTTGCATGGCGAGATGGCCGAATTGCGCGACCTTCAGGTGCGTGCCGGTCTGGAAGAGGCCGACGCACGTTCCCGCCTTTCCTTCGCGCCCGAGACTGAAGCCCGACTCCAGGCGTTTGGCAAAAGTGTGCTGGAAGCCCGACCGGGTTGGTCAACCTATGTAAGACAGGTTTTGTGGTTGCCGGTGCAACAGTGGCGGACCTACCGTTTCTGCGTTTCGGATTTGCACCACACCTTGGGTTTGCTGGCGCAAAAGGAAAACTGGAGCTCGAGCGAACGATTGATGCGTGAACGCCAGGCCAGCAAACTGGTACTGAAGTACCTGCATGCGGTCACCCGTGTGGCCCAGTTCACGGCCTACGAGCGTCTGTTTTCACTCTGGCATGTTGCTCACATTCCCTTTGTGTACCTGTTGGTGATTTGCGCCGTTGTGCATGTGATCTCCGTGTATGCCTACTGATGTGAGCGGCCAGACGATGAAAACGATGGCCCGGCCCATTGCCAAATCCCTGAGGTTTGCGGCGTTCATCACCATGGCGCTCGCAAGCCTGCTCCTGACGGGCGTGGCCGGTGCGCAGAGCCTTGAATCGGTTCTGGCGCCTGGCAAACTGAACCAGGGCCATGCCAAGTGGGAGGACGACTGCAAGACATGCCATGTCAAGTTCGATCGCGCCGCACAGTCGGTTCTGTGTGCCGACTGCCACAAGGATGTGGCATCTGACCTGCGCGCCAAAACAGGCTATCACGGCAGACTCAAACCCCAGGCCTGCAATACCTGTCACACGGAACACAAGGGGCGCAACGCGCAATTGATCAACTTTGACAAGAATAAATTTGACCATGCGCAGAGCGATTTCGTGCTGCGTGACAAGCACCGGCCGCTTGCCTGTGAAAAGTGCCACGTGACTGGCAAGAAGTACCGCGAGGCGCCGACGCAATGCAGCGTGTGCCATCACAAGGACGATGTCCACAAGGGCGCACTGGGTGCAAAGTGTGCGGATTGCCATAGCGAAAACAGTTGGAAAGACTCCCGGTTTGACCATGGAGCGACGCGCTTTGCGCTGGTCGACAAGCATGTCACTGTCAAGTGTGTCGAGTGTCACAAGGCTGGCAGCCATTACAAGGATGCGCCGCGTGCCTGCGTCGGCTGCCACAGAAAAGACGACGACGGCGCCAAAGGCCATAAGGGCCTGTTTGGTGATAAATGCGAATCCTGCCATGGCGTCCACCTTTGGAAGGCCGTCAAGTTCAACCACGATACGGATACCAAATACGCCTTGCGTGGCAAGCATGCCGCCACCGCGTGTCTGACCTGCCATACCGGCAGGCTCTATCGGGTCAAGTTGAGCCAGGACTGCAATGCCTGCCACGCCAAGGACGACAAGCACAAACAGTCCCTGGGCAAAGACTGCGCCAGTTGCCACAACGAGCGCAGTTGGAAGGAGCCCGCGAAGAAGTTCGACCATGATCTGAGCAGTTTTCCCCTATTGGGCAAGCACGCCAAAGTGGAGTGCAAGGAATGCCACAAGAGCCCCATGTTCAAGGAATCCCCCAGAGCTTGCCTGGGCTGCCACCAGAAAGACGACAGGCACAAGGGGACGCTGGGTGAAAAATGCGGCGATTGCCACGGCGAGAGTGACTGGAAAACCACCGCCGGACGCTTCAGTCACGATAAAACCAGGTTTTCGCTGCGCAATGCGCACGCGTTGGAGACGGTCAAGTGCGCCGCCTGCCACAAGGACTTGGCCAGCATGCGCAAGACCGCGCTTGACTGCTTTGGCTGCCACAAGAAAGACGACAAACACGAAGGACAGGCCGGAGCCGCTTGTGACAAGTGCCACAGTGATCGAACCTGGAAAGTCGAATCGTTTGACCATCGACTGACCCGTTTCACACTGACCGGTAGCCACATTCTGGCGACTTGCAAGAGTTGCCATCAGACGGCGCGCTTCAAGGATGCCCCCAGCGCTTGCCTTGCCTGTCACCAGAAAAGCGACAAGCACCAGCAGAAATTTGGCGCGCTGTGCGAGAACTGCCACAACACCCGTGCCTGGACGCTGTGGGATTTCAATCACGACAAGAAAACCAGCTACCGACTCGACGGCCAGCACATCAAAGCCAGCTGTGAATCCTGTCACAAGCAGCCTGCGCCAAAAGGCAAGGCTGCGGCACCGATTGGCAGTGATTGCGTCAATTGCCATCGTGCCGACGATCGGCACAACGGCGAGTTTGGAGCGCGCTGCGACCAGTGTCACGTGACCGAGAACTGGAAAAAACTGCAGCAGCGGCGCCTTGGCCAGCGCGGCTGGCTGGATGAATTGGGCACGGGGTGGACCCAAACAAAGGGAGGTTTCCTATGAGCATAAATATGCCAACGCTTGTTGTCCGTGTTGCCGGCGCGCTTCTGGCGCTGCTGGTTGTGACATTTGGCGCCGGCCTGCAGGCACAAAACACGAGCAGCAAGTTCGATCATTTGCAGACCGGCTTTCCCTTGACCGGAGCGCACGTTTCCGCGCGCTGCGAGTCTTGTCACGTCGGTGGTGTGCTCAAGGGTACGCCGCGCGACTGTGCCAGTTGCCATACCAGCGGCTTGCGGCTGGCGCGAAACAATGTGGTCAAGCCGCAGCAACATGTGGCCTCGGCCTTGGGCTGCGACTCCTGCCACACCACCAAGGTCTTCGTCGGTGCCAGGTTCAACCATGCCGGCGTGCTGGCTGGCACTTGCGCGACATGCCACAACGGCGCGACGGCGACGGGCAAGCCAGCAGCCCATAGCGTGACGCAGGCTTCGTGCGATACCTGTCACCGGGCAACAGCCTGGTTGCCGGCGACCAAGATGGACCATTCAAGTTTCACGACGGCGACCAATTGCGCCAGCTGCCACGACGGCGCCAAGGCGACCGGCAAGGATGCCAACCACGTCAGCACCAGCGCCAATTGCACCACCTGTCACAAAAACGCGCCCGGCAGTTGGCTGCCGGCCAAGTTCCACGCCAATGTGACGGTCGCAACGGCTTGCGCAAGCTGTCATAACGGTTTCATCGCGACGCCCAAGACCGCGTCCCACCTGTCGACCACAGCTGGTTGCGAAAGTTGCCATAAGTCGACCGCCATCTGGAGTGGCGCCAAGGCGGACCATGGCACCTTCACCAGTGCCACCAGCTGCACCAGTTGCCACAACGGCAGCAGCGCCACCGGCCTGAGTACCAACCACGTCGCCACCACAGCCAACTGCACCACTTGCCACAAGAGTTACACCAGTTGGACGCCGGCCAAGTTGCATGCGAATGTTTCGGTCAGCACGGGCTGTTCGAGTTGCCACAACGGCACGATTGCCAGCGGCAAGAACAGCAGCCATCTTTCCACCACGGCGGCGTGCGAAAGTTGTCACAAGTCCACCAGCAAGTGGGAGGGTGCCAAGGCCGATCACAGCACCTTCACCACGGCCACCAATTGCACGAGCTGCCATAACGGCAGCAGTGCCACCGGCCTGAGTACCAACCATGTCGCCACCACAGCCAACTGCACCACTTGCCACAAGAGCTACACCAGTTGGACGCCGGCCAAGTTGCATGCGAATGTTTCGGTCAGCACGGGCTGTTCGAGTTGCCACAACGGCAAGATTGCGAGTGGCAAGAACAACAATCACTTGTCGACCACAGCCAGCTGTGAAAGTTGCCATAGTTCGACCAGCAAGTGGGAAGGCGCCAAGGCCGACCACAGCACGTTCACATCGGCCACCAATTGCACCAGCTGTCACAACGGTAGCACAGCCACTGGCAAGAATGCCAACCACGTGACAACCACGGCCAATTGCACGACCTGCCACAAGAGCTACACAGCGTGGACGCCGGCCAAGTTGCATGCGAACGTGTCGGTGAGCACGGGTTGTTCGAGTTGCCACAACGGCAAGATTGCGACGGGCAAGAACAGCAGCCATTTATCGACCACAGCCAGCTGTGAAAGTTGCCATAGTTCGACCAGCAAGTGGGAAGGCGCCAAGGCCGACCACAGCACGTTCACATCGGCCACCAATTGCACCAGCTGTCACAACGG
>CAIRAW010000011.1 GCA_903876735.1 uncultured beta proteobacterium | reverse complement strand
GCGCACCCGAGACTGACAAACCCAATTTTTGGGGCGCTTATTTTCTTTGTTACGACTTCACTCATGTACCAATTGTCCCAGCATTCATGCTTCGGTCAGCGTTTGATCCCGAAAACCCCAAGCATTTGTCCGGTCTGTTTTTCCATCTGCTCCTGCATTTGTGCCAACATCGTCTTGGACTGCTCACTGCCACCCATCATCCCTTGCAGCACCGGGGATTGAATCGCCAGAAACTGCGTCCATGCCTCTGGCGTCAATCCTTTTGATTGTTCGGAGAATTTCGCCTGAATCTCCATCAGCGACTGCATGTTTTTCTCAAGGTAACCCCCCATCAAGCCCTGCATGGCATTTCCATAAAACCGGATTACGCTGGACAAAACAGGCGCTGTAAACATGGGTGAACCACTGGCCTCTTCCTCCAGAATGATCTGAAGCAGGATGCTACGCGTCAGGTCCTCCCCGGTTTTCACATCGCGCACCACGAAGGGTTCGTTCTCCATCACCAGACGCTTGACCTCTGCCAGCGTAATATAGGTCGATGTGTCGGTGTCATAAAGTCGCCGATTCGGGTACTTTTTTATGACACGCGGAACGCCTGCGGCCTCAGGTTTTTTCTTGCTTTCCATGTGAACTCCTCTGGTCCGGACGCAGGCCGGGGAAAAATGTGTTGCAGTGCAATACATTTTAGGGATTGCACCCCGAGTCAACGCCAAGGTTTACCCTGAGGATTAACAAAAACAAAGGAAAATTTGCATATGCACTGGAGAATCCAGGCATTGATTTCTTGCTTCATCGATGTTTCTCCCTAGAACCTGAAGACTGGTCATCTTCAGAGGGAGAAACTTGGTAGGCGCGATTGGACTCGAACCAACGACCCCCACCATGTCAAGGTGGTGCTCTAACCAGCTGAGCTACGCGCCTAAGGATTGTTCGAGAGCCCGCAGTATAGCAGCAGCATCCTCACTGCCTCTACCGAGTCTTCGAAAAATCAACAAAACAGTGTTCGGTCATAATTAACGTTTACGTTAACGTCAATTGCTTTTTGGAGATCAATATGGACATTGCAAACAAAGTATTCATTGTGACCGGCGGCGCATCTGGCTTGGGCGAAGGTACGGCCCGCATGCTGGCAGCCAAGGGCGGCAAGGTGGTCATCGCCGACATGCAGACTGAAAAGGGTGACGCCATTGCCAAAGAAATTGGCGGTGCTTTCGTCAAGTGCGATGTCAGCCAGGAGGCAGATGGTGCGGCCGTCGTTGCCATGGCTGTCTCGATGGGCAAATTGATGGGACTGGTCAACTGCGCCGGCATTGCGCCAGCCGAAAAAACTGTCGGCAAAAGCGGTGCGCACAATCTGGGCGTTTTCAGCAAATGCATCACGGTCAATCTGATCGGCAGTTTCAACATGATCCGCCTGGCGGCAGACGCCATGTGCAAGAACGCCCCGGAAAGCACCGGTGAACGCGGCGTCATGATCTCCACTGCCTCGGTGGCCGCCTACGATGGCCAGATCGGACAAGCCGCTTACAGCGCGTCCAAAGGCGGCATCGTCGGAATGACACTGCCGATTGCACGGGACCTAGCACGCAACGGCATTCGCAACATGACCATTGCACCCGGCATCTTCGGCACACCCATGATGTTTGGCATGCCCAAGGAAGTACAGGAGTCACTGGCCGCCAACGTGCCGTTCCCGTCGCGCCTGGGAACGCCACAAGACTACGCGAAATTGGCCGTTCACATTTTTGAAAACGACATGCTCAACGGCGAGGTCATCCGTCTCGACGGCGCCATTCGCCTGGCACCACGCTGATTTCACATCCATAGGAACGCCGATGCACGGCGTTCCGGGGCGCTGATCGGAAACCAGACTGAGCGCCAAGGTCGTCGGGTTTCTACAATCGCCCCATGTCCATTCCCCAAACCTTCATCCAGGAGTTGCTCGCACGCACTGACGTAGTGGAGATCGTGGGCCGTTACGTGCAACTCAAAAAGGGTGGCGCGAACTTCATGGGCCTGTGCCCTTTTCATGGGGAAAAGTCGCCATCGTTCTCGGTCAGCCCGAGCAAGCAGTTCTACCACTGCTTCGGTTGCGGCAAGAACGGCAATGCCATCAGCTTTCTGATGGACCATGCAGGCATGACATTTGTCGAGGCGGTCAATGACCTGGCCCAGCAGTATGGGCTGCAGGTACCGCAAGACGAAGCCAGCCCCCAGGACCGGGCGCGCGCGGCTGAGCAGCGGCATAAACAGACAACCCTGAATGACGTGCTGGAAAAGGCCGGCGAGGCCTACCGCAGACATCTCAAGGAGAGCAGCAAAGCTGTGAGCTACCTGCAGGGCCGCGGCCTCTCAGGCGAGGTTGCACGAACGTTTGGACTGGGTTACGCACCGGCCGGTTGGCGCAGTCTGGCCAGCGTTTTCCCGAACTACGACGACCCATTGCTGGTCGAAAGCGGTTTGGTGATCCTGAACGCCGAAGAAGGCGAAGAGGAAAAGCGCTACGACCGCTTTCGCGACCGGGTGATGTTTCCCATCCGCAATATCAAGGGTGAATGCATTGGCTTCGGTGGTCGCGTAATCGGCGACGACAAGCCCAAATACCTGAACTCCCCAGAAACACCGGTTTTCAGCAAAGGACGCGAGTTGTACGGACTGTTTGAAGCAAGAAACGCACTGCGCGAACAGGGCTACGCACTCGTCACCGAAGGCTACATGGACGTCGTCGCGCTGGCGCAACTTGGTTTCCCTAACGCTGTGGCGACGCTGGGGACAGCCTGCACCGCTGACCATGTGCAAAAGCTTTTTCGGTTTACCGATTCAGTCGTATTCAGTTTCGATGGCGACGCCGCCGGCAGACGCGCGGCGCGCAAAGCACTCGACGGCGTCCTGCCTTTCGCCAGCGACGTGCGCAGCGTTAAATTCCTGTTCTTGCCCACTGAACACGACCCGGACAGTTTCATTCGGGAATTTGGCAAAGAGGCATTCGCGCGTTATGTCAGCGAAGCCGTTCCACTAAGCCGCTTTTTAATCGATGTGGCACGCGAAGGCTGCGATCTCAATACGGCAGAAGGCCGCGCCCACCTCGCCAGCAACGCAAAAAACCTGTGGATGCCTCTGCCCGATGGCGCATTCAAGCGGCAGTTGCTGACCGAAATTGCCGACCTGGTTCAACTGGCCAGCCGCGAACTGACCGACTTGTGGCTACCTAAATCCGTTGACAGTCGCACCGAAAAGTCAAGACAACAGCCTGCCGGCAGCGGTTCCCGCAGCGGCTACCAGGATTATGGCCAGCCTTACCAGCAAAAAACGGGCATGCAGACGCGCCTGAAGGGCCGTCCGCAGCCTGCCAGCCGGGCGGATCACGCGGCCCGACTTCTGCTTGGCAACATGGTGGCCCTTGAAACCCTGTCTGCAGAAGATCACACCATGTTGTGCGAACTTCCTGCGCCCTATGGTCCCCTGTTTGTGTGGCTGGAGGGTCAACTGCATGAACACGGTGCGCAACCCTGGATCGCATTGCGTGAAGGTCTGCGCGGGCGCGACGGCGAGGAAATCGCCGTTCAACTCATGAGTGGTCACGAAATCAATGCTGATGACGAGGCCGACGCAGAGTCAAGTGAATTACGCAATCTGCTCAATCGCATGTTGGTGGAACGGCTGAAAGCACAGGAAACCGAAGCCATTCATGCCGCCAGGTCGGATCCGACTGCCCTGCAGCGCTACCGTGAATTGCAGGCGCGTCGACGCGGACTGGAATCAATGCATTCAACCGGTGAGGACAGAGGCAGCGACACTGGAATTTGATTTTCGACAAACCCGAGCTATACTCACGGGTTATTTTTCGGCAAGAGCGACAGCAGCACCTCCGGGCACAGCCAAACGTTGACAGAGTTCACAACCGGCGACCTAACCGCAAGGACTGCACACCAAATGTTCGCCCCCACATTTTGCCATTGGAAAGCCACTTCATCTGCGGTCCAAACCACATCCGTTGTTTGAGGCGCATTTCTGTTCTGTCTGTTTCTGCAATTTTGAGGTCATTACATGCCTGCCCAAAAGTCCAAGAAGCCTGCCCCGGTGGCAAAAAAGCCCATCGTGAAGCCTGAAGCCAAACCGGCAACCAGGTCTACACCTGCCAAAGCCGCCGTACGCGCCACACCCAAGGCCGCCATCAGCAAATCCGAATCGAGAGCCAAAACAGTGCCCGCATCCAAATCACCGTCCAAGACACCCCTCGCAGAAACCAAAAAGACGACTGTTGCCGCCCCCCCCCCCGGAGAGACCGTGATCAAGAAGAAACCCGGGCGCCCACCCAAAGCGGCAAGCGCCGGCACCGATTCCGCGCCTGCGGGCGGCGCCAAGCGGGGACGCAAACCCAAGCTTGGAAGCATTGAGGACGGCTCGGACAGCGCCGACATGGCCGATATTGAAGCGGATCTGGTGGGCGAGCCTATCGTCACCGGCGAAAAGGTCAAACCGCTACGCATGAAGATCAGCAAGGCCAAAGAGCGCGCGCTGATGAAGGAATTCGGTCTGGACGAGACCGTGCTGTCCGAAGAAGACATCGCCAAACGCCGCCTGCGCCTCAAAGCCCTGATCAAACTGGGCAAGACGCGTGGCTACCTGACCCATGGCGAAATTTCAGACCACCTGCCCGACAAACTGGTTGACGCCGAAACGCTTGAAGTCGTGATTTCGATGCTCAACGACATGGGCGTTGCGGTCTACGAGCAGACGCCCGATGCCGAGACACTCTTGCTCAACAACAACGGACCGACCGCCGCCACCGAAGAAGAAGCCGAAGAAGAAGCAGAGGCTGCCTTGTCCACGGTGGACAGCGAGTTCGGTCGTACCACCGACCCGGTACGCATGTACATGCGTGAAATGGGCACGGTTGAATTGTTGACGCGCGAGGGTGAAATTGAAATTGCCAAGCGCATTGAAGGCGGCCTGATGGCCATGATGGAAGCGATCTCGGCATCTCCCGCCACGATCGCCGAAATCCTGCGTCTGGGCGAGGACATTCGCGAAGGCAAAGTCGTCATCACCACCATCGTGGACGGCTTCTCCAACCCCAATGAAGCCGACGATTATGTTGCCGAAGAAGATTTCGACGAGTTCGATGCGGCCGATGACGACGATGGCAAAGGCGGATCCAAGGCACTGACGAAGAAACTCGAAGAGCTCAAGCGCGAGGCGCTGACCCGTTTCGACCGACTGCGTGAACTGTTCGAGAAGGTCCACAAAATCTACGACAAGGAAGGCTACGGCACACCGAGCTACGTCAAGACCCAGAAAATGCTGAGCGAAGAGCTCATGTCAATCCGCTTTACGGCCAAGGCCATTGAAAAGTTGTGCGACATGGTGCGCGCCCAGGTTGACGACATCCGCAAGAAAGAGCGCGAACTGCGCCGCATCATCGTCGACAAATGCGGCTATCCCCAGGAACAGTTCATCGCAAACTTCAGTGGCCGCGACAAGAACGGCAACAAAATCGCAAGCCAGCTCCTGAATTTGCAGTGGATCGAAAAGCAGACCACCATGGGCAAACCCTGGAGCGCCATCATGGGGCGCAACATCCCCCCGGTACAGGATCTGCAGCAGAAACTCACGGATCTGCAGGCCCGGGTCGTGGTGCCGCTGGACCAGCTCAAGGACATCAACAAACGCATGAACGAAGGCGAAGCCTCCTCACGCGCGGCGAAAAAGGAAATGATCGAAGCCAACTTGCGGCTGGTGATCTCGATCGCCAAGAAGTACACCAACCGCGGCCTGCAATTCCTGGACCTGATCCAGGAAGGCAACATCGGGTTGATGAAGGCAGTGGACAAGTTTGAATACCGCCGCGGCTACAAGTTCTCGACCTATGCAACCTGGTGGATTCGCCAGGCCATCACGCGCTCCATCGCTGACCAGGCGCGCACGATCCGGATCCCGGTGCACATGATCGAAACCATCAACAAGATGAACCGCATCAGCCGTCAGCATCTGCAGGAGTTTGGCTTCGAGCCCGATGCCAGCGTACTGGCCGAGCGCATGGAAATTCCAGAAGACAAGATTCGCAAGATCATGAAGATTGCGAAGGAACCGATCTCGATGGAAACACCGATCGGCGACGACGACGACTCGCATCTGGGC
>CAIRAW010000010.1 GCA_903876735.1 uncultured beta proteobacterium | reverse complement strand
CTGGTTGACGATGACACAGGGGCGGATGGTGCAGCGAAGTCAAGGAGGAGCAGAGGGCGCAGCCCTCTGCGGGGGACATGAGCGGAATCATCTGCCCCGGTGTCGTCGGTACACCCAACACACCCAGCATCAAGGACGGCTCACGCTGCCCTGTTGACGACCAATCAAGGAAATTGATTGTTGAAGTTGAACGACAGCTTCCCGGTCTTTAGGCTTGGCTGCGAACGGCTGGTTCCGGGAAAATCGTAGGTCGGCTTCCGACTTTCCATTGGTTTTTACACCGCTTCAGCAGGGGATGGCGATGTGTCTGAATTTGACATACCCGTTCCACTGTTTTGACGAGGCGTAACCGAAGAATCACCCGTGAACCCGCGCGGCACGGTACTGATTTACGTGGTGGTGGCCGGCACATCATCACTGAACAGGGGCTGCACGTTCCAGATCTCGTTGGCGTATTCGCCAATCGTGCGGTCGGACGAAAACGGTCCCATGGCGGCGATGTTGATGATGGCCTGGCGCGTCCATTCGGACGGGCGCCGGTAGAGCGCATCGACGCGCTGCTGCGCCACGCAATAGTCCGGAAAATCGGCCAGCAACTGGTAGTAGTCCGACTCCAGCAGCGTGCGGGTGATGTCCTGGTAGCGCTGCGGCTCCTCGGGCGAAAACGCGCCGTCGGCGATGCGGTCGATCGCGGTCTTGAGTTCGTAGTTGTTGTCGTAGTAACGGCGCGGCTGGTAGCCGTGGGCGCGCAGTTCGGCCACCTGCTGCGTGCGGTTGCCAAAGATGAAGATGTTGTCCAGACCGACGTTTTCAGCGATCTCGATGTTGGCGCCGTCCCAGGTGCCGATGGTCAGTGCGCCATTGAGCGCAAACTTCATGTTGCCAGTGCCGGATGCTTCGGTACCCGCCATGGAGATTTGTTCCGAGAGGTCTGCCGCCGGAATGATCAGTTCGGCCAGCGTCACGCGGTAGTTCGGAATGAACACCACCTTGAGCCGGTTGCCGACATTCGGGTCGGCGTTGATGACGGTCGCCACATCGTTGATGAGGCGGATGATCTGCTTGGCCATGTAGTAGGCGGAGGCGGCCTTGCCCGCAAAGATGACGGTGCGGGGTACCCAGTTCGCGTGCGGGTTGGCCAGGATCTGGTGGTAGCGGCTGATCACGTGCAGCAGGTTAAGCAACTGGCGCTTGTACTCGTGCATGCGCTTGACCTGTACATCAAACAGGCTTTGCGGGTCGACCCGGATCCCGAGTTCGCGCGCGATGTAGTCGGCCAGCCGGCGCTTGTTCTGGTGCTTGGCCAGTTGCACGGCATTGTTGAAGGCCGGTTCGTTGGCGAGCGCGCGCAACTCCGAGAGCTGGCCCAGATGGCGACGCCAGTTCGGTCCGATCCGGTCATCGATCAGCCGGGCCAGCGGCTGGTTCGCCTGCGCCAGCCAGCGCCGCGGCGTGATGCCATTGGTCTTGTTGCAAAAGCGTTCGGGAAACAGGCGTGCGAAATCGGCGAAGATGGTTTGCACCATCAGTTCGCTGTGCAGGGCCGATACGCCGTTGACTTTGTGGCTGGCCAGCAGGCACAGGTAGGCCATGCGCACGCGCGAGTGCCCGTTTTCCTCGATCAGGGACACGCGTCGCAGCAGATCGGGGTCGCCCGGGTGGCTTTCGTGCACACTGGCCAGGAAACGCGCATTGAGGTCGTAAATGATGCGCAGGTGGCGTGGCAACAATCGGCCCATCAGGTCCGCCGACCAGGTCTCCAGCGCTTCTTGCATCAGCGTGTGGTTGGTGTAGCTGAAGATGCGGCAGCACAGCGACCAGGCCACGGCCCAGTCCAGGCGATGCTGGTCCACCAGCAGGCGCATCAGTTCGGGCACGGCCAGAGCCGGATGGGTGTCGTTGAGGTGGATGGCCACCTTGTCGGGCAGGGCATCGAAGCCGCTGTGGTTTTTCAGGTAGCGGCGCAACAGGTCCTGCAGCGAGGCACTGACGAAGAAGTATTCCTGGCGCAGGCGCAGTTCCTTGCCATGATCCGTGCTGTCGTCCGGATAGAGCACGCGCGAGACGTTCTCAGACTCGTTCTTGGCCTCCACCGCGCGCATGTAGTCGCCCCGGTTGAAGGCGTCGAGGTTGATGACGCTGGTGGCGCGGGCCGACCACAGGCGCAGCGTTGAGACCGAGGTCAGCTCATAGCCGGGCACACAGCTGTCGTAGGCGGTGGCGATGACGTCGTCGGTGTCAACCCAGTTCACGACGCCGTTCTCGGTCGTCAGGCGTCCGCCGAAGCGCACGGTGTGACTGAATTCAGGCCGCATGAACTCCCATGGGTTGCCGTTGACCAGCCAGCCGTCGGGCTCTTCCACTTGCTGGCCGTTGACGATGCGTTGCGCAAACATGCCGTAGTCGTAGCGGATGCCGTAGCCCATGCCCGGCAGCCCGACGCTGGCGATCGAGTCCAGAAAGCAGGCCGCGAGCCGGCCCAGGCCGCCGTTGCCCAGGCCCGGATCGGCTTCAAAGTCGACGATGGCGTCAAAGTCTGCGCCGAGCTGCGCGCAGGCGGTGCGGGTCTCGTCATAGATGCCCATGGCCATCAGGGCATTGGTCAGCATGCGCCCGGGGAGAAACTCCATTGAAAGGTAATAGACGCGCTTGCGGTCCTGGTCTTCGGCGGCATTCAAGGTGGCGCGCCAACGGTCCATGGTGCGGTCGCGTACCGCATAAAAAATGGCAAACAGCCAGTCGCGCCGCGTCGCTGAGCGCACATCCTTGCCAACCTGGTAGACCAGTCGATTGGAGATGGACCGACGCAGTGCGTCGACCGAGTTCGTGGGTTGATCGAACTGAAAGGGCTGAACAATGGGCATTGACAATCTCCGGGGACCGAGGGATTCAGGAAAGGACAGGGGAGTCGGGCGCGACGGCGGGCGCCAGCAGTTGCTGGTACAGCGCGCGGTAAGCGTGCGCCGGCTCCTGCCAGTCAAAGCGCTGCTGCATGGCGTGGCGTTGCACGGCGTTCCAGTCCGATGCCCGGCGCCGCAGGGCAAAGGCACGGCGCATGGCACCGCGCAAGGCTTCGGCGCTGAACTCATGGAACACAAAGCCGCTGGCGCTGCCGTCGTCAATGGCTTCCAGACTGCAGTCGGTGACGGTGTCGGCCAGTCCGCCCACCGCGTGCACCAGGGGCAGGGCGCCATAGCGCAGGCCATACAACTGGGTCAGGCCGCAGGGCTCAAAACGCGAAGGCACCAGTATCACGTCGGCGGCAGCGATGATGCGGTGCGCCAGAGCTTCGTCGTAGGCGATACGCAGCACGGCTTGTTCTGGATGAATGGCCAGGGCTTCGCGCAGGGCGGTCTCAATGGCGATGTCGCCGCTGCCCAGGATCACGAGTTGGCCGCCCCTTTCGATCAGTTCCGGCAGTACGGGCGGCAACAGGTGCAAACCTTTTTGTTCGCTCAGGCGCGACACCGCGACAAACAGCAGTGCGTCCGCTCGTTCTTCCAGTCCCATCATTCGCTGCAGGGCGCGCTTGACCCGGGCCTTGCCGCTCATGCGCTGGCCGTCGAAGTGGGCGTTGAGCAGCGGGTCCGTGGCCGGGTTCCACAGTTCATAGTCAACGCCGTTGAGGATGCCGCTCAGGCGGTCACCACGCGCGCGCAGCACGCCGTCCAGACCACAGCCTTGTTCGGCGGTCGTGATCTCGCGCGCGTAGCGTGGGCTGACGGTGGTGATCGCGTCGCCAAACTGCAGCCCGGCTTTCATGAAGGACAGCAGGCCGTGGTACTCCAGCCCATCGACGTTAAACAGGGCCTCCGGCAGGCCAAGTTCGGTGCAACTGCTGGCCGGGAAAAGGCCCTGATACGCTAGGTTGTGGACCGTGAACACACTGGGTTTTGGCGCTCGGCCATTGGCCAGCAGTTTCAGGTACAGCGGGGCCAGACCGGCATGCCAGTCGTGCGCATGCACCAGGTCGGGTTGCCAGTGCGGGTCAGCGCCATACCCGAGCGTTGCAGCGGCCCAGCCCAGCAGGGCAAAGCGCGCCGCGTTGTCGTGCCAGTCCTGACCGGCTCTGTCCTGATAAGGACCACCTACGCGCTGGTACAGCTCTGGCGCGTCAAGCAGATAAACAGGCTGGCCGCTCGTGATCACGTGACCGGGAATGAGCAAAGGTGCTTGCGCCAGTGTGCGCAGCACCTCAGGTCCGCCGGTCCTTGACAAGGGCAGGGCCGGTCCGTCGGCGCGCACGCCAGCGGCGATCGCCTTGAATGCCGGCAGCAGCATCCGCACGTGACAGCCCGCCGCCTGCAGCGCCGCTGGCAGCGCGGCGCCGACGTCGGCCAGGCCACCGGTCTTGAGCAGGGGAAAAAGTTCGGTGCAGACGTAGAGTATCTTCAACGTGTGGTTTCCTTGGTCGTGGCGTCTTGCGCCAGGTGTTCCAGCATGGCGCGCGTCACCAGCACCACGCCCTGCTCGGTGCGGTAGAAACGGCGCGCATCCTCGACCGGGTCCAGGCCGATCTGCATGCCGGCGGGTATCTTGCAGCCCTTGTCGATCACCACCTTGCGCAGATGGCAGCGCCGGCCGACTACAACTTCCGGCAGCAGAACCGCTTCCTCGACCGTGCTGTAGGAGTGCAGTCGCACCTTGGAGAACAGCACGGACCGGCGCACCAGCGTGCCCGAAATGATGCAACCACCCGAGACCAGTGAATCGACCGCCATGCCGCGACGCCCGTCGTCGTCGAAAACGAATTTGGCCGGCGGCAACTGCTCCTGGTGGGTCCAGATCGGCCACTCCCGGTCGTACATGTCGAGCTCGGGTATGGTGCTGGTCAGATCCAGATTGGCCGACCAGTAGGCGTCGATGGTGCCGACGTCACGCCAGTAAGCAGGTGCCTCGGGCGTACTCTTGACGCAGGACAGACCGAACGGATGGGCAACCGCTTCGCTGCGTGACACGATGGCCGGAATCAGGTCCTTGCCGAAGTCGCGGCTTGATCCCGCCAGGCTCGCGTCGGCCTTCAAGGCGGCATACAGGTACTCTGCGTCGAACACGTAAATCCCCATGCTGGCCAGAGCGTGGCTGCTTCGGCCGGGCATGGGAGCAGGGTGCGCGGGCTTTTCTTCGAAGCGGACAATGCGGCGCTTGTCATCGATGGCCATGACGCCAAAGGCGCTGGCTTCGGCCAGTGGCACTTCAATGCAGGCGACGGTGCAGGGGGCGCCTTGTGCCACATGGTCGGCGATCAGGTTCGCATAGTCCATCTTGTAAATGTGGTCGCCCGCCAGGATCAGGATGTACTTGGGTTGCTCTGCGCGCAGGATGTCGAGGTTCTGGAAAACGGCGTCCGCCGTGCCTTGGTACCAGGAGGTGTCATCGATGCGTTGTTGCGCCGGTAGCAGGTCGATGAACTCGTTGAATTCGCTGCGCAGGAACGACCAGCCGCGCTGCAGATGGCGCAGCAGGCTGTGTGATTTGTACTGGGTTACGACGCCGATGCGGCGCACGCCCGAATTCAGGCAGTTGGACAGGGCGAAATCGACGATCCGGAATTTGCCGCCGAAATAGACCGCCGGCTTGGTGCGCTGGTCGGTCAATGCCTGCAGCCGCGAGCCGCGACCCCCTGCGAGTACCAGGGCGATGGTGTGGCGTGCCAACCATTGGGGTGAATTGTTATCCATGGGGACCTCCTTTTTTAACTGGTTTGAGTTTGTTGCACGGGAGAATTCGGTTAGCAGCCGCTGCGGCCGTGTGCGCTGGCCATGGCTTTGAGCCGCTGTGCCGGCGCCGCGTCAATCTGTGACCATTCAAAGCGCCAGGTCCAGCAACCGCTGGACTGACCGGGCGTGTTCATGCGGTGCGCACTGTCCAGGCCCAGTATGTCCTGCAAGGGGATCAGCAGGGTGTGCGCCACCGATTGCGAGAGCGCGGCGATCATGGCCCAGTGGATTTCGCTGTCAGCCAGCGGTCCCAGGTAGTCGCGCGCGGCGTCGCGCTCGTCAGCGCTTGCCGCCTGCCACCAGCCGACGCTGGTGTCGTTGTCGTGCGTGCCGGTATAGGCTACGGTCTGCGGCTGGTAGTTGTGCGGCAGGTAGGGGTTGCGCGCCGAGTCGCCAAAGGCAAACTGCAGGACGCGCATGCCCGGAAACCCGCATTCAAGGCGCAGCGCTGTGACCGCTTCGGTGATGATGCCAAGGTCTTCAGCGATGATGGGCAGCACGCCGAGTTTGTCTTCAAGCGACTTGAAAAATTCCAGCCCGGGCCCGGTCTTCCAGTCGCCTTCGACCGCGGTGCTGGATGCGGCCGGGATTTCCCAATAGGCCTCAAAGGCGCGGAAATGGTCCAGGCGCACCAGGTCCACCTGCGACATCAGATGCTGGACGCGCTGCTGCCACCAGCGATAGTCGTCCTGTGCCATGGCGCTCCAGTTGTACAGGGGGTTACCCCAGCGTTGACCGGTGGCGCTGAAGTAGTCCGGTGGCACGCCGGCCACGACGCTGGGTTCGCCCTGGTCATCGAGCAGGTATTGGGCGGCGTTGGCCCAGACATCAGCACTGTGGTGTGCCACGAAGATCGGGGCGTCGCCGGCAATATGAATGCCACGGGCATGGGCATGGTCGCGCAGGCTTTGCCACTGCGCCTCGAAACGCCATTGGACAAAGTGCCAAAAACCAATTTCGGTCCGTGCTTCTTCTTGCAGTGCGTGCAGCGCGCCTGGGTCGTGGCGGGCATAAGGCTCGGGCCAGCGGGTCCAGGGTTCGCCATGGCGATCCTGCAACACCATGAACAGGGCATAGTCGTCGAGCCAGGCGCTGTTTCGCTGGGCAAAGTCGGCCAGATGGCCGCGGTGGGTGCTGCTGGCCTGACCACAAAAGCCGCGCCAGGCCTGGTGCAGGGCGTTCAGGCGGTAAGGCAGCACGCGGTCGAAATCGCAATGCTGCGGATCAAAGTCAGGCACCGGCGTGGCAGCCAACCAGCCATGGCGCACCAGGTCGTCCAGATCCACCAGCCACGGACTGCCGGCAAAAGCCGAAGGGCTCTGGTACGGTGAATTCCCGGCGCCGGGTGGGGTCAGCGGCAGTACCTGCCAGATCGTCTGGCCCGCCGAGACCAGCCAGTCAAGGAAGTGGCGCGCCGGCTCGCCCAGGTCGCCCGAGCCATGCGGCCCTGGCAGACAGGTCAAGTGCAGGAGAACACCGCTCGTGCGACGCGCCAGCAGCGGGTGTGAACAGTCCTTCATGAAGTCGCCTTGTCCGTTTGCGCCAGGTCCTGACGCATGAGCAGCAGGGTTGGCCCTGATACAAGCAAGGGGGATGCCATGCTTGGCCCTGTTGCGGTGTCGGCGTCTTCAACCCAGGCGCCGGCGCTGTCAAGCAGCAAAGCCCAGGGCCCCGCGGGCAGACACAGTTCAAGCGGCGCCTTGTCGGCGTAGAGCACCAGCAGCAGGCGTTCGCGTGCCAGTTGTGCCCCTTCGCCGACGCTGATGACGCAGACCAGCAGGCGCGGGTTGCGGCGTTCCCAGTCGGCTGCGCTGGGTGTGGCACCGTCAGCGGTAAACCACGCAATGTCGGGCCAGGCAGCGCCGGCGGGCCTTGTGCCGCCAAACCAGTGTGGATGGCGCAAGCCCGGGTAGCGCTGGCGCAGATGCACCACTTTGGCCACAAAGCTGAGCAGATCCTGATCTGCCTGGGCCCAATCCAGCCAGGTCAGGGCGTTGTCCTGGCAGTAGGCATTGTTGTTGCCGCGCTGGCTGCTGCCCATTTCGTCGCCTGCCAGCAATTGCGGCGTGCCCTGGGAACACAGCAGCGTCGCCAGCAGGGCGCGCCGCCATTGGCCACGCAGTTGCCTGACCGCCAGTTCTTCGCTTGGCCCCTCGTGCCCCGCGTTGGCGCTCAGATTGTGGCCATGGCCGTCACGGTTGTTCTCGCCGTTGGCCTGGTTGTGCTTGTTCTCGTAAGCGGTCAGGTCGGCCAGCGTAAAGCCGTCGTGCGCGGTGATCAGGTTGACGCTGGCCAGCGGTGTGCGCGCACCGGATTGGAACAGGTCGCTGGATCCCGTCAGGCGCCGCGCCATCTGGCCGGGTGTACACGGATGGCCCAGCCACCAGGCGCGCGCCGTGTCGCGAAACTGGTCGTTCCACTCGGCCCAGCGCGCGCCGAAGCGCCCGATCTGGTAGCCCTGCGGCCCCAGGTCCCAGGGTTCGGCAATCAGCTTGACGCCGGCCAGTACCGGGTCTTGCGCCATCGCCGCGAACAAGGGGCCACTGGCGTCAAAGCGCGCATCCGGCCCGCCGCTGCGCCCGAGCGCCACGGCCAGGTCAAAGCGAAAGCCGTCAACGCCGAAGGCCTGCACCCACCAGCGCAGGCTGTCCATCACCATTTGCACGACGCGCGGCTCGCCCATGTTGAGCGTGTTGCCGCAGCCGCTAGCGTTCAGGTAACCGCCCTGGGCATCGAGCGCGTACCAACTCGCGTTGTCCAGACCACGCCAGCAAAGCGTCGGCCCGAGGGCGTCGCCTTCGGCCGTATGGTTGTAGACCACATCCAGGATCACCTCGATGCCATGGCGGTGCAGGCTGTCCACCATGGCACGGAACTCGGCGCGCACTGCGGCATCATCGTCGTGCCGCGCTGCCGGCGTTGCGAAGCGGGCGTCGGGCACAAAGAACGACAGGGTGTTGTAGCCCCAATGGTTATGCAGGTCCCGCGCTATCAGATGGCGCTCGTCCTGGTGCAGGTGCACCGGCAGCAGGCACAGCGCCGTGACGCCCAGGCGCTGGTAGTGCGCCAGCATGGCATCACTGGCGACACCGGCAAACGTGCCGCGTTGCCCGGCCAAGATCTCCGGGTGCAGCGCGGTCAGGGCCTTGACCTGGGCTTCATAGAGAACGGTCTTTGCCAGCGCAGTTTGGGGGCCCGGCGTGATGGCAGCGCCGGCGCGCAACTCGGCGTCCAGGTCGAGCACGCGCGCCTTGGGCATGTGCTGCGCGTTGTCTTGTGCGTCGGGCTGATCCGGCGCGTCGGCGCGGTAGCCGCTTTGCAGCGCCAGCGTGGAGAGTGGTCCACTCAGCGAGCGCGCCCAGGGGTCGATCAGCAGTCGCGCCGGATTGAAGCGCTGGCCGACCTGCGGTTGCCATGGCCCGTGCGCGCGCAGGCCATAGCGCTGGCCAATGCCCAGGCCTGGAAAAAAGCCGTGCCAGACACCGTCGCTGCAGGCTGGCAGCTTGATGCGTGCGGTCTCGGTCGCGCCCGTGGTGTCGAATAAGCAGAGTTCAACCGCGCTGGCGTGGCGCGCATAGACCGCCACATTGAGTCCGCTCAACCCCTCATAGACGGTGGCGGTGACGCCCATCGGCCAGTCCCGACCCGGCGCGCAGGCGGGCGAACGGGCTGGGTGGGCACTGTCTTTCATGGTGTCGGGTCCAACTCAAGCCAGAGCACGGCCAGTGGTGGCAGATTGAGGCTCAGCGACCAGGCCTGGCCGTGCATGGGCACGGGTTCGGCCATGACACCGCCGTGGTTGCCGACGTTGCTGCCGCCGTAGTGATCAGAGTCGGTGTTGAGGACCTCGCGCCACAGACCGCCCTGCGGCACGCCGATACGCCAGAGCGAGCGCGGCACCGGCGTCAGGTTGCACACGGCCAGCAGTTGCTGCTGCGGCGCCGCTCCCAGACGCAGAAAGCTGTAGACCGAGTGGTCGGCGTCGTCGGCCTCGATCCAGCGAAAGCCCGCGGCATCGCAGTCGCGTGTGTGCAGGCTCGGTCGGCTGCGGTAAAGGCGGTTGAGGTCGCGCACCAGGCGCTGCACACCGGCATGGGCCGGGTCCTGCAGCAGACCCCAGTCGAGTTCGGCGTCGTGGTTCCACTCGGTCGGTGCGGCCAGTTCGCTGCCCATGAACATCAGTTTCTTGCCCGGGAAGGCGTACATCAGCGCGTACAGTGCGCGCAGGTTGGCGCGCTTTTGCCAGGCGTCGCCCCACATTTTGCCCAGCAGTGAGCCCTTGCCGTGCACCACTTCGTCGTGCGACAGGGGCAGCACATAGTGTTCGCTCCAGGCGTAGGTCAGGGCAAAGGTGATGCGGTGGTGATGCCAGCGCCGGTGCACCGGGTCCAGCGTGAAATAGGCCAGCGTGTCGTTCATCCAGCCCATGTTCCACTTGAAGTCAAAGCCCAGGCCGCCTGAGCCGGTGGCGCCGGTGACGCGCGGGAAGGCCGTTGATTCTTCGGCCAGCGTCAGGGTGCCTGGCGCCTGGTCATGCAGGGTCTGGTTGGTCTGCTGCAGGAAGTCGATCGCCTCATAGTTCTCACGACCGCCATCGCGGTTGGGCAGCCATTGGCCCGCAGATCGGCTGTAGTCGCGGTACAGCATGGAGGCCACCGCGTCCACGCGCAGACCGTCTACTGCGTACTGCTCGACCCAGAACAGGGCGCTGCCGACCAGAAAGTTGCGCACTTCGTTGCGGCCGAAGTTGTAGATCAGCGTATTCCAGTCCTGGTGAAACCCTTCGCGCGGGTCGGCGTGTTCGTACAGTGCGCTGCCATCAAAACGCGCCAGCGCATAGGCGTCGGACGGAAAATGGCCCGGCACCCAGTCCAGAATCACCTTGAGCCCGGCAGCATGTGCCGTGGCGATGAAACGGCGCAGGGCGCGCGGCGAGCCGTAGCGCGCGGTCGGCGCGTAAAGGCCGGTGGGCTGGTAACCCCAGGAGCCGTAGAACGGGTG
The DNA here is from genome assembly GCA_903876735.1 of uncultured beta proteobacterium. Classification (GTDB taxonomy): domain Bacteria; phylum Pseudomonadota; class Gammaproteobacteria; order Burkholderiales; family Burkholderiaceae_C; genus Rhodoferax. Next base: position 66,555 of record CAIRAW010000010.1, on the reverse strand, counting down.
CTCGGTGATGGGCAGCAGTTCAATGTGGGTAAAGCCCAATTCGACCACATAGGGCACCAGTGTGGCTGCCAGAAAATCCCAGTCCGGCACCTGTCCGTGCGGTCGGCGCCAGGAGCCTGCGTGGACTTCGTAGATTGCCATCGGCGCTGACAGGGGATCGCTGGCGCCGTCCGCCGCGGCTGGCAACCGTGTTATGCCATCGTCAGCCGGCAGCGGCCAGTCGCAGACCTGGGCCGCGTTGCCGGGCGGGCCTTCGCAGCGCAGCGCGTAGGGGTCGGCCTTGAGCATGCAATGGCCTTGGGCATCGACGACTTCAAACTTGTAGAGGGCGCCGGCCTGCACGCCGGGCAGAAAAATCTCCCAGACCGCGCAGTCGCCGCGCCACTGCATCGGGTCGCGCCGTCCGTCCCAGTGATTGAAGTCGCCCACCACGGAGACACGCTGGGCGTTGGGGGCCCAGACCGCGAACGCGACGCCAACGACGCCATTGATCCGGGTTGGATGCGCGCCCAGTTTCTGCCACGGACGCAAGTGCCGGCCCTCGCGCAAAAGCCAGGCGTCCATCTCGCCCAGCCAAGCGCTGGGCGGGTGGTTTGCTTCAGGGGTGGCTTGCGGGTCGCTTGGTGGCATGCTGTCGTGGCGCGTCGGGTTCATGGCCCGATTATCCGCGCCCGGGATGCCAGCGGTATCTGCGTTCTCAGCTCGGGATGCCCAGCAGGTCAAGAAGACCGCAGACGATGGTCAACGGGTGCGTTGGACAGCCGGGCAGATAGAGCGAGGGTTTGAAGCGCGCCAGAAAATCACGATCAATGCTGTCGCTGTCGGCAAACAGTCCGCCCGAGATGGCGCAGGCGCCCACGGCAATCACGAGTTTGGGCTCGGGCATGGCGTCCCAGCACAGTTGCAGCGCTGCCGTCATGTTGCGCGTGATGGGGCCGCTCAGAACCAGGGCGTCGGCATGGCGCGGCGAAGCCACGATGTCGATGCCGTAGCGCCCGAGATCGAAGTTGACGTTGGACAGCGCGTTGACCTCCAATTCGCAGCCGTTGCAACCGCCGGCCGAGACCGAGCGCAATTTGAGCGAGCGGCCAAAGCGTTTGCGCAGCGCGGCAGAGACCTGTACCGGATCAGGGTCCGGTTGTGTGGCGCTGAGCAGCAGTCCTTCGCGCGTGGTGCAGGCCAGCTTGAAGTCGTTGCTGAACGAAAGTTTCTGGCTCGGGCAAACCGGCGCGCACTCGCCGCATAGCACGCAGCGGCCGAGGTCGATCTGCACGGGTGCGAGCGTGATCGCCTGCGTCGGGCAGACGGTCAAACAGGCGTCGCAGGCTGCTCGGCAGTCGGATGCGGAGATGACCGGTTTGCCGCGCAGGCCCGCCGGGCTGGCCTGACGTGGATCGGGGATGTACTGCGTCCCTTGCGCGATGCGGACCTTGATGGAATTGAGCATGGTTGATGGCCTTCCTAAAGATCGTTGCCGCAGTAGGAAAGATCAAAGCTCTTGTTGCAGATCGGAAAATCCGAGATCTCGTTGTCGCGCACGCACAGCGCCAGGCCGAACCAGTTTTGCAGCGAGGGATCCTGCACCTTGTACTGGACGAGCTGGCCCGTGGCGTCGGTCTCCAGCGCCTGCAGCACCGGGCCGCGAAAGCCCTCGGTGATCGAGATGCAAAGGTGCTGCGGCGCCAGCGGCGAGTCCAGTGGCAGCGCGACAGCGGCGGCGCGCGGCGACGTCTGCAGCACAGCGTTGATCCAGCGCAGTGATTCATCGATCTCGACCATGCGCAGCTTCATGCGCGACCAGCAGTCGCCGCTGGGCTCAAGCAGCAGCGTCACCGGGTGCGCGGCGTAGGGCGCACCGGCCAGGCTGACGCGGGTGTCATAGGCGACCCCGCTGGCGCGCGCCACCGGCCCGCTCAGTCCGATGTCCTGCGCCGCCTTCTGACTGACGACGCCGACACCCTGGAACCTGGACTGCACGCTGCGTGAGTCCAGCATCAGCGTGTTGACCTGTGTGAGGTCGCGCGCAAACGCAGCCAGCGTCGTGCGCAGGTCTTGTTGCAGGGCATCGTCGATGGCGCAGCGCACGCCGCCCGGGCGCAGCCAGCCGCGGCCAAAACGGCTGCCGCAGATGCGCATGCTGGCGTTGATGATGGCGGTGCGCAGGCGGCCATAACTCGCGCCGCCTTGCAAAAAAGCGATGTCGGTTGCCAGACCGTTGAGGGTGGCCAGGTGCATGGCGATGCGCTCCAGCTCCAGCGCCACACCGCGCTGCGCCTGCGCGCCGTCGCTCACGGTGCTGGCGCTCAGCGCTTCCACGGCGGCGCAATAGCCCCAGGCGTAAGCGACGCTGCTGTCACCGACGATGGACTCCAGCAGCGGGCTCAAAGCCAGGGGCGGGCGGCGCAGCAACTGCGCCTCAATGCCGCGGTGCTGGTAGCCGAGCTGGATTTCCAGGTGGTGTACTTTCTCGCCGTGGCACATGAAGCGGAAGTGCCCGGGCTCGATCACGCTGGCATGGATTGGACCGACCCCGACCTCGTGCACCTCCTGCCCGCGCACTGTGAAGAACGGATACTCGTGCATGCGCTGCTGGCGCGCGCCCTCAAAGCGCACGGGTTTGAGCCAGGGGTGGCCGGACGGTACCAGGCCGGTCTGCTCCCACAACTCGCGCTCAAGCAGCTGTGCCGCCGGGAATTTCGGTGTGAGTGAGGGGAAGGATTGCCCGCGCCGACCTGCGCCGCGCAGCACGCGCAGTGCGCCGTCCGGTCCTTGCAGCAAGGCGGTTGTCAGTACATCGTCGCCGGCTGCGCGACCGTACAGCGTCAGCAGGCGTTCTCCGGCGCCCAGCGCCTGTGCGCAGCGCTCGGCCCAGTCGTCGAGGACCCACGTTTCAAGATCACGGGTGGCCAGCAGGATCAGCGCTTGGGTCATCGTCAGCCTCCGATCGATTGCGCAACCGACAGCAGCAACTGGCTCAGCGCGTCGGGTGTGTACAGGCCGAGCATGAGCAGCACCAGCACGAAACCGAGCTTGGGCAGGGTTGTGACCCAGGTTTCCTGGACGCGCGGGCCCTGCCAGTTGGAAGGCCCCCAGAGCATCGGAAAGATTGAGCGCCCGGTGGCAACGAAGATGATGGTCAGCATGGTGCACATCAGGGTGAAGGCGATCAAATTACCCGACTGCACGATGCCCGAGAGAATCAGCATTTCGGCCAGAAAACTGCCAAAGGGTGGAAAGCCCAGCAGCGCGAAGATACCCACGGCAAACAGCAGACCCGAGAACGGCAGCACACGGATGACGCCGCTGAGCGCCTTGATCTCGTTGCTGTGGTAGACGGCGCGCAGGCGTCCGGCGGTGAGGAAGAGCAGTGCTTTCACAAAGGCGTTGCTGACGATGTAGAGCAGCACGCCGTAGGCAGCAAGCTTGCCGACCGACAGGCCGATCGCAATGACGCCGGACGAGCTGACGCAGGCGTAGGCCACCAGGCGCTTGTAGCTGTGCGCGGCCATCACCTGCACTGCGGCCACCAGCAGGGACAGGCAGCCCATGAACAGCAGTTCGTGGGACATGAAGCCCGGGTCCTGACCACGAAACACGTGCAGGATGCGAAAGACGGCGACCACGCTGATGTTGAATTGCACTGCCGCCAGCAAGGCGCTGGTGCTGCTCGGCGCTGCCTCGTAGGTCTCGGGCATCCAGTTGTAGAGCGGCGCCAGGCCAAGTTTGCTGCCCAGGCCGAACAGCATCAGGGCCAGACCCAGGCGCTGCCAGCTGTCGCCCGTCGCCGATACGTTGCGCGTCATCTGATCGAGCGCGAAATGCATCTCCAGGCCTTGCAACTGCGCCGACCGCGTCAGGCACATGATGCCCAGAAAGGTCAGTGCCAGCGAGATGCTGGAGTACAGCAGGTAGTTCCAGGCCACGCGCCGCGCAACGCCGGCGTCGCCCTGTGCCACCAGGGGTGCGGCGCATAGCGTGGTGAGTTCGATGAAGGCCCATAGCAAGAGCAGGTTGTTGGCCATCACGCCCAGATTCATCGCCAGCATGAAAGCCAGCGTCAGCGCGCTGCGCCCCAGCATGTTGTCGGACAGGGTTTGCGAGGTCTTGACACGCGAGGACATGTAGACGCTGATGCCCAGGAAAACGCTGTTGATCACCAGCAGGAACAGCATGGAAGTGGCGTCGAGCACGAAATAGCGCGCCAAAAAGTAGCGTGGCATCTCAGTCAGCGGCGTTTGCACGAAGACGGTAACCCACAGCAGCAGCGTGGCCAGTGCCAGTGCCACCATGGTCGGTCCGACCCACAGGTGGCGCGTTGGCACGATCGCTTGCTCGGGGCGGCCCAGCGCGGCGCTCATGCCGTCTCCTCCACGAGCGGCGCATCGGGCGTGCCGATGAGCCAGGAGCCGACGAAGATGGTCAGCAGGTAGATTGCGCTGAGTGCCCCGTGCACCGGCAGCGGCCAGGGTTCGGGAAACAGTGATTCAAACAAGGCCAGCGCGTTTTCCATGAACAGCACAGCCACCAGTTGTGCCGGTGGCGCGTCGTTGGTGGCCAGCAACAGCAGGGCCACGATGACCGTGGCGCCGACGACGCCCAAGGTGATGGCCTGGTAGTCGCCCATGCTCGGGGCGCCAAACTTGAAGGCCAGCACCATCAGCGCGCTAGCGGCAACCCAGGTGAAAAGATTCGATGGCATCAGGTCCAGGTTGGGCCGGGCGCGTTGCTTGATGGCGCGGCGCAGCAACAGCGGGGCGATGGCAGCGCGCAACAGCAGCAGTTCGAGCAGGGCGATCAGCGCGTGCGCCGAGTCCAGCCCATGGTGGGCGACCGTGTTCCAGCCCAGTGCCAGCGCCTGGACCAGGAGCCAGAGCGGCGCCGCGCGGATCTTGCTGAAGAAGACCGGCACCACCACCGCCAGCAGAAAGATGATCAGCGGCAGTGTCATCAGGTCCTCAGCATCCAGCCCGCTCCACCCAGGCACAGCGCGGCGAGCAGGCTGGTCAGCATCAGGTAGCGTGGCACCAGGCGCATGCGCAGGCGCGCCATCAGGGATTCGACGCAGCCCACGGCCAGCGCCACCAGGCTCATGATGAGCAGCGTGCCGAGCACAGCGGCCAGCGGCGCCGTGGCGAGATCGAAGGGGTTGAGCAGGGCTGCAATCAGGCCGCCATAGGTCATCATCTTGAGCCCGGCCGCGTACTGCATGGCGGCCAGTTCAGGCCCGCTGTGGTCGAGGACCATGACCTCGTGAACCATGGTCAGTTCCAGGTGTGTCAGCGGATCGTCCACCGGCACGCGCGCCGCTTCGGCCTGCAGCAGCACAAACAGCACGGCCACGCAGGGCAGGGCGAGCCAGACAAAAGCCTTGCTGCGGTGCATGTCGGCAATCAGTTCGGCAAAGCTGCTGCCGCCGCCCGCCACCATGGCCGAGCCGATCAGCAGGAACAGCGCGGGCTCTATGAAACTGGTAAACGAGGCCTCGCGCGCCGCGCCCATGCCCTCGAAGGAACTGCCGACGTCCAGCGCCGAGAGCATCAGGAACAGGCGCGCCAGGCCCAGCGTGTAGGCAAAAAAGATGAAGTCGTGGCTGAACTGCAAGGGTGCCAGCGGGCCCAAAATCGGCGCAATCAAGGCGGCAATCAGGCTGGCCCCCAGCACGACCCAGGGGCCGGCGCGAAACAGCGGTGTCGTCACCACGCTGTAGACAGCCCGCTTGTGCAAGAGACGCCGCAGGTCCCACAGTGGTTGCAGCAAGGGTGGCCCTTTGCGCCCAGCCCATAGCGACTTGGTGCGGTTGACCAGACCGGGCATCAGGATCGGCATGGCCAGCGCGATCAGCACATGGGCGAGCAGCATCAGGATCATGGTAGCGGCCCCGCGCTCAGGACCACCAGACCGGCGATGGCGACGATGGCGACCAGCGCCACGCCGAAGGCAATGCGCGGGTCGTCCTCGCGCAGCCAACTCGACCAGGTCTTGGCGGAGGCGTCACCATTGGCGACGACCGAGAAGATGCGCCGCTCGACCGCGTCGACGCAATCGGTGATGACATAGCTGTCGTTCGGGAAGTAGCCGGTCGGTGCTTTTTGTCGCTGCAGCATCAGCAGCACGCCGCGAAAGCGCGCGCTGAAGTCCCACGAGAAGCCCGATCCGGTGTACTGCATGCGGGCATTGGGTGCGGTGTAGCCGCAGCCCCAACTTGGTTGTGGTGCGGTCGGCCTTGCCGACAGGCGCGAGCGCAGCCACCACAGCAGTCCAATGGCCAGCGCGAGCCCGGCGCAAATGAGGCCGATGCGCCCCAGCGTGTCTGCGATGGGTTGCAGTGCGTCGACGCCGGACGCCGGCAGCTTGGCCAGTGCCATCGCGGTCGGGCCCCGTACCAGCATGAAACCCAGCACCGGCGCCACGCCGAGCGCCATCACGCCCAGTGCGTGCAGCCCCATGGGCAGCAGCATCCAGCGGCTGACTTCGCTGGGTGCGTGCACGCCGGTATCGCGCGGCGTGCCCAGAAAGACGACGCCGAAGGCGCGCGTAATGCTCAGCGCCGAGACCGCGCCGACAAAGGCCAGTAGCGCGCCGGTCGCGCACAGCGCGACCTTGGCCCAGACGCCGATGGCCGCATTGTTGAAGAGCGCCGAATAGATGACGAACTCGCTGGTGAACCCGTTGAGCGGCGGCAGCGCCGAGATCGCGACGCCGCCGAGCAGAAAGCTCAGCGCCGTCCAGGGCATCAGGCGCGCCAGGCCGCCCAGGCGTTCCATGTCAACCGTGTGGCTGGCCTGGTAAACGGCGCCGGCGGCGTAAAACAACAGGCACTTGAAGAAGGCGTGGTTGAGCAGGTGCATCAGGCCGCCGGCAAAACCCAGTGCCACCAGTGCCGGCTGTCCCCAACTCAGGCCCAGGCAGCCAACGCCAAAGCCGATGCCGGCGATGCCGACGTTTTCGGTCGACGAGTAGCCGAGCAGGCGTTTGAGGTCGCGCTGGCCGACGGTGTAGAGCGCGCCGACCAGCGCCGACAGTGCAGAAAAACCGATCAGGAACCAGCCCATCCATTCGTCGGGCCGACCCGTCAGGAAGACGAAGCGCACCAGCGCGTAGAGCCCGGCCTTGTGGATCACGCCTGACATCAGCGCCGAGACATGGGCCGGCGCCGCGGCATGCGCGCGCGGCAGCCAGGAATGAAAGGGGAAAAAGGCCGATTTCAGGCCGAAGCTGGCGACCAGCAACAAAAACACCAGGTTGCGCTCCGATCCGGCATTGGCCTGCAACCAGCGGCCGAAACCTGCCAGGTCCCAGGAGGCCGAGTCCGCGTACAGGATCATGAAGGCTGCGACCAGAAAGATCAGGCCCAGATGCGTTGAGACCAGGTAGTTGAAGCCGGCGAACCGCACCTTCTGGTTCGTGTAGTCCCAGATCACCAGCAGCCAGGCCGCCAGCGCGGCAATCTCCCAGCCGAGCAGGAAGACCAGCGCATGCTGTGCCGTGTAGACCAGCACGAAGGACAGCGAGGTCAGGTTCAGCAGCGCATAGTGCACGCCCAGATGGCGCTTGGAATCAAAGAAGGGACGCAGGTAGCCGACGGCGTAAACGCTGCCGAGCAGGGTCATGGGCATGGCCCAGGCCAGAAAAAAAGCACCGAGCGCGTCGAGTTCGATGCGCAGCGTGCCCACCGGATAGGACCAGGCCAGTTCGCCGCTGACCGTGGCGCCACCGAACAGCACCGGCGTCAGCGTGTGCCAGACCAGCGCGCTTGCCAGCAGCTGCGACAGCACGCCGATGCCGGCGCGCGTGCGGTTGCCCAGTGGTGCCAGGCACAGGGCAGCACCGAGCAACAAGACGAGGACGGCCCAAATCAACTCGGTCATGGTTGCGCGGCGCGGTCTCTCAGGGGGTGGGCGTGGGGCCCGCTGCGGCGTCGTCGGCCGCGCTCAAGCCGCTGGGAACAAACTCCACCCCGTAGTGCAGCAGGTAATCACGGATCAGGCGCCGCACCACTTGCGACGGCGTCAGGTCCTGGCTCGCGCACAGCGTCTCGAAAGCCTTCTTCTTGGCCGGATCGACCAGGACGGTCAGACGTGCGGTTTTGAGTTCCATGATTTGCCTTTCATGATAATGTTATTGTAATCATGTTTGCTTATGAGATGTGTGTACGGCCTGGTGCCGCTGGAGAATGAAAAGGAACAAGGCGCGTTATTTTGTGATCGCGAGAGCGCTGTTTCGGGCGGCCGAAACAGCATCCGGGTTCATGGAGCGTAGCGACGGATTGGTCAGGGTCTCGCGATGGCGAAATGGAAGGGGTATGACCCCTTTGCCCCTGCAGCATCGAGGCATTTGATGGAACCTGGCGCCTGGCCAGATGCGATCAAATGCGTGAAGCGCGAGCTGGACCGGGGCTAGCGCAGGCGCAGCCCCGGCTGCGCGCCGTCGGTGGGTTCCAGCACGTAGATGCCAGGGTTGGCTTTTTCATCGGCGTGGCTGGCGGCCAGCACCATGCCTTCGCTGATGCCGAACTTCATTTTGCGCGGCGCCAGATTGGCCACCAGCACGGTGAGCTTGCCGATCAGGTCTTCGGGCTTGTAGGCGCTGGCAATGCCGCTGAAGACATTGCGCATGCGGCCCTCGCCGGCGTCCAGCGTCAGGCGCAGCAGCTTGGTCGAGCCTTCCACCGCTTCGCAGTTGACGATTTTGGCGATGCGCAGGTCGATCTTGCTGAAGTCTTCGATGCCGATGGCGGGGGCAATCGCCTCGCCACCGGGCAGGAGTTTTTCCGGCTCAGGCGCGGTGGGCGCTTCGAACAGCGCTTCGAGTTGCTTGATGTCGACGCGCTGCATCAGGTGCTGATAGTTGCCGATGGCGTGTCCCGCGCCCAGGGGCTGCTCAACGCTGGAGAAAGTCAGCGGCGCAACGGCCAGGAAGGCTTCAACCTGCGCGGCCAGCAGCGGTAGCACCGGCTTGAGGTAGGCCGTGAGCGTGGCGAAGGCCTCGATGCAGACCGTGCAGACATCGTGCAGGCGCGCTTCCATGCCGGCCTGTTTGGCCAGGTCCCAGGGCTTGTTGGCGTCCACGTATTCGTTGACGCGATCGGCCAGCAACATGGTTTCGCGCAAGCCCTTGGCGTAGTCGCGCTCCTCGTACAGCGTCTCGATGCTTGGGCGCGCGGCGCGCAGCAGCGCCAGCAGCGCGCTGCCGTCGGCGGTGATGGCGCCGAGCTTGCCCTCAAAACGCTTGGCGATGAAGCCGGCGGCGCGCGAGGCGATGTTGATGTACTTGCCGACCAGGTCGCTGTTGACGCGCGCCATGAAGTCTTCAGGGTTGAACTCGACGTCTTCATTGCGGCCGTTGAGTTTGGCGGCGATGTAGTAGCGCAGCCACTCCGGGTTCATGCCCAGGCTCAGGTATTTGAGCGGGTCCAGACCGGTGCCGCGGCTCTTGCTCATCTTCTCGGCATTGACGGTCAGAAAACCGTGTACAAAGATCGCGTCAGGCGTCTTGCGGCCGCTAAAACGCAGCGTGGCGGGCCAGAACAGCGTGTGAAAGGTCACGATGTCCTTGCCGATGAAGTGGTACTGCTCGGTCGCCGGGTCGGCCAGAAAAGCCTCGTACTGTTGCGCACCGAGTGTGGCGTCACCTGCCAGTTTGATGAAGCGGTTCTTCAGTGAAGCGAGGTAGCCGATCGGCGCGTCGAGCCAGACGTAAAAATACTTGCCCGGCGCGTCCGGAATCTCGATGCCGAAGTAGGGCGCGTCGCGCGAGATGTCCCAGTCGGCCAGGCCTTCGCTGGTGCTGCCGTCCGGGTTCTTGCGCGTGGTGAACCACTCCTTGACCTTGTTCAGCACTTCGCTTTGCAGGTGTGGCGCGCCGCGTGCGTTTTGGCCTTGTATCCAGTCTTCCAGAAACGCGACGCAGCGCGGGTCGGACAGCTTGAAGAAAAAATGCTCGGCGCTTTTGAGCACCGGTGTGGCGCCGGACAGCGCCGAGTACGGATTGACCAGATCGGTTGGCGCATAGACCGCGCCGCATTCCTCGCAGTTGTCGCCATACTGGTCCTTGGCGCCGCATTTCGGGCACTGGCCCTTGATGAAGCGGTCCGGCAGAAACATGGCCTTCTCGGGGTCGAAGAACTGCTCGACGGCCTTGCGCTCGATCAGCGAACCATCGGCGCGGTCGCGCAGGTCACGGTAAATCTGCTGTGCCAGTTCGTGGTTCTCGGGCGCGTCGGTCGAATGCCAGTTGTCAAAGCCGATGTGAAAGCCGTCCAGGTAAGGTTTGCGCCCGGCCGCGATGTCGGCCACGAACTGCTGCGGCGTCTTGCCGGCCTTTTCCGCCGCGATCATGATAGGCGCGCCGTGGCAGTCGTCAGCGCAGACAAAGTGCACGCTGTTGCCCATCATCCTCTGGTAGCGCACCCAGATGTCGGCCTGGATGTACTCCATGATGTGGCCGATATGGAAGTTGCCGTTGGCGTAGGGCAGGGCGGTGGTGACAAAGAGTTGGCGTGGCATGGGAACTGTGGCTTTCAAGGGGGAAGCGAGATTTTAGTCGCCACCCCGTTGGCTTGCCCGTCGTCGCCCCGTCCTTTTGCGTTGTTATACCGTCCTTTTCGCTGTCATCCCGGGCTCGACCCGGGATCCATGCCTCACGGGCACAGGATTACGGCGCAGGTCCGCAATGACAAGCCAGATTTGCTCCGGTTATAGTGCAGAAAAAACACCACAAGGCTTACCAATCCAGCCACGCAGGGGTTGAGGAAGGTCATCAAGTAGCTTCACGGGAGTGGAAACGATGCTTCAACATGCTTCATCACGCGTTGGACAGTGTCTGTCAGGGCGGCCGCTGAGTTCGGCAATTGATCAGGCCTGTGTATGACTGCGCCCATCCTGCGTGAAGTCGCCACCGAACTGCAGACCGAACGCCTGCTGTTGCGCTGTGCCCGCCCGGGAGATGGGGTTGCGGTGCACGAGGCGGTGGTCGAGAGTCTGGCGGCGCTGCGGGCCTGGCCGGCATCGCTGCCGTGGGCGATGGCTGAGCCGTCGGTCGCAGTGTCCGAGACTTATTGCCGCCAGGCGCAGGCCAGCTTTATCCAGCGCGCGCGGTTTGACTATCTGGTGTTCGAGCGCGGCAGTGGCCGCTTCATCGCCAACACCTCACTGCACAACATCGGCTGGGATGTGCCGCGCTTCGAGATTGGCTATTGGTGTCGTAGCAGTTTGCAGCGCCAGGGTTACACGCGCGAGGCGGTGCAGGCGTTGATCCGGTACGCACAGAATGACTTGGGCGCACGCCGGGTCGATTGCCACACCGATGAGCGTAACAGCGCCAGTCGAGCACTGTGCGAGAACCTGAGTCTGCAGCTTGAAGGCATTCTGCGCAATGAGCGCGTCGATCCCGACGGCGCGCTGCGCAACACCTGCGTCTATGCCATGATCCCGTGAGAACATCCCGCTTACCATGCGCAAGCACCTGCCCCTTGTCCTGTCGGCTCTGCTGCTGCTGGCCTCGCATGCGCATCTCATGTTCATGCTTGCGCCACTTGATCCGGACATTCTGGCGATCCAGTTTGCGTTTTCGCCGCAGGCTTATTGGTGGATCATCGAATTGTGGGGCGCGTCCGGGCTGGCGCTCTACCGTGCCCATTTCGCGTGGGACAACTTTCATCCCTTTGTTTACGGCGCCTTTGGTTACCTGATGATTGCCAGGACCCGCTGGTTCGATGGTCGGCGACTGCGGCGCGTCGCCATGTTGTTGCTGCCTGTCGCTGGCTTGTTTGATCTGGTAGAGAACGCGCTGCAGATCTTTTTGCTCGGCCAGTCGCACGGCGTTGACTCGGTGCTGATCCCCTTGTCGGCGACCTGCTCACTGCTCAAATGGGGTTTGATTGTGATGTTTGCGATCGTGGTCGGCGTTCGATGGGTGCGGCAACGCCAGCAGTGAACCGAACCGCCACTTTCGTCATCGCGAGCGCAGCGTGGCGATCCATGAATTTAAACTGCATGGATTGCTTCGCTTTGCTCGCAATGACGAGAGGGGTGCTCGCCATGATGGGCACGCGCGTCAGCCTGGGGCTTCTTCCGCCGTCAGCACCGGGCCGTGTCCGCTGAAGCGATCCAGCGTCAGGTAAATCACCGGCGTGATGAAAAGCGTGATGGCCTGCGAGAACACCAGGCCGCCTACCACAGCCAGGCCCAGTGGCTGGCGCAACTCGGCGCCGGCGCCGATGCCGATGGCAATCGGCAGGGCACCCATCAGAGCGGCCAGCGTTGTCATCATGATGGGCCGAAAACGCAGAATGCAGGCCTCACGGATGGCCACAGCCGGCGTCATGCCCTGATGGCGCTGCGCATCGAGCGCGAAGTCGATCATCATGATGGCGTTCTTCTTGACGATGCCGATCAGCAGCACGATGCCGATGGTGGCGATCAGCGTCAGGTCCTGCCCGAACAGCATCAGCGTGGCCAGCGCGCCGACCGCTGCCGACGGCAGTCCGGCCAGAATCGTGATGGGGTGGATGTAGCTCTCATACAGCACGCCCAGCAGCACGTAGATCACGAGTAGCGCGGCAATGATCAGGATCGCCTGGCTGCCCTGCGAGCTCTTGAAAACGGCGGCGTCGCCGCCGTAGCTGGTAATGATCGAGGTCGGCATCGAAATTGCGCTGCGCGCGGCGTCGATCTTGGCGGTTGCGTCGCCCAGTGCCGAGCCCGGTGCCAGGTTGAATGAGATTGTCACGGCCTGCAACTGACCGACGTGGTTGATCGACATCGGGCCAACCGTGCGCTCAACCGTGGTGAAACTCGACAAGGCCACCATGGCGCCGCTGGTCGAGCGCACATAGATGCCGCCGAGTGCGTGTTCGTCGAGCTTTCCCTCGGGCGCCACTTCCATGATCACCTGGTAGCTGTCGGTTGGCAGGTAGATGGTGGAGACCTGGCGTTCGCCGAAGGCGCTGAACAGCGCGGTGCGAATGGCGTCGATCGAGACGCCCAGCGTGTTGGCGCGGTCGCGGTCGATCTTGAGCTGGGCCTGCAGCCCGCGCAACTGTGCGTCGCTGGTCACGTCGCGGAACATCGGGTCGGAGCGGAACTGGTCCTGCAGCTTGGTGGCCCAGGCGTTGAGCTCGTCGGCGCGCACGCTTTGCAGGATGTACTGGTACTGCGCCTTGCTCTGGCGCCCGCCAAGTTGCAGGTTCTGGACCGGCCGCATGAAGACCGCAATGCCGGCAACGCCACGCAGTTTGCGCCGCATGCCTTCGACCACCTTGCTCATCGGCTGACGTTGTGCCTGAGGTTTGAGCGTGATGAACATGCGCCCGGTGTTTTGCGCGCCGCTGCCGCCGTTGAAAGAGCTCACGGCTGCCACGTTCGGGTCGGCGCGGAAGACCGCCGCGACGCGCTCCTGCAGCGTGACCATGGCCGGAAACGAGGTGTCTTCCGAGGCTTCGGTCGAGACCGAAATCTGGCCGATGTCCTCTTCCGGGAAGAAGCCTTTCGGAATGATGACCATCAGCCAGGCGGTTGCGATAAAGGTGGCCAGTGCCAGCAACAGCACCAGTTTGCGGTGGCGCAAGGCAACGTCGAGTTGGCGCGTGTAGAGGGCCAGCAGCAGGTCAAAGCCGCGTTCGAAGGAACGCACCAGCGCGCTCGGCGGCTTCTTGTGCGCTTCGTCCGACAGGAAGCGGCTCGCCAGCATCGGTACCAGTGTCAGCGAGACGAAGGCCGAGACCACAATCGCCAGGCCGACGACGACCGCGAATTCGTGGAACAGCAGGCCGATTACGCCCGGCATGAAGAAGATCGGGATGAACACCGCGATCAGCGAAGTGGAGATGGCGATGATGGTGAAACCCACCTCGCGCGCGCCGCGCAGGGCTGCGGTAAACGGCGGCACACCGTTTTCGACGTGACGGATGATGTTCTCCAGCACCACGATCGCGTCGTCCACCACCAGACCGACGGCCAGCGTCAGGCCGAGCAGCGAAATATTGTCCAGGCTGTAGGAGAAGCCCCACAGCAGCGCCACCGCACCGATCAGTGACACCGGCAGCGAAAGGGTCGGGATCACGGTGGCGACGAAACGCCGCAGGAACAGGAAGATCACCAGCACCACAAGGGCAATCGTCCCCAGCAGAGTCAGCGTGACGTCGTGCAGCGCTTCCCGCACCGAGACCGAGCGGTCGTTCACCGCCGTCATGTTGATCGATTGGGGCATCTGGCTTTGCAGTTTGGGCAGAGCGGCCCGCACGGCGTCGACTACCCGCACCGTGTTGGCCCCGGGTTGGCGCTGCACGACGACGGTGATCGAATTCTCGCCATTGAGCGTGGCCCAGCTCTTGAGCGTCTCCAGACTGTCTTCCACCTTGGCCACATCGCGCAAGCGCACCGGGTTGCCGCCGCGCGTGCTGACAATGATGTCCGCAAAATCTGCCGCGCTCTTGAGTTGTCGGTTGGCCTGTAGCGTCAGGGTCTGGTTCGGACCGTCGAAGGTTCCGACCGGCGTGTTGACGTTGGCGGCCTTGAGCGCAGCGCTCAATTCGTCCAGACCGATGTTGCGCGCCGCCAGCGCTTCGGGCTGCACCCGCACCCGCACGGCGTAACGTTTGGAGCCAAAGATGCTGACCTGCGCCACACCGTCGATGGTGGTCAGCGTGGGTGAGATCAGATGCTCGGCGTAGTCCTGCAGATCGGACGGGTTGACCGATGGCGAGGTTAGCGCAATCAACAGTATCGGTGCATCAGCCGGATTGACCTTGCGGTAGGCCGGTGTCGCCGTCATTTCAACCGGCAGAAAGCGCTGCGCTCGCAGCAGCGCGGCCTGCACATCGACCGCGGCGGCATCCACATTGCGGCCTTCGTCAAACTCCAGCGTCAGCGAGGTGTTGCCCAGCGTGCTGGTGGAACTGATGGTTTTCAGGCCCGGCACTGTCTGGAACTGTTTCTCCAGCATCAAGGCCACCGAGCTCGCCATGGTCTCCGGATTGGCACCAGCCAGATTCGCAGAAACATTGATCACCGGCGTGTCGTAACTCGGCAAGGCCGCCACCGGGATGTTGCGATAGCCCAGGACGCCGGCGAGCACGATCGCTGCATTCAGCAGGATCGTCATCACCGGACGACGGATGAAAAGTTCGGACAGGTTCATGGCTTGGCCGGCTGCTTGGCGCTGGGTGCGTTGGCGCCTTCACCCTTGGCGCGTTCGACCACGGCCGTGCCCGGGCGCAGGTTCTGCTTGCCGACCAGGACCACCGAGTCGCCGGCGCTGATGCCACTGACGGCCGCGTCATCGCCCTGCGCGTACAACACCTGCACCGGTTTGAGAATCGCTTTGCCTTCCTGCACGGTATAGACGATGGTGCCGCGTGGGCTTTGGATGACGGATGCATGCGGCACCACAACGACATCTTTCAGTGTGCTCACGGTCTGCGAGACCTGAACAAAGGCGCCAGGCCAGAGCTTGCCGGTCGGGTTGGGGAAAACCGCTTTGACCTTGACCGACCCGGAGTTGGCATCGACCATGTTGTCGACAAATTTGAGACGCCCGGTGAAGCGCTCCGCCTTTTCGCCCAGGCTGGCTGTCACTTCGGCGCCGCCGTCCTTGAGGGCGGCCAGTGCGTCGCTCAGGTTGCGCTGCGGAATGCTGAACGCTACCGCAATCGGATCGAGCTGCGTGATCGTCACCAGTGGTGTCACATTGGCCTGCACCGCGTTGCCGGCAGAGACCGCGACGATGCCGGCACGTCCGGCGTGGGGTGCCGTGATGCGGGTATAGGAGAGGGCGACGCGGGCGGCGTCGATGGCGGACTGATCGGCGGCCACCACGGCCAGTTGCGAATCGACCTGTGCCTTGTTGGTGTCGAGTGCGCCTTGCGAGATGAAGTTCTGCGCCAGCAGTTGCTGGGCTCGCACCCATTGCCGCTGCGCGTCAGCCAGCGCGGCATTGTCCTTAGCCAACTGCGCCTGCGCCTTGGCGACATTGGCCTCGTCGGTGCGCGGGTCCAGTGTGAACAGCAGTTCGCCGGCCTTCACGAACTGCCCGTCCTTGATGTGGACCTTGCTGATGATGTTCGTGACCTGGGAGCGCACATCAACGCTGGTCAGCGGCGTGACGGTTCCGGTGGCCTCCAGCAGCACGCGCATATCGCGCTTGAGTGCGCGAACGGTGGTGATGGTGATGGCCGGGCTGGCGCCTGACGCAGGGACGGCTGGCGCACTGGCAGCTGCTGCCGGTGCCGCGGCGTCGGTCTTGCCGCTGCATCCGATCAGAGCGATTGCGGCCAGGCTGCAAATCAGAGAGAACAATAACGGGGCTGTCTTCATGGTTTTCCTGTGGCTGGGCAAGCGGTGCACCCAGGTCTTTACAGACGCCGTGGCGGGCCGATCCATTTTCTTGCGCCATGCATGCTACCAGAGCACCTGGCAGGGGGCGGTCCAGGGCGGGACAGCGTCCGTCGGCATTCCCGCTTACAGTCGCGGCCATGGCAGAATCTTGCCCACCTTGGTACCCTCGCGCATGTTTGTTCGCATCACCCCCGTGCTCATCGCTGCAGCTTTGATCTGCGCCCATTTCTTTCGTGCCGGCAGCTATGCCCTGGCCGGCCTGTGCCTGATCCTGCCGCTGGTCTTGCTGTATCGCAGGCGCTGGAGTCTGATCGTGCTGCAGTGCGCCACCTACGCGGCCAGCCTGGTCTGGCTTGGTGCGGCGCTGGAACTGGTGCAGATGCGCCAGCAGATGGGCCGGCCCTGGACGACTGCTGCTCTTATTCTGGGCGCTGTGGCCCTGTTCTCCCTGCTGGCGGGTTTGCTGCTGAATGCACGCAGCCTGCGCGAGCGCTACCCCTTTTAACTGGAATTTTCATGACACAAACGACCGAACTGTTTCAAACCGCCATCGCCGGCAGCCTGCCCAAGCCAGCCTGGCTGTCCGAGACCGAAAAACTCTGGCCGCAGTGGAAGGCGCAGGGCGCCGAACTGCAGCAGGCCAAGGCCGACGCCACGCTGTTGTGGATCAAGGAGCAGGAGGACGCGGGTCTGGACATCATCGGCGACGGTGAACAGTCGCGCCAGCATTTCGTCCATGGTTTTCTGGAGCAGGTCGAGGGCATCGACTTCGAGAACAAGGTCACCATGGGCATCCGCAACGGCCGCTACGACGCCCAGGTGCCGCAGGTCATTGCCCCGCTGCGCCTGAAGGGCCGGGTTCATGCCTTTGAAGCGCAACTGGCGCGCGCCCACACGAAGAAGAAACTCAAGTTCACGCTGCCCGGGCCGCTGACGATTGTGGACACGGTGGCCGACCGCTTTTATGGCGACAAGGTCAAGATGGCGATGGCCTTTGCTGAACTGCTCAACCAGGAGGCACTGGCACTGCAGGCGGACGGCGTTGACATCATCCAGTTTGACGAACCAGCCTTCAATGTCTACATGCAGGACGCCGCCGACTGGGGTGTCAAAGCGCTGGAGCGCGCCGCCCAGGGCCTGACCTGCACCACGGCTGTTCACATCTGCTATGGCTACGGCATCAAGGCCAATGTCGACTGGAAGGAAACCCTGGGCAAGGAATGGCGCCAGTACGAAGCGATCTTTCCGGCCTTGGCCAAAAGCAGCATCCAGCAGGTCAGCCTCGAGTGCTACCACTCGCATGTGCCACCGGATTTGATGGCGCTGCTGGCCGGCAAGGACGTGATGGTTGGCGTCATTGACGTGGCCAGCGACGAGATCGAGACGCCCGAGCAGGTGGCCGACACCATTGGCAAGGCCTTGCAGTTTGTGCCGAAGAATCGACTCTTCCCATGCACCAACTGTGGCTTGGCGCCGATGAGTCGCGTCGTTGCCGAGAAAAAACTGGCGGCGCTCGCAGCGGGTGCGGCGCTGGCGCGTCAGCGTTACGGGGCGGTATGAAGAATCCGGTCAATCCGTTCAAGCGCGCGCTGGCGCAAAAGCGGTTGCAGATCGGCCTGTGGCTCGGTCTGGCCAACCCCTATACCACCGAGATCTGCGCCGGTGCCGGTTTTGACTGGCTGCTGATTGACGGCGAACATGCGCCCAATGATCTCAACACCATCCTGGCGCAGTTGCAGGTGATTGCCGGCTACCCGGCTTCGCACGCGATTGCCCGCGTGCCGGTGGGCCATGGTCATGTCGGCACAGCGCTGATCAAACAGTACCTTGATCTGGGCGTGCAGACGATCCTGGTGCCGATGGTGGACACGGCAGAGCAGGCGCGCGCCGTGGTGCGGGCCACGCGCTACCCGCCGCAGGGCATACGCGGCATGGGTGGCGCGCGCGCTTCGCGCTGGGGTCGCGTAGAGGATTACGGTCATCACGCCAATGAACAGATCTGCGTGTTGGTGCAGGCCGAAACGCAAACCGCGCTTGACAACCTCGATGCCATCGCCGCAGTGGATGGCGTGGACGGTGTGTTCATAGGTCCGGCCGATCTGTCGGCGTCGATGGGTCACATCGGCGAGCAGGACCACCCGCAGGTGCGCGCCGCCATCGAGGACGCCTTTGCGACCATCCTGCGCGCCGGCAAGGCGCCCGGTATCCTGATGGCCGACGACGCGCTGGCGCGCCGCTATATCGACCTCGGTGGCCTGTTCGTGGCGGTGGGGCTCGATGGCAACCTGCTGGCACGCCACAGCAGCGCGCTGGCCGCGCGGTTCAAGACCGGGGCTTGATGTTGGCCTTCACCGTCATGCGTAGCCCGTATTACGCCTTCGGCTCCATACGGGCTACATAGGCAGCGCATCGGTCCAGCCAAAGAACGTGCAGATTTCGGAGCGCTGTCTTTGCGCGTCGGCGTAACCGAGCGCCATCAACTCGCGCGTGTAGTTGGATTCAAACAGCAGGTAACTGGCCAGCGCCGCGCCTTTGACATCTGACGCCTTGGTCGAGACGCCGACGCCGCCCAGCATGGTGCGCACTGCCGGCGGCAAATCGGCGATGTGGCGCGCGGCAATGCTGTCCAGGCGTTGTGAGGGCGAGATCAGCAGCAGGTCGATGTGGTGCAGTGCGCTGGCGCTGCGCGCTTCGGGCGGCACCAGCGCAATGGTCTGGTTGATGCGGCGCATGCGTTCCAGGTCGACGGTCAGCGAATCCAGGAAGATGCTCGACATGGCGTGCCCGGCAATCTGCGCCAGCGAAGGGTAGCTCAGGTTGGTATGCAGATGCGCTTCTTCCTTGGGCTCCACCATGCGCCCGGCGCCCACCACCAGAATCCTGGTGGCGCCCAGGTGGATGGCCGGCGCTATCGGCGCTGACTGGCGCATGGAACCGTCCCCGAAATATTCCATGTGCCGGTCCATTGCCAGTTGCGCGGCCGGAAAGACGAAGGGAATGGCCGAGGAGGCCAGCAGATGCGAGTAGGTGATGCGGTCGCGGATGGAGCGCCGCTGCGAACGCACCCAGGGCTGGAGCTCCTGTGTTCCTTCAAAAAAAGTGATGTGCTCGCCCGAGCTGTAACTCGATGCCGTGACCGCCAGCGCCTGTATGTGGCCTTGCTCGAACAACTGCGGCAGTCGCTCAAGCGGCACCATGCGCGTCAGCAAATGATGCAGCGGTGCGTTGTTGAGCAGCGAACGCGGGGTCTTGTGCTGCCACTTTGCCCGCAACCAACCCAGCGCCAGCAAGCCCATCAGCGAGGCACCGGAGCGCAGCATGCTGAAGCGGTCCGAGCGGTAGACCTGATGGGCATGGATGTTCTTCCAGATTTCGACGATGTGGCGCACCGCGCCATCGAAATCATCGGCGCCACAGGCCAGGGCGGCGGCGTTGATGGCGCCGGCTGAGGTGCCGGTGATGATAGGGAACGGGTTGGGCTGGTTCAGCGCGCCAGCCTCTTTGCGGATGTCGGCGACGGCTTCGAGCACCCCGACCTGGTAGGCTGCCCGCGCGCCGCCGCCGCCCAGCATGAGGCCGATAGGGGCGGAGGGCGGCGTGTCCTTGGGCATGGGGTCATTATGGTTCGCGCTGTGCGGACGGTTTGCCCGGGGTAAACCCGGATTCCCCTTGGCTGTTAAGCAAAAACAAATGTTCGCTAGACTATCGGCCTCAGGAGAAGCAAGCAATGACAGTGACTCAACAGCAAGTGATGGACGCACTCAAAGGTGTGGTCGATCCCAATACCGGACACGATTTCGTGTCTTCCAAGGCAATCCGCAATCTTGCAATCGCCAACGGCGATGTCGCCTTTGACGTCGAACTCGGTTACCCGGCCAGGAGCCAGACGCCGGGCTTTCGCAGCGAACTGATCGCCACCGCCAAGAGCGTGGCCGGTGTCAACAACGTGTCGGTCAACATCAGCATGAAGATCGCGGCGCATGCCGTGCAGCGCGGTGTGCAACTGCTGCCCAAGGTGAAGAACATTGTGGCCGTGGCTTCCGGCAAGGGTGGTGTCGGCAAGAGCACCACGGCGGTGAATCTGGCGCTGGCGCTGGCGGCCGAAGGTGCCAGCGTGGGTCTGCTTGACGCTGACATCTATGGCCCGAGCGTGCCGATGATGATGGGCATCGATGGTCGGCCCGAGAGCAGCGATGGCCAGACCATGGAACCGCTGGAAAACTACGGCGTCCAGGTGATGTCGATCGGTTTTCTGGTGGCCCAGGACGAGGCCATGATCTGGCGCGGCCCGATGGCGACCCAGGCGCTTGAGCAACTGCTGCGCCAGACCAACTGGCGCGATCTGGATTACCTGATCGTCGACATGCCGCCCGGCACTGGCGACATCCAGTTGACGCTGTCGCAGCGCGTGCCCATGACTGGCGCGGTGGTCGTCACCACGCCGCAGGACATCGCCCTGCTGGACGCGAAGAAAGGCATCAAGATGTTCGAGAAGGTCGGCGTGCCGATTCTGGGCATCGTGGAGAACATGGCGGTGCACGTGTGCAGCAACTGCGGCCATATCGAGCATATTTTCGGCGCTGACGGCGGCAAGAAGATGGCGGCTGAATACGGCATGGATTACCTCGGTGCCTTGCCGCTTGACCTGCAGATCCGTGTCCAGGCCGACAGCGGCAAGCCGACCGTGGTGTCCGCTCCCGACAGCGAGGTTGCGGGCATCTACAAGGCCGTGGCGCGCAAGGTGGCGGTGGCGATTGCGGCCAAGAACAAGGATTTCTCGTCCAAGTTTCCGACCATCACGATCTCGAAAGAGACCTGAAAGAGACCAACCGGTGGCTGCTGACCTGCGTCAATCGGCCCGCCGGCTGTCGCAACTCAAGGGCCGCCAGTTAGATGAAAGCGCGCTGCAGGAACTGCGCGCTCTGATCGGAGCGCCGCCGCCCGATGGCCATGCGCGCGATCTACTGATCGAGTATCTGCACCAGCTTAACGACTGCTACCACGGCCTGTTCGAGCGTCATCTGGTGGCGCTGGCCAGCGACATGCGGCTTGCGCCGGCCGAAGTCTATGAGGTCGCCACCTTTTACCATCACTTTGAAATCCTGCGCGACGGCGCGCAAGCTCCCGCCGTAACCGTGCGTGTTTGCGAGAGCCAGAGTTGCGCCATGGCGGGTGCTGTCGATTTGCTGGCGCGTTTGCCGGCCTTGCTGGGTGCCTCGGTGCGCGTCGTGGCCGCACCCTGTGTCGGGCGCTGCGAGCAGGCACCTGCCGTCCTGGTCGGTCAGCGCGCAGTGCCAAAGGCTGATGCCGCTCAGGTGCAAGAGGCGGTACAGCAGGCTTTAAGCGATGACGCACAGCAGGCGCTGGCGCGTGTCGATGCCGCATCGCTTGTTGCCGACTTCACTGGTTTTGAGGCCTATCGCCAACAGGGCGGCTACACGCTGGCGGCGGCTGTGGTCAATGGCGAGGAAGCGGCCGAGGAGGTGATTCGCCGCGTTGAGGCCTCCGGTTTGCGCGGACTCGGTGGCGCCGGTTTTGCCGCTGCGCGCAAGTGGCGCATCGTGCGTGAACAAAACGCGCCACGCATGCTGGCGGTCAATCTGGACGAGGGCGAGCCGGGCACCTTCAAGGACCGCACTTATCTGGAGCGTGATCCGCACCGTTTCCTCGAAGGCATGCTGATCGCGGCGCAAGTGGTTGGCACTGAACGTTGCACCATCTACCTGCGCGACGAGTACCACGCCACGCGCCACATGTTGCTGCGTGAGATCGAGTTGCTGCGGGCCGACCCGCCGTGTCCGCTGCCGCAGATCGAACTGCGCCGCGGTGCCGGTGCCTATGTCTGCGGCGAAGAGTCGGCCATGCTTGAGAGCATCGAAGGCAAGCGTGGCGAGCCGCGCCTGCGTCCGCCCTATGTGGCAGAGCGCGGCCTGTTCGGCCGGCCAACCCTGGTGCATAACTTCGAGACCCTGTACGGGCTGCGCGAGATTCTCGAAAACGGTGCCGCCTGGTTCAAGGGCTTCGGGCGCCAGGGACGCCACGGTCTGCGTTCCTTCAGCGTCAGCGGGCGCGTCAAACAGCCCGGTGTCAAACGCGCGCCAGCCGGCATTTCGGTGCAGGAATTGATTGACGAGTTTTGCGGCGGCATGCAGGCCGGCCACACGCTCTATGCCTACCTGCCCGGTGGCGCGTCGGGAGGTATTCTGCCGGCGCGTCTGAGCCATCTGGCGCTGGACTTCGACACGCTGCAGCCATACGGCTGCTTCATCGGCTCGGCCGCCGTCGTGGTGCTGAGCCAGCATGACAGGGCGCGCGACGCCGCGCTCAACGCCATGCGTTTCTTCGCCGCCGAGAGCTGCGGCCAGTGCACGCCATGCCGCGTCGGCACCGCCAAGGCTGTGCAACTGATGCGCTCGCCCGTTTGGGATCAATCGACGCTGGACGATCTGTGTACCGTCATGGCAGATGCCTCGATCTGCGGCCTTGGGCAGGCAGCACCGAACCCGGTGCGCTGCGTGCAGAAATACTTTGCACACGAGATTGGGGGCTGAGGTGGCAGTCCTTGTGTTCACATTGAATGGCGCCTCGGTCGAGGCGAGGGACGGCGAGAGCATCCTGCAAGTGGCGCAGCGCCATGGTGTCGAGATTCCCCATCTGTGCCAGAAGGACGGACTGCCGGCGAGTGGCAACTGCCGCGCCTGCGTGGTCGAGATTGAGGGTGAGCGTGCGCTGGCGGCGAGTTGCTGCCGCAGCCCCACGCCCGGCATGCAAGTCAGCAGTGACAGCGCGCGCGCCAGGAACAGCCAGCGCATGGTGCTGGAACTGTTGCTTGCCGATATGCCCGAGCGCGGCCACAAGTGGCTCGGCGATGACGCAAGCTTGCCGCACGGCGAACTCAGTGATTGGGCGCAACGTCTGGCTGTTACGCCGCGGCCCGCGCTGCGGGTGTTGCACCGGGAGGCGCCGGCCCCTGACCTTTCGCACCCGGCCATCGCCGTCAATCTGGACGCCTGTATCCAGTGCACGCGCTGCCTGCGCGCCTGTCGCGACCTGCAGGTCAACGGGGTCATCGGCTACGCGCGCCGTGGTGCCCATAGCCAGATCGTGTTCGACCTGGACGACGCTTTGGGTGCGAGCACGTGCGTGGCCTGCGGCGAGTGCGTGCAGGCCTGTCCAACCGGTGCGCTGATGCCCCACGGCCGCAGTGGCGCGCTGGGTGTCGATCGGGTGGTTGATTCTGTCTGCCCGTTTTGCGGCGTCGGCTGTCAGCTCAGCTACGAGGTCAAGAACGAAAAAATAGTCGGTGTGCAGGGACGCGACGGCCCGGCCAATCAAGGTCGTTTGTGCGTGAAGGGCCGCTTCGGTTTTGATTACGTCCACCATGCGCATCGGCTGACAAACCCGCTGATCCGGCGTGCCGGCGTGCCCAAGGACATGGCGCTCACGCGCGACCCCTCCGGGTGGGCCAGCGTCTTTCGCGAAGCCACGTGGGAGGAGGCGCTGGCATTTGCGGCCGGCGGACTCAAGTCACTGCGCGACCAGTTTGGCCCCAAGGCGCTGGCTGGCTTCGGCTCAGCCAAGGGCAGCAACGAGGAGGCCTATCTGTTCCAGAAATTGGTGCGCACCGGCTTTGGTTCCAACAACGTGGACCACTGCACGCGCCTGTGCCATGCGTCGAGTGTGGCGGCGCTGCTCGAAGGCGTCGGTTCCGGTGCGGTCAGCAACCAGGTCAGCGATGTGGCGCACGCCGACCTGATTCTGGTGATCGGCTCCAACACATCGAGCAACCACCCGGTGGCAGCGACCTGGATGAAGAACGCGGCCAAGCGCGGTTTGAAGCTTGTGGTGGCCGACCCGCGCGGCACCGATCTGGCGCTTCATGCCTGGCGCAACCTGAGCTTCAAGGCCGATACCGATGTGGCACTGATCAACGCCATGATTTACACCGTGATCGAGGAGGGCCTGACAGATCCCGCTTTCATCGCCGCGCGTGTCAGCAATTTTGAGGCTGTGCGTGAGGGTGTTCAGGGCTTCAGTCCGGAAGCGATGGCGCCGGTCTGCGGCATTGCTGCGGCCACCATCCGCGAGGTCGCGCGTGCCTATGCCAGCGCGAAAGCGGCCATGATTTTGTGGGGCATGGGGGTTAGCCAGCATGTGCACGGCACCGACAACGTGCGCGCGCTGATCGCCCTGTGCCTGGTGACGGGCCAGATCGGCAAGCCGGGCTCGGGCCTGCATCCGCTGCGCGGCCAGAACAATGTGCAAGGCGCCAGCGACGCCGGCCTGATACCGATGATGTTTCCCAACTACCAGCGCGTGAGCGACCCCGCGGCGCACGCCTGGTTCGAGCAGTTCTGGGGTTGCCAGCTTGACGCCACGCCGGGCTACACCGTGGTCGAGACCATGGACAAGATGCTGGTGGCTGACGGCGATCCGCACAAGGTGCGCGCCATGTACATCATGGGCGAGAACCCGGCCATGAGCGACCCCGATCTGAACCATGCGCGCCACGCCCTGGCCAGCCTGTCGCACCTGGTGGTGCAGGACATTTTTCTGACCGAAACAGCCTGGCTCGCTGACGTCGTGTTGCCGGCCAGCGCCTGGCCCGAGAAGACCGGATCGGTCAGCAACACCGACCGCATGCTGCAGCTGGGTCGCCAGGCTATCGCGCCGCCGGGGCAGGCGAGGGCGGATCTGTGGATCATCCAGCAAATCGCGCAGCGCTTTGATTTGAACTGGAACTACGCCGGTGCGCACGACGGCGTCGCCGATGTCTTTGAGGAAATGCGCCAGGCCATGAGCGCAGCCATTGGCGGCATCAGTTGGGAGCGCTTGCAGTTTGAGGGCAGCGTGACCTACCCCTGTCTGAGCGCTGACGATCCGGGTCAAGCGACGGTTTTCATCGACCGTTTTGCCACCGCCGATGGCAAGGCGCATCTGATACCGACCACTCTGATTGCAGCGGCTGAAATACCCGATGCGGATTATCCGTTTGCGCTGATCACCGGGCGCCAGTTGGAGCACTGGCACACCGGCAGCATGACGCGCCGCTCGCGCGTGCTTGACGCGCTGGAGCCGCAGGCAACGGCCTGCCTCAGCGGCCGTGAACTCGAACGTCTTGGGCTGCTGCCCGGCGCCATGGTCAGCCTGCGCTCACGCCGTGGCAGTCTGGAAGTGGCGCTGCGCCGTGACGACGGCACACCTGACGGCACGGTGTTCATGCCCTTTGCTTACCGCGAAGCGGCGGCAAACCTGCTGACCAACGCTGCGCTCGACCCCTTTGGCAAGATCCCTGAATTCAAGTACTGCGCGGTGGCGATCGTGCCGAAGTCAGCTTATTGAGCGAGGATCCAGCGCACCATGTTGCGGATCTTTTCCGGGTTTTCTTTGACGATGCACTTGTGATACCCGGTCTCCCCGTCTGGCATCCGCGCGAGGTTGTCGCTCGTCAGGTGCCCGTAGAGATTGGCCTCGGCATTTGCGTTGCCGCGATACTTCATCGCCACCGCTTTGAAACTCGGGCCTCCCTTTTGCTTGGTCATGCTGTGGCAGGTCAGGCAGTGGTCTTTCAGCGCCATTCCCTTGGCGGCCACCGGGTCGCAGACCGGCCCGGCGGTTGGCATCGTTGCGGGCGCGCAGGCACTCAAGGCTGCAACCATCAGCGTGGCTGCGAGTAGCCCGAGGGCGAGTTGGGTGTTGTGCATCATGTTGACCTCCGTTCATGGATAAACCGCTGAGGGGGCATCTTGCGCGAGGTCTGCACGACCAGTCTTGGTGTGCCCGACGGACCATATCTGGCCCCGACAAGTTCATTCTGCGCGTTCGCATTTCCACAAACACTGATCCAAATCATGGGAGTTGGTATAAACCCTTATTTTCTTTCGTCGCACAGCCTGCTGTGGTTGACGCGGGCGATGTCTATTTCTTCGTTGATGGCAAGCGGATGGTCTCGCCCGCCACGCGGAATGCGCCGTACCCTTGATGGTGCACCGTCGCTGGCGCCTTGACGGATGGATCGATCCAGGCTTTGAGCACTTCGAGCACAAACAGGCCGTAGCGGTTTACGCCCCGGGTATCGACAACACGGCATTCGAACTGGGCGTAGCATTCCTTGATTCGCGGTGCGGCGACCAGGCTGGCCGGCTGCGGCGTCAGGTCGAAGGCGGCGAACTTGTCGAGCGTCTGGCCTGAAGTATTGCCGCAGCCCACCACCTGTGTTGCGAGTTCCAGCGTCGGGATATTGAGCACGCACTCCCGCGTTGCCTTGAGGGCCGCAAAGCTGAAGTTTCGGTTGCTGACGATGCAGCCCACCAGTGGCGGCTCGAACTCCATCATGGTGTGCCAGGACAGCGTCATCACGTTGGCCTTGCCTTTGTGCGCCGTCGTCAGCAGCAGCACCGGCCCGGGCTCAAGCAGTCCATAAACCCTGGACAAAGGGCAGGATCGCTTGGCCATGGCTGTACCTAGATTGAGTGGTTTGGGACCGGGGCATTTTCAGCCAGATCTACAAGCCCATGAACTTGAAGGGAGTGGTTTCCACAAATTTGCCAGCGGTGTTGCCGGAGTAGGTTTCCCTGTTGGAGATACTGAGTTTTTTGACCTTGCCGTTTTTCGAAAAGTCGATGTCCTTGAACTCGACCCAGAAGGTGTTGGGCGTGAGTGCCGATTCAAAGAAGTAGATTTTGTTCTTCTGGTCAGCCACGGTGCGCCAGCGGGTTGAGGAGATGTTGGGCTGTCCTGGGGTGCTGATGCCGAACGGTACGGAAACATTGCGGATCACGCTGAAGACGCTGGCGACTGCGACGTACGGATCTGCCGTCTGCGCGATCGCGTTGATGTAGAACGACGCGCGTGCGAATCGGTCGGCTGCGCGGTTGGTGCCCGGCAGCATGACGGTGCCGCCGATCTGCTTCCAGTATTCATTGAGTGCCAACTGTTTTTCGAAGATGGGGGAGTTCGTCATCACCTGATATGACCGGCTGTGGTGGATGACGAGTTTTCCGCCAATGTATTCAAAGATGGCGCTGTCGCCTGTCGGGTCGGAGATGGCCAGATGCAGCGTTGCCAGCGAGTTTCTGCCCGGCGTGCCGCCAGTGACGATGACAAATTCTTCTTTGCTCAAGCCTTTGACGGTTTCATCCACCGTGGCGTAGGAATCGAGCACGTATTGCACCCAGGCCGCGATCGAGAGTCCGGGTTTTTTCTGATCCCAGTTTCCATATTCCGATTCTGTGAGCCAGAGCAGGTTGGCAACCAGTCCTTTTTCATTCATGCCGTCTGCGCTGGAAACTTCGTATGCTGTGGCGATGACGCTGCCGAATTTTGAAGTCCATTTGAGCGAGTTCGGTCCGACTTCGCCGTTGCGTGCCATGCCGGTGGGGAAGATCCAGAGGTTGGTACCCATGTCCTCATTCCAGTCCATGGAACGTGCAGTGATGACGGTGCTGTTGGGTCCCTGGTAAACCACGCGTGAGCAGGCGTTTGCCGTCTCGGTGTTGAGCGCTGCGCTGACAAGCAGCAAGACTGGTAAAACCAGGGCCTTTAGTTTCATGATGGGTGACGGTTGGGTACTTGGCGAGTTGGACATGGCAGTTTCCTCTTGGTTGGTACGTCTGAAAATGCTACGCGCGTTGACGCCACAAACCTTTGCCCGACGGCGCAATACGTTTGCCGGACGGACATATATTTGGCGCAGCGCTGCAGGCCGTGACCGCTGGCCTGCCTGCCAATCCGGTAAAGTGCCAGCCTGATGTCCAACAATTCTTTCATGCTTCCGTACCTGACGCAGACCAGTGCGCCCCTGACGCACACGGTCAGTGCGCTCAATGAATTCGGCGAATCGGTGGCGGTTTCAATGCCGGCGGAGCGCGCGCTCACGATTTACGTGGACAAACAGGAACTGCTCACGCTGATGACGCTGGGCGCACAGCCAGAACTGCTGGTGCTAGGTTTTTTGCGCAACCAGCGGCTGATCAAGTCGGCGGCTGAAGTGCACTCGATCACGGTGGATTGGGAGGTCGGCGCGGCGGCTGTCAGGACGCACCAGGGTATTGCCAATTTGCGCTCGCGCACTGCCAGGCGCGTGCACACCACCGGCTGCGGCCAGGGCAGCATGTTTGGCGACCTGATGGCCGATGTGGATACGCTGGTGCTGCCCGAGGCGACGCTGAGCCAGGCCCAGCTCTATGGCATCGTCAACACCATGCGGCTGCGCGAGAGCACCTATAAGTCGGCCGGCTCGGTTCATGGCTGCGCGCTGTTCCGGGGCGAGGATCTGCAGTTGTTTGTTGAAGACGTGGGTCGTCACAACGCCATAGACACCATTGCCGGGTCCATGTGGATGCAAGGCATGGATGGCGCCGACAAGGTGTTCTACACCACCGGCCGTCTGACCAGTGAGATGGTGATCAAGTCGGCGCAGATGGGCGTGGCTATCGTGGTCTCGCGCAGCGGCATGACCCAGATGGGGCATGAACTGGCGCAGCGCCTGGGCCTGTGCGCGATCGGCCGTGCCACGAACCGGCGTTTTCTCTGCTACAGCGCGCCCGAGCGCTTGCTGTTGCAACCGGAACTGGCCACCACACCCCCGACATTCTGAATGGCCTGTGCAGCGAGGCTGTTCGGGCGCGAATCCCCCCTTTGTTGGAAATGCGCTAAGGTAGCGCCATGATGATTTCCTTTTGGCGCCTGGGCGCCCGTTCCCTGTGGCGCGACCTGCGCTCGGGTGAGTTGCGTTTGTTGATTGTTGCCGTGACGCTGGCGGTGGCGGCGCTGACGGCGGTCGGGTTTTTTGCCGACCGGCTCAAGGGTGGCTTGCAGCGCGACGCGCGCCAACTGCTGGGCGGCGATGCGGTCATCGTCAGCGATAACCCGGCCCCGGCTGCCTTTGTTGCGAAGGCGCGCGCGCTCGGGCTCGAGCAGGTGCAGACGCTGGGTTTTCCGACCATGGCGCGCGCGGTTGATGCACGCGGCGGGGCTGCAAAACTGGTGGCGCTCAAGGTGGTCGAAGCCGGATACCCCTTGCGTGGCAGCCTCTCGCTGGCCAGTGCGCCGGGCGCGCCGGTCAGCCTGACGCGGGCCATCCCGAACGCGGGCGCGGTCTGGGTCGAAGCGCCTCTTCTTGAAGCGCTGGGTCTGCAGATGGGCGACACCTTGCTGCTGGGCGATGCCAGCCTGCGCATCGACAGAATCATTACCAATGAGCCCGACCGCGGCGCCGGCTTCATGAGTTTTGCCCCGCGCGTCATGCTCAACCGTGCCGACATAGACGCCACGGCGCTGGTCCAGCCGGCCAGCCGCATCAGCTACCGCCTGGCGCTGGCCGGCGACGATGGTCGCATCAAGACCTTTGTCGATTGGGCGCAGGCCGAGGTCAAAAAGCCCGAGGTGCGCGGCGTGCGCGTCGAGTCTTTGGAGGGCGGGCGCCCGGAACTGGGCCAGACGCTCGAGCGCGCCGAGAAGTTTCTCAACCTGATCGCCTTGCTGGCGGCCCTGCTCAGCGCGGTGGCCGTGGCTTTGGCGGCGCGCGGCTTTGCTGCCCGTCACCTGGACGACTGCGCCATGCTGCGCGTGCTGGGCCTGCCGCAGCGCACGATTGCGCTGGCCTATGCCTTCGAATTCATCCTGATCGGCGCGCTCGCCAGCGCCTTGGGCGTGGCCTGCGGTTACGCCGTGCACCATGTGTTCGTGCTGCTGCTCGCCGGCCTGGTGGCCGCCGCGCTGCCGGCCGCCAGCCTGTGGCCGGTGCTGTTTGGCATGGGCATGGGCCTGACCTTGCTGCTGGCTTTTGGCCTGCCACCGGTGCTGCAACTGGCGCAGGTGCCGGCGCTGCGCGTGATCCGGCGCGATGTCGGGCAACTCAAGGCGGCCTCGCTGGCGGTGCTGGGTCTGGGTGTGGCTGGCTTTTCTGCGCTGCTGCTGGCGGCCAGCAGCGACCTGACGCTGGGGCTGATCGCGGTCGGCGGCTTCGCCGGGGCCGCGCTGGTCTTTGCGCTGTCCAGCTGGGCGGCGGTCATGCTGCTGCGCCGCCTGGTCAACGAGGGCAGCGCGCCGCGCTGGTTGGTGCTGGCCACGCGCCAGATTTCGGCGCGGCCGGCCTTTGCCGTGCTTCAGGTCAGCGCGCTGTCGGTCGGCCTGCTGGCGCTGGTGCTGCTGGTGCTCTTGCGCACCGATCTGATTGCCAGTTGGCGCCAGGCGACGCCGGTCGACGCGCCGAACCGCTTTGTCATCAACATCATGCCCGAGCAGGGTGATGCCTTTCGCCAGGCGCTGCGCGAAGGCGGCGTCGAGCGCTTTGACTGGTACCCCATGATCCGCGGCCGGCTCCTGGCCATCAACGGCAAGCCAGTGGCCCAGCTTGACTATGCGGACGAGCGTGCGCGCCATCTGGTGGAGCGTGAGTTCAATCTCTCGACCAGCGCCCGCCAGCCAACGCAGAACGAGGTCGTGGCCGGTCGCTGGATTGAAGAAGAGCAGGGCGCCATCAGCGTCGAGGCGGGTCTGGCGAAAACGCTTGCGCTCAAGCTCGGCGACAGCTTGCGCTTTGACGTCGGCGGCGTGCAGACCGAATCGCGCATCACCTCGCTGC
Organism: uncultured beta proteobacterium; assembly: GCA_903876735.1. Classification (GTDB taxonomy): domain Bacteria; phylum Pseudomonadota; class Gammaproteobacteria; order Burkholderiales; family Burkholderiaceae_C; genus Rhodoferax. Next base: position 35,634 of record CAIRAW010000010.1, on the reverse strand, counting down.
GCAAGGTGGACTGGGGTTCGATGCGCGCCAATTTTTTTGTCATGTACCCGGTCAGCCAGTTGCCCAAGGTGCCCGCCACCTACATGAGCGCGTTTCGCGCGCCGCCGTTGCCCGGTTTCGACAGCACCTTGGTACGCCGCTTTCCCAACATCACCGCGGTTGACATGACCAGCACCATTGCCCAGGTGCAGCGCGTGCTTGACCAGGTCATCGGCGCGGTCGAGTTCCTGTTTGTCTTCACGCTGGCGGCCGGGCTGGTCGTGCTGTTTGCTGCGGTGACCGCGACGCGCGAGGAGCGCACGCGTGAATTTGCCGTGATGCGCGCGGTGGGTGCCACCAGCCGTTTGCTGCGCCAGGTGCAGCGTGCCGAACTGATGGGCGTGGGTTTGCTCGCCGGGCTGCTGGCCTCGCTGCTGGCCATGGGGCTGGGCTGGGCGCTGGCGCGCTACGTGTTTAATTTCGAGTGGGCGGTTTCGCTTTGGGTGCCGCTGTTCGGCGCCGTCAGCGGCGCGCTGCTGGCCCTGGCCGCTGGCTGGTGGGGCCTGCGCGAAGTGCTGCGCCGCCCCGTCGTCGAGACCCTGCGCCGGGCCGCACAGTAGGGGTCGCTTTAGCCCTTTGACGCCATCAGCAGCACCAGCAGCGCACCGGCGCCACCGTCGGCCGGTTTGGCCTGAACGAAGGCCAGCACTTCCTGCTTTTGCACCAGCCAGCTGTGGACCCGGCTTTTGAGCACGGGCGCCTTGCCGGGCGAGCCCAGCCCCTTGCCGTGCACGACCCGCACGCAGCGAATGCCTTGCTGATGCGCCTCGCGGATGAAGAAGCTCAGATGCTCACGCGCTTCGTCGCGGCGCAGACCGTGCAGGTCAAGCTGGCGCTGGATGCTCCAGTCGCCGCGGCGCAGTTTGCGCGTCACATCAGGGCCGATGCCGGGGCGGCGAAAGCTCAAGTGTTCGTCGACATCGAGCAGGGTGCCAACGTCGAAATCGTCGCTGATGGCCTCGCTCAGCACCGCTTTCTCGTCGCGCTGGTATTGCATGACCTCGGGCACCGGCAGCGCTTTTCGGAGTTGTGCCCGGCGCTTGTGCGCCAGCGGCTGAACCACACCGGCGGCGCGCACAAAGAGATTGGCTTCGCTTGTCACCAGCTGTTTGGCACGTGCCAGTTCTGCCACTTGCTGCGCGTGTTGCAGCGCCTTGGCCTCGATCTCGCGCTTGACCTGCTTCAGGCCGGCCAGGCTGGCGATTTTGACGGGTTGGGTACTCACAGCAAACCTCGCTCGGCCATCGAAAGTGCTTCACCCGGGGCCACGATCACGTGATCGAGCACGCGCACGTCGATTAGCGCCAGCGTGGTTTTGAGGGTTTGCGTCAGGGCCTCGTCGGCGCGCGAGGGCTGCACCGTGCCGCTGGGGTGGTTGTGCGCCAGCACCACGGCAGCAGCCTGGTGGTGCAGGGCGCGCAACACGACTTCGCGTGGGTAGACGCTGGTTTGGGTCAGGGTGCCGCGGAACATTTCTTCCAGTGCCAGCAGACGGTTTTGCACGTCCAGAAAGAGCACAGCAAAGACTTCATGTGCCCGGTTCGCCAGGTGCAGCTGCAGGTAGTGCTTGACGGCGTCGGGGCTGGCAAAAATGGTGCGGGCTTTGAGTTGCTGCGCCATGGCGCGGCGCGCCAGTTCCAGCACCGCCACCAGTTCGGCGCGCTTGGCTGGCCCCAGGCCCTTAACGCGTTTCAGATCGTCGGCGCTGGCATTGAGCAGGCCGGAGATGCCGTCGAAGCCGTCGTTCTCGTCGCTGGCCGAGCGCTTGAGTTGCAGCAGCTCCTGTGCCATCTGCAGAACGCCTTTGCCCTTGATGCCGGTGCGCAGCAGCAGCGCCAGCAACTCGGCGTCGCTCAGCGCGGCTGCGCCGCGTGCAAGCAGCTTCTCGCGCGGGCGTGCATCAGGGGGGATGTCTTTGAGGGGCATTGGGCTGGCTTTTACAATCAAGCCAGATTATCCGGGACTCCTCCATGAATGCCACCCTTCTTTGTGTCGAATCAGGCTCGTTTCTCACGCTGCACTACCGCCTGGCGGGGCCGGCGGGCGATCTGATTAACACCTTTGCCGGCAAACCGGCCACCCTGACCATTGGCAGCGGTGCCTTGTCGCCGGCGCTGGAGGCGCATTTGCTGGGCCTGAGCGAAGGTAGCCGCGCCACTTTCGAAATGGCGCCGGGCGCTGCCTTTGGCGAGCGCAACCCGGACATGCTGCAGTGGCTGGCGCGCCAGGTGTTGCTGGACATGGGAGACGCCACCGAACGCTATGCCGTGGGCGACGTCGTGCAGTTTCCGACACCCGACGGCCAGGGCCGTTTTGCCGGAACCGTGCGCCAATTGCGCAGTGACGAGCGCGGTGATGCCGTGTTGTTCGACTTCAACCATCCACTGGCCGGTCAGCCGGTGACGTTTGAAGTCCATGTGATTGGGGTGTTATGAGCGTGGGGGTAAGTGTCCTTTTGGCGGAACCGCGCGGTTTTTGCGCCGGCGTTGATCGCGCGATTGAAATCGTGGAGCGAGCGCTGGGCAAGTTTGGCGCGCCGATCTACGTGCGCCACGAGATCGTGCACAACACCTATGTCGTCAATGACCTCAAGGCCAAGGGCGCGATCTTCATTGAAGACCTTGATGAAGTCCCAGCCGGTGCCACGCTGATTTTTTCGGCCCATGGCGTCAGCCGTGCCGTGCAACTGGAGGCGGCAGCGCGCGGTTTTCGGGTGTTTGATGCAACCTGCCCGCTGGTGACCAAGGTGCATGTGGAAGTGGCCAAGCTACACAAAGAGGGATATGAATTCATCATGATCGGCCACAAGGGGCACCCCGAGGTCGAGGGCACGATGGGCCAGCTTGACAGCGGCATCCATCTGGTCGAGGACGTGGCCGATGTCGCACGCGTGCGGCCGGCGCAGAGCGCCAAGCTGGCGGTGGTCACGCAGACCACGCTCAGCGTGGACGATGCGGCCGAGATTGCAGCGGCCATCAAGGCGCGGTTTCCCAATGTGCGCGAACCCAAGCAACAGGACATCTGCTACGCCACGCAAAACCGCCAGGACGCGGTCAAGATCATGAGCTCGGAGGTCGAACTGGTGATCGTGGTCGGTAGCCCGACCAGTTCCAACAGCAACCGCCTGGCGGAATTGGCGCGCAAGCTGGGCACGCCGAGTTACATGGTGGACAGTGCTGGCGAACTGCAGCCAGCCTGGTTTGAAGGCTGCCAGCGCGTCGGTTTGACGGCTGGCGCCTCGGCGCCTGAAATTCTGGTGAACCAGGTGCTCGATCGCATCAAGGCGCTCGGTGCGGTCTCGGTGCGCAAGATGGACGGCACACCCGAGACCGTCAAGTTTCCGCTGCCCAAGGGTTTGAAGCCGCGCGCACCCTGAGTGGCCCGGATCTCTAAAACTACAATCGAATCATGCTAGACATCACCCTGCTCCGAAAAGACCTCGCCGGCGCCGTTGCGCGCTTGGAAACCCGCAAGAAGCCCCAGGCTTTCCTGGACGTTGCGGCGTTTCAGACCCTGGAGGGCGAGCGCAAGACGATCCAGATGCGCACCGAGGAGTTGCAGGGCCGGCGCAACAGCCTGAGCAAGCAGATTGGTCAGCTCAAGGCCAAGGGTGCGGCAGGCCAGGTTGAAGTCGATGCGGTCATGACCGAGGTCGCGGGCCTGAAGGCCGAACTGGAAAGCTCCGCCGCGCGCCTGGACCAGATTCAGGCCGAACTGCAGGCGCTGCTGCTGGCGGTACCCAATCTGCCGCACGAGAGCGTGCCCCTGGGGTCCGACGAGCACGGTAACGTGGTGGCGCGCACTTGGGGTGAGCCCCGGGTCTTTGACTTCACGGTGAAAGACCATGTTGATCTGGGCGCGCCACTGGGGCTGGATTTTGAGATGGGCGTCAAGCTTACCGGCGCCCGCTTTACCGTCATGAAGGGCCAGATTGCCCGCCTGCACCGCGCGCTGGCGCAGTTCATGCTGGATGTGCAGACCCAGGAGCACGGCTACACCGAGTGCTACACGCCCTACATCGTCAACGGCGACACCTTGCGCGGTACCGGTCAGCTGCCCAAGTTTGAAGGCGACCTGTTCGCCGCCAAAAAAGGCGGGCAGGAGGGCGAGGTGCAGCCGGACAACACAGCCCTGTACCTGATCCCGACCAGCGAGGTGACGCTGACCAATTTTGTGCGCGACGAGGTCGTAGCCGAGGCTGCATTGCCGATCAAGCTGACCGCGCACACACCGTGTTTCCGCTCCGAGGCTGGTAGCGCCGGGCGCGACACGCGCGGCCTGATCCGTCAGCATCAGTTCGACAAGGTCGAGATGGTTCAGATCGTGCACCCCGACAAGAGCTATGAAGCACTCGAGCAGATGACCGGTCATGCCGAGGCAATTTTGCAAAAACTCGGCCTGCCGTACCGCGTGATGGCGCTGTGCACCGGCGACATGGGTTTTGGCGCGGCCAAGACCTACGACCTGGAGGTCTGGCTGCCGGCGCAAAACACCTTTCGCGAGATCAGCTCGGTGTCGAACTGTGAGGCCTTCCAGGCGCGGCGTCTGCAGGCGCGTTTCAAGAACGCGCAAGGCAAGAACGAACTGGTGCACACCCTCAACGGCTCCGGTCTGGCGGTCGGGCGTACGCTGGTGGCCGTGCTGGAGAACTACCAGAATGCCGACGGCTCAATCAGCGTGCCCCAGGCTTTGTGGTCTTATCTCGGCGGCGTGAAAGTTCTCGGCGCTATCGCCGGCAAGGCATGAGGCGCTGGTGGTCGGCGCTCTGTTGTCTGCCCCGTTAGGGGGAGGCGAGGGGCGGCCAGCTTGCTTTGGACTACGTGGAATATTGTCCTGTATCAAGTGTTTCGCCCAAGTTCACCGTGGCACCCGGGCGATAATGCCAGTTGTGTGACGCGCGTTGGTCTGCCAGCGCCCCGATCTGCCTGTTTCTGTCGAACCCAATAAGGAAAGCTATGCCTGCCTGGTTGCTCTATACGTTTGTTACCGTGATTCTTGTTCTGTCTTTCACTGCGCTTTTCTTTTTCACGGTGACGCGGGGTGCTTTGATCTTGCGCGCGGTCATGCCCGGCAAGCCCGACGATGCAGACCATGTCTACCCGATTTACTCGAACATGCGACTGATCCGCATGATCGATTTCCAGCCGATCATCGCCGCGATTCTGTTGTTCCAATATGACCGCCTGGTGTCCGCCATCACCGCCGGTTTGCTCAAGACCAACCTGCGCGGCAAGAACGTGCTGATTACGTCCTGCGCTTTTGGCAACGTGATTCCGCGTGTCGTAACCGCAGCGGTTGACGCCGGCGCCCGCCGCGTGCTGATTGCCGACATCATCAAGAATGAACTCGATCATGCGCAGAGCAAACTGCTGGCCTATCCCGGCAAGATCCAATTCCTGGAAGAAAACGCCACGGCCATGAAGCAGGCAGACGCCTCGGTCGACGCCAACGTGATTTTCTTCCTGCTGCACGAACTGCCGCACCACCTCAAGGGCCAGGCCCTCAAGGAAGCGGGTCGTGTCTTGACCCCAGGCGGCAAACTGTATCTGGCCGAGTTTCATCGCCCTGACCTCTGGGTGCTGCGTGCCTTGAGCTGGACCTACTTCAAGGTTTTCGAGCCCTTGGGTCTGGCGCTGTGGGATTCGCATGACCCGCTCAAGCAACTCGAAGCCATGGGTGGCTTCACCTGCGAGCGTCGCACCGTGTTCTTCGGTAATTTCCAGGTCATTGTGGCAACCAAGAACGCAGCCTGAACCTTGCCTGGTTCTCAGGCATAAAAAAACCCGGCTTAGCCGGGTTTTTTGTTTGTGCAAGCTCTGAATTATTTGAGCTTCATTTCCTTGTAATCCACATGCTTGCGAGCTTTGGGATCAAATTTCTTGATCAGCATTTTCTCGGGCATGGTCTTCTTGTTCTTGTCGGTCGTGTAGAAGTGACCGGTGCCGGCTGTCGATTCCAGCTTGATTTTTTCGCGTCCGCCTTTGGTAGCCATGATGGTTCCTTTGTTATGCCTGGCCGCGTGCGCGCAGGTCTGCGAGCACAGAGTCAATACCGTTTTTGTCGATCAAACGCAGACCTGCGTTGGAAATCCGCAGGCGGATCCAGCGGTTTTCGGTCTCGACCCAGAAACGGCGGTATTGCAGGTTCGGCAGGAACCGGCGCTTGGTTTTGTTGTTGGCGTGGGAAACCTTGTTCCCGACCATCGGGCCTTTGCCCGTGACTTCACATACGCGTGCCATTTGGACACTCCAGAGAAAATTAACAGCTTTCGCCGCACCTCGCCACACTGTTGCGTGGCGGTAAGGAGATTCGCCAGCCAACCCCATGCCTTGCATGGACAGGTTTGAGGAAAGCCGGAAAAGCCTTGGATTATAGCGGTTTCAGCCCTGCTCGAGGAAACGCTGGGCGTCCAGGGCCGCCATGCAGCCGGTGCCGGCGCTGGTAATGGCCTGGCGGTAGATGTGGTCCTGCACGTCGCCGGCGGCAAAAATGCCGGGCACGCTGGTCATGGTGGCAAAACCCTTGAGTCCGCCCTGGGTCACGATGTAACCGCTGGCCATCTCCAACTGGCCCTGGAAAATCTCGGTATTGGGCGCGTGACCGATGGCGATAAAGCAGCCCTGCAGCTTCAGGTCTTCGGTGACGCCGCTGTTGACGTTCTTCAGGCGCACGCCGGTGACGCCGCTGGCATCGCCCAGCACTTCATCGAGCATGGAGAAGGTCTTGAGCTCGATCTTGCCGGCAGCGACCTTTTCCATCAGCTTGTCGATCATGATCGGCTCGGCGCGGAACTTGTCGCGCCGGTGCACCAGGATGACCTTGCTGGCGATGTTGGAGAGGTAGAGCGCTTCTTCCACGGCGGTGTTGCCGCCGCCGACGACGCAGCAGACCTGATCCCGGTAGAAAAAGCCGTCGCAAGTGGCGCAGCCTGAAACGCCGCGCCCCATGAAGGCGGTTTCGCTTGGCAGGCCCAGGTATTTGGCCGAGGCGCCCGTTGCCAGAATGAGGGCATCGCAGGTGTACTCGCCGCTGTCGCCCTTGAGCGTGAACGGGCGCTTGCTGAAATCAACCGCGTTGATGTGATCAAACAGGATCTCGGTCTTGAAGCGCTCGGCGTGTGCCAGAAAACGCTGCATCAGGTCGGGTCCCTGGACGCCGTCGACATCGGCTGGCCAGTTGTCCACTTCGGTTGTCGTCATCAATTGCCCGCCCTGGGCGATGCCGGTGATCAAGAGGGGCTTGAGGTTGGCCCGCGCCGCATAAATGGCGGCCGTGTAGCCGGCCGGGCCAGAACCGAGAATCAGGACCCGGGTGTGTCTGGTATTTGTCATCGTCAACGCTTTCCTGGAAAAATACGGCGGCTGCCGTGTACAGTTCGCCATAGTATGACTTATTCGCTAAATACCTTGAACTCAAGCGGCCGTGAGGCCAATGCCGCGCGCCCGGGTTGGCGACGCTTTGCCGGCGAACTCGGGTTGCTCGCCGGACTGGTGCTGCTGCTGTTCTGGCTGCTGGCGCTGCTGAGCTACTCGCTCCAGGATGGCGCCTGGTCCACTTCTGGCAGTGGTGCGGCTCTGCTCAATCGTGCCGGACGGCTGGGCGCCTTGCTGGCCGACGCGAGCTACTTTTTGCTCGGCTATTCGGTCTGGTGGTGCGTTGCGGCGGGTGCACACGCTTGGCTGACAGGCCTGGCGCACTGGCTGCGCGGCCAGGATGAGGTGGCGCCGGCGCCGGATGGCACAGCCTCGCCGCTGGCGCGCTTTGCCGCCACCCGCAGCGCCTTCTGGCTTGGGTTGGCGCTGCTGCTGTGTGCCAGTGCCGCGCTGGAGTGGTCGCGCCTGTACAGCCTTGAAACCCGGCTGCCCGGGCACGCCGGCGGTATTCTGGGTTATGTGGTGGGGCCGATGAGCGTCAAATGGCTGGGTTTCGCTGGATCCGGACTGCTCGCCATCGCCATCGGACTGGTCGGTTCGGCGCTGGTGTTCCGTTTTTCCTGGAGTCAGGTCGCGGAGCGGCTGGGCGCGTGGCTTTATTTGCTGGTTGATTCGCGGCGCGAGAAGCGTGAACTGGAACAGGACCTGGTACTGGGACAGCAAGCGGCGCGCGAGCGTGAAGAGGTGGTGTTCGAGGAGCGCGAGGAGGTTGGCGCGCCCCTGCCGGTGCCGGTGCGCATCGAGCCGGTGTTGGCCGATGTGCCGCTGAGCACCCGGGTTGCCAAGGAGCGGCAAAAGCCCCTGTTCAAGGAATTGCCGGACAGCCACTTGCCGCAGGTCGATCTGCTCGACGAGGCCCTGGTGCGCCAGGAGACGGTGTCGCCCGAGACGCTGGAGATGACCAGCCGCATGATCGAAAAGCGGCTCAAGGATTTTGGTGTCGAGGTGCGCGTTGTGCTGGCGCAGCCCGGCCCTGTCATCACGCGCTACGAGATCGAGCCCGCCATTGGCGTCAAAGGCTCGCAGATCGTGGGTTTGGCCAAGGACCTGGCGCGCTCGCTCAGCCTGGTGTCGATCCGCGTGGTCGAGACGATTCCTGGCAAGAATTACATGGCGCTGGAACTGCCCAACGCCAAGCGGCAATCGATCAAACTGTCGGAGATCCTGGGCTCGCAGGTCTACAACGAAGCCAAATCCATGCTGACCATGGGTTTGGGCAAGGACATCGTCGGCAACCCGGTGGTGGCCGATCTGGCCAAGATGCCGCACGTGCTGGTGGCCGGCACCACGGGCTCGGGCAAGTCGGTTGGTATCAACGCCATGATCCTGAGTCTGCTCTACAAGGCCGAGGCCAGCGATGTGCGCTTTTTGATGATCGACCCCAAGATGCTGGAAATGTCGTTTTACGAAGGCATTCCGCACCTGCTGGCGCCGGTCGTGACCGACATGAAGAAGGCCGCCTACGGACTGACCTGGTGCGTGGCCGAGATGGAGCGGCGCTACAAATTGCTCAGCAAACTCGGTGTGCGCAACCTGGCCGGCTACAACACCAAGATCGACGAGGCAAAAGCCCGTGGCGAATTCATTTACAACCCGTTCAGCCTGACACCCGAGTCGCCCGAGCCGCTGGCCCGTCTGCCGCATATCGTGGTCGTGATCGACGAACTGGCCGATCTGATGATGGTGATTGGCAAGAAAATCGAGGAGTTGATTGCGCGCCTGGCGCAAAAGGCGCGCGCCGCCGGCATCCACCTGATCCTGGCCACCCAGCGCCCCAGCGTGGACGTGATCACCGGCCTGATCAAGGCCAATATTCCGACGCGCATCGCGTTCCAGGTCAGCAGCAAGATCGACAGCCGCACCATCCTCGATCAGATGGGTGCCGAAGCCCTGCTTGGCATGGGTGACATGCTCTACATGCCCAGCGGCACCGGCTTGCCGATCCGCGTGCATGGCGCCTTCGTCAGTGATGACGAGGTGCACCGCGTCGTCAGCTACCTCAAGTCGCAGGGCGAGCCCAATTACATCGAGGGCGTGCTCGAAGGCGGCACCGCCGATGGCGAGGGCGACGCGCTGGGCGAGGGCGGCAGCGGCGACGAGAAAGACCCGATGTACGACCAGGCGGTTGAGGTGGTGCTGAAGAACCGCAAGGCCAGCATCTCGCTGGTGCAGCGCCATCTCAAGATCGGCTACAACCGCGCCGCGCGCCTGGTGGAAGACATGGAAAAAGCCGGCCTGGTGAGTTCCATGAGCACCAGCGGTCAGCGCGACATTCTGGTGCCGCCGCGCGCCGAATGATGGCCATGAAGCAACGAATGGCCAGCCTGCTGTTTGCATGCTGTGCGGCGTCTGCCGGCGCCAGCGGCTTGCAGAGTCTTGAAGCCTTTGTCAAAGGCGTCAAGAGCGGGCGTTCCGAGTTCACCCAGGTCGTGACGGCGCCAGCGAAAGAAGGGCAGGCGACGCGCGCCAAAACATCGAGTGGCAGCTTCGAATTTTCACGCCCGAACCGCTTCAAGTTCATTTACCGCAAGCCGTTCGAGCAAAGCATCGTCGCTGATGGTCAGACCCTGTGGCTTTACGACCTTGACCTGAACCAGGTGACGGCGCGCAAGCAGTCGCAGGCGCTGGGTTCGACGCCAGCGGCCCTGATAGCCGCAGCCCCCGATCTGCGTGCATTGCAGGCGGACTTCAGCTTGAGCGACGCGCCGGACAAAGACGGCCTGCAATGGCTGCTGGCAATACCCAAGTCGAAAGACGGGCAGTTGCAGTCGGTACGCGTGGGCTTTCGATCGCGCACGACTGCGGATGCGATTCCCGAACTGGCGGCGCTGGAAATCTTGGACAGTTTTGGCCAGCGTTCGCTGCTGAGCTTCAGCCGTTTCGAGGTCAACGCTGCGTTGCCGGCAAACAGCTTCGAGTTCAAGCCGCCGCCTGGAGCGGATGTGATCCGGCAGTGATTGGGTTGCGAATTTTCCAATAGCTGAATTCGGTACGCAGCGCCATGTGCAGTCACTACCAGGCCCTCAAGGAGCGCGACAAGTACATCCGGCACTTCGGCGTTGAGCCGCCTGTCGATTCCGGCAAGGTCGATCTATGGCCCGGCTACCTGGGCGCTTTTATCCGGCGTCATCCGCATGCGGACGTCGGCGACGACGCAGTACCACGCTGCGAGGCGCTGACGGGCCTGTTCGGCCTGGTGCCGCATTGGTCGCGCGACACCAAAATCACCCGGCACACCTACAACGCCCGCAGCGAGACCGTGGTGGAGAAACCCAGTTTTCGGGACGCATGGAAGCGTGCCCAGCACTGCATCATCCCGGCCGAGGCGTTTTTTGAACCCGACTGGCGCAGCGGCAAGGCCGTTGCCACACGCATTGCCAGCGCGAACGGCGAGCCTCTGGGCATCGCAGGTCTGTGGTCGGCGTGGAAGTCTGCGCAGGGGGAACTGGTCCACAGCTACACCATGCTGACCATCAACGCCGATGAGCATGCCCTGATGCGGCAGTATCACAAACCGGGTGAAGAGAAACGCATGGTTGTGGTCCTGCCGCCTGATTCTTACCAGGACTGGCTGATGGCGCCAGTCGAGCAGAGCATGGCCTTCATGCGGCCTTGTCCGGCAAAGGCATTGTGGTCTTCGGCTCCGCCGTAACAGCTAACGGCAGCCTTGCACCCGGGCCACCAAAGATCGCAGCGAAGTCGGTAAAAGGCCGGTAACCATCCATAAAGAAAAAGCCCGCTATGTTTTAAATAGCGGGCTTCCCTTTGTTTATGGTGCCGGAGAGATGAATCGAACACCCGACCTTCTCATTACGAATGAGCTGCTCTACCGACTGAGCTACACCGGCTAACCGGCGTGAATTATAGCCGGCTTGACCCGCCTCAATCGGCCAGGGCGCGGCTGACGACTTCGCGAACGTCCTTGCTCAGGTCGGTTTTGGCGGCGACGCGGGCAATGGCTTCGCGGGCGGCGCTGCGGTAGGGTTCGGCCAGCTTCTTCCAGCGGTCCAGGGCGCGCGCCAAACGGGCGGCAACCTGCGGGTTGAAAGCGTCGAGTTCCACCACGCGCTCGCTCCAGAACACGTAGCCGGCGGCGTCCGGGCGGTGGAAGGCCCCCGGGTTGGCGCTGCAATAACTGAAGATCAGGCTGCGCGCGCGGTTCGGATTGCGGATGTGGAAGTCGGGATGGTTCAGCAGTTGTCGCACCAGCGGCAGCACCTGACCCGCACGGTCGCAGGCGCCGGCCTGCAGGGCAAACCATTTGTCGAGCACCAGTTCCTCCTGGCTGAACTGGGCATGAAAGCGTGCCAGGGCCGGCGCTGCCAGCTCATGGCCGCTGTGCACCAGCGCGCTCAGGGCGTTGAAGCGGTCCGTCATGTTGCCGGCGTCCTTGAAGCGCTGGTAGGTCTTGCCGGGCCAGACGCTGTCGGTTTGACTGCGCGCGGCCAAGCACAGCTGTGCCAGTGCCATGCCGGCCAGGGCGCGCCGTCCCGCTGACAGGGCGTCAGGGCTGTAAGCACCGCTGGCGCTGTGGCTCTCGAAAGCCCATTGCCAGTCCGGCGCCAGCGCGCTGGCCAGTTGCAGCCGCATGGCTTCACGCACGGTATGAATGCGCTGCGGGTCGACCACGTCGAGTTGCTCGGCGATGTAGGTTTCCGATGGCAGGGTCAGCACCAGTTCCTTGAAGGCAGCGTCCAGCGTGGGGTGGCGCAGCACGCTGCGCATGGCTTCGACGTAGGCGGCATCAAGCGGGTTGGCCTCGTTCGCCACATCGCCATGGATGGCCCGCGCGCTGCTGCGCAAGGCCAGCCGCTGCCCGGCTTCCCAGCGGTTGAAGGGGTCGGGGTCGTTGGCCAGCAGCGTCAGCAACTGGGCGTCGCTGTAGTCAAAGTCCAGTACCACCGGGGCGCTGAAACCACGCAGGATGGAGGGTACTGGCGCCTCATCGACGTTGACAAAGGTGATCGACTCGCTGCGTTGGTGCATGACGAACAGGTGGCCGTCGCTGCTTGCGCCATCCTGGCCTTGAAGCTGCAGGGGCAGGGCGGCGCCATTGGCGCCGAGCAGGCCGATTTGCACCGGAATGACAAACGGCGGCTTCTCGCTCTGACCCGGCGTGGCGGCGCAGTGCTGGCTGAAGGTCAGGGTGTAGGTTCTCGCCTGCGCGTCGAAGCTGCCGCTGGCCTGCAGATGCGGTGTGCCGGCCTGGCTGTACCAGTGCTTGAACTCAGGCAACAGGCGCGCCAGGTCGGATGCCGGATTGGCGTCGGCAATCGCCTGGGCGAAGTCGTCGCAGGTTACGGCCTGGCCGTCGTGGCGCGCGAAATACAGGCTCATGCCCTTGGCAAAGCCGGCGCGGCCGACCAGGGTCTGCATCATGCGCACGACTTCAGCGCCTTTTTCGTAAATCGTGACGGTGTAGAAGTTGTTGATCTCGGCATAGCTGTCAGGCCGCACCGGGTGCGCCATCGGGCCTGCGTCTTCCGGGAACTGGGCGGTGCGCAGCACACGCACGTCCTCGATGCGTTTGACGGCGCGCGCTGAAGGCTCGCTGCACAGGTCCTGCGAGAACTCCTGGTCGCGAAAGACCGTCAGTCCTTCCTTCAGGCTGAGCTGGAACCAGTCGCGGCAGGTGATGCGGTTGCCGGTCCAGTTGTGGAAGTACTCGTGGCCGACCACGCTCTCGATGTTGGAATAGTCAACGTCGGTGGCGGTGGCCTGGCTGGCCAGCACGTACTTGGTGTTGAAGATGTTGAGGCCCTTGTTCTCCATGGCGCCCATGTTGAAGTCGCTGGTGGCCACGATCATGAAGCGCTCCAGGTCAAGCGGCAGGCCGAAGCGCACCTCGTCCCAGACCACGGATGCCATCAGCGAGTTCATGGCGTGCTCGGTCTTGTCGAGGTCGCCGGCGCGCACATAGACCTGCAGCAGGTGCTCCTTGCCGGCGCGCGAGGTGATGCGCTGCTCGCGGCACACCAGTTGCCCGGCGACCAGCGCGAACAGATAGGACGGCTTCTTGTGCGGATCAACCCAGGTCGCAAAATGGCGGCCCTCGTTGCCGGCGCCTTCGAGCGGACCCGAATCAACCAGGTTGCCGTTGGACAGCAGCACCGGGTACTTCTGCCTGTCGGCGCGCAGCGTCACGCTGTAGCTGGCCATGACGTCGGGGCGGTCCATGAAGTAGGTGATGCGCCTGAAGCCCTCGGCTTCACACTGGGTGAAGAAGGATTCGTTGCTGACGTACAGGCCCATGAGCTTGCTGTTTTTGATGGGTGCGCAGGTGGTGAAAATTTCCAGCTCGAAAACGCCCTCGGCCGGCAGGTTGTCCAGCACCAGCTGGTTGCCTTCGATCTTGAAGGATGCGCCCTGTCCGTTGACCAGCACGCGCGCCAGATTGAGTTCTTCGCCGTCAAGCCGCAGCGCCTGCGCGGCAACGTCAGGGTTGCGGCGCAGCGTCATCTTGTTCAGGACGCGGGTCTTGGCCGGGTCCAGGTCAAAACACAGGTTGACCGTGTCGATCAGGAAGGCGGGTGCCGTGTAGTCGGCGCGCAGGGTGACCGTGGTTGGGCCGTCGGCCTCACGAGGTAGCAACATGCAGTTTCTCCAAAAAATTCGAATTCATCAAGTCAAGGTAATTGCCGACACTGGCCAGCACGTGCGGGCCGGCCAGTTGGGCCGCCGTGTGCGAGGTGCAGACAGCGACAGCGCGCATGCCGGCGCGGCGCGCTGCTTCGATGCCATAGGGCGCATCTTCAAAAACGATACAGGCCTGCGCTGGCGTGTTCATGCGCCGGGCTGCTTCCAGAAAAATGGCCGGCTCCGGTTTGCCGGGCAAGCCTTCGTCGCCGCCGACCACCGCGTGCGGCGGGCTTGGCAGATTCAGATGCGACAGAACAAAGGCGATGTTGTGCCGGTCGCCCGCCGTGCCGACGCCCATCTTCAAACCACGCCACCGGGCCTGTTCTGTGAATGACGTGAAACCCGCCACCTCGGCAAAGACCGGGGCGTAGAGTTCGCGGTACAGCACTTCTTTTTCTTCGACCAGCGCGCGCGCCTCTGCGTCATCCATGTCACGTTGGAACAGATCGCGCATGCATTCGACCCCGGTCAGTCCGGTGGTGCGGCGCATGACCTCATCGACACCGATCGCCAGGCCATGGCGCTGCGTGAACGTGACCCAGCTCTGCGCGTGCCAGGGCATGGAGTCCACCATGGTGCCGTCCATGTCGAAGATCAGTGCTTGCACCGGCATTACACGCCTTGCTTCAGCGACGCTTCGATGAACTGATCAAGATCGCCATCGAGCACCTTCTGCGTCGCCGAGGTCTCGTAGTTGGTGCGCAAATCCTTGATCCGGCTGTTGTCGAGCACGTAGCTGCGGATCTGGTGGCCCCAGCCCACGTCGGTCTTGGAGTCTTCGAGCTTTTGCTGCTCTTCCTGGCGCTTGCGCATCTCGTGGTCATAGAGGCGGCTGCGCAGGCGCTTCCAGGCCACATCGCGGTTGCCGTGCTGGCTGCGCCCGTCCTGGCACTGCACCACGATGCCGGTGGGCAAGTGGGTCAGGCGCACAGCCGAGTCGGTCTTGTTGATGTGCTGGCCGCCGGCGCCGCTGGCGCGGAAGGTGTCGACCCGGACGTCGGACGGGTTGATGTCGATCTCGATCGAGTCATCGACTTCGGGGTAGACGAAGACCGAGGCAAACGAGGTGTGGCGCCCACCCGAAGAATCGAATGGCGACTTGCGCACCAGACGGTGCACGCCGGTCTCGGTGCGCAGCAGGCCAAAAGCGTATTCACCCTCCACCTTGATCGTGGCGCCCTTGATACCGGCGGTGTCACCGGCCGTTTCGTCCTCGATCGTGACCGTGAAGCCCTTGCGCTCCGCATAGCGCAGGTACTGGCGCAGCAGCATGCTGGCCCAGTCGCAGGCTTCGGTGCCGCCGGCGCCGGCCTGGATGTCGACAAAGGCGTTCATCGGGTCGGCCGGGTTGTTGAACATGCGGCGGAATTCCAGCCCTTCGATGATGGCTGAAAGCTTCGCGGTGTCGGCCTCGATGGTGAGCAGGCCGGCCTCGTCACTGTCTTCCTTGCTCATCTCGAACAACTCGCTGTTGTCCGAGAGTTCACTGGTGAGTTGGTCGAGCGTGACCACGACGCCGTCGAGCGCCTTCTTTTCGCGTCCCAGTTCCTGGGCGCGCTTGGGGTCGTTCCAGACGCTGGGGTCTTCGAGCGAGGCGTTGACCGTTCTCAGTCGTTCCGATTTGGCAGCGTAGTCAAAGATACCCCCGTAACTCGAGCGTGCGAGCGCTCAGGTCCGCGAGCTTGGTGCCGATGAGGTTGATGCGTTCTGCTTCCATGATGACTGTCCTTGGTGTGTGTGAAATGAGGGGGAGGGCGGCGGTGCCGCCGGGCCGCAAGAATTGCGCTTGAACCCCGATGTGGGCGTATTTTCTCATGCCGGGGCCTTGGCGCCCGGCATGGCCCTCCCAAGACCCCCCGCTCAGGCAATAAAGCGTTCGAGCAGCGCCGCCAACTGTTCGGGCTGGTCGTGGTGCAGCATGTGGCCGGCGTCCTGAATGTGGGCCATTTCGACCTGTGGCACGGCCTTGAGGCGCTCGTGGAACTGCGCCAGCGTGAACCGGCCCTTCCACCACAGTTCCATGCTGTTGTCGCTGGCCTCGACCATCAGCGCCGGCATGCTGATGCGCTGGTAGATCTCCAGCACTTCATCGACCCGGTAGAGCTGACCGTTGTGAACCTTGTGCGCCGGGTCGCCCAGCACGTACCACAGGCCTTGGTCGTCCGGCCGGGCCCAGTGCTGTGCCAGCCAGCGCGCCTTGTCCATCCCCAGGCGCCGATTGGTTTTCATCAGGCGCGTCGCCACGCCGTCCAGATCGGCGTAGCCGCGCAGGGCCAGCTCACCGCGCTGCAGGTCTTTCAGGTGCTCAAACCATTGGGCATAGCGCGCCGGCGCCTCGTCGGGCGTGGTGGCCGGCATGCCGAAACCTTCCAGGTTGACCAGGCGGCGGATGCGCTCCGGGCGAATGCCAGCGTACAGCATTGCCACGTTGCCGCCCATGCTGTGGCCGACCAGGTTGACCGGGACGCCCGGGGCGTAATGGTCGAGCAGAAACTCCAGGTCGGCCAGGTAGTCCGGGAACCAGAAGTTGTCGACACCGCCGCCATAATCGCCCACCGCCTGCTGCGCGCCACCGGGGGTCTGGCCAAAACCACGCCAGTCCGGGGCGATGACGTAATGGTCGTGGCTGAGCGCGTCCACCACAAACTGGTAGCTCGCCGCCACATCCATCCAGCCATGCAGCAGGACCAGCGGCGTCTTGCCGGGCGCGCTCTCACCCCAGATCTGCACGTGGTACTGCAGTTTGCGGATAGGTACAAACTCGCTGCGGAAAATTCGTTTGGCTTGGTACATTCGAAGCATCATACGGAGACACATCGTGCAAGTCAGTCAAAAACGGGACAAGCCGCCAGTGGCGGCAGCGGACAACTACGCCGAACTGCATGGCAGCTTTGGCTGGCAGGTGCCGGCCACCTTCAACATGGCCCAGGTCTGCTGCGCGCGCTGGGCCGCTTTGCCCGACGCGGCCCAGCGCGTGGCCATCCAGGCGCTGGACGCAAGCGGGGCCAGCCGCAGCCACAGCTACCTTGAATTGCAGCAACAGGCGGCGCGCCTGTCGCGGGTGCTGGCCGACTTGGGCGTGGCGCGCGGCGACCGGGTGGCCATCGTGATGCCACAACGCTTCGAGACGGCGGTTGCCTACATGGCGGTGCTGCAAATGGGCGCGGTTGCCATGCCGCTGTCCATGCTGTTCGGACCGGAAGCGCTGGAGTTTCGCCTGCACGACAGCGACACCCGGGTTGCCATCTGCGACGAGAGTTCGATTGCCAATGTGCTGGCGGTTCGCCCCAATTGCCCGCAACTGCGCCAGGTGCTGGGTGTCGACGGCGCCGGCGCGCAGGCCGATCTGGACTATGCGCTGGCGCTGGCGCAGGTCACGCCGGAAGTGGCGCCAGTGCCAACCGCTGCCGACGACCCTGCCGTGCTGATCTACACCAGCGGCACCACCGGCAACCCGAAAGGCGCGCTGATTCCGCACCGCGCCCTGATCGGCAACCTGACCGGTTTTGTCTGCAGCCAGAACTGGTTTGGTTTTGACGGCCGGGACAATGCCGCCACCGATGCGGTGTTCTGGTCGCCGGCCGATTGGGCCTGGACCGGCGGCTTGATGGACGCCTTGCTGCCCACGCTCTACTTTGGTCGCCCCATCGTCGGTTTCAACGGGCGCTTCAGCCCGCAGGCTGCGCTGGACCTGATGCGGCGCTTCCGCGTCACGCACACCTTTCTGTTCCCGACCGCGCTCAAGGCGATGATGAAAGCCTATCCCGGTGTGGCCGGCACGACTGTGCGCGAGCAGTTCGATCTCAAACTGCAAGCCATCATGAGCGCGGGTGAGGCGGTCGGTGACGCTGTCTTTGACTACTGCCAGCGCCAGCTCGGTGTGACCGTCAATGAAATGTTCGGCCAGACCGAAATCAACTACATCGTCGGCAATTGTGCGGTCCAGTGGCCCGCAAGAGCGGGCAGCATGGGCAAGGGTTATCCGGGGCACCGGGTCGCCGTGATCGACGATGAGGGCCAGGAATGCGCGGTCGGTGTGGTGGGTGATGTGGCACTGAACCGCTTTGACGGGCACGGCGATCCGGACCCGATCTTCTTTCTGGGCTACTGGAAGAACGAGGCCGCGACACTGGGCAAGTTCACGGGTGACTGGTGCCGCACCGGCGACCTGGCCACGCGCGATGCCGACGGCTACCTCTGGTACCAGGGGCGCTCCGACGATGTCTTCAAGGCGGCGGGCTACCGCATCGGCCCGGGCGAGATCGAGAACTGCCTGGTCAAGCACCCGGCGGTGGCCAATGCCGCAGTGGTGCCCAAACCCGACCGTGAACGCGGCGCGCTGGTCAAGGCCTATGTCGTGCTGGCGCCGGATTTCATTTTGGCCAACGACCACCGCATCGGGGCTGACCCGCAGTTCGATGCGCAACTGGTGGCGAAGTTGCAGGCGCACGTGAAGGGCAAGCTAGCGCCCTATGAATACCCCAAGGAAATCGAGTTTGTCGAGGCCTTGCCCATGACCACCACGGGCAAGGTGCAGCGCCGCGTGCTGCGCCTGCAGGAGGAGGAGCGTGCCCGCGCGCGACAGGCACAGGCGCAGACGTCACCGTAAACTCAGCGCTTTTCAGGAATTTCCAAGCCCTCATGACCATGAACAAGATCCAACTCGGCCAGAGCGACCTGCAGGTGACGCCTGTTTGCCTGGGCACCATGACCTTTGGCGAGCAGGTTGGTGAAGCGACGGCGCACGCCATCCTGGACCGCTCACTCGAACGCGGCGTCAATTTCATCGACACGGCGGAGATGTACGCCGTGCCACCGCGTGCCGAAACCTTCAACGCCACCGAAATCATCATCGGCACTTGGCTCGCCAAAAATCCGGCGGCGCGGCGTCGACTGGTGCTGGCGACCAAGGTCGCGGGCCCCTCGCGCGCCATGCCCTGGATTCGCGGCGGCAGCGGCGATCTGACAGCGGCCGACATCGTGGCCGCCTGCGAGGGCAGCCTGCGGCGTCTGCAGACCGATGTCATCGATCTGTATCAGATCCACTGGCCGGTGCGCCACGTGCCCGCCTTCGGCATGATGTACTTCGACCCGGCCAAGGATGGCAGCGGCAGTTCGATTCAGGTGCAACTCGAAGCGCTGCACAAGCTGGTGCAGGCCGGCAAGGTGCGCGCGGTTGGCCTGTCCAATGAAACGCCGTACGGCGTGCACGAGTTTGTGCGCCTGGCCGAGCAGCATGGTTTGCCGCGCGTGGCGACGGTGCAAAACAGTTACAGCCTGCTCAACCGCAGCGTGGAGAACGGGCTCGATGAATCCATGCATCGCCTGGGTGTGTCCCTGCTCGCCTATTCGCCACTGGCCTACAGCCTGTTGACCGGCAAGTACGACGCCTCGGGGCTGACCGGGCCGGATGCGCCTGAGGGCGGTCGCCTCAAGTTGTTTGAGTCAACGCGCAAGCAGCGCTGGGGCCGGCCCGAAGCCCTGGCCGCGGCGCGCCGTTACAGTGTGCTGGCGCGCGAACACGGGTTGACGCCAACGCAAATGGCGCTGGCCTTTTGCTACACCAAGTGGCAGGTTGCCAGCACCATCATCGGCGTCACGTCGGTGGCGCAACTCGATGAAGACCTGGATGTCTGGGGCACAACCCTGGCCCCCGAACTGCTCAAGAAGATCGACGCCATCCGTTGGGAGATGCGCGACCCCGCTATCTGATTCCCCGGTCCATGGCAAAACACGTCAGCGAAACCCCGGCCACCCAGTTGCTCAAGGCGCACAAGGTGGTGTTCACCGAACATGCCTATGAGTATCTGGAGCACGGCGGCGCGCTGCACAGCGCCGAGGTGCTGGGTTTCGATCCGTTCATGGTGGTCAAGACGCTGATCATGCAGGACCAGGCGGCGCGACCGCTGGTGGTGCTGATGCACGGCAACCGCAAAGTCTCAACCAAGAACCTGGCGCGCCAGATCGGCGCCAAGTCGGTTGAACCTTGCCAGCCTGAAGTGGCGAACCGGCACAGCGGCTATCTGGTCGGCGGCACCTCGCCGTTTGGAACGCGCAAGGCGATGCCAGTCTACATCGAGGCCTCGATTCTGGAACTGCCAAAAATACTCATCAACGGCGGGCGCCGTGGCTATCTGGTGGGCATAGCCCCGCAGATCTGCGTGGACTTGCTGGAAGCTAAACCGGTGCAATGTGCGCTGGCTGATTGAATGGGTTCCCCACGGGCTCGGCAGGCTGGCAGAATAGACGCTTGATGTCCCGACACGGGGCGCAGCAGATGGAGAATTTCTTTGGAATCGATGACACCCTTTTTCCCCTGGTTGGCAGTCCTTGCGGGCTATCTGATCGGTTCGCTTTCGTTTGCCGTGATCGTCAGCCGCGCCATGGGTCTGAGCGACCCGCGTACCTTCGGCAGCAAGAATCCTGGCGCCACCAATGTGCTGCGCTCCGGCAACAAGGCTGCCGCCGTCATCACCTTGTTGCTTGACGCTGCCAAGGGCTGGTTGCCGGTGGTGTTGGTGAAATGGTATGGCGCTGCCTACGGGCTCGGCGAAGGCACCATGGCACTGGCGGGGCTGGCCGCTTTTGTTGGCCACCTGTATCCGGTTTTTTTCAAATTCGAGGGCGGCAAGGGCGTGGCCACCGCCTGTGGCGTGCTGCTGGGTATCAGCCCGATCCTGGGTCTGGCCGCAGGCGCTACCTGGCTGATCATGGCCTATTTCTTCCGCTACTCCTCGCTGGCCTCGCTGACCGCCGCCTTGTTCGCGCCGGTCTATTACGTCTTTGGCGACGGCGTGGCCTGGTACATCAACAAGGGCGTTGTGTTCTCTTTGCTCGTCATATCACTGTTGTTAATCTATCGCCATGTCGAGAACATTGGCAGACTGCTAAAGGGCACCGAATCGCGCCTGGGCAAGAAAGCCAAGCACTGAACGGGGATCAGGGCGGCCGGGCCAGCCAATCCTGCACGCGCCGGTAGCTTTTCCAGACCCACCAGGCGCGCCCAGCCCAGGCGATGGTTCGTTTTGGCCGCAGCACCAGCAGCAGCGTCGCTGCGCCGATCGGCCAAACCGGGTTGCGGTAAAGCCATTGCAGTCCGCTTTGCGCGGAGTCGGCCAGACCCAGTGGCCGCCTGAAAACCTGCACCTGATCTTTCAGCTTTAACCGCAGTTGCGCACTGCGCAGCAGCAGGGCCTGCTGGCGGTGAAGCAACTCATGGTTGTTCATGCTGCGCCTCATCGACCAGGCCGCTGCGATCGCGCTGGAGTTCCGCCACACTGCTGCCAAACACGCCGTCCGGGCTGCGCAGCCCCCGGCGGGCCTGGCGCAGCAGCAGCAGACCGCCACCGAGAAACAGCAGGGCCATGGTACCCAATGCCGGCACGCGGTAGGCCTCTGAAAAAAGCAGGATCACAAAGCCGCACAACAGCACCAGACCGGTCGCCAGCACCAAGATGCCGATAGCGGCCCAGAGCAGCGCATCAAACAGACGGCGCTTCTCCAGTTCGACTTCGGTGCTCAGCAACGCGAGGCGAACCTCGGCGATTTCAAGCACAGTGCCCAGCAAGCGGCGCAGGGAAGCAAACAGGCCGCCGGCTTGGCTTGGTCCACTCATGGGTCGTGGTGCTTAGCGGCGGCTGATCAGCAAGCCGATCACCATGCCGATGCCGGCCGCGACCCCGATCGATTTCCATGGATTGTCGTGGACGAACTCATCGGCGGCATGACCGGCGGCTTTGGCCTTGGCAACGGCTGCTTCTTGCAGACTGGCCAGATCGATTCTGGCCTGGGTCATGCGCGCCTGCACGCGGCTGCGCACATCGGCCGCAGCCTCGCCGGCCTGGTCAGCCGTCATGCGCAGCAACTCTTCTGCGTCGGCAATAACCACCCGCAGATCGGTCATCAGTTTGTCTTTTTGAACGGTGTTCATGTCAGTCATGCTGTTCCTCCATTTGGTGATTGTCACCATGGCATAGTAGGCCGCTGTTCTGTTGCTGTGGTGATAAAGATCAAGAAAGCAGCGATTGCGCGCCCGGGCCTGATTTTCCATTGATGCCAGTGTCCAGCAGGGCAACCAAGGCGGCCGCGATGGCGCTGGCCATGCTGATGGCGTTGCTGTCATGGGCGATGCAGTCGGTGCTCCAGACTTCGCCGACACCTGCCTCGCGCAGCACCTGCAGCGCGTCACCCGCGAACAACGCATGGGTGACGGCAACATCGACCGAGGCGGCGCCGGCCGCCAGCAGCAAGCGCGCGGCCTGGGCCACGGTCTGGCCGGTACTGGCGACGTCGTCAAGCAGTACAACTTGCCGTCCTGCGATGGCCATGTCTGGCAGCTCGAGCTGAACCGCATGATCGCCATGGCGCATCTTCTGGCACACGCCGTGGTCGAAGCCGTGGCGGGCCGCCGCTACGGCCACCCATTGTGCCGACTCGGCGTCAGGCCCGAGCAGGAGCGGGCGCTGTCGGCGCGTGGCAATCAGGTCTGACAGCAGGGGCGCACCGCTGAGCACAATCGCCTGGGTCACTGGCACGGCCTCTTGCAGGTTGGCGACCCGGTGCAGATGCGGGTCGACCGTGATCAGCGCGTCGAACAGGGTGGACAGAAAACAACCGATGACGCGCTGGCTGATGGCCTCGCCCGCTTGAAACGCGATGTCCTGGCGCATGTAGGCGAGGTAGGGCGCCACCAGCGTCAGGTGCTGCGCGCCGAGCGTGCGCGCGGTTTGCGCAGCCAACAGCAATTCGACCAGTTTCTCATTGGGATCGTTCAGCGTGCGCAGCAGCACGACCTGGGGCCCCAGCGCGGGTGGCAGCCGAAGTTTGAGTTCGCCATCGGGAAAACGATGGCGTTCGATCGGGAACAGGGCCAGACCGGCAGCCTGCGCGATGCGCTCTGCGCTGGGCTGTTCCTCTTCGAAATACAGCAGAACGGGTTTCGTCGCAGCGTGCGCCTGCATCAGAATTCCACAAAGACCTGTGGCAGGTCTTCTGCTTTGCCGATGGTGAAACCGGTTGATTTGTCGCAGGCCTGGCGCGCAAAGTCGAGGTCGCTCGCAAACTCGGCGTAGATCCGGTACAGGACGTCGCCCGCCGCCACGGTGTCGCCAAGTTTGTGCAGCAGGTCGACGCCGGCATTGACCACTTTGGGCGCGCCCGCCAGACGGGCCACGCGCGCGATTTGCAGGTTGTCTATGCCGACGACCACACCGGCGGTGGCGGCGTGAACATCGAGCGTCAATTTCCCCAGTTGCGGATCATTGTGGTTAAAAGCTTTCCGGCCCTGGGCCGTGATGATGTCGTTCATCTTGTTCAGGGCCCGACCCGAGTCCAGGATGTCGCGCGCGATGGCAAAACCATCACCACCGCGCACATCGGGGCTGAACTCGATCAGGCGTCCCGCCAGGCGCAGACACTTTTGTCGCAGGTCGGCCGGTGCACGCGGGTCGTTCTCCAGCACGCGCATGACGTCGCGCGCTTCGAGCACCGGGCCAATGCCATTGCCAACGGGCTGGCGGCCGTCGGTGATGACGACATCAAGCGAGAGGTCCAGGCGCTGCGCCACGTACTCGAACAGGCGGCGCAGGCGCTGTGCATCAGGCATGGAGCGCACTTTGGCCGTCGGTCCGATCGGGATGTCGAGGACGAGATGGGTGGATCCGGCAGAAATCTTCTTGGACAGGATGGAGGCTACCATCTGCCCTGGCGAGTCGAGCGCGAGCGGACGCTCGACCGAAATCAGCACGTCGTCGGCTGGCGACAACTCGGCCGTGCCGCCCCAGGCCAGGCAGGCGTGGTGGTCGCGCACGATTTGCGTCAGTTTCTCAAATGGCAGTTCCACATTGGCCAGAACCTCCATGGTGTCGGCGGTGCCGGCCGGCGAGGTGATGGCACGCGAGGAGGTCTTGGGGCACAGCATGCCGTGGGCCGCCACGATCGGGACGATCAGCATCGAAGTCCGGTTGCCGGGGATGCCGCCAATGCAGTGCTTGTCCACCACCAGGTGTTCGTGCCAGTCGAACTTGCGGCCGCATTCGACCATGCCCTCGGTCAGGAAGTACACCTCTTCGCGGTCGAGTTCGTTGCGGTGGGTGGCGACGACGAAGGCCGACAGTTCAATCTTTGAGTAGCGGTGGGCAGAAATATCGCGCACGATGCGGGCGAAATCTTCCCGGTTCAGGCGCTCGCCGTTGATCTTGCGGTGCAGGGCTTCGATCGATTCAGGCGCTTCGGCCTGCGATACCGAAACCGTGTAGCCGGTTTCGACGCCAAGTTGCGCAAAGGCGTCTTCCGACAGGCCGAGTTCATGACAGCCGACGATGCGCAGGTCGTCTACCACGTTCAAGGTGGCCAGAATGCGTCGCCCGTTGGCCCGGACCTCGACCTTGGCCAGGGCCTGGAAACCCTCGGCCCGGTAAACGGCGCACTCGCGGTGCAGGTAGACCACGTTTTCACGGTAGGTGTCGATGGCCACGCGGCGCACGGCCAAGCTGTACGGGCTTGTTACCCGGTCTTGCGGGGCGCCTTGCGGCAACCCGGGATCAGTCGCTTTGCTCATGGCGCTAGCCTACACCTGTTTTGCTGGCTGCCGATATGCCCATGGCGCAAGAAAGCGCATGAAATGGCATAAAAAAAGGCTTCCGGAGAAGCCTTTTTGGCAGCGCTGAACGGGGTTCAGACGCGTTTTCTGTATTCGCCGGTGCGGGTGTCGATTTCAACCTTGTCGCCTTGCGCGACAAAAATTGGCACGCCGATGTCAAAGCCGGTGGCGATTTTTGCGGGCTTGAGCACCTTGCCGGATGTGTCGCCCTTGACCGCAGGTTCGGTCCAGGTGATCTCGCGCACCACGCTGGTGGGCAGTTCAACCGAGATGGCCTTGCCGTCATAGAACACCACTTCGACGGTCATGCCGTCTTCAAGGTAGTTCAGCGAGTCGCCCATGTTCTCGGCTTCGACTTCGTACTGGTTGAATTCGCTGTCCATGCAGACGTACATCGGGTCGGCGAAGTAGGAATAGGTGCATTCCTTCTTGTCCAGAATAACCTGGTCCATCTTGTCGTCGGCCTTGAACACGACTTCGGTTCCGAAGTTGGCGATCAGGCTTTTGAGCTTCATGCGCACGGTGGCCGAGTTGCGGCCGCCACGGCTGTATTCCGTCTTGAGGACGACCATCGGGTCTTTGCCGTGCATGATGACGTTGCCGGCGCGAATTTCTTGAGCGGTTTTCATAAAGGGTACTGTGAAGGTTGGCCGCTTGTCTCGCGGCGAGGGCGGTTCGGACCGGAGACAAATCCGGGCAAATTCCGCAAAGCGGTGAATTTTAACGGTTTATTCGCGCGAAACCGATGATCTGGGTCACAAGATCATCCTGTGCCAGCAAGCGCTGGCGTGCCGTCGCCACCGTTTGCTGCCAGGGTGCGAGCTCGATGGCGGGCAGGGCGTCCTGGGCGATGCCATTCCAGACCGCATGAAAAGCGCGCAGCGAGGGTGTCGCTTCCAGCAGATCAAGAAAGGCCTCGAGCTTGTCATGGTGGGCATCGTCGGCTTGCGGGTAAATTTGCCAGACCAGGGGTTTGTTGGCCCAGATCGCGCGCACAAGCGAGTCTTCGCCGCGGACAAAATTGAGGTCGCAGGCCCACAGCAGGTGGTCAAAGTCGCGCTGGTCAAGTTCGGGCAAATAGCTGATTTGCAGTGAACCCAGCCGTTCGTCTGCCGCTTGACCGGTGTTCTGGCCATTGATGCATGCCCTGACCGCTGCCGCTGCCCGTCCCGGTGTGACCAGCAGCCGGCTTGGCGCTGGCCCGGTTGCCAGTTGCGCCAGCAGGGCTCCCAGTGCCGGAGGTTCATAACAAAACAGGGAAATCAGGCGCTCCC
Source organism: uncultured beta proteobacterium (assembly GCA_903876735.1). Lineage (GTDB taxonomy): Bacteria > Pseudomonadota > Gammaproteobacteria > Burkholderiales > Burkholderiaceae_C > Rhodoferax. The sequence continues at coordinate 9,649 of CAIRAW010000010.1, read as the reverse complement.
CCTGGAACGCAAGACCCCGTTGCGCAAGCCAGGCCGAGCGGTCAAAGCCGGCCTGGCGCGCCATCAGATCCGGCTCGCGCAGCAGGCCACCGGTTGCCGGTGTGAAGCCCGGGTAGTAGAAGTACTTGGTCATGCCCTTGCCCGGGCCGCTCATCACCGGCGAGGGCAGGCCGTGGTTGCGCGCCACAAAACCCTCGGCACTCAGGTATTCCAGGTTGAGCCAGAGGCCTTTTTCGCCGCTGGCAGCGATCTTGCCGGCGTAGGCTGCAATAAATTCAGGCGGGAGGTCACAGCCAAAGGCTTCAAGCACAATGTCGCCAAGCTCAAGCCCCTCGATTGGGAGCGGCTGCGTCCAGGGTCGGACTTCGACGCCGTCTGGCGCTTGAGGCGCCATCCAGCTCAGCGCACCAGGTTCATCGATCCACAGGCGCACCCGCTGGCCGCGCACAGCCAGGCCGCTGGCCAGCCGCCAGCAGACGCCGATGTCGCCGTAGTTGTCGATGACCCGGCAAAAGATGTTCCAGAGCTTTCCTGTTTTCACGCTGCAGATTGTCCACAATACGCACCTATGCCTGATTTGCCCGATTCTCCAACGCCTGAAATGCCGTCCGAAACCGCGCCGGCCCACCCCGAGCAGTTGCTGCGTGATGTGGCCAGCCTGCCGCCGCTGCCCGGTGTTTACCGCTATTTCGATGCTGACGGCATGGTGCTGTACGTGGGCAAAGCCATCAACCTGAAGAAGCGGGTCTCCAGCTATTTCCAGAAGAACCATGGTGGTACGCGCATCGGCCACATGGTGGGCAAGATTGCGCGCATGGAGACCACGGTGGTGCGCTCGGAAGCCGAGGCCCTGCTGCTGGAAAACAACCTGATCAAGACGCTCAACCCGCGCTACAACATCCTGTTCCGGGACGACAAGAGCTACCCCTACCTGAAGATGACCGCGGCCAGTGCGACCGGCGGCCCGGGCGCGGCCTTTGCGCGCGTTTCGTACTACCGCGGCGCGGTGGAGAAGAAGCACCATTACTTCGGCCCGTATCCGAGCGCCTGGGCGGTGAAGGAGGCGATTTTGCTGATGCAAAAGGTGTTTCGCCTGCGCACCTGCGAGGAGCCGGTATTCAACAACCGGACACGGCCCTGTCTGCTGTACCAGATCAAGCGCTGCTCGGCCCCCTGCGTTGGCCATATCTCGGCGGACGACTATGCGCACGATGTTGCCAACGCCGAACGCTTTTTGCGTGGTGACGCGCAGCAGGTGATGCAGGTGCTGGAGGCGCGCATGCTGGCGCACGCGCAGGCGCTCGAGTTCGAGCAGGCGGCCGAACTGCGCAACCAGTTGTCGGCGCTCTCCAATGTGCTGCACCAACAGTCGGTTGACAACGTGTCGGACCGCGATGTCGACATCCTCGCGGTCAAGGTGCAGGGCGGGCGCGCCTGCGTCAATCTGGCCATGGTGCGCGGTGGTCGGCATCTGGGGGACCGGCCCTACTTTCCGCAGCATGTTGAAGACGCCGCTGCGGTTTACTGGGAAGACGGCGAGGGCGATGCGGCGGTGGCCGGCGTGCCTTCGGTCGAGGCCCAGGTGCTGGCGGCTTTCGTTGCCCAGCATTACCTGAATGTGCCGGTGCCGCCCTCGCTGGTGGTCAGCGAGCCGGTCAATCCGGCCTTGATCAAGGCGCTCTCCTTGCAGTCGGGCGTCAAAGTCAGCGCCGTGCACCAGCCGCGCGAACAGCGCCGGGTCTGGCTCGAGATGGCGCAAACCAATGCCAGTCTGCAACTGGCCCGATTGCTGTCGGAAGAGGGCTCGCAACAGGCCCGCACGCGCGCCCTGGTGGATGCGCTGGACCTGGCGCTGGACAATCTGGACGAGTTGCGGGTCGAGTGTTTCGACATCTCTCATACCGCCGGCGAAGCGACCCAGGGCTCTTGCGTGGTGTTCCAGCACCACAAGATGCAAAACGCCGAGTACCGACGCTATGGCATAGAAGGCATCACGCCAGGTGACGATTACGCCGCCATGCGCCAGGTGCTGCTGCGCCGCTACGGCAAGCTGGCCGAAGTCTTGAACGAAGCCAAGCAGACCGGTGTGGCACCCGCCGGCACCGGGCGTCTGCCAGATCTGGTGCTGGTCGATGGTGGCAAGGGCCAGGTGGCGATGGCGCGCGAGGTCTTCGAGCAGCTCGGCCTGCCGCTGTCGCTGATTGTTGGCGTCGAGAAAGGCGAGGGCCGCAAGGTCGGCCTGGAGGAACTGGTTTTTGCCGATGGCCGCGACAAGGTTTATCTCGGCAAGGACTCGGCGGCTTTGATGCTGGTGGCGCAGATTCGCGACGAAGCGCATCGTTTTGCCATCACCGGCATGCGCGCAAAACGGGCCAGGGTCAGAGTGGACGGCGGCAAGCTCGAAGAAATCCCGGGGGTGGGCCCGAAACGCCGCGCCAGTCTGCTGCAGCGCTTTGGCGGCGTGCGCGGTGTGGCTCTGGCGGGGATTGACGATATTGCAACCGTGGCGGGCATTTCGCACGAGCTGGCCGAAGAGATCTACCGAGCATTGCACTAAACGCGGGCTGAAAATGACCCGCAGAAGGCGCAAAGCCATGCCACAATGCCGGTCATGTTCTTCAATACGCCAACCATCATGACCTGGGCCCGCATCGCTGCGATCCCGCTCATCGTTGGCGTTTATCTTGACGTACTTCCGCTGGAGCCGGCCAGCCGCAACCTGATTGCAACCTGTGTCTTTGTGCTCTCGGCGATCACCGACTGGCTTGATGGTTATCTGGCGCGCCGACTCAATCAGGTTTCGTCCTTTGGCGCCTTCCTGGATCCGGTGGCTGACAAAATTCTGGTCTGTGCCAGCGTGCTGGTGCTGGTGCATCTGGGGCGGGCCGACGTGTTTGTCGCGCTCATCATCATCGGCCGTGAAATCGCGATTTCCGCGCTGCGCGAATGGATGGCCCAGATTGGCGCGTCCAAGAGCGTTGCAGTGCACATGATCGGCAAGCTCAAGACCGTGGTGCAGATGGTGGCGATACCGTTCCTGCTTTTTAACGGCGCTTTGTTTGGTGTGATTGACACCCACCTCTGGGGCGTCTGGTTGATCTGGCTGGCCGCCATCATGACGGTCTGGTCGATGGTCTATTACCTGCGCAAGGCCTTGCCAGAGATCCGGGCACGCGCCAAGTGACGTTGCAGCGGGAAGGCAGCTTCCTCAGGACCATGCCGGTTCTGTTTGTGCTGATCTGGAGTACCGGTTTCGTCGTCGCCCGCTACGCGATGCCGCATGCGCCACCGCTGAAGTTTCTGGCCCTGCGCTACCTTGTGTCAATTGCCTGTTTCCTGCTCTGGATCGTGCTGAAACGCGTCAGCTGGCCGAGCAACCCAAAGCAATGGGTGCACCTGGCGCTGACCGGTGTGCTGATGCACGCAGGCTACCTCGGTGGCGTCTGGAGCGCTGTCAAATCCGGTATGGGCTCGGGGCTGTCGGCCTTGATCGTTGGCCTGCAACCGGTGCTGACAGCACTGTGGTTGTCGGCCACTGGCGGCAAAATCTCCGCCCGTCAGTGGCTCGGTCTGGTTCTGGGCTTTGTTGGCCTGCTGCTGGTGGTTTCGCGCAAATTCGGGCAGGGCGGCGAGGCCAACTGGCTCAACATGTCGTTCATCATCGGGGCGCTGATCAGCATCACGCTCGGCACCCTCTACCAGAAGCGTTTCGTTGCGCCCTGTGATGTGCGCAGCGCCAACGCGGTCCAGCTCAGTGCGGCTTTTCTCGTGACCTTGCCGCTGGCTTTGCTGGAGACTGAGGCGATGCAGTGGAACAGTGAGCTGGCGGGCGCGCTGGCCTGGTCCGTGCTGGCGCTGACGCTGGGCGGTAGTTCCTTGCTCTACATGATGATTCAGCGTGGTGCTGCGGCATCGGTGGCCAGCCTGATGTACCTGGTGCCACCGGTCACCGCGATCATTGCGTGGCTGCTGTTTGCCGAGCCAATCAGCGGGCTTACCATGGTCGGCACTGCGATTGTGGTGGTCGGTGTGGCCCTGGTCGTGCGCCAGCCTGCCATGCCGCAGCGCGCCGTGTCAGCCGAGCGGGAATAATGTTGTTATCAACGAATTTGGAGAAAAACCATGAGCAAGAAGAGAATCGCCGTCATCGCCGGTGACGGCATCGGCAAAGAGGTCATGCCACAGGGCATCGCGGTGATGGAAGCAGCGGCCAGCAAGTACGGCATCGACCTGCAGTTCGATCATTTCGATTTTTCGAGCTGGGACTATTTTGAGAAGCACGGCAAGATGCTGCCCGACAACTGGAAGGACCAGATCGGCGCGCATGACGCCATCTACTTTGGCGCGGTCGGATGGCCCGAAAAGATTCCTGACCATGTTTCGCTCTGGGGTTCGCTGCTGCTGTTCCGGCGTGACTTCGACCAGTACGTGAACCTGCGCCCGGCGCGCCTGATGCCTGGCATTATTGCGCCTGTGGTGCGGCGTGACGGCAGTGCCCGCTTGCCCGGCGAGATCGACATGTTCATCGTGCGCGAGAACACCGAAGGCGAGTACTCCAGCATTGGCGGGCGTATGTACCCGGGAACCGAGCGCGAAATCGTCATGCAGGAAACCGTGATGTCACGCGTCGGTGTGGACCGCGTGCTGAAGTTCGCCTTTGAGCTGGCGCAGTCGCGACCGAAGAAGCACCTCTCCAGCGCGACCAAATCGAACGGCATCGCCATCACCATGCCCTATTGGGACGAGCGCGTGGTCGAGATGGCGAAGAACTACCCGGAAGTCAAGGTTGACAAGTTCCACATCGATATCCTGACGGCGCATTTTGTTCAGCGCCCCGATTTCTTCGACGTGGTGGTGGCCAGCAATCTGTTTGGCGACATCCTGAGCGATCTCGGACCGGCCTGTACGGGCACCATCGGCATTGCACCCAGCGCCAACCTTAATCCGAGCGGAAAGTTTCCTTCGTTGTTCGAGCCGGTCCATGGTTCGGCACCCGACATCGCAGGCAAGGGCATCGCGAACCCGATCGGCCAGATCTGGTGCGGCGCCATGATGCTCGATTTTCTGGGTTACCGGCAGGCGCATGACGGTGTGCTGGCGGCGATAGAAAAAGTTCTTGCACCAAAAAGCGGTGCGCCGCGTACACCGGATCTGGGCGGCACGGCCGGCACTGCCGACGTTGGGCGTGCCATTGTCAGCGCGCTTTGATCCAGGCTGGTAAGGGGCTGTTTTTTTTCTGCGCTCGCTCCTGAATACCGACTAGAATTCGCCTCCGCACCGTCAAAAACGAGTTTCAAAATTAGGGGTTCTTTGTGAATAAAACTGAGCTGATCGAGCACATCGCCGTGCAAACCGATATTTCCAAAGCGGCCGCAACCCGGGCACTGGAGTCTGTTATCGACGCGATCAAGATAACGCTGAAGAAAGGCGACTCGGTTTCACTGGTTGGTTTTGGTACTTTTGCGGTTGGCAAACGTGCAGCGCGTGTGGGTCGAAACCCGCGCACCGGCACTGCGATTAAAATCAAGGCTGCGAAAGTTCCAAAGTTCCGTCCGGGCAAGGCCTTGAAGGATGCATTGAACTGATAGCCGGTCATAGTGGGGTGCTTAGCTCAGTTGGTAGAGCGGCGCCCTTACAAGGCGTAGGTCGGCGGTTCGAGCCCGTCAGCACCCACCACCACTAGCGGCAAAGGCGAACGAAAAGTTCGCCTTTTTTTGTTTTTTAATGGAGAAGTTGCGCATGTTTGATTTTGTCCGAAAGCACACGAAGATCATGATGGGCCTGATGTTCCTGTTGATCATTCCATCCTTCGTGTTGTTCGGCATCGACGGTTACAACCGCATGCGCGAGAAGGGTGAGGCCGCAGCGCGTGTCGGTGGTCAGGACATCAGCCAGGGTGAATGGGACGCCGCGCACAAGGCGGAAGCCGACCGCATGCGCGCTCAGGTGCCCAACATCGATGCCAAACTGCTGGATTCGCCGCAAGCCCGTTATGCCACTCTGGAGAGATTGGTTCGCGAACGGGTGCTGGCCCAGGCAGCTGACAAGTTCAAGCTCACCACCAGCGACGCGCGGCTGGCGCGCGACCTGCAGGAGGACCCCACCATTGCCTCCCTGCGTTTGCCCGACGGCAAACTCGACATGGTGCGTTATCGCCAGCTCGCCGCGAGCCAGGGCATGACGCCTGAAGGATTTGAAGCGCGTGTGCGTCACGACCTTTCGGTGCGCCAGGTCGAAGCGGGTTTGAGCAATACCAGCTTTTCGGCGGCAGGCGCTGCCGATGTGGCACTGAACGCGTTCTTTGAGCGCCGTGAGGTGCAGATTGCCAACTTCCTGAGTGCGGACTTTGCGTCAAAAGCCAACCCGACCGAAGCCGAACTTGAAACCTTTTACAAGGCCAACCAGACGCTGTTCCAGGCCAATGAGCAAGCCAGCATTGAATATGTCATGCTCGACCTGGAGGCGGTCAAGAAAGGCATCACCATCAGTGAAGCCGATCTGAAGTCCTACTACGATCAAAACGCGGCGCGGCTCAGCGGCAATGAGGAGCGGCGTGCCAGCCACATTCTGATCAATGCCGCCAAGGACGCGCCCGCAGCCGACCGCCAGAAGGCCAAGGCCCGCGCTGACGAGTTGCTGCAGCAGGTGCGCAAGGCGCCCGACAGCTTTGCCGAAGTCGCCAAGAAAAATTCGCAGGACACCGGCTCGGCAGCCAAGGGCGGCGATCTTGATTTCTTTGCCCGTGGCGCCATGGTCAAGCCGTTTGAAACCGCAGCCTTTGCCATGAAAAAAGGCGACATCAGCGATGTGGTGGAGTCTGATTTCGGTTACCACATCATCAAGCTGGTCGATATCAAGGCCCCGAAGCAGCGCAGCTTTGAAGAGTTGCGCGCCAGCATCGAGGCTGACCTCAAAACCCAGCAAGCCCAGCGCAAGTTCGCCGAGACGGCCGAAGCCTTTACCAACGCCGTTTATGAGCAATCGGACAGCCTGAAGCCGGTGGCCGACAAGCTCAAGCTCGAGATCAAGACGGTCGCCAACATGGTGCGCAAGCCCGCAGTCGGCGTCAGCGGCGTGCTGGCCAATCCCAAATTTCTGGCTGCCATTTTTGGACCGGATGCGATCGAGAAAAAGCACAACACCGAAGCCATTGAAACCGCTCCCAATCAGTTGACCGCAGGACGCGTGAGCAACTACGTGGCAGCACGGACCCTGCCGTTTGCTGAAGTGCGCGCGCTGGTGCGTGAGCGCGTTGTTGCCGCCCGTGCCACTGAATTGGCGACCAAGGATGGCATGGAAAAGCTCGCGGCCTGGAAGGCAGCGCCAGCGTCGGCGGTGATGCCGGCGGCCGTTGTTGTCTCGCGCGATCAGGCACAAAATATTCCGCCGGCGATCATGTCGGCTGTGCTGCGTGCAGACGCATCCAGCCTGCCGGCCCTGGTTGGTGTCAATCTGGGGCCCCAGGGTTATGCGGTGGTCAAGGTCAACAAGATCGTTCCGCGCCCAACGCCGACCCCGGAAGCAGCCAGGCAGGATAGGGCCCAGTATGCGCAATGGTGGACGCGTGCTGAAAATCAGGCCTATTACAGCCTGCTCAAAGAGCGCTTCAAGGCCGAAATCATGGTTGCCAACCCGGTTGGCGCGGCGATAGATCCCGCGCTGGCCGCTGCGAAGTAGGCGGCAACGGTTATAATTTATTCTACGGTGGCTGTAGCTCAGTTGGTAGAGTCCAGGATTGTGATTCCTGTTGTCGTGGGTTCGAGCCCCATCAGCCACCCCATCTTTTGAAATCCTAACGCCGACAAGCACTTACGTGTTGTCGGCGTTTTGCCATCATCCACTTCGCTCATCCAGCTCCTACCTTGGAGTTGCCTGTGAGCATCAAAACCCCCCGCCTTATTCAAGACCGCTGCGGCGTCTACTATTTCCGCCTGATCGTGCCGTTATCATGGCGCGATACCGTCAAAAAGACGGAGATTCGGCGCAGTTTGCGAACCAAGGACGTGGGAGTCGCCCGCGAGGCCGCTTTGCTGCTGTCCGCACGCATGGAGGCATACATGGCAAATTCGAAGTCCAAGGCATTGACGGGCGAACCGAGCCTGCACGACAAGGAGCAGGAAATGCTTCGCTGGATGGGTGACGATGCCGCACACAAGATGAAAGTGCGCATCTTCAAGGGCGGCGGTGCTGAAATCGAGGCCGATACGCTTGAAGAGGCCAAGGAAGCCCGGGCCATTGTGGAGGAATATGCCAAAACCAACTCCCGCGCAGCCCAGCAGGCCGTGGCTGCATTGCCATCATCGCGTTGTGGCACCAGTCTCGAAACAGCACGCGACAAGTTTTTAGCGGAGCGCACGACGACTTTGAGCGAATTCGGCACCATGCCTAAACTTAAAGGCGTGCTTAAAGCCTTCATAGCCTTTGTAGGGAACGCGGACGTTGCAATGGTCTTGCCATCCAACGTTCTGGAATACAAGCAAAAGATGCTGGCGGACAAAAAAGCGGCCACTACCATCAACGACCATCTTGTAGCGTTGACCGGATTTTTTGACTACTGCATTAACAACAAGATCGCCGCAGCAATGCAGAACCCGGCGCGCGGGTTGCTGATTCCGGGGGCTCACAACAAGGCGGAGTCTTACGAGCCCTTTAAGCTGGTCGAGGTGCAAAAAATCTTCCAGCCAGCGCTTTACGTCAAAAATATGAAGCTGCCCGATTTCTATTGGGGGCCATTGATTGGGTTGTTTACCGGAGCAAGGGCGGAGGAAATTGCAAGCCTTAACCTTGATCAGGTCTACTCTGAAAGAGGCATATGGATCATCGATATTTTGGACGGCAAGACGGAGAACGCGGTGCGCAAAGTGCCAATTCATGCTGAACTTCTTGCGCTGGGATTGGTGGACTATGTGCACTGTTTGCGGAAGGCAGGATACAAAAAGCTTTTTCCACACTTGCAAAAAGGGAAGAACGGCTACAAAAAGAATATGTGTCGAACGTTCGGGGACTATCTAGATTTGCCCGAAGTCAACATTGTTGATCCGCTCAAAGTGTTTCATTCATTTCGCCATACGGTCGTGACGAAATTGACCGGCGCGGGCGTCAACGAGGGCTTAAAGCGTGCCATGGTCGGGCATGACATTGATACCAGAACGTCATCGCACGATGACTACACACACCTTGATGCCTTGACCATTGAAAACCTGCAAACTGCTATCAATAAGCTCAATTACGAAGGTCTTGATTTGACGCCGTTGAAGCTTGCGCCCGATGCATTTCTGGAATCGATTGCAAGACGCATCAAGCAGCAGGCCGAGGCCAAGAAGCGCAAGGCTGCAAAAGCGAAGGCCGAGGCAGAGAGAAAGGTCGTCGCCGAGAAGGACGGCGCGCCCAAGCCGTAAGTGCCTGTTTGAATGAATGTAAACCAAAATGGTGTAACGATAGTTCACACCCAAATCGGCTTTCGCCATATCATTTCACCACTGTCTCATTCATTCCCAGCCTTTTGGGATGCGACGGTGGCGATGACCACACATTGCTAACGTTGATGTTCGTAAATGTTATTTTGTTCGAAAGAGAGATCGGGTGGCCTCGTTAAGCCACTAAGGGTCGCAGTGAAGTGACCGACATTTAGCTATCGTGTCGTGCGGTG